>NZ_JBEBXS010000002.1:0-344477 GCF_040391475.1 Pandoraea pnomenusa | reverse complement strand
CCGAACCTTTACGTTGTAATCCACTACCCGTTTGACCGGTACCAGGATCTTCATGCGGAACTCCCTTGATTCAGAAAAACCGGATGGCACGCTGTCGCTACGGCGCCCGCCATCCGCGAACCTATGAACTTACTCGATTTCGCGCCCTTTCGTCTCGGGCAACAGCAATGCCGTAATCAGCACCACCAGATACGCGCCCCCGGCGAACATGCCGATTGCCGTGCCCAGTCCGCTCGTCTTCGCGAGATAGCCGACCAGGCTCGGGAACAGCGCGCCGATGCCGCGTCCGAAGTTGTACGCAAAGCCTTGCCCGTTGGCACGTACCGCCGACGGGAACAGTTCCGTCAGATAGGCCCCCATGCCGCTGAAGATACCCGACGCCGCAAAACCCAGCGGGAAGCCGAGGATCAGCATCTGGTCATTGCTCAACTGGAACTGCGTGTAGGCGTAGATGCTCACGCCCGAGAGCACGGCGAAGATCAGCAGATTCGCGCGACGCCCAAGCCGGTCGGTCAGATACGCGCCCGTCAGATAGCCGATGAACGAGCCCAGAATGATCACGAGCAAGTATCCGCCCGTGCCGATGACCGACAGATGACGCTCCGTCTTCAGGAACGTCGGCAGCCACGTCGTCACCGCGTAGTAACCGCCCTGCACGCCCGTGCACAGCAGTGCCGAGAGGAACGTGGTCTTGATCAGCGCCGGCGAGAAGATCGCCCATGCCGACGTGCGCTTGGCGGCGGCTTCTTCCTGCTTGCGCGTGCGCTCGAACAGTTCAGGCTCGGGCACGTGCTTGCGGATGAACAGCACGAACAGCGCAGGGATCACACCGATCCAGAACAGCGCGCGCCACGCGTACTCCTCCGGCAGCAGCGAGAACGACACCGTGTAGCACAGCGCCGCTACCGCCCAGCCGATGGCCCAGCCGCTCTGCACCGTACCGACGGCGCGGCCACGATACTCGGTGCGTACGATCTCGCCCATGAGCACCGACCCCACGGCCCACTCGCCGCCGAAGCCCAGCCCTTGCAACGCACGCAGCACGAAGATCTGCTCGAAATTCTGTGCAAAGCCGATCAGGATCGTGCACACCGAGAACCACAGAATGGTCGCCTGCAGAATGCGCACACGACCATAGCGGTCCGCCAGCACGCCCGCCAGCCAGCCACCGATGGCGGAGAACAACAGCGTGACGGTGGCCAGCATGCCGGCCTGCGCCTTGTCGATATTGAAAATCGTGATCAGCGTCGTGATCACGAAGGTGAACACCATGAAGTCGAGCGCGTCGAGCGCCCAGCCGCCGAACGCGGCGATAAACGTGCGCCGCTCGGTCTTGTTCATCTGGCGATACCAATCCATCTTGCCTCCCCTTTGTCTCTCTGGTCCTGCATGAGCGCGGGATGCGCCCGAAAGTGGTGAAAACGTCTGTGCTCAGTCAACTGCGGAAATTACTTCGTCTCCGGAAACCCATACAGCCGCGCCGGGTTGTCCACGAGAATGCGGCGACGCGTATCGGCGTCGGGCGCCCACTGCGGCAGCAGATTGCGCAACGCGCCCGTGTTCGGCATGCGCGTGAGCGACACGTGCGGCCAGTCGCTGCCCCAGACCATGCGATCCGGTGCGTCTTCGATCAACGCCTGCGCAAACGGCGTGACGTCGTCGAACGTCGGAAAGCGTTCGCTGATGCGATACGCGCCCGAGAGCTTGACCCAGTAACCGTGATCGCGCACGAGCGAGCGAAGCGCCGAGAAGCCCGGCGCCTCCAGCCCCTGCGCTACCGGCGTATGCCCCATGTGGTCGACGATGCCCGGTACCGGCAGCCGGGTCATGCGCGGCATGAGCTCGGGCAAGGCATTCACGTCCATGAGGAACTGCATGTGCCAGCCCAGGTCCTTGATGCGATGCGCGAGCGTTTCCATGGCCGTGAAACCGATGCCACCGCCGAACAGGACGTTGATGCGCAGGCCGCGAACCCCTGCGGCATGCATCGCTTCGAGTTCTGCATCCGTCACGTCGGGCGAGACGACCGCGATGCCGCGCAACCGATCCGGATTGCGGCGCAACGTCTCGAGCATGTAACGGTTATCGGTGCCGTAGACGCTGATCTGCACCAGCACGCCGTAGGTCATGCCGGTGGCATCGAGCATGGCGAGATACTTGTCCTCGGGTGCCGGCGGCGGCGTGTAGCTGCGCTCGGGCACCATCGGGTACGCGTCGCTCGCCGCGACCACGTGCGCGTGCGTGTCGACAGCACCGAACGGCACCTCGAACGTGGGCGGATCGATCTCCGGAAGCGGGCCAAGGCACAGCGGCGCGCCGGCGGCGGGAATTGCAGTCATGTCGACTCCTCAGGAGGCGCGAGGGCGACAATCGATGCGTCGGGCTCACGCCGGGGGGCTAAATCGGGGCGGCCGCCATGGCAGCGCGTACCCCGCGATCAGAAAGACAAACGGTTACAGCAACTTGCCCGGGTTCATGATGCCGGCGGGATCGAACACGGCCTTGATCTCACGCATCAGCCGCAATTCCAGCGGCGACTTGTACTTGGCGAAGTACTCGCGCTTGAGTTGCCCGATGCCGTGCTCGGCGCTGATGCTGCCGCCGTAACGGGCGACTTCGTCGAGCACTTCGGCGGTGATCGCCTCACCATGCTTCGCCATGAAGTCGTTCGCTTCACCGGCCGGGCGCGACAGGTTGTAATGCAGATTGCCGTCGCCGAAATGACCGAAGATGAACGGGCGCACCTGCGGGCATACGCTTCGCACGCGCGCTTCGGCGCTCGTCATGAAATCCGGAATGGCCTCGATCGGCAAAGAGATGTCGTGCTTCAGGTGCAAGCCGTCGGCGCGCTGCGCTTCGGAAATTTCCTCACGCAGCTTCCACATCTCCTCGACCTGTCCCAGCGTGGACGACACCACGGCGTCGGCGCACAGGTCGCGCTCGATGGCTGCCTCGATCACGCGCTCCAGCAACGCTGCGAGCGCCTGCTCGTCGGCCGTATCGGCCAGTTCGACCAGCACGTAGCCCGGGTGGCGCTCGCCAAACGGCGCGCGCACGCCCGGCACATGCGCCATCACGAGATCGACGCACTCGCCGGTGAAGAACTCGAACGCCTGCATGCGCGGACCACACTCTGCAAATAGCAACTCGTACAGTTCCAGCGCCTGACGCGGTGATGTGACTGCCGCGATCACCACCTGACGCACGGGCGTCGGCGCATACAGGCGCAGGGCGGCGGCCGTGATCACGCCGAGTGTGCCTTCCGAGCCGATCAGCAACTGCTTGAGGTCGTAACCGGTGTTGTCCTTGCGAAGCGTGCGCAGGCCGTGGAGTATCTCGCCGTTCGGCAGCACCGCTTCGACACCGAGCACCAGTTCGCGCGTCATGCCGTAGCGCACGACGTTCACCCCGCCCGCGTTCGTCGCCAGATTGCCGCCGAGCTGGCACGAACCTTCGGCTGCGAGACTCAGCGGCAGCAAACGATTGGCGTCGCGCGCCGTGCGTTGCAGATCTTCGAGAATGCAACCGGCCTCGGCGACCAGGGTGTTGGCGATGGTGTCCAGACTGCGCACGGCGTTCATGCGATCGAGACTGAGCACCACGTTCTGTGCCGACGTGTCGGGTGTCGCGCCACCGCACAAGCCGGTATTGCCGCCACGCGGCACGACCGGGGTGGCCGTGCTCTGGCACAGCGCAAGGATCTTCGAGACGTCCTGCGCGGTGCGCGGACGAACGACCGCCTGGGCGTTCCCGCGGTACATGCCGCGCCAGTCGGCCAGCCAGGGGGCGATATCGTCGGTCGAGGTGAAGACGCTGTCGGCACCGACGGCGTCGATCAGACGTTGGGCGAAGGCAGTGATGGTCATGGCGTTACGGGGCGAAGGCTGGGGGTAGCGGCCGAAGTCGATGAGCCGGGAGTGCGACGTTGCTGAATGACGGAAACGCCGGGCGAACTTACCAACGCGTCGGCGCAATCGCGCCGGTAATGACATCGCGTCCGGGCAACGTCAGCCCGAGACGCGCCGACGCGCGCAACAAGTGCGAAAGCGATGCGGCACGCGCGAGCAGCGGATCGCGTGCCTTGATGGCGTTGAAGACCGCCACGTGTTCCTGATGCACCTGCGCGGCCAATCCTTCGTGACGCAGCGTGTTCTCGCGCGCCGTTTGCACTACCTGACGGATTTGCAGGTTCAGATACTGGAGCAGATCGGCGTAATAGCGGTTGTGCGTGGCGCGGGCGATGGCCGCATGAAAGGCGGTGTCGTATTCGACGCCATTGTCCGCGTGATAGAGATTCGCTTCGAGCTTCTCGAGAATGCCGGCGAGCCGCCGGATGTCTTCGTCCGTGTGACGCACCGCAGCCAGTGCCGCAGCCGTGCTCTCCAGATCGAGACGCAACTCGTAGACGCTGGCCAGATCGGCGGCGTCCTGCCCCACGGGCACCTGGAACCCGCTCGACGGCGTGCGCGCCTTGACCGTCACTCCCGCGCCCTGTCGGCTGTCGATCAGCCCTTGCGCACGCAAACGCTCCGTCACTTCGCGGATCACCGCCTGGCTCACGCCATAGGTTTCGGAAAGCTGCTTGCCGGTCGGAAGCTTCGTGCCGACGGGGTAGACCCCTTGCCGAATCGCGTCCTGCAATTGCTGGGCGACTTGTTCGGTCAGGGTTTTGGGCTTGGTCGTCATCCTGTTACGTCATCTCATTCTTTTCTGGTTTGCATGTTATATGAAAACTTTTGACAATCTCCACCGAGTTAACCCTAGGTTCGCTCACCTATCCCCATTGAATGAAAAAGCGGCAGCGGAGGTTCACTCCGCTGCCGCTTTTCGATGTCTGAGCGGCCGCGCGTGTTCGTGGCCTGCTGCCGGACTTAGAAGCCGATCAGCGCTTCCGTCACGTGGCTCACGTTCGGCGGCGCAGCGAAGCTGTCGCTCACGAGCGCGCGCCACTGCGTGAATGCTTCCGAGCCGCGGAAGTGAACCGTGTGGTCTTCCAGCGTTTCCCACGTCACCACGAGACTGTAGTGCGTCGGCTCCTCGATGGACTTGAGCAGACGCATACCGTGGCAGCCTTTTGAACCCTTGAACAGCGGTGCCGCCTTGGCGACACCTTGTTCGAAGTCGGCTTCCTTGCCGGGCTTCACTTGGATCTGGGCAATTTCGAAGATCATGGGGTTTCCTCAGTAGTGTGTGTCGGCACCGCCCCGGCGTATCCGGCCCGGCACCAAGAGAACGCTCGATTCTATACCGCGCGTTCGCGCGACGCATCGCGTGTGACAGCGGCTTGCCTTTCCGCGCCCCCTTCCCTCACCCACCCAAGACGCGCACGAAATTTACGCACGCCTGCCACTGCACGGCACCATCCGCGTGCAGTCCGCATGCCCGGACCGCTTCATCCAATAAAACACCGAAGTGAATCAATGGGTTGGAAATTGCTGGCATCGCTCTTGCATATCTTCTTTCTTCTTCTCGTTTGCACCAAAGAGCACATTCATGCCCAATTCCAATACACCCGGCGACGTGCTGTTCCTGCTGCTCGGCGCGATCCTGGTGCTTGCCATGCATGCCGGCTTTGCGTTTCTCGAACTCGGGACCGTTCGCAAGAAGAATCAGGTGAATGCCCTCGTGAAGATCCTGACGGACTTCGCGGTCTCGGGCCTCGCCTACTTCTTCATCGGTTATCCGCTCGCCTACGGCGTCGATTTCTGGTCGAGCGCCGCCGTGCTCTCGCAGCACAACGGGTACGAGCTGATCCGCTTCTTCTTTCTGCTGACGTTTGCCGCCGCCATCCCGGCCATCGTCTCGGGCGGCATTGCCGAGCGCGCCAAATTCCATCCGCAGTCGGTGGCGACGTTCTTCCTCGTCGGCGTGATCTACCCGTTCTTCGAAGGCATCGCCTGGAACGGTCATCTCGGCATTCAGGACTGGCTCACGCAGGCGTTTGGCGCACCGTTCCACGATTTCGCGGGATCGGTCGTCGTGCACGCCGTCGGGGGATGGATCGGACTGGCCGCCGTCGTGCACCTCGGCGCGCGGCGCGGACGCTACAACGGGCAAGGGCAAGTCCTCGCGCATCCGCCGTCGTCGATCCCGTTCCTCGCCCTGGGTGCGTGGATTCTCATCGTCGGCTGGTTCGGCTTCAACGTCATGAGCGCGCAACGCGTCGGCGGCATTTCCGGACTCGTGGCCGTGAATTCGCTCATGGCGATGGTCGGCGGCACGCTCGCGGCGATGTGGATCGGCAAGGACGACCCCGGCTTCATTCACAACGGCCCGCTCGCCGGGCTGGTGGCGGTATGCGCGGGGTCGGACGTGATGCACCCGCTCGGCGCGCTTGTTGTCGGCGCCGTTGCGGGGGTGCTGTTCGTGAAGCTCTTTACCGTGACGCAGAACCGTCTGCACATCGACGACGTGCTCGGCGTGTGGCCATTGCACGGCGTATGCGGCATCTGGGGCGGTCTGGCCGCCGGCCTGTTCGGGCAGACGTGGCTGGGCGGCCTGGGCGGCGTGAGCTTCACCTCCCAGATCGTGGGAACCGTGATGGGCGTGGCGATCGCATTCGCCGGCGGCTATCTGGTCTACGGTGTGATCAAGCGCCTCGTCGGTCTGCGCCTCGACAACGAGCAGGAGTACTACGGCGCCGACCTCTCCATCCACAAGATCACGGCGACGCCGGAGCGTGAGACGAACTGGTGAAATGCTGATAAAAAAGAATTAAACCTGTCCAGATAAAATTGAACCTGTCCGGTACAGAAAGGGGGCTGGCGCAACGTCTGCACCAGCCCCCTTACCCACAGTATTCGTGGTGGACCTCCCTAAGAGCATTATGCGGAGAGCCTTCGTAAAAACTCATATTCAGCACAAAGTGCGCCGTCTCAGTCCTTTTAGGGTGCCGTATTCCACTCTTCTTTCGCAACACAGCCAATCAAAGCGCGGACTACGCTGTCGACTCGACCATAACCGGCACCGAAAGGCGACGGCAGTTCGTGCCAAAACCGGCTCAACAGCAGGCCTCACAACTTGGCCCAGCTCGCAATAGAGTCTCAAAATCGCACCACGAGACCTGCCCCAATAGCCCCCTAGTCAACGGGATGCACCCAACGACGCTGTCGCAGAGGCGTGCCCATCCTGGTGGCGACGCTTGAATGAACGTATAGCGCGAAATGCGTTGCAGGTTCGATGGGCGGGTATCGCAGCCATACCCATTCGAGCACGAACACCCAATCCGAAAGTGTCCGCGTTATTCTCGACAGGCATCAAATCTGATACGAAAAAGCGACGGCCTTCACTCGTTGTTATCCTCTTCTAAGCTCGCCGCGTATTGAGACTGAAAGTCGTCCTCAAAGTAATCGACTGGTTCGAATGTCGACGTCGATGTGAAGGTTCCACCAAGACCGCAAGCACTGAGTTTCGAGTATCCGACGATTTTCAACCCACAAGCCGTGCACTCAAAGGACGACGGCAGCATTGGTTGGCGAACCACAATGAGGCCGTCCTTAAAGTTCTGAGTCTCCGACCCCGCAGAAGACCCATGTAGTAGCGAAACGCTACCACATGCGGGGCAACTTACACGGTGGCCAAGGGCTCGGGTATTTTTGATTTCGGCAGCCTCAGCGAGCGCCTTGCGCTCTTCCTCTGGCTTGTCCTGCCAGATGGTTTGGTGAGCATTGATGGTTCCTTTGACCGCCTTTGCCGCGTCGTCCTTGATGGCCTCGATGAGCGTGTCCGCCGTTGATGCTTCGTCTTTGCCAAACACGTCCGACAATGCAAGGTTTTGCCGAGTCAGAACCACCTTCGCGACTTCGTAGAACTGAGGTAACCAAGACGAAGTTGAGAGCCCCTCGAATGGCAAACTTCCGGAGTGCAGTTCAGCATTCCTTCGCTGAAGGTGTATTACGCAAAAATTTGCGAGTTCGCGAGTGAACGTCGGCAACAATTGTTCTAGCCGGGAAATTACCTCGCTCGCATCAATCGATTTGGGGGAAATTTTTGCCGAACTCCCTTTCATGTCCAGAGCGAACAACAGGTTATTCCAGTCCTTGGCGTCAGCAAGAAGCACCGTAGAGAAGGAACCCAGGGTGGCGCGGAGCAACATTTCAAGGCACAAGGCAGACCAAAAGCCGAATTGCCACCCGTCTCTCGGCTGCTCAAGCATTAGCTCAGCATACTGAACCGCCTTCGCCGTCAACGTCTCGCTTGCCCAGTCGTTTGGTGTTTTCTGTGCCATGGTCAGCTCAAGTATGCGCGAGCAATCACTCTCGAAGCTTCGGAGGCGGGAACTCTGCTACGTCCATGCATCACTCGCCAGTTATCGAGCAACAAGGTGTGTCCGCTTTCGTTCAAGAGGAATTCTTTCGCTGGCAACTCGTTGCAGAGCTCCGGCAACGCCGAAACCAAGGCTTCAGCCAGTTTGTTCTTCGGCAAGAGGAATAACGGGTCCCAACGAAATACTTCGCCAGCCAATGCAGATAACAGGCATCGCCTGCCTTCAATGGGACGGCGAGGCGTGAACAAAGCTCGTCGCAGTTCATGCTCTTTGAAATACGGAGACAAGCTACGCCGGTCAACGACTCGCGTTGAAACGGAAGGAGCTCCCTCGACGCACCGCAACATCACGTACCGTGGCGGCCGATGCCAATGGGCGAGGTCGGTGTGCAAAGGGAAGCTGTTCCGTCCATAGTTGCCGCTATATGTATTAGCGCCTCGCACATTCTCGTCGACTGGACGCAGAACTTCAATTTCCCCGAAACGGGCTCCACAGATGGCACGAGCGATATCGTCTGCCACATTTGCCGGGGACTCGTCTTGCCAAACAACTCCGAGGTCCGCAACACCATCGTCCATTAACTGCGTGAGAAGCGCGTGCATAGCTCACTCTAGTCGAAGTATGTCTGACGGGAAGAAGTCGACTAAATCGTGTTAGCGTTGAAAGGCACGCCCAGTTATTTCTGAGGGTCGTGTCTCAGGAACACAATCATGTGTCGAATGTAATAAGGCACACCCGTACCGGTATGAATCTCAGACGTCGTGAATGCCAAACCAGGTCTTCCGGCGTCAGTGCGGTCGCATGTGATTCCCTTTTCATTTTCGAGATAGACGGCCCACTTCTCCAACCTATCTGCGGCGTTATCGTAGCCCTGCAGATAAATCAAAATACCTCCAGCATCCGCCCCATTTCGGGCAACGCTGTACCGCGTAGTAAGTTGTAGGTACCCGCCCCAGCAGTAACTCGGGCCATGGTCGATTTTGGCTTCCCCGAGCCATTTAAAGTTTCGCTTGTGGCGGACCTCAACGGTAATGTCGACGTGCCCACTATGGTCTTTGTCGTGACTGGCCAAATACCCGTACTGATTCAAACTTGCAACGATGGCATCAGAGACTTGGTCTTCGCTCGAGTCGGCGAAATATTTTTTCCGCCCCTCCAAGTCGCAGATAATCTCGTCCAGGTCCTCGTACAGGACATTCAAAAACTCTTCGTGGGTGTCGGTCGTCACCCGGCGAGCCATCCGATTGCCGCCGGCAGCCAACGCTATCAGCGCCTCATAACCCTTCAGACTGACAGGACGGTCACCCTCACCTGTCGGAAGTACATAGCTGAGCTCACTCATTCGACGAAATTTCCTTCGCCAACGAGGAGGGCACAAATGTCGGAAAGAGCCGGTCCTTATAATTCTCGATGGAGTCGCCTGTCTCTGGATGAAACAGCGCACCTTCGCGGCTCGCGACACCTATCTCTTCGGAATCGAAGTAGAACGTTTCCTCGTTCTCGTCGATAAACTCGAACTCAGTATCGAGCAGATGCAAATCGCTCCCCGTAAGATACTGAAGCGCGCGAGCAATATCAGCGTCCGCGGCTTTACTCTTCTTTGCGAGTAGATACAGTTGACCGAATGTGAGACGCTCGAGGACCCCCCCCGCGATTGCGTCAACAATCGCGACGCATAGCGTGGCGGCAGGAGTGTCCTCCCAAACCACCTGAACTCGCTTTATTGCGTCGGCTCTGTTCATATCAAGGTTAAACATGCTTGAGGAGGGTCTGCACTATCGTACTGAAGTCGTCCTCGAGCACGCATCCGCTCACGGCTGCCATTTCTAGCCGCTGAGTTGCCTTCGCCAACTCACGGAACGACCCGGGGAGAGACAGTTCAACAGGGTGCTTCCCAACTTGCGACTGGAAGCGCACCGCCAGACGGTAAGGAACGATTTCTGCCAAGTTCTTTAGGCCGACCTTACCCGCTTTATGATACAACTCCTCGCGCAAATCCGAGTCCTTGTTCCGCATTTTTTCTACCTTGACGGAATCGGTCGGCGTCTCGAAACCCAGCTCGCTGACCCGGCCCAGCCCGGTCGTCCTGTAGATATTTCCGATGGCGTTAAACAGGTTCACGCGGTCCCCGACCAGAGGCTCACCCTTGGCTCCACTGAAGTCGCCGTGGAACTGCCCCAGCGTGCTCTTAATGCAAATCTCCGCATAGTCCACGTTGGTCAGTGTCGGAAGGTCCATCCGAAGCTGCACGCTGCCATCAGGTGAAACGATGACGCTGTCGATGCATTGGCGGAACTTCAATTTCACGGCGATGAACTCGTCGAAGTCTTGAAATGCTTCCCGTACCGCATCTGCGACCTCATCCCGCTTGTACTTTTCGCGCTCCTCGACAAATCTGCCGGACAAGTAGAAAAGGCAAACTCGCCCGTCCGGGGACGCCCCTCGCCCCACCAAAGTGGGGATTTTCGGGACGTCAGTTTTGAGTTTCGCTTCGGGAACGAGCGCCGGAAAATGCTTGCTCGCCGCACTTTCCATCGGTTCAGCATTCTCCACTTTTGCGTAGAGTTGCTTTCCGAACTTTTCATGAGGATGGAAGAACGTGACCATCCTATCGGAGCAGATAAGCTGATGCCGATAGAAATCCTCCAGTTTATCTGCCACGGCTTGCAAGTCTGCTTTGCTGGTGTACTTCTCAAAAACCATTTCGAGAAACGGAGCCCAAGTCCGCGTCACAGGCAACCCGTTTTCCCCAGCAAAGTCAGCCATCCGCCTCCACTTGGTAACCTGCCTCAAATCCCCGACCAACAGCTCAATCTGTGCCCTCAGCGCTTTCATTGTCTGGCCTCAAGTTTTTCTGTTTTTCGATATACCACTTTTTTTCCGTAGTATACCTACCAAATATTTATACAAACGCTTCTACTTCTAACGGTGGACAGGCGCGGCCGAGTGAGCTGCCACGGTGCCTCCTATTTCCCGTCACCAAAGAACTGAAGAGGCCTGCTGCTTTACGACAAAGAGACGACGCCGAAGCGGTTTGGCAAACGCCAGCATGGAGGTATCGCGAATGACGACTGGCTGTTGCCTACTGCGGGCGAAGCATTTAAAAAGTTAAGCACGCGTTGATATAGCCCAACTATGTGCCGCACCACTTATGTGGACTCTGACGCTTAGCAATGCTTCACAACCTGCTTGGTCCACGTACCATTTTGATGGAGCGGGACGTGCAACATGGGAATGCCAGGCAGCAGGGTCTACCAATGACGTGTCCTTCAGAAGTGGAGTTTGTGTCTCGGCTCTGGATTTGGCGGCGGCGCTTTTCTTGACCGGCATAAGTCTTGTCACAATGGTGCTTTGGAACCGGACGTATAACGGGGACAGCTGTACAGCCCATTGCTGCAAGTCCCACGTTCTCGTTCAAACAGTAGAATTCACTGACATCGCCCCTGATTTCACGCTATGCGTCATCTGAGCGTTGCAATGGGTGATAAATTTCGGCAATTTATACTTCAGTTAACTTCGGCACTTCACGACTGCAATGGACCCTGTGAGCCAGGTCGATACCACTTGGGCGGATATGGCTGCTCGCGTCATTCGAGTCATTCTCGCGCGCAAGGGGATGGGATATGCCGAACTAGCTACGGCACTACAATCCGTCGGCGCCATCGAAAACGAACGCTCACTTGCTCTACGCGTGACGCGAGGTCGAGTGAAGCTATCAATGCTGCTTCAGATTCTGCAGGTCACAAATTCGACGGTACCCCGACTGTGGCTCAACGCCTTTGCCCTCCGAGACAGCTGGGAACGCCGCGCTGCTGCGGTTCTTGAAGTCGAATTATCCAGGCACCCAGCACTAACGGTCGACGAGCTCACGCAGCGCATGGTTCAGCTCGGCGCGAGCCTCAGCGAAAAAACCCTAGCCGCGCACATCGACCAAGGCACCATCTCGCTCCCCGAGTTCCTCCAGTGCATCCTTGCACTAGGTAGCTTGAGCCTTGACCGATTTATTGATTACGACGACCTGATAGCGGTCGGCCAATCCTTGGCCCTACAACGCTCGTGACGGACGAACCGAGACCGTCGTCCGCTTGCCATTTCAGCACCATCTCCTAGAATAAAAGCGGACATATTTTCGTCTGTTTTTTGCGGCACCCAAGCCTCGTTCCGGCGAAAAACAAGGTTGCCGCCGTGGAGGCCGCCATGCCGCTATGGATGTGCTGGACAGTCGATGCGGAGCCTAGCGTAACGCTCGTGCAATGGAAGATTGTTGAAATCGACGCAGGAACGCGTCACTTTGTTGGCGCTGACTCGCGAGACTTCACCGGCAGGGTCAGCTCAGCCATCCAAGAATTCGATGCGACATCGATGCGCGGCGTCACTCGGTCAGGTCGGGTCTACCACCTGCTTGGAAGCCCAGGAGACTCGGCGGACGCGCGTTATGTTTGGGACCAGTGGTGCTCGATAAACGACGTGCGAATGCACCAGGATGTCACTGACAGCGTGATTGATTACGCAAGACGTGCGCCCACCGACCGCAGCTTCATCCCTCCCGGTTCTCCGGGGAGCTCCTAGCGTACGGACTCCTCCCCCCGGCCCGCTGGATGGAGCCGTAAATGACAACACCATATAAGCGAGCGAAAGCTGGAAAGATGTTGCGGATGAGATGTCCCACCGCAACGTGTGTCCCGGTATCCGGCCTCGGCGTCACATATATGCGTCTTGGTGGAGGAAACGGCGCCTCCATTCGCTACCGCCGCATTGGGGCTCGACGACCTATCAGAACCCTCGATACCAACACCCGCACGGCGATTATTCGGCTCTCGCACATGGTATGTGTACTTCCACCGAATGCGGTTGAAGAGATTCTCAGACTACCATCACAACAGCTGGGACATTTGGTCAAAGCCGCAGTGCGGCGCGCGCGAAGAACGAATGGCGCGCGAGGCTTCTTCAGGCGTCGTCCGAGAAGCCAGGTCTTTCGTGGCGTGGGCCAACTTTTTGCGTCTGAAAAGGAAATGTCGTAAAACTGCTGGATGTAAACGGGGGTACCACGATGGACTCGGATGAATGGAAGTCCCGCGTTGTTCGCACGGCGAATTAGCTTTTCCCGAAGTGCGAATCGACCAGGTTAACCATGGGGGTATGCGCGGTTGGCACGAAGACCGTCCACCAAGAGTTCGTTCGCGAAGGATGCGCGCACGAGTTCACTGCACTGTTCGTGTTGGTCGGGTACTACGATGACCCTCCCGATATGTAGCCGCTGCTCGTTGCTTCCGCTCGCTTAGTCTAGGCTCGAATCGTATATCGGCCACAAAGGACACCACCATGTCGACCAGCGAGAGGAAGTCGATTCGAGAACGCAGTCCAAGCCCTAGAGACGACGAGTTCATGTCCATGGCGGATGTGGCGAAGGTACTGTTCGTATCCAGGCCGCACATCGCCAAGCTCATCGACCAGGGCAAACTCAAGCTGCACCACGTAACCGGGAACAACAGCTTCGTGAGCAGAGACTCGGTGCTGACGTATCAAGCCGAGCAACAAGCTGCGATAGAGGCATACCAAGCCGCGGCTGCAGACGAAGAGTGAGCCGGCGGCAGGCGGCCGTGGCAATGCCTCTCTGGAGGGCACCAAATTTGGTGATAACCATCACCACTCACTTGCCGTCCGTAGTAGTTTTACTTGCCGTCCATAGTACGTTTACTTGCCGTCCGTAGTAGCCCAGCTTGCCGTGCGTAGTAAATTGCCCCTCGGCCACGAAAAAATCTAGCAGAAAGTAGTGGGCGTTTTGTGTGGATATCCACAGCTCCTAATCTTTTATAATCTTTGTAATCTCGGTAATCCAACGCTCGGGGAGGCTCAACCCCATGACACGCGGGTCTGAGACAACCCTGGCCTCGCACGCGAAGCGCCTCATTGCTCAGCACGCTGCAGCTTCTCCGAAGCATCTCCCCAAAGAACCGCTGCACCTCGCCAATCGTTCCCAAATGAGGGCACACGTCGCTCCGCACGGCGCGAGCTGTCTCAGACGGGAGATGCTCACCCAGCAGCGCTCCCTGGTTGCCAAAGAACCACTCCACGCTTACGCGGATGTATCTGCATTGAGCGGCATTGTGAAGGTGAACCTCGAGCGTAGACTGGCTTGCCCTTTTGATGGTTGGGCAAGCCAAGGCCATTCTCGCGCGAAATTCGAAGTTCCTTAGAGCGCAACGGAAGCACTGCGGTGCCGGCGGTAAGGTTGGCGCCATGCAAGACCCCAGCAACCAGGCGAGAGCGTTCCCATGGTGGATTCCCTAGCCCTCAGGACGGGTGTCTTAACCAGTTGTCCGCGTACACTTCGCCATGCTCTCTTGCAGCTAACCTAGTCGTGAAGCACTGGTCGTACAGCTCCTTCCGATGCAGCGGCTGAAATTTTCCAACTCTCCTGACAACGACCCCAGCACGAAAGTGGCCATCGCGTAGTTGAATGGAGAAAACAGTGACGTGAAAATCTCCCGCCACGTATTGATGTTCTGACATCGCACCTCCTCGGCCGTTCTTGCCTGCCCGAGCATCCGCCGACACTCCAGGCTCTACGTCGGCCGTCTCTCGTACGAACACCAACTGGACTACACGCCTTGTTGGAACACTCAGGGACAGATGTACCGCTCAAGCCTGGAGGCCTTCTCAAATCAAACTCAACAGAACCCAATAGAGAACACCGCTATCCGGGTTCACGAAACTGCAGCAACCCTTGGAACCGGCGGAATGTTTCGACCGCGTCGAATCCACCATTCAGCGAAGAGCAGGTTGGGAATCCAGCACGAGAAGCCCGTAATACTCAAAGCCAGCGAAGGCTCTACGCCGCCGGCCAGAATCAAGACGGGGAGCTGCCAGCGCAGCATTACAGCAGCGTAGGTCAACGAGTAGTTGCGAATCATCCAGCGGCGATGCGACTGGAAGTCACGAGCCTGAATTGCGCGAAATGCCTGAATACCCGTCAGCAACCATGCCGTAGCCAGCAGAGCAAATCCAACATCGCCATAGATGTTCGCCAGCGAACCCCAAGTCAACTGAAACGCGCACAAGGCACTAAGCATTACCGCTGTGAGATAAATACTTCCGAGTAATCTGTGCAACTTCACGTGGCGACGTCGCAACGCCCCCAAGAACTGAAATGGGCCGATTACCATCGCCAACATGCCGCCGAGGACGTGAATATATCCGAGCGGTGAAGACAGCATCTTCTGCTTCACGACGGGGTCGCCCGGTGGATTTCCGAAGAGGAAAATCAACGTGTAGATTGCAGTCAAAAAGGCAAAGACCGTCATCACGGCCCAGCCCAAACGATGTTTATTTTTGCCAGACTGGGGGCTGGCGATGATACTGGCTGACATGAGTTCCCTCGCGTTTTTTATTACCCGTTCGACATCTTTGTTCGTTGCACTGGATGAGCCATGCCTCCCTAAGTTAAGAGCGACAGAGCTTCCGGGCCCCAGGCCATCCCTTCCTGGACAGCCTGGACGTTCAGCAGCCGCGCGTGGAGTTAACCGCGTGCGACGTTCACAACCTTCGCCTGCGTGTACTCATCCAAGCCAGCCTGCCCAAGTTCCGCGCCCAAGCCGGATTGTTTAAATCCGCGGAAAGGAAGGTTCGGAGCAATGTCCATGTGCTTGTTTACCCAGATGGAGCCCGAGTCGATGCACAACGCCACCGCTTCCGCGCGAGCAACCGACTTCCCCCACACCGTAGCGCCGAGGCCGTACTTGCTTTCGTTGATTCGACGGATGGCATCGGATACGTCCGAATACTTCAGGACCGGAAGGATGGGCCCGAACTGTTCCTCCTGCACGATTTCGGCAGAGTCCGGAATGTCGCGAACAATCGTCGGAGGAATAAAGTAGCCGGCCCGGGCGAGAGGCTCCCCGCCCGCGATAACATTGCCTTCGCGGCGCGAAACCGCAAGCAGGTCACAGAGCTTTTCAAACTGTGCCCGGTTTTGGATGGGGCCCAACTGGGTTGCAGGGGCATCTCCATCGCCAACCACCATCTCAATCGCGAGCCGTGCGAGCTCAGCGCAAAACGCGTCGTACATCTCGTCAGGGACATACACACGTTTAATGGCCACGCAAATCTGACCGGCGTTGAGCATCGCTCCGTCAAACACCTTGCGAGCGGTTTCGGCGACGTCTGCATCCTCGAGCACCAGCGCGGCGTCATTTCCACCGAGCTCGAGCGTCACCCGCTTGATGCCGCTTGCAGCGCTGCTCATCACCTTCATCCCCGTTGCCGTTGAGCCGGTGAAGGCAATCTTTGCGACGTCCGGGTGTTGAGTCAGGGCCGCACCGAGGTCATTCGCGTCAGCAATAACGTTCACAACGCCCCGCGGGAAAATGTCGGCACACACCTCGCCGAGAAGGAGACTCGTCAGCGGAGTCGTCGGTGCCGGCTTTATGACCAACGTATTACCCGCCAGAAGTGCCGGCGCCAACTTATTGAACAGAAGAATGAGCGGGAAATTCCACGGCGTGATTGCCGCGACCACGCCCAGCGGTTGACGATACTCCACTACACGCTTCGTCTCGTCGTCCTGCAACACAGACGATTCGATGGTGAACTGCGAAATGCCACGCGCGATGTATGCACATCCCAGGCACTCAAACATTGCCTGATTTGACGGCTTTCCCTGCTCTTTCGTTAACAGCGCCGCGAATTCCGGCGCTCGTCTCTCCATCTCCGAGGCGAGCGAAAGCAGCAATTCACGCCGTTCGCCGATGGGTCGAAGTGACCACGCAGGGAAGGCGGCCTTCGCCGCACGCACGGCCTCGTCCAGTTGCTTCTGAGACGCGCGAGGAGATTGCGCGAACTCTGCCCCGGTCGCGGGATTAATAACTGGCATCGACATATCGCCAGACACGAGTTGACCGTTAATCAACAGCTTGAAATTTTTGTCCATTTATTCCTCTTATTCGTAACCATTTCCACCTCCCGCTCGTTGAGCGGGACTTACCGTCGCTCAACTAAGCGCACCTGCTTCAGGCGGCGGCAGGCGCGGAAATTGATTTAGTCGTCTCGCTCACATCGGCCCACCATCCATGCCATCCCGAGCGAATCTGAAGGGGCAATTTCAGTGTGCACACGGGCCCCTTCGCAACGTCAGTTGCTTCAAAAAATGCGATATCAGTGAGATTTCTAACGGTATCGTTCATCACCACAGCTACGTACCCATCTCCTTCCGATGCATTCGGGGTACGCGGGATGAACACCGGCTCTTGCATAACGACGTGCGCCGGCACCTCGTGCACCGTCGTCTTGCGTGAACTCAAGTCAACGTGGGCGAACGCATTGCGCGTCCCTTCGAATCGCAACATCCAACCGTTCTTGACTGCTTTGCCGCTAAAGCGGTCGTCAATTCTCGGGAACTCCCCAACGAAATCACTCAACCGCTCCTCGCTCAAAAACTCAGGCGCATCGGACCAATGCTTGGCGCCGCGCTCGTAGTCAATCGTGATTCGCGTGAGATACGTCTTCGACTGGGTCGGGTCGAACGGCTTGCCGAGCTCGGGGAAGAACGGGAAGGCGTTGCCTGCTGAGGTGCACGTGTCAAACGTAATAGTCGAGCCGATGTTCGACGCGTTTAGATTGTGCGAGATGAATCGGTTATTGCTTTTGAACCATCGTACATCCTCAGGAGCACCGCCCCGCGGGAGGACACAGAGGTAAAGCGGAAGCGTGCTTTCCCACGCGAAGAAGCGCTCACCTTCGCGGAGCTTCTCATCGCCCACACCCACGAGCGGCGACACAGCCCAGATGACGTAGTCGTCCGAAATGCATACGTCATGCTGCATGTTCATGTAGGGCAGTTCGAATGCCACCTCATGCACAATGCGTCCCTCGGGAGAGATTTCGTAATACGTGATGTCCCGGGCGAACAGACCGTCGTCGGCATAACCAAAAGCGTGCATTCGCCCCTCACTATCGACGCGCGCGTGGGCTGCAATGACTCGCTTCCTGAACGTTCCGTGAAAATCCCAAATGCCGTGAGTTTCAAGCGTGACCGGGTCCAGTCCGTATGCTGGCCCGTCTTCTTTCATAGCCAGGAGGACCCCGGCATGAACCAGCGGTGCTGTGTTTGCGAGCGTACGTTCCACACCAGCAGTTTCCGGCTCGTCCGAGTAAGGGTCACGGTAACGTCCGAAAAGTGAGCGCCCATGCTCATTCTCGAGCTTCCAACGGTCGGTCTGCACATAGCGCTGCTTGATGGACGCTTTACCGTCCTTCAATCGCAACGCCCAGACCATGCCATCTTCGTTGAACGGAAAGTCCGGACCTAGATGGGCAGGAAACTGTCGGTCGGACAGAACACGGTAGAACGTGCCGTCCAGAGTCTCAGGCAATGCCCCTTCGACCGAAATTCGCTCAATGTCAAACTCAGTTCGGCTTGGTCGGCCTGCAGAGCGAATCACGCCAATTACATCCAATGCAGCTTTATCCATCGCTGGCGTCTCCTATGTAACTCTTTTTTCGAATCGTGCGCTCGCACGACAATAGATGTCAAGACATCAATAAACACAAAAAAACCGAAGTCTCCACCAGCGAACTTCAATGACAAGAGTTGCGAACTGCCCACGGCGCATAGCTCATTTGCTCCAGCTCCCTTTCTCAGATGCGTCAACCAAGTTTCAAGGGGACGAACTCCTGATTGCGAGCAGAGAATCGAAGCTCAGGAGGATTTCGACGTACGGCCTACGTTCTGGGCACTCGCAACAAGACTTCCTCAAAAAGACCGCGTTAGAACGCTTTCATCAACGTCCCATACACCGTAATGGCGTTGTTGTAATTTCGAGCCCAGATAGGCAGGCCCACTTTGAGTTTGACGATGCTCTTCCACTGTGGAATTTGATATGCGACGACGGGCCCAATCGTGGCCGCGCCCAACCGGTCCCCATTTCCATTCACCAGTTGCCCGGACTTCCGGTCACCGTTCAACTGAGTTGCATAGTTACCAGCAACGCCGACTTGCCACTTCCCCATCCGCTCGCTGATGGCCCAGTCAAAGTCGATGACGTCCCCAGTTTGGTAATCCGTCGCTCGATTGCGCGTGGCCTTGTCGTACCAAACCGTGAGCGAAAACTCAGTGCCGTCACCGAATCGGTTCGGGCCTGTGAGATACGTGACAGATGCGTTCGGAATAAAGAAATAGACGTTGTGGCCCAAGGAACCAACCGCGCTATTAGGGTTGTAAGCCCCAGTCGGGAAGAACATCGAGTACGCCAATCGCACAGTCAATCCATACGGAAGACCTGGACGCCCTTGCTCCATCGTTTCCGGGCAATCTCCGCCGATATGCTTGCTCCAAATCAACAGGTCGGAATAGAGGTCGCCAATACCGCTCGCACGCCCCGATTGACCATATGCCGTGAGCGAATACGTGCCTCCGAACCCTTCCACGATGGTCGATGCCAACGTTCCTCCTCCCAGCTTGAACGGATAGACGTACATCAAACCGCCTAGCGCGGAATAGACGTGAAGGCCAAACTGCGCGCCATCAATCTTCTTCCCGTCGTTTCCATAAAGGGAGGTCGCATGAGCGGTGCCCGCAATGACCAGACCATAGAACCCGGGCTCTGGCGGCAGATAGGCCGCACCAATATCCGCTCCGCCGTTGATGCCGCCATACACAAAACCTTCCGACGCTGTAGCTTCGCGTGACGCGAAGGAAAGCATGGCGAGAGCAATCGCCACTGAAGCAAACCAACTTCTCATTGCCTGTCTCCGTTCTGTTATCTAACTTTTTATTTGATGTCCCGCGTCGCTGCGCACATGTCCACAGCGATTCCGTCCGCTCACGCCTCTCGCGACCAGCCCTCCAGTTGGACAGACGCAAATTTCGGCCATCCAGTCACCCACCCTTTTGAGGCAATTGACCGATGAAGCCACCGACAGCCGAGAGAAACCGTTCGCACCGAATAAGGCTAGGTTCGATTGCCTCGAGCGCCGTGTAATGCGCATAAAGAGGCGTCGCCGGATACCGCTTTGCGGGGGTGGTGGCAGTATCTTTTCAACCAATAACGATGTCAAGACAACGAAATCCAAGGGGCACGCATGACCGTGCCGCCCCGAGTTCAAATATTGCGTGCGGAGACGCCCAACCAGTGGCCGTTTTCCGGTGCCCCCCCTTTGCATCAAGCAACAAATCGCCAGTGCAACACCAAGGGTAAGCACCAATGAGAATTTTATAAATATCGTTGTTTTGACATCAAAAATTGCGCACGCGCAAAGCAAGCCCACCACCTAACGTGGCCAAGTTGCCGAACTCTCATATCTGACAATCCATTCCACTGCACTCACGAGTACCTCTTGACGCCGCACCGGAGATTAAATCTGTGCACATTTGAATTGAATCAGGCTATATTACGTTGTCTTGACATCATTATTCGCGACCGAGTCGCGCGAAGCCAACTACATCTGGAGACAAACATGCTTGATTACGCAGAGTACGAACGCCTGTTCAACGAAGGAGATGACGTCGCCCACACAGAGCGTTTTTTTACCGATGACGTCGTTTTCGCCGGTGGCAGCATCGAGGTGACGGGCAAACCAGGGCTGTACAAATTCTTGGCTTTTGCTCACAACGGCATTCTGGAAAGAATGCGGCCACAGTTAGTCATGCAGCAGCGCAACGAGACCTTCGTCGAAGTTGACATGGATTTCCACGCCACCAAGCCGCGCGCGGACTTTCCGTTTGGAGCAATGCTTCCCGGGGACATGGTGACGGTTAAGTTCTTCGTCACCTATAAGCACTCGGACGGGAAGGTCCATGAACTCAAGGCGATGACGTGGGCTCCAAATCGCGGCGTTACTCGCATCCCGCGACTCGGACAACATCCGTCCCAGAAGGCTGCATTCCTCTCATACCTCGCGGCGTTTTCGAACGCCGACACGGAGCGATTCAGCGCTTTCTATAATGAGGACGTCACGCTGGCGCTACCGTCCGCCCCCGTCCTCGTCGGAAAGCAGGCCATCGTGAACTTCTACGCCAAGATGTTCCCTACCGTGCGCGAGCAACTCTCTGTCGTAGAGTTTTCTGCGACGGACGACGCATTGAAGTTGGTGGCAAATGCACGCTTCACTGCAGTCGACGATGCACCTGAATTCGTGGTTTCCCCGCTGAAGCAAGGTGAAGCGTTGGAAATGCCGGTTGAGGTTCGTTATCAGTTGCAAGGCGGCCTTATCAGCAAGATTTCGGTTGAGCGCCTGGGCGAAGTAAAAAAGGTCTCTCAGTAATTAAAGTGCCCTGCCTGCGCACCTTGTCTTACTCGCAGGGCGGTCAAGTTGGGGGCACGCCCCGCCCCCAAGCCCATCCGATATACTTGTCGCCCAAAGCTCGCCTCGTCTCCTCATAACGATGACTGCTCCTACCAAATCCCGTCGCAGTGCCCCCGGCAATGATTCACCGCTTGAACTGGACAGGAAGCTTGATGACCTTGCAGCGGTTAGACTCGCAAGAATCGCGGAGCTAGTCTTTCGGCTGACCGAACGCTCCTACGAATCCACTGGACTGAGGTTGACGGACTTGAGGATTCTGAGCGCTATGCATGCCGGCGAGGCGTTGTCTATCGCTGAGCTCAGCCGCCGATGCATGGTCGACAAGGCCTGGATTAGTCGACTGACGAGGGAGCTTGAGGACAAAGGGCTCGTCGCACGTCAACCCCACCCGACCGATACGCGCTCCATGGTGGTCGCCTTAACCAAACAAGGCCGTGCACTCCAAACGCAAATTAAGCCGCTCGCCCTTCAGCGCGAAAAGAAGATTCTGCGCAACGTCGACCGACCCGCTCTGTTCGAAATGCTCAAGCAAATCGATACAAACCTAAGGGAAATCCTTGCTGCGGATGACCCAGCCGAGACCTAAAAATTGGTAGGCGGCGGTGGGGGCCTCCATCGCCATAGCCTGCCCGCTTGCTCTAAACTCCCGCAATTTGGCCGCCGTCGCGCGCGCCGCCGCTGCATCAAAAAGGGCCAGCCACTCGCAAAGTCGGCTGCGGCAACCAGTACCTGCCCGCCCATGGGTCTCCTCAAAGCGCAGGCATAACGCCTAACTTGTCCGGGGGAAAACACCTACCCCGGAAGCGCATGCCCCACCTTGTTTGACCTGCGCTGACTGGCTAATATTGGCCTAAATTAATCAATGATTAATTTAAGTTGCAACTATTTTGAATGGTCAGCCCGCACGCCGGTGAGGTTCATCGGGAAAGCGAGCGCAATAAATAAAAGGAGACAATCATGTCCAGAACACCGTCGCATTCCGTTGAACTGATGTTCTGCGCCCCGCGTCAGACGCCACAATCGCAAGGAGCTACGCCCCCTCAATATCGACGATTCGAAGAGGCGGGCATGCTGATTGAGCTCGATGTGCCCGTGACACTTCGTGATGGCGTCGTGCTGTATGTCGATGTGGCCCGGCCTCTGACAGGGCCCGCAGTCCCGCCTATCATCGCGTGGGGCCCTTATGGCAAGCACGTTCCGAACCAACCTGAACGTTACCTCCCTGGCGCTATGAATGCGGCTCACCTCTCGCCCCGCACTCGCTTTGAGGCTCCCAACCCCGACTTCTGGGTGCCAAACGGCTACGCAATCGTGAACGCCAACCCTCGCGGCACATGGTTTTCTGAGGGGAAAGCATCGTACATGTCTGCCCAGGAGGACCAAGACTTCTACGACGTTATTGAATGGGCTGGCACTCAATCGTGGAGCAACGGAAAAGTCGGGCTTTCTGGGGTTTCGTATTTGACCGTTACGCAGTGGCGCGTGGCCGCCTTAAAGCCGCCCCATCTGGCCGCTATCAACCCTTGGGAGGGATGGTCCGATACATATCGTGAAGTAGCGTTTCACGGAGGTATTCCTGACAGCTACTTCTGGGAGTTCCTCGCGAATAGATGGCGCTCCAGCATCAACCAAGTAGAGGACCTGATTGGAGAGACAAATGCTCATCCATTTTTTGATGAGTTTTGGCAATCGAAGTCTGCGGACCTTGATGCAATCGAAGTTCCTGCCTACATTGTCGCCAGTTGGACGGACCAAGGACTGCACACCAGAGGAACGTTCGAAGGCTTCAAACGTATCTCGTCTACTCAAAAATGGCTTGAGGTTCACGGTCGAAAGAAATGGGCCTATTACTACGACCCGGAATCCGTCGCACGTGCAAAAACGTTCTTCGACCATTTCCTTAAGGGTATCGATAACAACCTGAAAGAGTGGCCGAAGGTCTCATATGAACTGCGCGAGAAGAATTTCGTCGGCGAGATGTTGTCAGGCGATACCTGGCCGTTGCGCAGCACCCAGTATCGCACCCTGTACCTGGATGCCTCCGAGATGACACTTCGAGGTAGCGAGCCAAAGAGCGACGCGCGGGCTTCCTACGACTCAGAGGACAGGTCTACCGCTCCGTCACGTGTAGAGTTCGTTCACACGTTCTCAGAAGCCACGAAGGTCGTCGGCAACATGGCCCTTCACGCGTACGTTCAAACCGACGAAGCCGACGATATGGACTTGTTCGTGGGGATTCAAAAGCTGGACAGGCACGGTAACCGAGTTCCATTTCCCTATTGCGCTCAGTTTGATGACGGTCCCGTGGCGCTGGGCTGGCTCAGGGTCTCACACAGAGAACTCGACGAGGCAAAGAGCACCCCCGCGCAACCCGTACTCGCACATCAGCAAATGCTCCCGCTAACTCTCGGAGAGGTGGCCAAAGTCAGCGTTGAAATTTGGCCGTCAGGCACTTTGTTCGAGGCGGGGGAATCGCTCGTCTTGGTCATTCAGGGCTCCGAAATCTGCAAACATGTCAGTCTCGCTCACTATCGCCACGAAGTGACCGTCAATAATGGCCAGCACGTTGTCTTGACCGGCCCAACATTTCCGTCTCGCCTCGTAATTCCCGTCGTCTAAGTGCCTGCGCCCCCGATTCATATTTTTGAATTGGGGGGATTCTTTTGAGGGGACATGAATGGACGTGAGTCGCAAATGCTCATTGGGGAAGGACAACCTTTCACCGGAAGACGGGAAAGAGAACCTCGCGCTGTCCATCATGGCCGCACGTTTGGCGTCGGCGCCTTGGAAAGCCTTCCCATACGATGACGTAACGCCCTGGCTGAGACGACTCGATATGCTGGTCATAACCGCATTTCCCGGCACCGAGCCAATAGCAAACGCCGAGTTGGCGCGAACCATTGGGGTATCACGGCAGACCACCGATGAGACGCTGCAGGTGCTAGCTCTACGAGGGATTGTTTCCCGAACTAAACGGCTGCAGAACGGTAGAACCGGTTGGCGTCTCAGCCCAATGGGAAATGAACTTTCAGGTCGACTTTCCGACGTCCTAAATGTGGCTCAGCAACACATGACGGATGGTCTTAGCCAAAACGAGATACTTGTTCTGCAAAGGGCATTGGAACGGTTTGTTGACAACCTTTCATCGCCGACCGAGACATCGACAAATGTCTCGGTTCGCTCGCGAAGCACCCCAAAGTAAGTCAACGCGCGGGTAGCCCCAACGCGTTGACACGGTCTGTCGTCAGAAGGAATGTCGCATGCCAACCATTGCGGCCATCTGCCCAACTCCGGGGTTAGGCGTCGTTCCGCCTCCGCCGCCACTGGACGAGTATCTGGCTTTCGCGCTATTGGCGATGTACGTCGCTTGAGCATAAACCGCCGTGCGAATGGACAGGGAATACGTCATGCGAATTGACCCCATTGTCGCCCTCGAATCGTGGTCAGGATTGATGATTCGGTACAACTCCCCATCAAATAGCCACGCGGCAGTCGGCTGATAAGAGAGGCCCGCGAAGTATAGGTTCGAATGCACATCGGGATACGCGCCGGAAGCAATTGTCACTCGCCGGTTCACCCAGCCGGCCCCGAATCGAAAGTTCCCGTGTCTACCGAAAACACCGACATGTGCACGTGCATCCTTGTCTGCGCTACTACTCAACGGAATCGTGTCGAGCCCATCAAAGAAATAGGCTGTCGCACCCGGACCACCACGCTGCTCGTCGTACGAGGCGGCAATCCCGTACCCTTGGCGCTCGTACTTCAACATCACAGTCCAATCGCGGCACTGCGTACTTTGCCCGGCTACCGACCCGGCACAAGTCCCTTGCCCCGGCGTATTTCCAGTGCCGGTTGAATCGCGGCCGAACGAATAGCTCGCACCGAAACTCAATTCACGATATGCCCCTTGATACGTAATCGTGTTGTCGGTCCGTGCATTTGGCAAGTAGGTATCCAGATTCCCCATGCCATACATGTCCGGGCCGAGAATCGTTGAGTTCGCCAGGGCAACATACGTCATGTTGTACTGTCGCCCGAAAGCCAGTGTTCCGTACTGCCCTTTAAGGCCAACGAAAGCCTGTCGTCCGAAAAGTCGACCACCTTGCGCCATGTCTCCGGCTCGCACGTTGAAGCCACTTTCAAGTGTGAAGATGGCGCTTGTACCGCCCCCAAGGTCCTCAGTTCCTCGAATCCCCCAACGGCTCGGAAACTCACCACCACCTGCCGGAATACGAACCACCGACTGCCCGTCCCCAATGTGATTCACATACTCGACCCCGCTGTCTATCAGGCCATACAGTTGCACATTCGATTGCGCAAAGACACTTGGTGCAACAAACGCAAGAGTTGCTGTTAGCGCTACTGCAGCGCTCGATTTCGAGCGGCCTAACGTCATCGGCATACTGGTTCTGCGGAAATGCATCGTTGTCTCCAATAGTTCTAATTGTTTTTGCGAGTTGTGGAAAAAAAGCGTGTGCGAGTCCTCCCCACTCAGCAATGAGTGGGGAAATCCTGCGCGTGAATTAGATTGCTAGCGAGGGCTAGGACAGCTCGCCGGTTGCGACACCTGAGGCGACAGGAGCCTTGGACGTGAGCTCAATGAGAAGGCAAAAGACGCCCGCCAGAGCGGTCGGAACTGCTGCGAGTTTCAGAACTTCAATTGCAGTCCACTGATTCGACATCAGGACACCAGCAATACTGGGCCCCAGAACGGCGCCCACTCGGCCGACCCCCATCGCCCACCCCGTCCCTGTGGCACGAACGGACGGTGCGTAAATCGCGGGCGCAAGTGCGTAGAGTCCGCCCAAGGACCCCGCGAGCAAGCCAAAGGCGAGCGCATTTACCGCAAGCTGTGAGGGATAGTCAGAACCTACGATAGAGACAGACAACATCAAGCCACCAGACAGGATGTACGTAATACCGATAACCCTGGATACCGGCACTTTTCCGATGAGCTTGGCCATAACGAGGGACAAAAACAGGTTGCCGAATTGCCCGACAATGGAACCCGCAACGGCCTGCTGCTGACTGAACCCCATCTGACGGAGCATCGTCGGCAACCAGTTCCCATAGAAGTACAGCGACAGCAGGCCGGAGAAGAATGCCGCCCAAAGGAGGAGCGTTTTTACCCCGGCGCCGTGACGAAAAAGTTCAGCCACCTTACCCCGTACCCCACTTTCGGACGCGCTCTCGCACTCATACACATCGGTTGAACGTGCAATGAAGTCGGGACGGATGCGCTCGAGAATCTTTCCTGCCGCAGCCCCCTTACCACTCTTCACAAGCTGTTCGAGCGATTCAGGGAGCCAAACAATCAGCACCGGCACAAACGCGAGCGTGAATACTCCGCCGACATAAAACAGCGCCTGCCAGCCCGAACCTGCCAACACGGTATTAACTGCGCCCCCAGACAAACACCCGACTGTGTAGCCACAGTAAAGGACCATGCTGACCGTGCCACGGATTCGCTTAGGACTGTAGTCAGCGGCCAGGGAGAGCGCGAGAGGCGTGCCACCACCGAGTCCAATACCAGCAATGAAGCGCCACAGAAGAAGGGTGTCGAGGTGGGATGCCCAAGCCGTCAGCAGCGTACCGATGCCAAATACCAAGCATGCGACAATCGTGGACGGGCGACGCCCCCACCGGTCGCCAAGTACTCCGAATGCCACGGCACCGATACACATACCAAGTACGCCAGCGGAGAACGCCAAGCCGAGCTGTTGCGGCGACAGTGCCAACTCCATTGCGATGTCACGGGCCACAAAGCCCATCGCCATCAAGTCAAAGCCGTCCAAAAAGAGTAGCAGCGCGCAAAGGGCCATTACTCGAAAGTGGAAGGCGTTGATGCGCTGCACTTCTTTGAGTGCGGTTATGTCAACTCTCACGTTTGTCTCCTAATATTCGCGCATGCCTGCGCACACAATTAATCATTGATTAACAAAGAAGACAACGAAACCGCCACTCACCGTAATCGCTAAACCTGCAAGACGTGCGCGCTCAGTCAGACTTGTTAATCAATGATTAACATTAATGATTATGTATTTACGATGGGCGCGTCAATCGGTAGACGACGAAATTGTCATAGGGACATTCACCAATGTGAATCATCGATACCAATTGGTGCGAGGGCATGGCACACATCGGCTAAGAAGCAAGATTCGTGAAGCGTATGGGCGCAAAAAAAGCCTCGCGATGAAGGGAGGCTGTGTTCTTTCAGCGAACTGTGGGTGCGCACGTCGACACTCTAGCGAGCGCTACGTCTCTATGGCGCTATGAAGCTTGGCTCAGCGGCAATTTACTCATTCACGGAAGCCTCCAGCCGCAAAGCGAATGAGTTGTTCTGCCATTTCAACCGTATCCCTACCGTCGAACTTCCCGCGAGACATTGCAAGCATACTTCGCTCGTGCGCACGGGTCGCAGTCAATGCAGAGCCAATGAGGAAAAATAGTCGCCAAACAAGTTCGTCGCGTGGCACGTTGGGCAGGCACGTCTCCATGAGCGACAGAAACGCGTCGTTCACCGCATCGTAAACGTCAGACATCATCTGGTTCGTCAACTCCGAATGCTCCCAGCCTAGACTCAGAGACAGGTCAGCGACGGGCGCACGATGGGACGCTTTCGGCCGCTCGAACATTGGCAAAACCCAAGCTCGAAGCACGTCCTCGACGCTAAATTCTATCTCGCTTTTCAGTCGCTCGAAATTCTGCATACGTGAGCGGTTCATCGGGGCTGCGACGCTTTCGTACACCACCTTGAAGAGACCGTCTTTTCCTCCAAAATGGTAGTTAATGAGCGCGGAGTTAACCTTGGCTCGAGACGCAATCTCCCGGATAGATACCCCCCCGAACCCCTTGCGGACAAAGAGGTACTCCGCTGCTGAAATCAGCTTTTCCTTTGAGTTGTTACTGTCGGATGTACCAGTCGTAGGTTCAGGCGAGGATTCGCCGACCTTTCTCTTCGTTTTGATTGTCTTCGTAAGCATCGGCACAGAATTCCGGAAAGCGGACACTCGTAGGCGAGTGTCATCATTTTACCTCCCTAAAGCGAACACGCTTCAGCAGATTTCAGTTTTCGCGAGTGGACGCTTCGCAGCGCAGTTCACTTGTGCCGAAGGCGAACGCCCAGAGAGCCCCAGCCTACTTCGCACACCGCCCCCCGGAGGTGTGCGAGTAATTGCCGAGGACACGCCCAACAGGTGACGACGCGTTAAATCACCGGCATAACCAAGTAAGACGGGTACTCAGGGCCGGTGTGAATGATGTGACGTCCCGCATTGACGCTTCGTTCGTGCGCGTAGTGCGCCAGGGCCTTATGCTTCGGAACCTCGCTACCCTGCACGACCAGCAAAAGCTTCTCCCCGGCCTCAAACCGAGTCCCCGAAGGAAGTATCTCGATACTCACTTTCGCAATCTCTCCCTTCGCCAACTTCATCGTTCGTTGGTGCGCGAGAACCGGCTGCTCAGGTGTACTTTTCTCGGCGTCGAGCTCTCGTTGAGACACCCTCAGCCATCCAAGTGCCACCTGTCCCTCATCGAACTGAGCACAGAACGGGAATGGGACAGGATTGCCATTCTCGTCTAACTTGTGAACTCCCACGAACAAATCCATGTCGTTTGAACCGTCGGCCTCAACAAACGCGTGCAAGGCCATGTTTCCGACAACGTCCGTACGCTCGGAGAACGTGAACGTAAACTCAGCGCGCGAAGGAACAGGACGCGAATCAACTGCGTCGTATGCGACTGCAGCGGTGTGCGAGGGCTCCTGGGTAGCGAGCGTGCCGTGCTGGCCGTCCAGGAACAGCTTCTTGTACTGAGTTGTCGCAGGAGGCCACGAGACGTCATTCTTCATATCACCAACGAAGAACTGCTCGCGAATTTCGTACCGAACGTTCGGCCAGTCTGAAATCTCGTTGTCGATGCCTTTGAGGAAACGGTCGAAGAACACCTTCGCTCTGGCAACATTCTCAGGCGCGTAATAGTGAGCCCACTTCTTTCGCCCATGGACTTCGAGCCACTTGTGAGTGGATTTGATTTTTTTGAAGCCCTCAAACGTGCCTCGGGTGTGCAGACCATGGTCCGTCCAACTGGCGACAACATATGCCGGCACACGAATAGCGGCGAGGTCAGCCGCCTTGGACTCCCAGAATGTATCGAAGTATGGGTGCGAGTCGGTCTCGGCCATGATGTCCTCGACCTCTGTGACGCTGTGCCCCCAACGGTTGGAGAGGTATTCCCAAAAGTTCGTATCGGGGATACCGCCGTGGTACACAACTTCGCGGTACGTATCCGACCATCCTTCCCATGGGTTGATGGCCGCGAGATGAGGAGGGTTAAGCGCTGCGACACGCCATTGGGAGACGGTCAGATACGAGACCCCAGAGAGGCCCACCTTGCCGTTACTCCACGGCTGCGTGCCCGCCCACTCGATGACGTCGTAGAAGTCCTGGTCCTCTTGCGCCGACATGTACGATGCTTTCCCCTCAGAGTACCAAGTGCCACGCGGGTTCACGTTTACAATCGCGTACCCATTCGGAACCCAGTAATCAGGATTAGGTGCTTCGAATCGCGCTCTCGGCGACAGGTCCTTCGGGTCAACCGCGCCGGGCAGGTACCGCTCAGGCTGGTTCGGGATGTGCTTACCATACGGGCCCCACGCAATAATGGGGGGAACGGGCTCTCCGTCAATCGGGCGCGCAACGTCGACATACATCACAACGCCATCGCGCAACCGCACAGGAACATCAATTTCCACGCGCATGCCCGCCTCGACGAACGTGCGGTATCGAGGAGGCTCGGCACCTTTCGACTCCGGTGTTCCGCGCGGCGGCCTGAACGTGAGTTCAACTCCATTGGTCGATTTTGCGTCTGCCATTACTGTCTCCTGGTTCTTCTGATAGTTCGGATGTGCTCTCTGCCAACGCTGTACGCCGCAGCACACAATCGGCAAATTATTAATCATCGATTAATTAATGCGAATGCTAACCTCTGCGCTCTCTCGCATCAAGCTGAGATTTTTCCCCTAGGCGTGGCACAGGCAAGTCGCGACGGCGAACTCTCCCGACTCGAAGCACCAAGAAACAGCCCGAAAACGACGAAAAATAGATAACAAATCAATTGCTTATCGAGAAAAGCCCATCATGTTTCCAGTAAAAAATCTCATGACCGGGGAAGTCTCGATAATCTAGGGGAAAATCCTGACACTCTTTTCAGCAGCCAAGGATTGATGTGGCCACGAGCTTAGTGCTAGCCTTTCGACGTTATAAATTAATCGTCGATTAATTTATTTGGATATGCCCAATCCGCTGGCCAAACCTGCGATAAGTTGCATATGCAACAAGCCCGTTGCCGCCGAATATGCACTCATGCAAACCCAAACTCGTTGCCCTTTCAACGCGCGAACACACAGGAGAAGCGGATGCAAAACGTCACACGCTTGAGCATCGGACTCGTCGCCAATTTGATTTGCAGTGGTCATAGGAGCGTTGAATGAAGCAACCTGCGGTAGTCACCGTTGGAAAGCCGCTGTCCGCGAGCGAGACCTTTCGTTACAGCAGGCACCTGCTTATTCCGGAGTTTGGAATGCAAGGCCAGCAGCGCCTGAAGACGAGCCGCGTGCTCATCATTGGAGCTGGCGGCCTCGGTTCGCCAATCATTCTTTACCTGGCGGCGGCAGGCGTTGGCACGCTCGGCATAGTCGACTTTGACGTCGTCGACGAATCCAATCTTCAGCGCCAAGTGCTATACGGCGTAGACGATGTAGGCAAGCCCAAGGCATCGTGCGCTGCACGTGCCGCGAAACGCATCAATCCAGAGATTCACGTCGAGGTCCACCCGATGCGCCTATCGAGCGAGAACATCTTGCCTCTGTTCTCCCAATACGATGTCATCGTTGACGGAACCGACAACTTCGCTACACGGTATCTAGTGAACGATGCATGCGTGCTCGCAGGCAAACCATACGTTTGGGGCTCCATATTCCGGTTCGAAGGGCAGGCGAGCGTTTTCTGGGAGTCGCCACCGCAAGGGCTTGGCGTCAATTACAGAGACTTGTATCCCGAACCTCCTCCGCCGGAACTAGCGCCATCTTGTGGCAAGGGAGGTGTGCTTGGCGTATTGTGCGGCGCCATCGGAACCATCATGGCTACGGAAGCGGTCAAGCTTCTGACCGGGCTTGGGGAAACGCTCTTGGGTCGCATCGCGATTTATGACGCGCTCGAGATGCAATATCGATTTCTCCCTCTCATGCGAGCACCGAATCGCGCCCTCGTCACCGAACTCATCGATTACCAGAGCTTCTGCGGCCTTACAAATTCCCACACGCCGGCATCGGACGTTGCGTCCATTACTCCAACCCAACTCAAGCAGTGGCTCGACGAAGGAACACCCGTGCAGATTGTGGATGTTCGAGAAAAGACTGAATGGGACATCGTACGCATCCCGGGCGCGAAACTTATTCCCAAAGATAGTTTACTGGCCGCCGAAACGCTGAGCATGTTGGACAGAGGGACCCCGCTTGTTCTCCACTGCAAGGCAGGAACCCGCTCAAAGGCAGCTGCTGCACTACTTCGAGACCAGGGATTCCACGACATTCGCAATCTCGACGGCGGCATCCTCGCGTGGATTAAAGACGTCGACCCCTCACTTCCGAAGTATTGACTCCCCGAATCGAGCCTACCAATGCTGACAATTAGTTCGGAGTTGATAGATGCGATGGTTCACCAAGCTCGCTGCGACTATCCAATAGAGACGTGCGGGCTGGTGACGCGTCATGCGCACACCCATGTCCACTCTCGCCTGGTTCGACTGACGAACGCCGCGGTATCAAGCGATGAGTTCCACGTCGCATCTTCTGAGCAGCTCGCTGTTTGGCGGGAAATGGAGTCCCGAGATGAAGAGGTCGCTGTGCTCTTCCACTCCCACACCGAGTCTCCGGCGTTTCCGAGCCGAGCCGACATAGACCGAGCTGGTGAGCCTGGCGCGCACTACTTAATCGTAGGTATCGGCCTGTCAGATACGGCCGAAGTCCGGAGCTTTCGAATCGTCAATGGGATAGTTGTCGAAGAGACGCTCCGAATTGTTCAAGCGTCCAAATAGACGCTCACATCATTACAACTTGAGGCGCTCAAAATGTCCATCAAGATTCAGGTTCCGGCATTACTTCGCGCGCTCACGCGTGATGAGAAGCAGATTGCCGCGCAAGGCAACAGCGTGAGGGAGGTTATCGAGCACGCTGAGAGCCAGTTCCCCGGGATAAAAGCGCGCCTTCTTGACGGCGACCAGATGCGTAAATTCATCAATGTCTACGTTAACGACCAAGACATAAGGTTCGCTAAGTCACTGGACACGCCTGTGCAGACCGGCGACGTCATCACTATCCTGCCGGCGGTTGCAGGTGGCTCGTCAGTCGGTGGTAATCGACACCACGCGGCAAATCAGGCATAGCACCACATGCGGACGAGAATCTTAGATGGCTTCGCATTGATACTGGAATCTTCGGGGGAGCCTTGGCATACCCCAATTATCAGTTCCCTCGACTATCAGGCGCGAGCACTCGGCATGTCGCTGACACGGTATGCCTCGCCGCTTCCCAGAGGTAGGCTCGCCGCAATTCTTGTTGGTCCGGCCGGTGAATCGTTGCTCTGCAACATCGGAGGCTGGGGCGACGAAGACGCACACAAAGGTTCCGAGCCTGTGTCGGAGCTGCTGATTCAGGCGGCATGTGGAATCACATCGATTCATGCGCGCGCACGAGGAGTCGCCTCCACACTAGGCGTCCCGTACGTTTCGACGTTAACGGCGACGCTTACGCTCCAAGGCCTTATCGCCGCAATGTACGGTCGTTTGCGAGGCTTGTCCACGACGGAAGTCCGCACGTCACTTGCTGCTTCCGCGCTTCTTAGCGTTGGTCAGTACGTGGCAGAGGACACCTGCGGTGCAGAGCGCCCACCAGGAGATGTGTGCGGTAACGGGGAAGCGCCCCCCTTCCATTCGAGGGACGGGATTCCGTTTGAAATCGAAGCAATCGACCCAACGACATGGCGGGACTTCTGGGCCGCGGCGGGCGCAAGTACTGATTGCGCGGCAGCGGCGTGGCCAGCTTTTGCTCAGCGCTACGCAACTGCCACGGCACGCATTCCGCAAGCATTGGTTGACTGCCTGGCGGAGGTTGATTTCGTCGAAATTGCTCTGATGGCACGCACTGCGAAGGTCGCCGTGGTGCAAATTCGAACACTTAAGCGCCGAGAACTAGACCCGGACGCCTCAGCATTCCGCGAACGCGGGCCTTGGGCGTTTTCTGGACCATTGCTCACCGAATCCCGCACCGCTCCAACCGGCAACCACCGATATTCGCGAGAAGTAGCTGAGGGAGACTCAAACCTCCCCCTCAAGGGGGCAAGAGTCGTCGAGTGCACCAGCCGCATACAAGGACCGTTGGCCGGCCATCTACTGAGCCTGCTAGGAGCCGAAGTCACCCGAATAGAGCCTCCAGGAGGAGACCCACTCAGATACAGCGGTCCACTCGTTGGCGACAAATCAGCCCGGTACGATGCGATAAATCGACTGAAGCGTACGGCTGAAATAGACATAAAGTCGCCCCAAGGACGGACCAGCCTGCTTGAGATTGTCGCTGCCTATGACGTGTTCCTTCACAACTGGGCGCCAGGAAAAGCGTCGGCAATGGCTTTGGACTTCAACGACCTGGCTGCGGTCAACGACAACCTGGTCTACGCATACGCCGGGGCATGGGGACTCGACACTCCAACTTCGGTGTTTGGGACAGATTTCACAGTGCAAGCCTTTTCCGGAGTTGCACATCGCATAGGCGACTCCTCAGGCTCAAGCGGCGGCTCGCTTTTCACAGTTCTGGACGTTCTTGGCGCCGCGATATCCGCGCAAGCAATCTGTGCAGCGTTGTTGGCTCGCGAGCTGACACCATCAGCTGTGCGAGTCGACACCTCGCTACTCGGCGCTGCCTCACTGCTCACACAGAGCGAGACCTGTAGGGACAAGTCCGCCTCAAACTCCCGCATCAAGGGCGTAAATAGTGATGAGTTCGTACTTCGCGCGAGCGACGGTTGGATTGCGATTGACTGCAGCATCGACGAACTAGGAACTAACCTCAACGTCGATGCCGAGTCAAATCTGCTCGAAGCTCTATCAGCTAAGGTAAGGGAGGCCAGTACAAGCGAGCTGTGCAGGCATTTCGAAAACGCGGGCATTCCTGCCATCACAGCGATTCAAGACCTGGCGGAGTTGTCAGAAAATCCCCGATTTCGTCTCCGGCTAGCTCAAGCGGAATACACACAAGTGACCTCTCCATGGAGCTTCCAATGAGCACTTCCGTGTTTGCTGACTTGGTACCAAAGCGGCTTCGCGAGCAATGGGCGGTCGCTGGAATATATCCGAACAAATCTGTCTTTGAGGTATTTCAATACCGCGCTACACAACACCCCAATCGCGTGGCCGTTATCTCAGATGGGCTGGAGACAACATATTCTGAGCTCCTAACCAGTTCACTCAAGTTGGCTGCGGGGCTGCGCAATGCTGGAATTGGCCTGGGCGATGTTGTCGCGTATCAGCTCCCCAACAGTTGGCGCTGTTGCGCCATAGATTTGGCAGTTGCAGCGCTCGGCGGGGTGACGCTTCCCCTTCCTGCCGGGCGAGGAAAACTGGACACCGAAGCCAGTCTGCGTCGCAGCGCCGCACGGGCATTAGTTGTTAGTGGAGAAGGTGATGGCAGTGCCTTCGATGAGGTCGATGCAATACGGCCCATGCTGCCATCCCTTGATTGCCGCATCGCTCTCGGAGGTTCGACGAGAAAGAATTGGCTTTCTCTCGAGCTGCTTTTTGAAACGCCGGCGCTCTCTAGTAACTGCCTACCGGTTGTATCAGCAGACGCCCCATTTCGGATAACCACGACATCAGGCACCGAATCCGAACCCAAACTGATTGCCTACTCGCACAACGCAATGCTAGGTGGCCGCGGTCGGTATCTGGAGCGCATCAATTGGGGCGCGGAAGAGTTCCGGTGTCTCTACCTCGTCTCTCTGGGGTCCGCTGCCGGGGCGAATGCAACCGCCGGAATCCTTAGTTGGCTCGGCGGCTCCATCGTCGTCATGAGAAAGTTTGACGTGCAGCTCGCGATTGCAACGATTGAAAAGTCGAAGCCATCTCACATTCTCGGAGTCCCAACCATGTTCCAACGAATGGCTGCGGAGTCGTCACTTCGGCAGACAAATCGAACGAGCCTGCGAGCACTAATCAGCGGCGGTGCCGGCATAAGTCCGGAGAGTATTTCTGGTTGCGCCGAGGCATTCGGCTGCTCGTTCCTCCCGTTCTATGGTTCTGCAGATGGCGTGATATGTCACGCCATGCAAACAGATAGCGCCGATGAGCCGGGGCATGTTGGGCGACCAGAACCGTCAATCTGCGAGATTCGGATTGTTGACGATAGCTCCATAACGTTGCCTGTTGGCGAGGTCGGGGAGATTTACGCGCGAGGCCCCATCACTCCAATGCAATACGTGAATGCCCCCGAACTGGACGCTCGGTACCGCGACGATGAAGGGTGGGTGAGAACCGGCGACATGGGCCGTATGAGCCAGGATGGCTATCTCTATCTGACTGGGCGGAAGAAGGACGTCATCATCCGTGGAGGCGCGAACATCAATCCCGCCCAAGTTGAACAGCTCGTAACTGGCATGCCTGGAGTTGTCGCTGCCGCTTGCGTCGCAGTGGATGACCGCGACCTTGGCCAGCGAATGTGCATGGTGCTCACTATTCGAGCGAACCATCGTCGCCCCAGTCTTGAGGATGTGGCCACGTACCTGCGAAATCGTGGCTTAGACAGTTACAAAATCCCCGAATATCTGCGCCTAGTTCGGGACCTGCCGATAGCCCCCACCGGAAAGGTCGATAAACGACGCCTTGCCGATGAGGTCGCATTCCTGGCGACTTAAACTCGGCTTACGGCATTTCGCTAGTACATGCTCACACATCCAATGACACATCCCCCACAAATCAACACTCCGCCGGCGAACAATCGTGCCACATGGGCTAAGGGAGACTTTGCCGTCATCGGGGTGACGTTCCAAATCATCGGAGAGCTTTTGGCCGAGGCGGTGGACATTAACCCCGACGAGCGCGTCCTCGATATAGCCGCAGGAAATGGAAATGCAACGCTTGCGGCCGCAAGGAGGCAAGCTACCGTCACGTCAACGGATATTGTTCCCGAGCTCCTTGACAAGGGGGCTGCACGCGCCACGGCAGAGGGCCTAAAAATCAAATTTGTTACGGCCGACGCGCAGCGCCTACCGTTTGAACGTCACGCCTTTGACGTTTGTCTCTCGACGTTCGGCGCGATGTTCGCACCTGACCACGAACTGGCTGCGGGTGAACTTTCACGGGTTCTGCGAAGTGGCGGCCGCGTTGGGCTGACAACGTGGACGCCGCAGGGGTTCGTCGGACAGATGTCCCGCCTGACCACAAGATATGTACCGCCTCCTGCGGGAGCTGCATCTCCGATGTTATGGGGAACAGAGGACCACATCCATCACCTGTTCGGGTCATACGCGTCGCAAATTTCCATTGAACGGAAGCTATTCAAGTTTCGCTACCGAAGTCCTGAACACTTCATCAACGTGTATCGAAGCTTCTTTGGGCCCACACAGCAGGTCTTCGAATCTCTAAGCGCATCCGAACAGTCGCAACTGACGAACGAACTGACAGAACTGTTGCGCAACTCGAATACAGGTGGAACCCAAGCGCTGGTTATCCCTGCGGAGTATCTCGAAATCGTCGCAATAAAGCGCTAGAGAAATAACGTCGCAACATCCCCATTTCATCAAGATTAAACCGTCGGAGAGTTCCAATGTTTCCGAAAAATGTTTGGTATGTCGCGTGTTCATCCAATGAAGTACAGGACAAACCTCTTGGCAGGCAGATATGCGGTGACCGTATCGTGTTCTATCGAAAAGGCGACGGAACCATTGCGGCGCTCGAGGACTACTGCCCACACCGTGGTGCGCCGCTCTCATTAGGCACGGTAAAAGACGACAACCTCGTCTGCGGCTATCACGGGCTGTCAATGGGCGCAGACGGTGTCTGTGCCGGAATGGCAAATCAGCGAGTGAATGGATTCCCGCGTCTGCGGACCTATCCCATCATCGAAGAGAACGGGTTCGTGTGGATTTGGCCGGGAGACCAAGACGCGTCCAGTGCCTCGCGGCCACCGACATTTGAATGGGCGAGCAGCCCCGATTGGGCGTATGGGGGCCACACATTCCGCCTGAAGTGTGACTACCGTCTGATGATTGACAACCTCATGGACCTCACGCACGAAACGCACGTGCACGCATCGAGCATCGGTCAGAGAGAAATCGAGGAAGTTCCGCCGAAGACGGAAGTGGACGGTGACACGGTCACCACTAGCCGACTCATGGAGGGAATCATGCCTCCGCCGTTCTGGGCAGCGGCGCTGCGCGCCAAGAACTTGGCCGATGACGTGCCGTGTGACCGCTGGCAAATCTGCAGGTACACCCCGCCCTCACACGTCATGATTGAAGCGGGGGTGGCTCACTCAGGCAAAGGCGGCTATGTCGCGAGTGACGCCGACAAAGTGACGTGCGTCGTGGTCGACTTCATTACGCCAGAGTCGGATGGCTCCATGTGGTATTTCCTAGGGCTCGCACGAACGTTTTCCGTTGAAGACCAAGCCCTGACAGACTCAATTCGTGGCGCTCAGGCAAAGATTTTTGCAGAGGACCTCCTCATGTTGGAAGCCCAACACGAAAACCATGTTCACTGGAACGGTCGCCCCGTTCTCAAGCTGAACATCGACAGCGGAGGGGTCCAATCTCGACGTGTCCTCGAACGCTTGGTGGAACAGGAGCAATCTGCCTGACCAGCCTCTCGTTTGCAGTCAGTCGCGCGACACTGCACTCGCGCTCAAGATATCAGACTACCTTACAATCGAATCTGGCATTCGGGCAGCTCATCCGTTTGCCAGTTCTCGTTACGCAATTACTCTCGCTTTCCCTAATTTGTCGTTTCAACAATAAGGAGACGTGTTATGAGCAGTAATCGAGGAGTGGTTTATGTGGAACCCGGCAAGGTCGAAGTGCGGTCTATTCCGTTCCCGGGGATGGTCGACCCTACCGGCAGAAAGGCGAACCACGCCGTAATTCTGAAGGTCATCTCCACAAATATTTGCGGGTCCGACCAGCATATGGTGCGCGGCCGAACGACAGCCCCCCAAGGACTGGTATTGGGCCACGAAATCACAGGGGAAGTCATTGAGGTAGGCTCTGACGTCATCACCTTGGAGAAGGGCGATGTGGTGTCGGTCCCATTCAATGTTGCATGCGGACGTTGCCCGATGTGCAAAACCCAAAACACTGGGGTTTGCCTGAGTGTGAACCCTGGACGTCCCGGGGGGGCGTATGGGTATGTAGACATGGGGGGGTGGATTGGCGGTCAGGCGGAATACGTATTGGTGCCGTTCGCTGACTTCAACCTTCTGAAGTTCCCGGACCGCGACCGAGCTATGGAGAAAATTCGCGACCTCACCTGTCTCTCGGACATTCTGCCCACCGGCTACCACGGAGCAGTGACTGCTGGCGTTCGCCCTGGGGCCTCGGTCTACATCGCGGGCGCCGGCCCGGTTGGGATGGCTGCGGCTGCTTCGTCCCGTTTGCTCGGCGCCGCTGTAACCATCGTTGGTGACGTAAACCCGAAGCGCTTGGAGCATGCACGAGCGGTCGGCTTCGAAACGGTTGACCTTTCTCTAGACACCCCCCTGTCCGAGCAAATTGCCGCTATCGTTGGCGAGCCCACAGTGGATTGTGCAGTTGATTGTGTCGGATTTGAAGCAAGGGGACACGGTCACTCCGGCTCTCAACACGAGGCTCCGGCCACAGTACTCAACTCTTTGATGGAAGTGACGCGCGTGGCCGGCAAGATTGGCATCCCCGGTCTGTACGTAACGGACGACCCGGGCGGAGTGGATAAGGCAGCGCAGCTCGGTAGCCTGTCGGTTCGCCTCGGACTTGGATGGGCGAAATCGCATAGCTTCTTCACCGGCCAAACTCCCGTGATGAAGTACAACCGTGACCTTATGAACGCTATTCTGTGGAATCGAATAGACGTCGCCAAGGCGGTAAACGTTCAGGTCATTTCCCTTGAAGATTCGCCGCGTGGTTACACCGAGTTCGACGCTGGCGCTCCTAAGAAATTTGTAATTGACCCTCACGGGGTCTTGTCCAAAGCCGTGTAAGGTCTATATAGAGAGCGGGCAACCGCTCTCTGTCTCGCACAATTCCGGCCACCGCGTTATGCCGCGCCGCTCCAAACCCAAGCCATGCCCGAGCGCTGCCGGTGTTCGACTGCTTCGCCACAGGTAGGTGTGAGTTCGAGTAACCGGCGGCAGCCCAATCCGTGACCTTGCACGCCCGCTGATGGAGGAGCGTGCAGAGCACGCTCGGGCATCTGTAGCAATCGGCGTCAGGGACCGGCTTTCGATTATGTACATCGAATGGGTGCGAAGCAGTGAACCTATCACCGTGATGCGCAGTATTGGCGTGCGGTTGCCCATTGCGACGACTTCAATGGGACGTGCCTATCTCGTCGCGGCGAGCGAGGACGAGCGGCGGTCAGTGCTCGACCAGGTGCGTATGCAAGACGAGGACGAGTGGCCTAGCGTAGAGCGCGGAATCGAACAGGCGAAAATTGATTACCAAGAGCGTGGGTTCTGCTTGTCCGTAGGCGATTGGGACCGAGGCATCTCAAGCGTTGGCGTTCCCTTTACAGCACCGGACGGCACGCAGATGGCTTTCAATTGTGGCGGTCCAGCATTCATCTTGAGCAGGGATGCTCTTGAGCATGACATAGGGCCGCGGCTGGTTGAACTCGCCCGCCGCATCAGCGTGGCTACAGGGCGGGCGTGATGTATTCAACGCGCCGTTGCTATATCCCGTTGCCACTTGGTGCTCTCTGGTCTGCAGCCAATTGATTGGCCTATGTCAGTCTTTGATGTGAGGCGCGAAGCTGGGCGGCATCTCCTGGCTGCCCTCCTGACGCTATTGCCGTTGTCTGTGTTGGCAACTTGTCTCGGGCCGACGAGTTTTAGCCTTCCGATGCCCCACGCAGTGATGTGCAATTGGCCTAAGATTCTGACTCGAGCAACCAGCGCTGTAGTTCATCGGTAAGTTCTCTCGAAGTGTCGGGGGCGGCTTCGAGTCGGACAAAGCACTCTTGGAGCCTATCCTGGCTTCTCGGTACTCTAGGTTTGTGCAGCGATTATTTTCAGGGTGGTAGTGCAAACGGGCTTGCTAGGTTCGCCGCCCAAGTCCCCCCAATTGCTTCTCGAGCGTGCTAACCGTCGTATGGATGACATTGACTACACACTTCTGGTCTCCGCTCTCGTAAACCCATCGGCAGAAGGCGTGAACATTCTCCATGGGTGGAGCCAGTCCCTCGTCAATAATTGCTCTCAATCTCGTCGTTGCTTCGTCGAGTGATAGCGGGCGTTTCATCTTTTTATCTTCGACCTTCTCTTCAAGAAACGCGTGGGCGATGTAAGTGTTCCTGTACGCGTAAATTTCCTTCTTCTTGATTTTTTGCTTGATTCCGTTGAGGTCGTCTCGGATTTCGGTTGGGAGCGTTTGAATGTCTTTGCCGTAGTGCTCGAGAATCTCTTGGAGCTTGCTAAGATTCAGGACCAGCGCGCCCAGCATCATCCTTGCCCATGACATTGCCTCGAGTTTGTTATTGAGCTCTCTCAATATTGGAGCCAGGTCAGCTGGGGTCTTCAAGTCCATGGTGAGGTCATTCAACTGCCAGGCCATTTGGCGAAGCCTGCTCTCCTGAAGTTCACTAGGTTTTCTGATTTCAGTTGCCTCTGTCATATCCAAGCGCCACCGGTAATGAGTTGAAGCCGGCAGACGGAATGAGGTTAGGGGTGCGCTCTCCTGGTTGCCGGGGTCTGCACATCGCAAAGCGGCGGCATACGCAAGGCTCCTATGCTGTTTTCCAGGACCTAAATTTTTGCATGAACGATGCATCGGCTTGCTCAACAATCAGAACGGCAAGCAGGTCTACGCACGTGACACGCATTCTAATACGCTCAACGCGGCCACATCCCCATAAGTGTGGAGCGGCTCTATGGCAACCAGGGAGCGATGGCGGGGGGCATCTCACGTTAGCGACATCTCGCGCCGTGCAGAGCGACGTATGCCCTCGTTTGGGAACGATTCGAAAGGTGCGTTGATTCGATGGGGAGATGCTTCGGAGGAGTTGCAGCGTGCCGAGCAACGATGAGCTTCGTGTGCAAGACCAAGGGTGTCTCTGACCTGAGTTTCATGCGATTGAGACCCCCCAGTGCGTTGGATTACCGAGATTACAAAGTTTATAAAAGATTAGGGGGGGTGGATATCCACAGAAAACACCCGCTATTCGCCGCTAGTTTCCTTGGTGACCGAGTGGCCATTTACTACACACGGCAAGCTGGGCTACTACGGACGGCAAGTGAGTGGTGATGTGCGTCACCAAATTTGCCGGCATCCAACGTAGCCTTGCCCAGGTCAGTATGCCGCCAGCTCACTTCTCGTCTGACGCTGCAGCTTGGTACGCCTTTATCCCGGTTTGCTGGCCGGCTTGATACGCCAGCACCGGGTCTTTCCTCACAAAGCGGTTGTTCCCGGTTATGTGGTGCAGCTTTAGTTTGCCTTGGTCAATGAGCTTGTCGATGTGTGGCCGGGAAACGAACAACATCTTCGCTGCGTCCGATGTGGACATGAACTCGTCGCCCTCCCGCTGTGAGCTGGGTCCTCGACTCGACTCCTTCTTGCCCGTCGACATGGTGGTGTCCTTGGTGGCCAATACTCGATTCGAGCCTAGGCTAAGCCAGTGGCGAAAGCAATTAGGCAAGCGGAAGCATTGAGCTGCGGTTACATTTTTGGTAGCCCGTCATAATCACCCACCAGCGCGAATAGCGCGGTGAACTCGGGAGTTCAGTCATCGCATACAGACTCTTGGTGGACTCGCACTTTGGGCAGAGCGTACCAGCCGAGTGAACGACGCGAGACGTCCATTTGTCAGAGTCCATCTGGGCACTCCCATTGGGAGCTTCAGGGTTCCATTTGCGGGTGCCTGCCCGGCAGACCACCGTAGGTGGAATGCCTCATCCGATACGTCGAAAACCAATATCAGATGCTGACGTACAAAGAGCCAATAGAAGTACGTGAATGGCGGGGCAGGAGGTTGAGGTGGCGGGACAAGCCGTGACCAAGAGTCGGTCCCTCATGGCCGAGTTTGAGCTGGTGACCGAAGACTTGAGAATCATCTCGAACGGGACTGCGATTCAATTCCGGGACCCCGCGGCGGCGGGCCGCGGTAAAGAGCTGACTTGACTGGATGGCGCGGACAGCGAGAAATTCCGGGAGGCTTGATGCTGGAGCGTTGCGCTTGGGCGGATTGCCTCTGCACCGTAATCCGCTGAACCGGCTTCGTCCCGTCAGTCTTCCAGTACACCGTGCTTCTTCAACCACGCCTCATGCGTTTTGACTGTTGTGGCGAAGAGGCCTGGGGCTGCTTTGTACAAAATCTTGAAGCCAGAAAGACAGCGCTCCTCACGGTTGCTCCCCGAAAGGGTCTGGATGGACGAATCCACGAGTGTCGCGCTCGGTCCGAGATGGACCGTCTTATTTGCGGCGATTGCACTCTCCATCATGTCAACTTCCGGCTGCGTCGCACATTCAAGCAGCGTTGCACGCAAAATTTCCCTTTCCTTCGGTGCAAGCACTGGCGGTCCGAGCGGCATTGACGCCTCGATAAGTTCGGCAGTGACGTCAATCTCGAAGCGTCCTTTCTCAACGTCGAAACCTGGCGTTTCGAAAAGCACAGAGTACAAGCCGAGGACAGTGAACAGGGCTACGCCGACACGCCAAAGCGACGTTCCACAAATATCACGTCCAAACAATGTTGCGGACGCCGCCAGCATACCGGCCAAAAAGTAGCCAGCCGCTCCGCCATATGTCCCGTTCCAAAGTCCCTTTGCCGTAAAAATAATTCCGGCCAAGAGAGCCATCGCCGCAATCACCGCCCGAAACGACATACAAACTCCACATCTGGAGGAAATGCTCTTGGCAGACCCAAGTGTCTAACATTCCCTTGGTTGCCGGCCCCGCACAGTCAAATCTGGACGCAGTGCGGGACCGCAATGAAATATCACTGAGAGGCCTCGCTCACATAAGCGGTGCTGCACATGGTCAAGCCACATCAACGCCCGCTTAGCTTTGTGAGGGCATCGAGCGCAGGGTGAGGTAACCCTTCGTCCTTCACGATGCCGTCGGACGCGGGGCGGAATAGCGGGGCCAGCACCAGTTTCCTGTCCTCAGGTGACAAGTCTTTGTCGCTCTCAAGCAGCGCCAGATAAGTCTTCACCATTACCACTCGCTCAGCCGCGTCGGTCTCCAGGTGGCTATGGCTAAGGAAAATCCTGACGATAAGGCGGGTTGCCCAGACGCCAATGACGGCAACTAGGACAAGTACGCTGGCTCGCCAGAGCTCTGGCTTGCCGTCAGCAGTGAGGTTGCCCATGACCCACCAAGCCACGCCGCCGAGCATCAAGGCCAAGATTGCCATTGACCCAAACGTCCAGCCTCCGAGCACTTTGGTGCGCTTTTGATGGTGACTGCGTCGGTCTTCCCAGTAGTCTACGGGCGCACGCAAAGTCATCTTCTCGCGAAACACCTCCTGCAGATTCTGCATAGTGCTACTGTGCCCCTCCAGTGCGGCAGCGTGCAGTTCTTTGATTTTTTCAAGGGCTCTGGAGAACTGATTAGCATTCCCTTGCGCCGTTGTGCGACAGTCATCGCGCAATTGCTCGTACTCTCGATGCAGCGAGTTCATCGCCTCCGCTTTCTCGGCAATGACTCTAGAGAAACCGGCTTTCATTTCCTCCACGCTCGCCAGTTGTGCTTGGTAGCTGTCCCGAGGCACGCTACCGATGCCGTACCGGTCAGCAATTCCGGCCAGAAATCCCCGCCACGCCGCCGGGGCATTGGTGTCGAAGGGATACTGCTCGTTGGGGGCGTAGACAAACATGTACGCCAATGCTTCCAGGGGGTCTCGTTTCTGAAGCTCGGAAATCCGGATTCCTATGGATGACATGCTGTGAGGGAATCCTCGCGTTACGTACAAACTATTGAGTGACGAACGAGCGGACGTGACAGCGCTACCGAGGTGAACGTGCCCATTCGGGTAGTTCGACACTCGCGTCACGGTCGTTGATATCTCGTCTAGCTGGCTCACCTGTGCGTATACGGCGTTTCGGAAATTTCCACCTGCGACGGAATACACCCAGTTCCAATGGTTCCGCTCGGTGGATATCCAGGCAAGTAGTTCCGTTAGCGAGGTTGGGGCGAAAACCCCGCCATTTGCTCCTAGGTCCAGCGAGAACAGTGGCACCACCGGCGCGGCAGGCACAGCATCTTCCATTGAGTTTCCCCCGAAAAACGTATTATTTTATTTCTGGTGAACCTGTGTAGGGCTACAGATTCACAATTGGAAAATGTTACCAAATCCGTGCGTATTTGCGAACTTATCACTCTAGGCGGATTGTTGCACGACACTCCTAGCTGTGAAATGACGTTCGTTAACGCCTTCTTTCGCATTTCCGAATTTCAAGATGCGTCAATTTCGGTTGTTCGCAGTAGTGTTGCTGCGCTGTTAGAATCGACGTAAATAAAGAAGAACAACGAATTAAATTTCGAGGGGAATTTCACGTGAAAGTCCTGAAGGCGCTCGCAACGTGCAACCGCGTCGTTGCCGTGAGTCGCATGGCCGGCAACGCGCCACGTCCGACCAGACACATTTTCCAGATTCCGTGTAATACGGAATCTGCGGGCCGTCCGGTAAGGTCCCATCTTGCTGATGCCTTGGAGAACGTCGCCGAAGCGTTTGCTTTCGCGGTGACGAGGACCATACGAGAAGCGCTGTGTCTGGACCGTACATTTGGACTGGGGGCTTCATGATACAAACCGATTTCGGGACTTTCGATGGTACAAGCTGGGAGCGCTTGTGCCAGTCTGCGTTCAAGATGAAATACGGACCGTCTTATCAGCGTATGCCGGCGTCACCTGGTGACTATGGAATCGAAGGTTGGACGACTGACGGCCTCGCGTTCCAGTGCTATTGTCCAGAGCGACATTACACGCAGGATGAACTCTACGGCGCCATTCGAGACAAGATTACCCGTGACGTTGGCAAGCTCAAGTCTTATGCGGCGCAGATTGCTGAGCGTATTGGGTCCACGAGGATTCATAACTGGCTCTTTGTGACACCAACGATAAACGACAACGAGCTTCACAAGCACGCGCGAAAGAAGGAGAGGGACGCCCGCAAGTGGGAACTGTCTATCCTCACCGAAAGCTTCAATATTTCGCTGCTGGACGCGGGCTACTTTTCCAGCGAGTTTGAGCAGTGCAGGCGCAACGCCGGGACTGCTTTGCAGCTCGGGCCGGCGGTGGACAAGTCGATAGTCTTGCCGGAGGCGCCGGAGGAATATGACAAGCTCATCGCTCGAAAGAACCGAATGCGCTTCAAGTCCCGACAGGGCAGCCCGACGTTTGAATCTGACTTGTCGGAGTTCAACAAGCTCGTTCAAGGCAAGTTTCTACGCTGCGACCAGCACTTGGCGACGATAGAGCGAACATCTCCTCAGGCCTTCGCTCAGGTCATTCGAGTCATTGGGCTTTATGCCGACGAGATGCAGGAGCTCAAGTATTTTTGGACCGGCGAGCCCAATGAGCTGGTGGATTCGGTCAAGGCCGAACTTGGCAATCGTCTGGAGAAAGAGCTTGGCGGCATTGTCAGCTTCAGCGACGCTCGCAATCTCGCAGACCTGGTCGTAGCGCGTTGGCTTGCCGTGTGTCAGTTGGACTTTTCGGAGCCAATTAAATAATGGCAACTCTTGAGTTCAACGTTCGCCCGTCAACCGTACTCCCGGACCATCGTCCGCTTTTCAAAATTACGCAACTGCTGCTTGTATTGTTGCTGGCGTCGCGTGGAAGAAAGTCTAGCCTCGTCCGCTTGCAGTTGTTCAACTGGGTCTTGAAAGATGACGCACGAAGGGAGAAGCTGGTTAGCGCCGCAAAGAGTCAGGAAATCGATTTTCCTGCGTGGGGCCTGGACCCCGCCGTGCAGAAGGCAATGACTCTCGCCGCCGCAGATGGGCTCATCGTCGCAACCGCAAAATCAGTGGCTTTAACGAGAAAGGGCAGCGACCTCTGCGAACTTGCTTTGACGGAGAAACTGTACGACGCCGACGCCTCCTACTTACGTGGACTCAGGACGTCAATCACCGAAAAAATGGTCGACAATATCGTGGAGAAGTGGGTCTAGTATGCTCATCCGTGGAATCGAAATTCGAATCATTAGCGACGGTGAGACCTTCGGGTTTCGTACCCCCTTTATGCCGGGGCTCAACATCATCAAGGGGCGTAACTCATCGGGGAAAAGTACCCTGGTTAACACGCTGATGTATGGCCTCGGGTTCGAGGAGTTGGTCGGTGTAAAGGGTGAGAAAGCCCTGACATCAGCCGTACGCGACAGCTTCCAGTTTGACGGCAAGACGCGTGTCATAAGCCAATCCGCCGTGCTAGTGGAAGTTGAAAACGACTCCGGCAAGGTCGTCACTTTCCGACGTCCTATCCGGAGCGAGAGTAAGCAAACCAAGCTCGTCGAAGCCTTTGACGGAGCATTGCTCACCAAGCCAGGCGATGCTGTCGGTGAGCCAGCGCCGCTATTCCTGCATGACCCCGGCGCCGCGAAGTACGAGAGCGGCTTCTTACGCTACCTTGAGACGTTTCTCGGTATGCAACTACCGCGTGTGCAATCTTCAATCGGTGGGCTCACGCGGCTCTATCCGCAAGTCGTTGCAGCTGCGCTGTTCATCGAACAGAAGCGAGGTTGGACCGACTACATAGCAAACATCCCGTTTTATCAAATTTTGGGGGCACCTACCCGAGTTGTTCAGTACCTCTTGGGTCTGGACAACTTTAAGCTCGAGGAGGAGCGGGCGCTCAACGAGCAGCGTCTCAATCAACTGCAGGCTCGGTGGGCGGACTATTTTGCAGAGTTACAGGCGGCCTTGCGAGTGGTGGATGTTTCCACGCAGGGCATTCCAAAGACCCTGCATGGCTCGTTCAAGTCGAGCGATGTGTCGCTTTGGGTGAGGGTCGAGTCGGAGATGGTTGCTGTGTCGAAAGCCGTCTCGGATAAGGCGGAGCAGTGGTGGGCGATTGAGCATCGTCGCAAAGCTGGGCCGGTATCGGCCACCCAAGATGTTATTGACTTGCTGAACGAGCGGACCGCCAAGCTGGACAGCCTCATGGCTAGCTACGAGACATTGACGAGCGAAGCGCGTCTTCGACAAAACACCCTAGGCGAGTTCCGTCAGCTTCTGCAGCAGGCTGAGTCAGACCTTCGCAAGAACAAGACGACCCGAAAGCTCCACGACTTGGGAGCTAGCCTTCAAATTCAATCCGCAGAGGGAAAATGTCCAACCTGCGGCGCAGACATCGAGAACACGTTACTCCCCCACACAGAGGGCGTGACACCTATGGACTTGCAGCACAACATCGACTACCTCGAAGCTCAGATGAGGATGCTCAAGGGTCAAATTGCTGGTTTGGAGAGCATGAGTGAGCAGTCCGCTGGCCACATCTCAACGTTGGAGGGAGCGATAGCGCAGCAGCGAGCATACGTCGTGAATTTGAGAAAGGACATTTCCCAGTCCGACGCGACGCTCGAAGCCGATGTCCGGAGGCAGGTAATTCTGGAGCAGGATGTCCGCTCGCTACAAGGTGCGGAGTCTCGTTTGTCGACCTTCCTTGAGCGCGCAGATGACCTGGTGGATAAGCTCATCAGTGCCGAAGCGGAGCGTGCGACGTTTCCGAGCGACCTATACAGCAGGCAAGACCGCGTCAAAATTTCAATCCTCGAGAAGAACTTTCGCGCGAACGCATCGGCGTTCAACTATACGAGTGCCGAAATTCCAGAGGTCCAAATCAATGTAGGAACCTTGCTCCCGGCATTGGGTGACATCACACTGCGTGAAGTGTTAAAGCGAAACGTGAAATCAGAGTCATCCGCAAGTGACTTTGTCAGACTTATCTGGGCGTTCCTTCTGGCGGTCTATCAAACATCGTCAACGCGAGACTACGCGGGTAACCATCCAGGCGTGTTGATGTTCGACGAGCCAGGCCAGCATTCAATGAGCGAGACGAGCCAGAAGGCACTTGTGAACCTGATGAGCGGGCTGAAGCAGCTTCAAAGCATTCTTGCTGCATCATTCGACGAAAGCGTCGCTGTGTTTGACCGTGTGACTGGGGGCAGCCAGTTTCATCTCATCGAATTGCCGGAGAAGTTCATTGCCCCAATGGAGCACGATGGTGGAATGTAGGCTCCCGGATGGTCTGGCTGTGTCCACGCGCGGGGGACTCGGTCCGTGTGCACTGAATAGCTGCAGCAGCTTCCTACGATGAGCTGCCGCAGCTAAATGCATTTGTCGCATAGCACGGAACTACTCGATGGCGGTTTCAGCTTCAATGAGAAGGTACTCAACTTCCTGTCGCACAAGCTGCCATCCATCTTTCAAAATCCGCGTAGCTTCCTCGACGAGTTCGTCATCAAGTCCGAAGCTCTCGATGTCAGTGATGCCCATACTCTCGAGGTCCGAGGCAGACGCCTCGCCCATCGAGATTCTGAACGATATCGTTTCGGCGATTGTGAAGTACTCGACGGTGTCGTCGTCCCAAATTTCCTCGGCCACCATTCCAGCGATTCCATACAACGCCTGCCAGTTATGTGGCAGGTCCGGGACGGGAACCCCGGACGCTAGCGCAGTCCGACGCGTAGCTTCTGGGCAGGTCCGCGGACGAAACTGCCCTCGCCAAGCACTTTCATCTGATTGCCTATCTTCATTTCTCCACACTATCGCGTCACCGTCTCCGCCGAAACTTTGATAGACAATTTTATGACCAGCTTCGTGAAACGCGGTCCTGTGAAGCTCGCGTGCGGCAATCTGTTCTTCAGTTGACTTAATCATCGCGCTGCGGAATGTCGAGTTAGCTCTTACGAAAATAGGGGGGGCCAACCAAGAGGGGCATTGTCAATAGCCCCATGGCACGTGAATACACGACCACTTAATCGCATTATAAAAGCACCAGACCGAGATGTATAGGCAGTAGATTTATAAGTTGTAGATATATAATTCTCAGGCGTGCATATCTATTGAATTCATCCTCCTCCCTATGAGCAAGAGAGAAAGCTTTGACCCGTACCTCCGACGCCTGATTGCAGAAAACTGTCGGCGACTTCGTTTGGCACAGGGGATTTCCCAGGAGGCGCTTAGCGAGCTATGCGGCTTTCATCGCACCTACATCAGCCAACTCGAGAGAGCAGTAGTCAACGTGACGGTGGATAACATTCAGTTATTAGCTGACGGCCTCGGTGTGCACCCAATAATCTTGGTTCGTGAATAACGAATGCGAGGTCTGACTGGGAGTCATTTCCTGTCGCAGCTCGGAGGGCACCAACCAGAACGGCAAGGCTGCATGCTTGCTTCCGCAACAGTCACGCGAAATTTTTATTCATGGCATTCGTCGCGTGAAGCAAAGCCGGGTACGAACCATCCATCGTCGCAAACACTCTCAGCGAACGCGCATCGACGTCCGCGGAAATGCGATGCACTGACGCGTGCTTATGAAAGGAAACCGGGGCTAGCGCGGACCACCCAGCGCGTCCTCAGACGAAGAGCTGGTGCCCCAAGCTCCAAATGCTTCTGGGCCGAAGGCCGCATCCCGCAGATGCTAGTCAACATTGTGTCAATGCCTGCCTGAGTGGGCAATCACCCACGCCTCCACAGCGCAGGCAAAATCTCCCGCAGCCAATCCCTATCATGGTTGTAAAGCCACTGAAACCCGTTTCCAGGAAGCATCCGAATGGACTTAATGGGTAGGTCCGGATGCGTCGCAAGAGCCTCAGTGAGCCGTTCGCGATAGTGTTCCCGTTGGCGTCTCTCGTATGCAGCAGCCCATTGACTTTTGAGAGAAGGCCGGTCGGCGAGATAGTCTTTGATAAACGCTGGACGGACATCAACTGCTTTCGCAATTTGTGAGCGACTCTGCCCCGACAAAAGTAAATTGCACAGTTCTCGTTCGCGCGACGTACCAACAATTCGCTGGCGCCGAGCACGACCCTGCACTCCCAATTTGTCTAGCGTACGCGTGGCTTGAGTGACAGGTATGCCTAGACTATGGGCGGAACTGGTAACCGACTTCCCGCGTCCCACCATGTCGTGCAACGCTCTTTGACCGTCGCGAAGTTTCGAGATTATCGCCTCCTCACCGCCATCGGCCATCAAGCCTATGACCTCCGAGTGCAACACACTAAACGCCTCGAAGCTGTCAAACAGAAAGCTCATTAACATTAGGTGCTTCATCGGATGTCGGTGCCCCGGCACGCGTCGCAACAAAAGGGGAAGAAATCCAGCCGACGTCGGACCGACATTGCCAGTGAGCCCTCCCCCAAGTCGCCCAAGCGTCTCCCCGAAATGGTCCGAAAACCCGTCGCTAAGGGACTGCATACGCACACTCCCGTCTAATGCGACCCAACCACGCTGCTTCGCTGCGAGGAGGTAGGTGCATCGCAACCCGGCATCGGAGTAACTGGAGGCTTGTTCGGCTCGTAATTGCTGCGTCCACCTTCCCAAGTTCGCAAGCGCGATAAACGCCTGAGAGCGTCGCGACGAAAGGAAATAGGGGCGCGCACCGTCGATATTGGGCAGGTAGAAGTCGTTCATGACACCCCTTGATGACGAAGTGGCTGGCACCATCAACCAGACATGGTGAATGTCACAAATGAATGTGGATGGGAACTGCTGCGCGGTCACCCACCAAGGGGTTCCGCATGCGGATTTTTGCACCTCAGCGCAGTGCGGACAGAATTTGAGGGCGTAAAGCGGCTGGACGCCGGAGCGAGAAAGGCCTAGTTTTCGCAGAGCGCTTGAACCATGAGGACCGATGAGTGAATCACGAATGTCGTGGTCCGCTTCGAGTGACAAAAAAGGCGCGTGAATGCCATAGACGGTTCGCTCATGCAGCAACTGACTGGCTGTCGCGTCGCTTTGCATGAAGTGATGGAAACTCCCCAATCGGAACGGAAAATCGTGTCGCAAGCATGCTGTCGAGTGCCCGCTGAGTAAACGACTGAGAGTTCTGCCACTTAGTCCACTGTGTAATCGATGTAACCGCGCGCACCAACTGTACACCGACTCATCGGTGTAAGCCGGAACGCTCAGCCCACTCTGAAAAAGCGACTCACCCATTGTCCCTTACCCCTCCGGCCGGCTTCGGACCAGCCGTCGGTGGAGCTCAATCTCAGCCACATCAGCACCGGCATTAGCACATGGTGCACCCCATAAATCCTCCCTTATGGCCTCGATTTGTGGCAGCAGAAGACTCCGCCATTCGTCCCGGCGGAACATTAGCGCCAAGGCCAATGGCCCTGCGACATATGAATCGAATCGCCCGGCGTTAGCAATGTCGTCAATCGGATAAAAGTACTCACCTGGAGACTTCACTAACGATTTGCCGAATTCATCAACAAGCCACGACTCCGGAAGGCACTCGAACACAACGTCACTCAGATACGTTCCAGGACAATCTTCGGCTTGCGTAACGAGTCCCATTTCACTGGCCCGAAGCTGAAAGACTGACTTAAGCCGATTCAAGGCATGCCGATATACACGCCCACCTCCAAGCTCCTGCACCAAAAATCCAGCCGCAGCCGCGTAGTTTCGAACGGCCTCAAAGCCGGAACTCGACGAGAAACACCGCGCCCTAGTCCCCTCCATGCTCTTAGGGTCGGGCAGGACGCGCGAAGGACAGAATCCGGAAACTGTCATTAGCGGCACATCGTGCTCAGCACATATGTGAACGCCAATCAACTGATGACCGCGACGCCAAATCGGCCTGCCGACCTCACGCCGATGCTCCCTAAAACACGCAGAACAGAATCGTACGATTTGGTTACGAAAGCCAGCACCTAGAACCGGTTCTCTCGACGAGTACGACCACCCTGGGGCGACCGGGAGCGCGTGGTGAAGCCGAAACGCATGCGAGCTCATTCCCAAGAGACTGGCCACAACGTCGTGATATCTAGAGCAAAAATCACCAGTCCAGAGGACAAGTGGCGACAGGTCACCTGGCCGACGAAACTCAACAAGATTCAGCACACGTATCCGACCAAGAAACCCCAACGCGTATTCGTCATTCTCTATCGCGGGCAGAATCAGCACACCCCCTCCCCATTACACAGTTACCCATCAACCAACATCTTTTCCAAATGAAATCCAATGAAACACAACAACCAGCAGAGCGACGATAACATCAGCCCAAAAAAATTTAAATGAAAATCGATATTTGAATTAATTGGTATACTACCAACTTTTAAAATAAATTAACTTTAATATACCTTTAAATGCGATTAAATAATTCCGATGTTTACGTGGAATTTTTTAAAAAAAAGATGCACAATTGTATGCGCATTTTTTCACAAGGAAGTGAAGCAGGAAGATTATAGAAATTTCAGAACACGCACGGCGACTCCATCCCAGAAGGCACTCTTCGGGAGAATCACGTACGTAGCGAACGGAAAATCTCACGCATCTCGCTCATATGAAAGCGAGAAACGTGGCACTTAATGGAGGGTGGGATGTAGAAACGAAAAACCGGAATCACCTTGCGGCTCATCCGGCTTCGCCTGCGAAACGCAGAAGACTGGTACCTAGCAATTCCAGTCTCCTCCACTCGCCTGGGCGCGTCAAGCCATTTTTCGCAATTTTTCTGGAAAGCGTTTCCAGAGGGGTAATTGCGCGACCAAGCTTTGGAGGAAAGAAAATGTCATCCACATTTACGAACGCCGTCAAATGGCCTTTCTCCCGGAGGTCATGATGGGAACATCCAAAGGATTGACGATAGCTCGCCTCAAGCAAATATTCAGACGTCAGAAAAATCCAACATGGGGAGAGGACTATCAGCCCTCTACCAAGGCAGAGCGAGGCGAGGCTCCGGCGAAGTCTCACGCATTTAAATTGGGCCCGTGGAAGGTTTCTGGTCGATACATACATCTCCTCTCCAGTCCTGAGCTAGCTGCTGCGCTCATTGGTCTGTATCACCCCGGCGTCGTGGGACTGCAGGAACAGAGAATGCTGTCTCCCGCCCCGAAGGAACATCCGCTCACAAACTTTCCTGGATGTATCGCTGGCGGCTTGCTGCCGTTTCAAGGAATGGTCGCGGTCGCTCAGCGGCTCGACTGCCTAGATGCTCTCCCCAAAGTCTGGGGCGACGACCCAATGTGCGAGACCGGGAAGCGGGAACTCATCTTTCCTTACCTCGGCGACCTGTTGTGGGCTGTGAGGGCGGCAGACGGTCATATCTACTGCGTCAACTGGTCAGTGAAGAGCCGTGAGGAGGATTTCAAGCGACCGTTTGATGACAGGTGGTTATCTCGGTTGAGTCCGCAGCCAAGTGCCAAAGAACAGTTGCGTCATGAGCTTGAAACCATCTACTACGCAGACGCCGGCATTAGGACTGTTCACGTGGCCGGTGAGGCCATCGACCCACATGTGACCGGGAATTTACGCACTCTATTTCTGTGGCACAACCGTGCCGTCAACCTATCGCTGGACCAGCAAACTGACTTGCTGCATCGATTTCGAACATGCATCGACACGGGGATGACTCCGTTAGAAGTCATCGTTCGCTTGGGAGGGAACGGAAGCACGACCACGAACGACTATTGCAACGTCTTCTACCAGAGCATTTGGCGACGAAAGCTTAGAGTCGACCTCTTCCGGCCTGTGCTGATTGACCGGCCGCTGCGTCCCGAAGCCGAGGACGTACTCGCCCGCTACGCAGGGTGGTTCGAGGAGAAGCCATGCTAATCGGCGCTGACATAACAGCACAAGAAGGGTTTGGAGCTCTCGCGAAGGGAATGACTTACAAGTTCGCAGCGAACGCCGGCCCTCTTGTCGTGCTAGCACAATTTTCTACTTCCTCGGGAAATGGCAGCCAATTGGTGCCCACGGTCACGTTGATTCGCTTCCCCCGGACCGAGTTTGAGGATGGTATTGACCGCAAGCTCATCAACGTCGCCTCCACCGCTGCCGAGGTTTTGCCTCCGTGGCTTAAGGAGCTGTCGGACGTGAATATGATGCGACTCAATGACTTTCGACAAAGTAGCAAGCGTTCCTACATCGACTACGCGCAGTCAAGGCTTCTCCACATCGCTCCTGCCCTGGAAAACTTAGCCGACATATTCGCGGCACCAGACATGGAACGCGCAATCAATCAGTTTGCAAATCGGGCGTCCCCCCGCCAAAACCGCGTTCGCTTCCGTCTCTGGCTCCTTACCTACCTTTGCTACGGGCGGAACGTATGGGCGCTCTTACCACCGTTTCATAAATTAGGAAAGAGGGAGAAAGATTTCTCCGAGGTCAAGCAAGGTGCCCCATCAAAATCGAGGGGAAAGAACTCTGGCTACCCTGCAACTCGGCAAATGGTGGAAGCCTGCATGAAGGGGTACCTCAACCATAAAGCACCGGGGCTGTCAATGCAGGAAATCTACGTGCAGACGATGATTCACGTCTTCGAATGCAAAAGCGTTGGTCGCAAAGGAGAACCCCTTCGCTTTGTTCAGTCTGAAGGTAAGCCGTTCCCCACTTTTAATCAGTTTAAGTACTGGGTTGAGAAAGCCATTTCGCCGGAAACCGTTCAAGAGGAGCGTATCGGTCCAGCAAGATATCGCAGACGCAAGGCCGCGTCCAAAGGTCGATTTACCGAGGAGGTCTCAACCGTGTTCGAAATTACCGAGTTCGACGGGCATTACACGGCCGAACTTCCGAAAGGCTACATCGAAGGCAAGCCTCTTCCACCACTCTGCGTCGTCACGGGGCGCGACGTGCTCACCGGGCTCCTGGCGGGCATCGGATTTTCGTTCGATGAGAGCTCCGCCGCGTATCGAATGGCACTTTTTTCTATGGCTGTTCCCAAGAAATTCTTCTGCGCGCTTTTCGGCATCGAGTTGGAAGACGGAAAGTGGACGAACGAAGGTCTCCCGCCCCACATCAGAGGAGACCGCGGCCCTGGCTCCACGCTTGATTTGGTCTCAAATTCTGAAAATCCGCCTGCAATTATCGGGATGACCCCGGCGTACTCTGGCCAGTCCAAAGCCACAATCGAGTCGAGTCACCCCCGGCAAGTCAAGTTTGAAGACGCCCCCACGCACGTTTTGAGCAAACTCACTCCGGTCGAGCTCGCGAAAAAGGAAATCTCCAGGGTAATTATCTATAACAACAAAGCGAACATGTCCGACCGCATGGAGATTGCGCCAGAGTTGGCTTACGTGCTTTCCACCCCACTTGCGATGTTTGAACATTACGACAAGAGAATGCGAAATTCCGCGTTGCCGGTAAGTATCGCTGAAGCCGTACGCTCATTTCTTACTCCGATTTCAGTAGTCGCGAAGAAGGACGGCGTGTACTTCAATGACCGGAGACATGACAGTCAGGCGTTCCGCGAAACCGGGCTACTCGACACAATCGCGCGGAGTTCTCAAGGCCAAGTTGTCTTGAAAGGCTACATGCTCGACCTATGTCTTCGGCATATCTGGGTCGAAGTTGACCACACAATCATCCTCCTGGATGCCATGCTGAAAACTCGCGACGATGAATCTCTGCTGTTCGTCTCAATAGCGGAGTTGGAGCAATGGAAGGAAGCACGTGCACAAGTAAACTCCTTAGCATCAGAGCATCGAAGCGCGGCAATAGCCGAGGGGATAGAGCTCTTCGAACAAAGCACGGGCCAGAGGTGGACTGCGGGTGAACGTCGACGGGGTGCCGCAAAGAAGAGTACGCAGGAAACCAAGGAAGCAAGAAAACTTCTATCTCCGCCCCGGAAGAAATCGGCATGAACAGCCCGCCGTCAACACCGTGGATAGAGCGGTTCCGCCCTCTTCTCAATCCAACCGTGATTGCTGAGAGAGCCTCACTGATGCCCAACCCGCTCATTGGCGTTAGGGAAATGTCGCCGGAGCAGGCCAAATTAGCAATTGAGGCGGAGTTCAAGCGGATTTACTACCCTAGCTCACAGTGCGTCGATGTGCTTCTTACATGGATTACGCACGCGCATGCACATTGCCAGGCTATGTATCCAACATCCCTGAGACATATTGAAGGTGTCTACAGTCCCGATTCACCACTGCCGGAGTACAGCACCCCTCAATGCCTGCACGGAATGGCGGGTGTCGGCAAATCTGCGACGCTTTCGGCGTTCACTCGCCTCATGCCAAAAGTCACCACAGTTACGAGTTCCGACGGAACTGTATTCCCACTGGAGAGCCACCGCGTAGTGACTTTGGGCAATTGCAGCTCCACACGGGACCTCTTGTTGCAACTCACACGGCACCAAGGCCCGGGTAGTTCGAAACGCCTGGAGCAACTGCTTAGGAAACAGGCATTTCGCGACGGTGTGTCATTCCTCTGTCTGGACGAGTTCCAGTTCGTATCCCAATCGCCCACCGCGAACTCGAGAGTAACGCAGATGTTACTTTCCATATACTTCATAGGACTGCCCTGGGCGTTCATCGCGAACGACAGTCTTGTGCGAAAGCTAAAGAACCGGAACAACGAGGACAAGCATCGCCTGCTTAAGAATCACGTCGAACTCAAGCCAGAACTCCCTGACAGTAAAGACTGGGTCACACAAATTGAATGGTGGAAGCGTGTGGCGCCAGACATCTTTGTCTTCGACGCGGCGAGCGATGCAGAAGCGATACATCAGTTGACGGGCGGGGTGAATCGCGCCGCAACACATTTACTATCAGTTGCTGCGACCACTGCAATCCGGTCGCAGTCGAATGTTGACTTGTCCGCTCTGAAGGCAGCCTACAACTCTCGTGACTACGCGACCTTCCGAGAAGAAGTGGAAGACTCGATGTCTCTCGATACGAGGACAAGGAACCGGCTAACGTCACCGCTGCAGCAGGCGACAGTAGTCGACGCACAAGAGCACTTCGAGCGAAAACGACAACAAGCAACAGATGAGAATGCACTATTGGCATCCCTCACCCCGAGCGAACGCACGGCGTATAAAAAGATTCAAGCTAAAAATGGGCCAAAACAGCAAGCCCCTGCAAAAGTCAAAACATTGAAGCGCAGTAAGGAGCCTGCCGGCACGGATAGGGCTCGGTCGCTTTTAGACAACCTTGACTGGTTGAATGACAATCTCTAGTACTCGCGCGGGTATGCACGACGTTGGTGCATTCCTCTAGCCGGCTCCACAGTTCCAGTGAACGCCGGCTATACCTTGAGCTTGTCGCTCCGAGCTCAAGCGGTGAACTCGACACCTCGTCCGTCCCGAAGCGGACAGCTTTACGCTGTGAAAATCCTCGCCGCCGATAGTTCGTGACGCCCGCATTTGAATCGTGGATGTACGTCGTAAGTCATTGATTACGCTAGGGTGAACAACTTTACACGCCAATTCTTAGCGTAAAAGTAGCCTCAGAAGAGCGTTGGACAGGTTTAAGCTCGATTCCCCACCCCAGAAAAATCATTAAAAATCAACAAGATAGGAATCATCCAATGGACAGCCTTAATTGTTTATTTTCAATGCACCGGGCTCGACGCCGCACGCTACTTACACATGTTGGTCGACCTGTCGGTATGCGGGCGTGGGTAGGGCCCCACGGCCGTCGCGGGGCGCTCGGCAAGGCAAGCCTCTGCCGTTGGCTTGCACATCTGGACATTCGTGGTCGGCCCGGTATCGACCACACAACAGACCTGTCCCTTCTGAACGCAAGGATTGTCGTCCGGATCATCGAAGGGCCAGCAGCCGCCGAGAGACAACGTCGCGACGGTCAGTACCAATACGCTGAATTGACGCTTCATTGGCGTATCCCTCAGAAAGTGCCGACCCATTGGGCCGAGGCATAGGTCTGATACAGCGAAGGTGCGCCGTCCTTGAACGTCAGGTTCGGATAGCGCATTTGCAGGACGCGAAAGGCCGGCAGATAGTCCCGGGGCTGCGCGCAGGACGCGTCCTTGCAGGCGACAAGCCCCATGCGCGCGCTGCTTTCGATGAACGATCGCAGATGATCGTCGACGAGGTTTTGTGTGCTGACGATCCTGGCTTGGTCCGGTAGGCACTCAGGGACATCCACATCCACGGAAATGGCAGCGATGGCGCCACCACCGCCCCACGGAAAACCACCGATCCCCGTCGGAACGTGCCGTACTTCCTTCCGCTTCGGACACGTGTAATCCGCCGCGAGAAGGTCGCAATCGACATCCACATGCCCCGGCGCCCGATGCGCCCACATGAACTCACGCTCGGCCTTGTAGAGCGCTTCCGCCCCCGACGTCACCGTCGCCTCCTCGCCGCGGCGCATGGCGAACACGCTCAACTCGGACAGGGAACCGTCGCTTGCCAGCACCTTCACGACCGTGGCGCTCACGTTTGCGGCATTGCGAGGCTCGGCAAGACGCCAATCGATGCTGCGCGTCTGCGGGCTTCGCAACGCATCGCGCGGCACACGAGGTGTGGCTGGTCGACACGCGGCAATCGGCATGTCGGCCGAGTTGATGGCATTTGCACTCAGGGCATCACGATAGTCGGCCAACCGGGCGAACACCGCGAAAGGCAGGTTCAGCAACTTGACCTTCTCGGTCATCGACGCGGCATCGGCCGTCTTCGATGCCAGAATACCGGCCCACTCCGCCTCGTTGGCGTTAATGTCGTCGATCACCTTCTGCTGCCCCGGCCGCGGCCCGGTGCCCGTGCCGGGTGTCGCGCCATTCCACGCCACCACCTGAAAATAGAGGGCCTGAGTCTTCAGCACATGCGCGCGTACCTGCGTCGCGAAGGTGTCGGCACCGTCGCCCACGAGGCGCCGACTGTCGGCAACGGTGAATACGCGCGCCGAAGGAATCTCCAACAGGAAGTTTTTCGCGTTCTCGGGGAAAAGCGTCGCCAGCTCGTCGTCGCTCAACGGGCGCTCCAGATAGCGCGCGACAATCGCCTTGGCCGGCTTTTCGAAGGTCGACGCCCACAGCGGCGATTCGCCATGCGCGGTGAGTGCCGTGGCGGCCAATTGGGCGCCGATGAACTCGTCCTGCCGCGTGCGGTAGCCACTGTTGAACGCCGCCATGGCGAGCGTGGCCATCAGGTCCCGGTCGACGGTCTTCTCGCTCTCCCATCGCGCCTGGATGGCAGCTTGCAACCGGGCAATGAAATCGCGCTGCTGATCTTTTCCCCTCAACAGGTGTTGCTGGTTGAAGAACGTCTGGATCAGCTCGTACTTTTGCTCCTCGCGCCGGGCATTGCGCTCGTCCTTTGCCCCCGCCGGCACCAGCATCGCGATCTGCTGGGCGCGGAACGCCGCGAGATCGAAGTCGCGAACGTCCGGGGAAAGCGCCTTGCTCAACTCGTCGCGCTCGGACTTCAACGTGCTCCACCGCAGATACCAGCCGCCCGCCTCGATAGCGATGACCAGCACCGCGAGAATGCCGCCAACAACGATCGCCATACGCTTCAGATCGACAGCGACACCCCGCTTCCTGCCGAAATAATGGATCCCCGCCACCACGCCGGTCGCCAACAGCGCAGCGACACCCACCACCAGCAATAACGACTTCTGCAACAGGGCAATCGAATAGTAGAGGTTGCGACGAAAGACCCCTTGCTGGTCGTAGAAGGCGCTCTGCACCTGCGCGATTCGCTGGTTCAGCTTGTCGTCGAGATTGTTTTCCGCGTCGTTTGCGGCCAGTTTGATCTGGGCGCTGGCGTCGGCAATGGTCAGCTTCGACCATTTGTCGAGATCGCCCATGCGCGCCTGAAGTACCCGATCGAGTTCCTTTCCTGCCAGGGCAATGAGATCCTTTCCGCGCGCATCGAGGGTGCTGTCGAGGTTGTCGATCGACGGCTGCGTGAAGTAGCCCAGTGCCGTGCCGACAGGGTTCGTTACCGGATTACTGCCGCATACGAGAAAGCACGATGAGCTGCCGACCGCCGGGAGCAGCACCATGACGCTGGCCATCAGGACGGCCAGAAACGCACGAATCCTTGCCCTCACGATGTCGTCCTCTTTCGCTTTGTCGGCCTACCGGCTGTCGATACCCTGAGGCAAGACCGTCATGTCGAGACGACATCGGGCCATTGTCATTCAGCGTAGACGACTGTCGAAAAAAGACATTCATCCATTCGACGGATGCCGAACGAATGACAGGCGCACCGAAGGCGATGAGTCAAGCGTTTGAAGGCGAATGCCCTACGTCACGTCGTTCGGACTAGAAAAGGATGAAATCCTCATTACTGTCGGGAATTGCGCTCAGCAATTGCAAGAGTCCATGCCAGCGCAGCCCATGGGCCAGCACTTCCAGACTGACGTACAGCGTCCAGGCCAACGAGTCATGCGAAACGGGCCGAGGGGATGCAGGCGCACCAAGGCGCTTCTGCCCGGGACTTGCGAGGGGGCACGTGTGCATCGCGCACTCCTATGAGATTTTTCGGGACGGCGACGACGACACGCGCTGCGCCACCAGCGCAGCCAGTACGTCGCGCAAATCCGTTGTACCGAAGCGTCTTTCGCTACCGGGTTCGACGTCGATGCGCCCGTCGTTCTGCGCATCGTTCGTCTCGATAACCAGCTGTATCAGGCTCGCGCTGAGTCCGGCGCTTCGCAACGTCGGCTCCCAAGCATCGCGTGGCAACGCAAAGGCCGAGATCTCACGCTGCGCGACATCGCCGAGTCGTTGTGCGACGTCGAGCGCGCTGAAGCGTCGCGGGCCTTCCACACTCACCAGGCGCCGGCCCTCGCGCGCAAGTCCCGCCGTCAGCAGTTCCGCGGAAACCGCGCCAACGTCGGCGGCCGACACCATCGGCATCGGCGCGTCGAGCGGATGCTGCAGGCTCGGCAGGCGTCCGGTCTCCAGCGCATCGGGCACCAACCGCACCCAGTTTTCCATGTGCTGTGCCGAACGGAGGAGCGTCACGTGGGGGACTGCATCGACGAACGCGGCCTCCAGTTGGTGGAAACACGTTGCGAAGCCCGCCCCCGCGTCGATCTGTGCACCGTAATCCGACAACACGACGACAGGCACCCCCCCGTAATGGCGAAGCCCATTGGCGGTCGCTTCGACCGTTCGGCGCATCGCGGCAGCCAGATCGGGGGCGTTGTAACGCAACGGACACAGCACTTGCACCGCGTGAGCGCCCCTCAGTGCCTGCGTCACCGACGCCGCGTCGTCGAGATCCGCCACCACGACATCGCATCCCAGACGGACAAGGCGCTCCGCCCTGGACGCGTCGCGCACCACGGCACGCACGGCGTGCCCTGCGCCGCGAAGCGCGGTAATCGTTGCGCGCCCGACCTGACCGGACGCCCCAAAGATGACGTACATAACTCACTCCTTGCTCCGACGAATCCCAAGTCTATGAGTGCTCCCGCAGGCAAACGCGCAGGTTCGGAGGATTTACAGCGGATTTGGATGACGAATTGCGTGCGGCCCGGACTTCGGCGCGCTCGACGACGGGCACGCCCGGACAAAATGCAGGAGAATGCGTCATCACGTCGACGACTCCCGAGACAGCGATGAAACAGGCAACGAACGCATTGGGTGCGGTGCTGGTGCCACACTCCGGCCAGCGACAACGGCTCTTGTCGAGCGCGTCGCTGGGATGGTCCGGCTTTGGCGCGGAAATGTTCCGCGTGGCCGCCGGCTTGCACAGCATTCCCGGCATTGGCCACCATCGCGTCGGGGTTCACGTCGGCAAACCCGTCAAGGCGCTTTGCCGGTGCGGCGGCCCGCGCGCCGCGCGCATTCAGTCGCATGTAGACGCCGACATCATTCCCGCAGGCATGCCGGGCGAATGGTCGGACGACGCCGACTGCACGATCCTGAGCATTACGTTTGCCGACGACTTCGTTCGCCGGACCTATGACCAGCTGGGCCTGCCGCCATCGCGCGCACAGATTCAGCCGCGCTTTCAATTCCGAGACGCCCGCTTCCAGCATCTGGCATGGGCGATGCTCGCCGAACTCGAAGCGGAGGAAGCCTCCGATCCGCTCTACGCCGAGAGCCTCGGCACGGCCATGCTCGTGCGCCTCGCGAGTGCCACCGAACCCTTCGACAACAAACGCCGCACGCTGTCGGCCCGCGCCGCCGCACGCGTCGTCGACTACATCGAGTCGCATCTCGACGCACGTTTGTCACTGAGTGAGCTTGCCGCCCTGGTCGATCTGAGCGTGCCGCATTTCAAGGTGCTGTTTCGCGAGACGATGGCCATGCCGGTGCACCGCTACGTCGTGCTGCGTCGCCTCGAACGTGCGAAAACCCTGCTGCTGCGCGGCGAACTCAGCGCCAGTCAGATTGCGCTCGACGTCGGCTTCGCGCATCAGAGTCACATGGCGTCGTGGATGAAGCGAGAGCTTGGCGTCACCCCGCGCGAGATGCTGCGTGCCATCGCGCTGCCTCGCGAGCGACTCGACGGTTGACGACAGGGGCGCGGATCGGCACACGTCGTACACGCCCCCTGCCCTCATCGTCCGCGTGCCTGACGATCACGATCCCACCAGCCGCACACCCACAGAGCCGCCGCGAAGACCAGCGCGACGACACATACCCCGCTCCACCCGGCCCAAGCCCACGCCGCGCCGGACAACATGGCCCCGATCGCCCCGCCCACAAAGAAGATACCGACGAAGAGTGCATTCAGACGGCCGCGCGCTGCCGGATTGATCAGATTGATTGCGCGACGCCCGAGCGTCTGATCGGTGATAACGCCGGCATCGAGCGCCGCCGCCCCTGCCACCAGCAGCGCGAGCGCGAACATGGGATGCGCTTCGGGCGAGAACCCGCCCCAGCCGGCGCCCGCAGCACCGAGCAGGAGCACGGCGGCAATCATGACGAGATGCGCCACGACCTGCGTGATGCGACTCGCGCCCCGATCGCCGAGATACCCGGCGAGTGGCGTCACGATCGCGCCGGACGCCCCAGCCAGCGCGAAGACGGCAACGCCTTGCATGCCGAGCGAAAACGGTGGCTGCGCGAGCCGCAGCGCAATAGCCGTCCAGAACGCACTGAACACGCCGAGCGACAGCGCGGCCTGCGTGGCACGACGCCGCAAGACCGGCTCCGTGCAAAGCAGCGTCCAGAGCGAGCCCAACAGTGCCGGATATCGAGCACCGGTTTGTGGCGTGCGATTCGGCAGACGGAAGTACAGGACGGCGGCGATCAGCGCGTCGGCCAACGCTTCAATGCCATAAAAGGCGCGCCACCCGAAGGCACCGGCGACCAGACTCGCCAGGGGGCGCGAGAGCAGGATGCCTAGCATCAAGCCGCTCATGACGTTGCCGACGGCACGGCCACGCCGACGCTCTGGCGCCATCGACGCCGCCATTGGCACAAGCATCTGGATGACACTCGATGTCGCGCCTGCCAGAAACACGGACGCCAGAAATACCCAGCCCGAATGCGCCAACGCGGCAAGACCCAGGAATGCCGCGCAGCAGGCCAGGGTTCTGACGATCAGCCGTCGATTCTCAAGCAGATCGCACAGCGGCACGAGCAGCAACAGGCCAAACGCATAGCCCAGCTGCGGCAGCATGGCGATGAGACCCGAGAGTTCGGCCGGCAGGTGCAGTGCCTGACTGACCGGGCCCGTCAACGGCTGCGCCGCGGACAGGTTCACGACGATCACGCCAACGGTGGCCGCGAAGAAGACCGTCAGCGGACCGGTCAAGGTATCGGTCGTGTCGGTGACAGTCGATGGGGGAGACGCCATGGCCGCAGTGTCGGCCGTAGCCGAGAGATTTTGCGGACAGACGGGAGACGCTTCAGACATGTTGTTGGTTCCTGCAAGTGACGGTGCAGCTGATTGTAGGAACGCACACGTTATGCCACAATTGAATTATGTTCATATTTATTATGCGAGTTTGTTTTGAACACACATGACTTGCAGGCTTTCGTGGCGGTGGTCGAAAGCGAATCGATGGTCCAGGCGTCGGAAAAACTGTTTCTGACGCAGCCGGGTTTGACCCGTCGGGTGCAGAACCTCGAGAAGATGTTGGGCATGGAACTGCTCGACCGGCAGAGCAAACCGCTCAAGCCGACAGCGGCGGGCAATGAGGTGTACGCGCTCGCGCGCAACGTGTTGCGTGCCGTCGACGATCTGATGGCGCTCGCCTCGCCCGACAACGAGCCGACCGGTGAATTCAAGATCGGCGTGCCACCGTTTCTCTCGGAGCTTGCGCTGGCGCAACCTGTCGACCGCCTGCGCAGCGCCTTCCCGAAGCTCACGCTACGCGTGACCGCCGGATGGTCACCGGGATTGCTTCAGAGTCTCGAGCGCGCCAAGGTCGATGCGGCCGTCGTGTTGCTGCCCGAACATGTGCCGCTGCCCGAAGGCATGCAAGCCACGCTGCTGGCTCACAAGCCGACGGTGGTCGTCGCCCCTCGCGCCTTCAAGTTGCCCAAAGCGCCGACGACGTTGGCCGAGTTGTCCGGCCACCCGTGGGTGCTCAATCAGGACGGCTGCGGCATGCGTTCGGCGCTGAGCCGTGCGGTGGCTGCCGCCGGTCTGCCGTTCAACGTCGCCGTCGAAGCCTTCGGATCGGAGTTGCAGCTATCGCTCGTCGCCCGGGGCATGGGGGTGGGTCTCGCCGCCCCCGAAGTGCTCGCGCGCAGTCCGTATCGCAAGTCGTTGCAAGTGCTCGACGTCACCGATTTCAAGAGCCGGCTGAACGTGTGGCTCGTGCATGGCGCGCTGCCGAAGCGACTTGCGCAGCCCGTCGCTTTGATGCGCGACGCGCTGATCGACGAGCTGAAGAACGACACCGCCGATACGCCCCGATGACGAAGCGGCCCCACTCTGACGACGCGAAGAAGACATCATGAGATTTGCCGTCGCAACGTATGGAACCGAAGGCGACACCCGGCCGCTGGCCATGCTCTGCCGGGCCTTGATGGATGCCGGGCATGACGCCTGTCTGCTCGCCGATCGGGCGACGCTCGGCGCGGCGAACGAGCTTGGTGTCGCTACCGTGCCACTGTCCGGCGACATTCGCGGCACGCTGCAACCCGACCTGGCGATCTCCGGTGTGGTCAACGACGGGCGCGGATTCTCCAGCATGGCGAGCGCACTGGCCCATATCGCCAACACGCACGCACAGGCGTGGCTGCGTGAAATCGTCGAGACCGCGCAAGACTGCGACGCCATCCTCGTGTCGGGTCTTGCGGCTTTCGTCGGACTCTCGGCGGCCGAGCATCTCGGTATCCGGTGCATTGGAACGGGGCTCATCCCGATCTCGCCGACTGCGGAATTCGCGTCCCCGTTCCTGCCGCCGAATCGGGTGCCCCGATGCCTCAATCGCGCGAGTCAGCAATTCGTGAACCAGATGTTGTGGCGAGCCTTCCGTCGACAGACGAACGCGGCGCGTGCCAGCGTATGCGGTCTGCCGCCACGCAAGGCGTTGTGGACGGAGCACGCCATGCTTTACGGGATCTCGCCGAGCCTCGTGCCGCAACCGAAGGATTGGCCCGCGAATGCGCGAATCTGCGGGCAATGGATTGCCCCCTCCGCGCAGTGGACGCCGCCGAAATCGCTCACGCAATTTCTCGACGCTGGCGAGGCGCCCATCTACATCGGTTTCGGCAGCATGACGGGACTCGCCTCGGAGGCATTGCTCGCAAAGATGATCTCGGCAGTCGACGGGCGACGTGTGGTGTTCTTCCCGGGCTGGAGCCGGGCCGACACCTCGACGCTGCCGTCGAATTTTCACGTCATCGGCGACACGCCGCACGACTGGCTGTTCCCGCGCGTGTCGCTCGTGGTGCATCACGGCGGCTCAGGGACGTCGCATTCCGCGTGTCGGGCAGGCGTGCCCTCGGTCGTGATGCCCTTTGCCGGCGATCAGCCGTTCTGGGCCGATCGTCTCCGGCGCGCGGGCGTGGCCGGTGCGCCCCTGAACGGGCGCAAACTTCGGGCGCCGGATCTGGCAGCCGGCATCGCGTTCGCCGAACGCGCATCGACAACATCGCGCGCAAGCGAACTCGGCGCGGCCATGCGCGCCGAAAACGGATTGGGCAACGCACTCGCTGCCATCGACGCACTCATGAAGGCGTGACGCGCGACGTCAGACTTGCGTGTCCGGCAAGCGCGCGTCGGTCCGGCCACGACCGGAGACCGGCATTGACTCCAGCTCGAAGTACGCGATGCCCGACGGCGTGCGCCCGATCCCGGCCGGCTCGCTCGTTGGCGACGCCGTGGTTCGCTCGTCTGCGCGACACGACGACGCGCCCATCACACGCTCGAGCAACGCCGCGCTCCAGTGCTGGTACAACAGCAGCAAGCGATACGACGCACGCATGGGCGTGACGGCCACGCTCGCCCAGCGCCCCTCGGCCCATCGCTGCCCCCAAGGGCTTTCCGCGGGACGCAGGCTTAAATGGTCCGCGCCATCGACGCGGGACGGATGACAGGGCACGGAGAACTGCTGGCACGCGAGCGAGATCTGATCCGCCTGCAGGTCATCGCACGACGTGAGTAAGCGCTCGCGAAGTCTGTCATGTGTGGCAATTTTCGCGAGCAGCGCCGTGTCGCAATACATGGACATCTGCGCGACACGCGCGACCCGTTCCAGCACAGTCGTGTGGCAGTTTTCCGGGACGTCCGCCAGACGTAGGCAGAGGTGTTGCCAGCGTTGCGTCAGGTCCTGCGCATCGGACACGAAAGCCTGATTTCGCGCCCATGTGCCCAGCAGGCTCGTAACGGCTCGGCACGAATCGAGCATCAGTCCTGCCACGCGCAAGATCCCGCGATAGCCGCCCAGCTCACGCGTTTCGTCCGACGTGCCCGAGAACCACGACGGCACCCAGAGTCCCAGACGTGCGGGAGGTACTGCGGAGTTCGCAAACGTGAAAAGCGTGGCGACGTCGCGCGCCCGTGTCAGCGACCCGAGCGTGTCACGCCACGACGAATGTGACGACGCAGCCGCCCACGGCGGCCCCATCACGCACGCTTCGAGCAGTCGGCAACCGGCGTCCAGACGTTTGAGCACTTCGTCCACGGCATGATGGCGAATCAGCGTCGGCGAGCCGAGCGATTGCGTGATCACGCCCTTGGCGCCCTCGAAGGCCAACAGCGTCCAATCGGCCCAAGGCACGCCAAACGGCGTGTTCGCCGCGTCCACACCGCGCCCCGTGGCTGCGGTCGCTTCATCGGCCGTCATCTGCTGGTGAAAGCAGGCGGCGATAACAGCAAGCAACGACAGATTGCCGGCGAGCGATACGGCGTCGCGCGCCGCGCGAAAATGCCACCCCCGGTTGCCGGTGGCGACGATCGCGTCAAGCCAGTGCGTCATGTCCTGGCGCATGGTGTCGACCGTGGGTGCCTCAGGTGCGCGCGTATGCGTGTGAGTAGGCGCCAACATCGATTCGACATCGCCCAGCCGCCGCGCCAGTCGCGCGTCGCGCTCATGGGCCAGCGCGAACTCCTTGCGATAGAAGTGCTGGCATGCGCCCGTCGTCGCCCACAATCCTGCCCTCGCACGTGTGAAGGCTTTCGCCAGCGTCGGATCGACGGCACGCGCCATCGGATCTCCCGGCAACGGTACGTGCCATCGTGCGTGGCTTGTCGCATTGGCTGCGCGCGACATCTGCGCGGCAAGGCTCGCCTGCCCGGCGCGACAGGCCATTGTGTCCTCCCGCATGCCCGCAGGTTCGATGCCCGCAGGCGTCCGCCAATCCCCCGTCCACCCGATTGCCCCCGCACACTGCTGACCCCACATGACATCCCCCGCACTGTCGTCGCCGGGCGCGCCGGCAAAGCGCCGACTATAGGCAGAGGGCAACGAACATGCGGAATCTTGTCGAGCGGCCACGCGGGAGGGCCGCGTCGGCTCGGCTTCTACTGCGTAGCGGGATGTCCATCCACCGCACCCCAGCGAGCGCCCACTTACGCAGCTTGTGCAAGACATCGCGCGTCGCCTCTCGCCAAGTGCCGATGCGTCGCGGTAGACTTTCGGACACCTGATATGCGCGTGCCGATTCGCGCGCCGAGTCTACTCTGCCCTTATGTCCAATACCCCTGCACAAGCGCCTGCCACGTCCGCCGGTACGCAACCGTCGTTGCCTCTCGTTCCGCTCTCGCCCGACGACATTCCGCTGGGCGAAGCGCTGCCCTGGGCCATCGTCGACCGCAATGGCGAACCGCTGCTGGCCGTGGGAGACATCGTGCCGACGCAGGCCGGACGCGACTGGCTGTTCACGTCGTTTGCACCGCACCGCGTGGCGAATCTCGGTGAGGACGATGTCGCAGCAGACAGCGCCGCCTCGCCCCCGCAAGTACTCACTGACAATGCAGGTGCCGGCGCGACGCCCCCTCAATACAGCCTTGCCGACCTGAACCTGCGCCCCGGCGACTGGTTGCAGATCCAGTTGCCGCCGGGTGCCGGCTCGCAGCGAGTCCGCACACGTGTCATCGGCCACGCACCGAATCAGATGCTCTTCGTCACTGCTCTCACGGGACGGTCTGCGCCGCCGACATTACAGATGAGCGAGCGGCTCGAACTGTGGACGTTCTCCGGTGAAGACATCTATCACTTCGTTTGTACGGTCGAGCGCGTGGAGCGTGCGCCGTTCGACTACGTGGTGCTCTCGGCGCCGGCGCAGATTCGTCGCAAGGTGTTGCGACGCTCGCAGCGCGTGCCCGCGAAGCTCGTCGTCTCGGCCAGTGCGGGCGAGGCTCGCCACCTTGCGCTGTTGCAGGACGTGAGCGCCGAGGGCGTCTCGCTGCTCGCCGATGCGCCGCTCGGCGCTCCCGGCGATACCCTGCAACTGGCGTTTCGCGTGCGCGTGGGGGACATCGACATGCCCATCGAGGCGACCGGCACGATTCGCGGCGTCCAACAGGGCGACGATGGCCATCTGCACGGCATCGAACTGCCTGTGCTCGACCCGGCGCATTACGTCGCGCTCAAGTGTTATGTGTACGAGCGTCTGCTCGCGCTCGGGGGGGCGTGATGGCCACGTCGAAGTCTCCCAAATCGGCGGCCTCCCAGGAACCGGGCGAGCACGGCGAACCGAACGGGCGGCCGCGCACGCTCGCCAGCCAGACGCTCTTTCGCGGTCTCGACATCGTGGAAGCCGTTGCCAACGGTGTCGACACCGTACCCGCGCTCTCGGCGCACACCGGCATTACGCCGTCGACCACGCACCGCATTGCATCGGCTCTCGTGCATGCTGGTTATCTGCGTTTCGAACCGCGCCGCGGCTACCGGCTCGGTAACAAGCTCATCGAACTGGGGTTTCTCGCCTATCGCCAGATCGACTTGCCGCGCGTGGCCCGTCCCGCGCTCGAAGTTCTGGCCAGCGAGACACAGGACACCGTGCATCTCGCGATCGCCGACGGCTGGGAAGTGATGTATCTCGACAAGTTGCCCGGGCAGCGGGCGGTGGAAATCAGTTCGCGCATCGGTGGACGCAAGCCGATTTGCGTAACCGGCGTGGGCAAGGCGCTGCTGATCGATCAGACGGAAGAGGACTGGCGCGCACAGCTCGAACACTATCAGGCACAGGTGCCATCGCATCCGGTCGATACGGCGGCGTGGATCGCCCGCATGCATGACTACGCGCGACTGGGATATGCCTTCGATCTGGAAGACGACACACCGCAGATTCGCTGCGTGGCGGCGCCTGTCTACGACGCGAGTCAGCGGATCGTGGCAGCCATCAGTGTGTCGAGTACGACGAAATACATGAGCCGCGAGCGCATGCAAGAACTCGTTCCGCGCGTGAAGGACGCCGCCGCGCAGATCAGCCGTCAGCTCGGGTGGGCTGCGGGTGGGCTCAAGTAGTCATTTCCGGTCGTCGGGGTTCTGCCGAAATGGCTTCTCGCAGCCGATAGCCGCCAATTACTCCACCCAACAAAGGCCATCGACATAAGCGCCCCCAATAAAAAAATGCCGGCCCTTCACTGAAGGGGCCGGCACAGTGACTACTTCAAGGATGCCACTACCTGGGTGATGCGTTCCCAACGACTAATACGCTTTGAACGCCTTGCCTTGCTTTAAAGCCACATCGTCCAATCGAAATTACGCGGCGCGACGCTTGAGCAGATCGAGCGCGACGTCGACGATCATGTCTTCCTGACCGCCCACCATACGACGCTGCCCCAGCTCGACGAGGATATCGACCGTCTTGAGGTTGTAGTGCGACGCTGCGGCTTCCGCGTGACGCAGGAAGCTCGAATACACACCGGCATACCCCAGTGCCAGCGTTTCGCGATCCACGCGAACCGCGCGGTCCTGCAGCGGACGCACGATGTCGTCGGCCGCATCCATCAGCGTGTACAGATCGCAGCCGTGGTTCCAGCCCAGACGTGAGGCCGCCGCAATGAACACTTCCAGCGGCGCATTGCCCGCGCCAGCGCCCATGCCGGCAAGGCTCGCATCGATGCGATCACATCCCTCTTCCACGGCCACGATCGAGTTCGCCACGCCGAGGCTCAGGTTGTGGTGCGCGTGCATGCCGGTGAGCGTCTCGGGCTTGAGCACGTCCTTGAATGCGCGGAAACGATCGCGCACGTCGTTCATGCCCAGCGCGCCGCCCGAATCCACCACGTAGATGCACTCGGCACCGTACGATTCCATCAGCTTGGCTTGTTCCGCCAGATGCTGCGGCGTGGTCATGTGGCTCATCATCAGGAAGCCGACCGTGTCCATGCCCAGCTCACGTGCGTAGGCAATGTGCTGACGCGAGACATCCGCCTCGGTGCAATGCGTAGCGATACGCACGACACGGGCGCCCGCGTCGTAGGCTTCGCGCAGGTCATGCACGGTACCCACGCCCGGCAGCAACAGCGTAGCCACCTTGGCGTGCGTGACGGTCTCGGCCACGGCAGCGATCCACTCGAGATCGGTGTGCGCGCCAAAGCCGTAGTTGAAGCTGGAGCCGGACAGGCCGTCGCCATGCGCGACTTCGATCGAATCGACGCGCGCGGCATCGAGCGCGGCCGCAATCGCCTTCACGTTGGCAATGCTGTACTGGTGACGAATCGCGTGGCTGCCGTCGCGCAGCGTCACGTCAGAGATATAGAGCTTTTTCTGCGTCATGATGGTGTGTGTCTCCTGATAGCGCGTGCGACGTTCAGGCCGCGAGCGCCAGGCGCGTGGCGGCGATACGGTCGGCGCAGGCCAGCGCAGCGCTGGTCATGATGTCGAGGTTGCCCGCGTAGGCCGGCAGATAGTGTGCCGCGCCTTCCACTTCGAGGAAGACCGAGGTCTTCAGGCCGGTGAGCTTGCCCAGGCCAGGCACGTTGAGCGGACGCGATGCGTCGAACAGCTCGAACTGCACCTTCTGCTTGAGACGGTAGCCCGGCACGTAGCTGTGCACCTTGTCGACCATCGCCTGAATGCTCGCTTCGATTGCGGCCTGGTCGCCCGGCTCGGACAGCACGAAAACGGTGTCGCGCATGATCAGCGGCGGCTCGGCCGGATTCAGCACGATGATCGCCTTGCCACGCGAAGCGCCACCCAGCACTTCAATGGCCTTGGACGTCGTCTCGGTGAACTCGTCGATGTTGGCGCGCGTGCCGGGGCCGGCCGACTTGCTCGAGATCGATGCCACGATTTCCGCGTAATGCACCTTCGCGACTTGCGAAATGGCCGCGACCATCGGAATGGTCGCCTGCCCGCCGCACGTCACCATGTTGATGTTGCGTGCGTCGAGATGCGCATCGAGGTTGATCGACGGAATCACGTACGGGCCGATGGCCGCCGGCGTGAGATCGATCACCTGCACGCCGCGCGCTTGCAGCAGCTCGTTGTGATGCGAATGCGCCTTGGCCGACGTGGCGTCGAACGCGATACGAATGTCTTCGAAACCCGGCATGGCCAGCAGACCATCGATGCCTTCGGCCGTCACCGGCACACCCAGGCGCTGCGCGCGCGCCAGTCCGTCGGAGGCCGGATCGATACCGACCATTGCGCCCATTTCCAGATGCTCGCTGTTGCGCATCACCTTGATCATCAGGTCGGTGCCGATGTTGCCCGAGCCAATGATCGCCACTTTCTGTTTGCGTCGTTCTGTCACTGTCGTCTCCTGAACGTGTCCGTCCACCGGTATGAGCCGCATCGTAATTCCGCGACGAGTAAAATGTCAATATGTAAACATTGATCTCATATATTGAGATATTGATCGACAACCGATTTATCCACATTTTTTGTTCACAAGCCCGTTGATAACTTGCGGAAAAGCGCGCCAAGTTGCTGATTCGTCAGGGAAGAATTGCCGCGCGCGAAAGTTGAGCCATGTGCTGCAAAACGCGGCGTGACGCGGGCCGGCTGTCGATTCGAAGATGCCTCGTTATCCACAGAATCTGTTTGCAAGCCGGTGGACAACTTCAGGATAGATAGCGCAAGTCCTTGATCGGACGCGGAAAAGAAGTGGCGCGCATTTGCTGCGCCACGATGGGTCGTCGCATCGATGATGACGGTGTGCAACACAGCGGGCAGCGCAACCTGCATGCAGGGCTGCGCGTTATCCACAGAAAATGTTCACAACCCGGTGAATAACACGTCGATATCCGCGATAGCCCGTTGACGCGAAAGGATTTATTCGCGGCGCAGCAGGTTAGGTCAATTGATGCACTCACAGCGGGCAGCCGGACAAATCGACCACGATGCGAACTTTCGCATGCGAGCGCGTGTCTAGAAGACTCGCGAATGCCGGTCACGCATGCCATCGACGCGCCAGATGCCGACGTTGCACGCAGACCCCATTCACCCGCGCGAGGTCGACGCTTACGATCGACACGCGTCTCGCGGCGTCAGGCCGCTTTCCGCTACAAGATTCTCGCAACCATGCCTACGAACCCCCAATGCACCGGGCGGCTCGCGTCATCGATTTCACTCGCATCGCTTGCCATACCTTCCGGACTCCCCCGCTTCTCCCGCGCCTGCCGCCATCACTCGCTCGCGATCGGCGCAGCACTGGCTTGCCTTTCGCCGCTAGCGGCGCACGCCGACAACGCCCCTGAGTCGTCTGGCACCATCTCCACATGGACCGGCGCCATCGTCGACGAAGTGCGAGACGTGGCGACCCAGGGGGCAAGCGAGCTTTACGTGCCGCTGCACACGCACCATCTTCGCTTCGCCTACACCGCCGACAAGATCTCCCAGTACAACGAGAACCCCTGGGGCCTGGGCTACGGACGCGTGCTGTCCGACGGCAAGAACGGTTCGCGCATGCTTTACGCCATGGCGTTCAAGGATTCGCACAACGACTGGTCGCCCATGGCGGGTTACGGCCGTATCTGGAACGTCGCCAATGCCGGCCCGGTGCGCTTCGGCCTCGGCTATACCGTGTTCCTGATGTCGCGTTCGGACACACTCGGTGGCGTGCCCTTCCCCGGCGCGCTGCCGCTCGCCGAGATCGGCATCGGCCGCGCGTCGGTCGCCACCGCGTATGTGCCCGGCGGCAAGGGCAACGGCAACGTGCTGTTCATCTTCGGCCGCTACACGTTCGGCAAAGCGGGCTAAGCCGATGCCTCCCGGGATTCCGGCATGGTGCGCGCGCACCATGCTCCGAATCCCGCGATGTACGTGTACGCCAACGCCGGCACCAGAAACGACAGCACCACGCCTGCACCGTCCGCCAGCGTGCCCTGCAGATACGGCAACACCGCACCGCCCACGATCGCCATGCAGATCAGCCCGCCGCCTTCGCTGACGCGCGATCCGAGCCCGCCCACCGACAGCGAGAAGATCGTCGGGAACATGATCGCGTTGCCCAGCCCGCACGCCAGCAGCAGCCACATCCCGAACGTCGCCGGCACCGCCAGCGACACAAGAATCAGCAGCAGGTTGTAGAACGCACACAGGCAGAGCATCTTGCCCGGCGAAACCTTGCGCAGCAGCCAGGCGCCGATGAACCGCCCCACCATCGCCCCACCCCAGTAGAACGGCAGATACCGGCTCGCCTGCGCATGCCCGGTAATCCCCGTATCCGTATTCGTCAGGTAGACGATGAGGAAACTGCCGATGCTGACTTCCGCACCGACATAAAGAAATAGCGCCACGATGCCGTAACGCAAGGGACGGTGCGCAAGCAAGCTGCGCACGTTGCCCAGCACACCGGGTGGCGACGCATGCCCGTCGCGCTGTTCCGGCAGCGTCAGACGCCAGAGCACCACGCCGCCCGCGAGCAACACCGCCGCGAGCCATCCGTAGGGGCCACGCACGCTGTCGACGGCATGCCCGGCAATCTCCTCGGGCCGCGGCGCCAGGATCCAGAGGGCCGCGAGCGGTGGCCCGACGGTCGTGCCGAGCGAGTTGAATGCCTGCACCAGCGTGAGGCGGCTGGCCGCTTCGCCGCGCGAGCCCAATGTCTCGACATAGGCGTTGACGGCGACCTGGAGCAACGTCACGCCGCTTGCCAGTACGAAGAGCGCGATGAGGAAACAGGGATACGAGACGAGCGCCGCAGCGGGAAAGAACAGCGCGCACCCCAGGCCGGCCAGCCACAGCGAGCTGGCCAGGGCGCGCCGGTATCCGACGCGCGCCGTGTACTGTCCCGCCGGGTACGAAACGACGAAGTACGCGGCAAAGAAGCTGGACTGGATGAGCGCCGCGTCGCGAAACGTCAGGTCGAAAGCGGTTTTGAAATGCGGCACCAGAATATCGTTGAGCGACGTGATGAGGCCCATCGCGAAGAAAAGCGTCGCAAGCATCGCAAGTACGCGATTCGCAGACGGTATGGCGGACGCACCGGAAATACCAGGGTCGGAAGGCGTGGGACGAACGGTGGTGCGGGACTCACTCGTGCGATCGGACGACATGCATCTCTCCAGTGAACAACGGCGCGAAGCACGTTGAAGACGCAATGAAGGGGGCAGATGCCAACAGTGTAGACCGCACTATCGATATCGCGACAAGGGCGGAATCTCATATTTGCATGACGCAGCGATGTCCCTCGATGCGTCATGGCGCGCCCTTTTCGCGTTGCTTTTCGCTGCTTTCGGCTCTTGTCAGCCGACGTCTTTTGATCGACTATCCGCAGCATAGGATAGGCCGCCACATTCGGGGAAACATCATGCGGGGTTTGAATTCTTTGAGGATTGCGACGGGATGGCTCGTTGCCGGCATGCTCGGCTTCGCAGCCCATGCGCAAGCGCAGTCCGGTAGCGTGCCTTCGCGCACGCCTGTTGCGTGCAACTGCGCGCAGATCGTGGCCGACTGTTCGGCGTCGGTGTCGGTCCTGCCCGTGCGCGCCACGAGCGGCGCCTTTTCGGCCGACGTCATGCTCATGACCGACGCGGCGTCGTGCGCCAGAGTCGACTACCAGCTCGACGACACAGCCTACGTCACGATCCTGCGAGACGGTGCGCAAGGCGGCCAGCGACTTTACGCCGCACGCCCGCTCACACGTAACAGCGTGTCGCGCATGTCGTGCCATGTATGCGCAGCCGCCTCCGCACCGGTGCCAAACGACGGCCTGCCGCCGGAGATGGCGCGCGTCGACGGTGCCCCGGGTACGTTCAGCGCGGCGCCGCCCGCCGCTGTTTCACCTGCCCCCAATGCGCTCACCTATGCACCGTCAGCGGCCGCTGCACCGCCCGCACAACCCTCGGCCGCCCCCGCCGAGGCGCCCATGCCGAGCACCATCGGTGACACCGCCGGGCTCAAGGCGGTGAATGCATCCGCCGCCGAAACGCCGGAAGTCGCGCGCGACGTGACCGCCATCGAGGCCCCCGCGCCCGCCGGCACCACGATCATCACGGCCCCCATTCCGCCGGGCGCCGTTGTCCAGACGAGCGCGTCGGCGCGTGTGGTGAATCCGTCGGGACGTTGGCGCGGCCTGTGCACGAACGCACCGCTGTGGTGGCAATTGTGGGGTTCCCCGATGACACGCCAGATGGCGCTCGCGCTCAACGGTGCGCAAGTGACCGGCAGCGTCGACGACGTCGAACCGAACGTCCACACCACGGTACAGGGCACGCTCGCGGGCGATCGTCTGCAACTCGCGGGCAGCTACGGCGCGAAACACGACATCACTTTTGGCGCCGACGGCACCACGCTCACCGACGCCTGGTGCAACGGCGACGGTCGATGCGAAACGTGCGAAATGCAGCGTTTCTGAGGGTTTCCGGGCGATGGCTGCAGCGCGCGATGCGCGACGACGATATAAAAATCTCGTAAAAACCGCCCCAAAAAAATGCATCGCAAGGCGCAGCGCCATCGCACGGCGAAATCGTGACGGCGAGCCAACGCCGTCACGCGGCTGACGAAACATCGGGAAACGCAGCGGAAAAAGTGCCTCTATCAGGCGCTCAGCCTTGTGCGGCAAGCGCGCAACATTGTTTGCGCAGCACTCGCACAAAGCGATTTCTTAGGTAGAATCGTCGGCGCAGCAAGACGTATCATTCGGGTGGCCGTTCTCCAACGGCACTTTCTTATTCTCATCGATTGGATCGATATGGCAACGGCAAAGAAAGCAGCAGCAAAGAAGGCCCCTGTGGCAAAAAAGGCTCCGGCCGCCAAGAAGGCACCGGTAGCGAAGAAGGCAGCGCCGAAGGCAGCCGCTAAGGCCGCTCCGAAGGCAGCCCCGAAGGCAGCCGCGAACGGCAAGGTTTCGCCGATCAAGGAAGCACTGAACAAGACCCAGCTCGCAGCTCACCTCGCCGACCAATCGGCAGTCGCTGTGAAGGAAGTCAAGGCTGTGCTCGCCGCGCTCGAGAACACCATCGTCAGCTCGCTGCACAAGAAGGGCGCAGGCGAATTCACGCTGCACGGCCTGTTCAAGGTCACGTCGCAACAAATCGCTGCCAAGGCGAAGCGTTTCGGCAAGGACCCGTTCACGGGCGAAGAGCGTTGGTTCCCGGCCAAGCCGGCTTCGGTGCGCGTGAAGGTTCGCCCACTGAAGAAGGTGAAGGACGCAGCACAGTAAGTCTCGCGCTCGCGCTGCCGTGTCGTTCACGGCAGGGTGAAAAGCCAGACCTGCAGGCAGCGCCTGAATACGGTGCCGAATTTTCGGCACCGTTTTTTTTCGCCTGTCGCTTTCGTTGGCGACACGCCCGGGCCGATCTCTCCGGTTGATTTCGTCATCCTCAGCTTTTCGGGATGGCATCCAACGCTGCAGCGCACACATGATCGCCGGGTTTTCACACGCGTTCTCGCACGCGTTTCGCTCGGGTTTGTTCGGAGTGGACGGGTCCGCCGCGCGCCGCTAACATCGCACGGGACACCCGTCGGCCAGCACGGGGACCGATCGCGCCTGCGGCGGATCGGCATCGCTGACGACGGTTTCGCGGCTTCAGGAGACCCAGCATGACTCGCAAGTTGTCACGTCAGCCTGTACCAAAGCAGCCCTCGTCATCGCATCCGGCCAGCCGACGAACGGCGCCCGGCGAAGTCGACATTCATTCGCGTCGCGGCTTTCTCTCGACGCTTGGTGTCGCCGCCATGCCTGCCGGTTTCGTCGGCTCGCTCGGCGGCACGCTCGGCGGCGTGCTCACGAGCACGCTGTCGCTCTTCTCCACGCCCGCTCACGCGCAGACCGTTGCCGACATCAAGAAGAAGGGCACGCTCAATGTCGGCATGCTCATCGATTTCCCCCCGTACGGCACGACGAACGCGCAGGCGCAGCCCGACGGCTACGACGCCGATGTCGCCCGTCTGCTCGCAAAAGATCTGGGCGTGAAGGTCAATCTCGTGCCGGTCACCGGACCGAACCGCATCCCGTATCTGCTGAGCGGAAAAGTGGATGTGCTCGTCGCATCGCTTGCCATCACGCCGGAGCGCGCGAAACAGGTGCAGTTTTCCAAGCCGTATGCGGCTGCGACCATCGTGCTGCTCGGCAAGACCGGCGCACCGATCAAGTCGGCCGCCGATCTGAAGGGCGTGCGTGTGAGCGTCGCGCGTGCGAGCACGCAGGACATGGCCGTGACCAAAACGGCGCCCGAAGGCACCGAAATTCGCCGATTCGACGACGACGCCTCCGCCATGCAGGCACTGCTCACCGGGCAAGTGGATGCCATCGGCTGCTCGGTGACGGTCGCCAACGCCATTCGTCAGCGTGCGCCAGGTCAGTTCGAACCGAAATTCAATTTGCTGCAGCAGGCGATGGGGATCGCGATGCGCCCCAACCAGCCGGAACTGCTCGCTGCGGTCAACGACTTCGTGACTCGCAATACGAACAACGGTGAACTGAACAAACTGTATCGAAAGTGGCTCGAGACTGATTTGCCCAAATTGTCGTAAGCGCCGCCCCCCTCCTTCCGCCGGCTGTGCGCAACAGATGCGCCAGCGGCGGGTCGATTTCCCCCTTCGCTCGACTTGAGTACCCCCTACCCTATCGAAATGCGCATTTCGATATAGTCGAAACGCCATCTGCCCGCTTCCCGCATATCGCCGAACCCCTTGCGTCTAGGCGACTCCCATGATCCCGTCAGGGTCTATTCGAAAATAATTTTGCTTTCGATGCAATTTAGATATATCGTAAACATGTCTTAACTACATCAATAGGGAGTCGCATCATGCGTGGATCACGTAGCGATTTCATGGGCCGAGGCCCGTTGGATCTGGACAAAATGGAATTCGGCGACGAACGGCGTGGTGGACGCCATGGACGGCGCGGCGGTGGCGAAGGCTATGGTGACGGCCGGCACGGCCGCAGCGAAGACGGTCGTGGCGAGCGCGGCGGCCGGGGCGGACGCGGCGGTGGCCGTCTTTTCAGCCACGGCGGATTGCGGCTCGTGCTGCTGCATCTGATTTCGCAGCAACCGCGTCACGGCTACGAGCTCATCAAAGCCATCGAAGAGAGCGTGAACGGCACGTACAGCCCCAGCGCGGGCGTCGTCTACCCTACGCTCACACTGCTCGAAGAGATGGGTTACATCCGAGTGCAGGAAACCCCCGGCGACAGCCAGCGCAAGTCGTACGAAATTACCGACGCCGGGCGTGAGCATCTCGCCGAAAACGAGGACTCGGTCACGGAACTGCTCGCGCGACTCGCAACGCGACGCGAGCGCTCGGAAGATATGCCGCCGCAAGTCATGCGGGCGCTGCACAACTTCAAATATGCCGTGCATTTGCGTCTGGGCGGCGAGCCGCTCACGACCGAGCAGGCCAACGCGTTTGCCGCCATTCTCGACGCGGCCGCACAACAACTGGAGCGACTCTGATGCAAGATAACGCTGCACCGAACGCCACCCCCGATCGCACGCCGCAGCGCGTGCGCCACGAACTTCGCATGCGCTTGCTGGAAGTGCGTCATGTCGAGACCGTCACGCCCAACCTGTTGCGTGTGACCCTCGGGGGAGACGATCTCGAAGGCTTCCACAGCCCGGGTTTCGACGACCATGTGAAACTCTTCTTCCCGAACCCCGAGACCGGCGAACTGTCGCTGCCGCAGGTCGGCCCGGAAGGCGTGTCCAAACCGGCCCCCGGCGACGCGCCGCGCGTGATGCGCGACTACACGCCGCGCCATTTCGATGCCGCAACGAAAACGCTGGTCATCGACTTCGCCCTGCATGAATCCGGCCCGGCGACGCAATGGGCACGCGCAGCCAAGCCCGGCGATCGGCTCGGTGTGGGCGGCCCGCGCGGCTCGTTCATCATCCCGATGAACTTCGACGGCTACGTGCTGATCGGCGACGACACGGCATTGCCGGCGATTTCCCGGCGTCTGGCCGAGTTGCCTGCCGGTGCACTCGTGTTCGTATTTGTGGAAGTCGACGGCCCGACCGACTGCCTGCGCTTTGCAACCGAGGCCGATGTCGTCGTCGAGTGGATCTATCGTGAAGGCGTGCCCGCCGGACAAAGCACCGCGCTCATCGACGCGCTGCAGGTCGCCTCGCTTCCCAAGGGCGATCTGCACGCGTGGGTGGCCGCCGAAGCGGGGGTGGCGAAAGCGGTGCGCCGCCACCTCGTGGAGACGCGCGGACTGAACCCGAAGTGGGTGAAAGCCGCCGCCTACTGGCGACGCGGTGACGCCGCCGTCCACGAAAATCTCGACGACTGACATCGACGATCCGGAGCGAGGCCGCCGCGTGTATGCTTTTTATCCCCCGTTCAAGCGTGGTCTGCCTGTCCGTATGAAAAGCATGGATACCCGTCTGCCCCCCGTCACGAACCTGTTCGCCGGCCTGCCTTCACAGCCCGATCCGGCGGCCGCCGAACAGTTCGACACACTGATCGCGCGTCCGGGCATGCGCGTCGAGCGCATTGTCTCCACGGGGCAGGCCTCGCCCCCGGGCTTCTGGTACGACCAGCCTCAGCACGAATGGGTCGTTGTCCTGTCCGGCAGCGCCGGCCTGGCGTTCGCCGACGCCCCGGATGCCGCAGATCCGGCAGGCCGGACACTCACGCTCCATCCGGGCGACGCCGTGACGATCCCGGCCCATCAACGCCACCGCGTGGCATGGACGGCACAGGGCGAGACCACGGTCTGGCTGGCGATTCACTACGACTGAGCACGTCTGCCCCATCCCGTTTGGAGAAATTCCCTGCGGTCTTTCGGAATTGCCTGATAGAAATGCCGGGAACAACTTCCGACTATGGGGGCGCGTCCGGGGATGTCGAATTCCGGCACCTCGAGGGCGGTTCACCCAAAGGGGGTACGACGACATGGAGCAACGCAAACGACACGATGGCTTTGAACGATGGGCCGCTGGCGCGATGGCGCGTCAGGCGGGTCGGCAGGATGCCCGCTGGCGTATCTTTCGCGCGCCGGAGCAGGCCGATTTCCACGGATTCGTCGTCTGGTGCTACACGCAAGGCGTGTTTCTGGGGCAGGAATTCGATCGGCGTACCGACACCATCACGCACTGCTTTGTACGCAACGGCGCGTGGGCCGTCCAGTTCGACTCGTATGGAGAGGCCTGTGAGCGCGCCGCCGACATTCATGCGCCCACGCTGATTCTGTATGCGCCGGAACGCAACGGCTGCGTTTTCATTACCAGCACCGAGCAGTAGCTGATCGGATCATCGAGATCGCAAAAAAACACCGGACAGCGTTAGCTGCCCGGTGTTTTTCCTTCGGCATGGCGCGCAGCCGTGTCGAATGTGCGCAAGTCCGAATCAGGCGTAGTTCCGGATATCGTCGATTTCCGTCTGGCCGAAATCGTCGCGCTCGGTCAGCGCCAGGATGCGGCGCGCCACGTCTTCCGGCGACGACAGCTTCCCGCTCGACTTGAGTTCCTGGAAACGTGCCAATGCGGGGAAGCTTTCGACGTTGCTGCTGCGAATTGCCTCCTGCATGCCGGTGTCGACCACGCCAGGGGCGAGCGACACTGCCTGCACGCCGTGTTCGCGATGTTCGGCATTCACGACGCGCGTATACATATCCAGCGCCGCCTTCGTCGAGCAGTACACGGCCCAGCCCGCGTTCGGATTGCGCCCGGCGCCCGACGAAATGTTCACGATCTGGCGCTTGGCCTCGAGGCCCTGCGTCGCCGCAAGAAAGCGCGCACACAGGAGCATCACGGAAGTCACGTTCAACGCGAACGCGGCGCCAATGGCGGCCGGATCGTTCAACGCGGCCGAATTCGCCACCGGATGGACCGTGCCTGCATTGTTAATCAGCAGGTACCGGCCGGCGTCGCGCGGCAGTTTGGCAAAAATGCGCTCGGCGACGTTGGCAGCGGCCGTGGTGTCAGCCAGGTCGACCGCAATCTGTTCGAGCGTGATGCCCTGAGCGCTGGCCTGCGCGGCGAGGTCGTCGTCCGTGCGACGCGCCAGCGTCACGAGATGGGTGCCGGGGGCCAGCAGGCCGCGCGCCAGGGCAGCGCCGAGACCGCGGGACGCACCGGTAAGAATCGCAATCGTTTGGGACATTGGGAGAGATGCGGTCGGATAACGCCGCAAAAAGGACGAACGGGACGCCATTATCCGCGTATCGACCGAAGGCCGCTATCCCGACCATCAGTCGCGTTTTCGTCACATCCGGGAAGCGCTGCGTCAAATCGCCGCCTGGCGTCTACAAAGCGCAATGCTGTATTGCGGAATATAATCGCGAACTTCGCACGCTTATAACCTACGGTAGTAATAGCGTATTTGGCGAGACCCCTCGGAATGGTCGGCAGATAGGAACGCGCTACGTTTTTTGCGCGTCAAGGCACTGAATCCCCAAGGTCGTCACGGTCAGTACGGGTGTTTTGAGTGCTCTGCACATTACCGTCTTATGGGTATATATTCCCCCCTCATGGAAACGATACCGAAAATCATTTCGGCGCCCGATGCTGCGTCGGCCACTAGCAAGACCACGCGTCCCGTGGCGCCGCGCCCCCGTCAGTACGACGCGCGGCTCGCACGCTGGTTCGTCACGCCGCTCGTCAATACCCGCGTCACGCCGAACCACCTCACGACCCTGCGCCTGATCGTCGGGCTGGCGTGCGCCTGGGCGTTTGCCCAGGGCGGCTATGCGATGGCCAATCTGGGTGCCCTGCTGCTCGTCCTGTCGAACTTCATCGACCATACGGATGGCGAACTGGCGCGCATCAGCGGCAAGACCAGCAAGATCGGGCATTACTACGACCTCGCTTCGGACGCCTTCGTGACCGTGCTGCTGTTCGGCGGCATCGGTATGGGCGTGGACGCCATCGCACCGGGACAGTATCCGCTGCCCGTGCCGCTGTCGGCATCGGCGCTCGGCTGGATCGCCGGGGTGGCCGTGGCGCTGATTTTCTTCCTGCGCATGCGCATCGAGGACCGCGTGGGCAAGGCCGGTACGAAGCAGGCGTCGGTCGGCGGTTTCGAGACCGAAGACGTGCTGTACCTGATGCCGCTCGTCACGCTATTCGACGGCACGCGCGGCTTCCTGATCGCCGCTGCCATTGGCGCGCCGCTGTTCGCCCTGCTCGTCGTCGCGGACTATGTGCGCGTGATGCGCCGCCCGCTGCCCGCCAAGACCGGGGCTGCCACGACCGGCGCGGATCGCGCCGCCCCGCTCGAGCCGACGGCACCGATGGCACCGATGGCACCGGCAGCCTTCGCGGCCGACGCCGAGATCGAGCGTACGCTCGACGCCATCGAGATCGACGACATCACCCGTGAATTCAAGTCGCAGGACGCCTTCGTCTATATGGAGAAGTTCCTGCCGCAATCGGTGACGGACCAACTGATCGCGGCGGCACGCGCGGTCACGCCGAACGTCAACCGCAACTATCTCCCCGGTCACAAGCAGGGCGGCAGCGTCAGCCGTCACACGCTCGACGAGCGTGCCCCGTTCGTGGCCGAGTTGTATCGTTCGCCGGCGCTCATGCGCTTTCTCGAGCGTCTGGCCGGCGAAAAACTGCTGCCGTCGCCGCAAGACGATCCGCACGCGTATGCGCTGTATTACTACACGCGTCCGGGCGATCACATCGGCTGGCACTATGACACTTCCTACTACAAGGGCCGCCGCTACACGCTGCTGCTGGGCGTAGTGGATCAATCGAGCTGCAAGCTCGAGTACCGGCTTCACACGCGCAATCCGGGCGTGACGCAGATCGACGGTGCCGTGGCGTACCCGCCCGGCGCCCTGGTCTTCTTCGACGGGGACAAGCTGCATCACCGGATCACGCCGCTCGGCGACAACGAAGAGCGTATTTCGCTCACGTTCGAGTACGTGACCGACCCGCGCATGGGCGCATGGCAACGCTTCATTTCGAACATGAAGGACGCCATCGCCTACTTCGGATTCAGGCAAGTGTTTCGTCAGGTATTGGGACGGACGAAACGCTAAATGAACCGGACTGCCATCGTATCTCTCACTCTCGGCTTCGCCCTTTTCGTCGCTCTGCTGATCTGGCAGGGCACGGGATCGGTGATGTCCACGCTGGCCGTGGCCGGCTGGGGCCTGCTGCCCATCGCCGCCTTCCACGTGGTGCCACTCGTGCTCGACGCCGCCGCCATTCAGGTGCTCGTGTCGAAATCCTGCACGCTGCGCCGCGCCACGCTTACCCGCTGGGTTGGTGAGTCGGTCAACAGCCTGTTGCCCGCGGGCCAGATCGGCGGGCCGATTGCGATGGTGCGTCAAATGAAGCAAAACGGGATGGCCGGACGCGAAGCCGCAGCGGCCATCACCGTGAGCACGACCCTGCAGGCAGTGGCACAGATGGTGTTCGCGCTACTGGGTCTGGCGGTGTTCGGCATCAGCGCAACGCATGGCGCCGACGGCAGCCTGTGGCTGCCGATGCTGCTCGCCACCGCGCTCATCTCCGCCCTGCTCTATGCGTTCTATGTCGCGCAACGCCGCGGCCTCTTCGGCTGGGCGTTTCGCATGCTCTCGAAGATGTCGTCCAAGCGCGACTGGTCGTCCCTGCTCGACCGGGCCGACGCCGTCGACGAAATCGTGCAGCGCATGTACGGCCAGCGCCGTCAGGCGCTCGCCAGCTTCGCGTACAGCCTGGTCGGCTGGATCGTCGGCACGGCCGAGGTGTGGCTGATCTGCCATTTCATGGGCTTCCCGGTCAGCTGGGTCGACGCGCTGTTGCTCGAAAGCCTCGGGCAGGCGATTCGCGGTGCCGCATTCTTCGTACCGGGTTCGCTCGGCGTGCAGGAAGGCGGCTATCTGCTGCTCGCCCCGCTCGTGGGTCTGCCGGCCGATGCCGCGCTGGCCCTGTCGCTGGCCAAGCGCACGCGTGAGCTTCTGCTCGGCGTGCCGGGCCTCGTCTATCTGCATTTCTCCGAACGTGGCTGGCGCCGCCAGCGTGCCGCACAAAACAACGTGCCGCTGTCGTCTGCCACGGATACTGCACCGCTTTAAAGAAGGAAATCAATCATGCGGGCCATCATTCTCGCCGCAGGCATGGGCCTGCGTTTGCTCCAGCCCGAAGACAAGCAGTCGCCCAAGTGCCTGCTCAAGTTCGACGGCATGTCGCTGCTCGAGCGCCATCTGCGCATGCTGGCCGCAGTCGGCATCACCGACGTCGTGCTCGCGCTCGGCTTCCATCACGAGCAGGTCAGCGAAGAACTAGACCGTCTGAACTGGACGCCGCGTCCGCAAATCCGGCTGAATCCCGAATTCCACCTCGGCAGCGTGCTCACGCTGCACACTGCCGCCGACGCCATGACCGCAGGCGGCGACGTGCTCGTGATGGATGCCGACGTGCTCTACGACCAGCGCATCTTCAACGCCCTCGTGGCGGGCAAGACGGCGAACCGCCTGCTCATCGACCGCGACTTCGAAGTGGGCGACGAGCCGGTCAAGCTGTGCCTGCGCGACGGCGTGCCCGTCGAGCTGCGCAAGCAGGTGATGGTCGGCCTCCAGTACGACACCGTCGGCGAATCCGTCGGCTTTTTCCGTTTCAATGAGGCAACGGCCACGCGCCTTGCGGAAATCACGCGTGATTACGTCGAATCGGGCCGCGCCAAGATGCCGCACGAGGAAGCCGTGCGCGATCTGCTGCTCGAGCGCGGCGCCCAGTTTGAAACGGCAGATGTCACGGGCTTCCCGTGGATCGAAATCGACTACCCTGAAGATGTGAAGCGCGCCGCCGATCAGGTGCTGCCACAGCTCGAACCGCTCACGATGGTGTCCGAATGAACGCTCCCGACGCATTCACCCTGCCGCCGACCGCCACGCGCGCGTCGCAACTGCGCGCCATGCTGCGCAGCAACCAGCTCGAATTCCTGATGGAAGCCCACAACGGCCTGTCCGCACGCATCGTGCGCGAAGCGGGCTTCAAGGGCATCTGGGCGTCGGGCCTCGCCATTTCGGCGCAGTTCGGCGTACGCGACAACAACGAAGCGAGCTGGACGCAGGTTGTCGACAATCTCGAATTCATGGCCGACGCCAGCGACCTGCCGATCCTGCTCGACGGCGACACCGGCTACGGCAACTTCAACAACATGCGACGTCTCGTGCGCAAGCTCGAACAGCGTGGCGTGGCCGGCGTGTGCATCGAAGACAAGGTCTTCCCGAAGACCAACAGCTTCATCGGCGGCGAACGCCAGCCGCTGGCCGATATCGACGAGTTCTGCGGCAAGATCAAGGCCGGCAAGGATTCGCAGGCCGACGACGATTTCTCCATCGTCGCGCGTGTGGAAGCGCTGATCGCCGGCTGGGGCATGGAAGAAGCCCTGCGCCGCGCCGAGGCTTACCGCCTGGCCGGTGCCGACGCCATCCTGATCCACAGCAAGCTCAAGCGCGCCGACGAAATCGTGCAGTTCGCCCGCGAGTGGGACAACCGCTGCCCGCTGGTGATCGTGCCGACCAAGTACTACAGCACCCCGACGGATGTGTTCCGCGAAGCGGGCATCAGCGTCGTGATCTGGGCGAACCACCTGATTCGCTCGGCCACCTCCGCCATGCAGGCCGTGGCTGCCGAAATCCACCGCAGCGAAACCCTCGTCAATGTCGAAGACCGCATCGCGACCGTCGACGAGATCTTCCGTCTGCAGGACGCCGACGAGTACACCGAAGCCGAAGACCGCTACCTGTCGGCCGCCAACGCCCCGCGTTCGGCGATCGTGCTGGCCGCGAGCCGTGGCAAGAACCTCGAGAGCGTGACGACCGACCGCCCGAAAGTCATGCTGCCGGTCGCCGGCAAACCGTTGCTGCGCTGGCTGGTCGACGGCTTCAAGAAGCAGAGCGTGAACGACATCACGGTGGTCGGTGGCTATCGCGCCGACGCCATCGACACCGCAGGCATTACGCTCGCGATCAACGAGCGTCATGCCGAGACGGGCGAACTGGCTTCACTCGCCCGCGTGGCCAACGCCTTTACGCACGATACGGTTATCTCGTACGGCGACCTGCTGTTCCGCAGCTACATCGTGCGCGATCTGGTCGAGAGCGATGCCGACTTTACCGTCGTGGTCGACTCCACGGCCGCCACCACGGCCAATGCCGCCAACGCCAGCGTGCGCGACTTCGCGTACTGCTCGTCGGGCGACGATCGTGGCCTGTTCGGCCAGCGAGTGCTGCTCGAGAAGATCAGCGGCAACGCCGCCGATGCCGGACGCACGCCGAACGGCCGCTGGATCGGCCTGCTGGGTGTGCGGGGCGACGACGGCCGCGCGCAACTGCAACGTGTCTTCGCTGCGCTGCAAGCCCGCGCCGACTTCGACCAGCTTGGCATGCCCGAACTGATCAACGCCCTCGCAGCCGATGGCGCGAAGATCGAAGTGCAATACGTGCACGGTCACTGGCGCGGCGTGAACGACATGGAAGAATTCCGCCGTGCGGCAGACTTCGCGCATGGCCAGACGCCGTTCAGCGGCGCCGCATCGGAGACGCAAGGTGATTGAGGCAGGACAGTTCGTCGAGGCCGCACGCAAGCACGGCTTCACGTGGTACACCGGCGTGCCGTGTTCGTTTCTCACGCCGTTCATCAATTACGTGTTGCAGGACCCGACGCTGCATTACCTGTCGGCTGCCAACGAGGGCGACGCCGTCGCCATCGCGGCGGGCGCCACGCTCGGCGAAGGCCGTGGTGCGCGCTCCGTCACGATGATGCAGAACTCGGGGTTGGGCAACGCGGTGAGCCCGCTCACGTCGCTCACATGGACCTTCCGTCTGCCGCAGTTGCTGATCGTGACGTGGCGCGGCCAGCCGGGCATTACCGATGAGCCGCAGCACGCGCTCATGGGACCGATCACCCCGGCCATGCTCGACCTGATGGAAGTGCCCTGGGAGCTGTTCCCGACCGAGCCGGAGGCCATCGCGCCGGCGCTGGAGCGTGCCGTACGTCACATGGACGAGACCGGTCGCCCCTACGCACTCGTGATGCAAAAGGGCAGCGTTGCGCCCTTCCCGCTGCAACCGGCCGAGCGACCGGCGCGTCCGGCGCAACCCGCGCCAGTGTCGCTCATGCGCGGCGTGGCACCTGCCGAACTGCCCGCACGCCGCGACGCGCTGGAGCGCGTCATCGCGCATACGCCGCTCGAAGGCACGGTCGTGCTGGCATCGACGGGCTTCTGCGGACGCGAACTCTACGCGCTGGACGACCGCGCCAACCAGTTGTACATGGTCGGTTCGATGGGCTGCGTGACAACGCTCGCCCTGGGCCTCGCATTGGCACGTCCGGACCTGCGTGTGGTTGCCCTCGACGGCGACGGCGCCGCGCTCATGCGCATGGGCGCGTTTGCGACGCTCGGTGCCTACGGCCCCTCGAATCTGGTGCATCTGCTGTTGGACAATGCCTCGCACGATTCGACCGGCGCGCAGGCGACGGTGTCGCCGACGGTCTCGTTCGCCGGTGTCGCCGCGGCCAGCGGCTATGCACTCGCGCTGGAAGGCGATACGCTCGATGTCATCGAGCAATTGTTCGACGCCCGCAGCGCCAGCCTGAACGACGGCCCGCGCTTCGCCTGCCTGACCACGCGCCCCGGCACGCCCGACGGGCTGCCCCGCCCGAAGGTCACGCCCGAAGCCGTCAAGGCACGCCTGATGGATCATATTGCGCAACGTGCCACGGCTTCGGCCTGAGCCCGTTCCCCCGCCATCCCCCTAAACCGTTATCTGCCGAGGAAGCTTCGCCATGCTGTTACTGAATCCGGGCCCCGTTACCCTGACCGAACGCGTTCGCAAGAGCTTGCTGCAACCCGATCTGTGCCACCGCGAGCCCGAATTCTTTGACCTGCAGGAAGAAGCACGCACGCGACTGACGGCCGTGTACGGCCTCGACCCGGCCGTCTGGACGCCGGTGCTGATGACCGGTTCGGGCACGGCTGCCGTCGAGAGCATGACCGCGGGCCTCGTGCCGGAAAACGGCCGCCTGCTGATTGTCGAGAACGGTGTGTACGGCGAGCGCATTTCTCAGATCGCCAAGCAATATCGCATCGATCACGACGTCATCCATTTTGAATGGATGCAGGCGCCGGATCTCGCACAGATCGTCGCGAAGCTCGACGCTGCCGGCGAGCGCCCGTACACCAACGTCGCCATCATTCATCACGAAACGACGACCGGTCGGCTGAACGACCTCACCGGCATTGCGCAGGCATGCCGCGAACGCGGCATCGATCTGCTGGTCGACGGCGTGAGCAGCTTCGCCGCCGAAGCCATCGACTTCAACGACACCGCCATCGCGGCGGTCGCCGCCACGGCGAACAAGTGCGTGCACGGCGTGCCGGGCGTGTCGTTCGTGATGGTGCGCAAGTCGGCACTCGCCAAGGCGTTCAGCCGCACGTACTACCTCGACATCGCCCGTCTCGCGAAGCTTCAGGCCGAGCGCAACACGCCGTTCACGCCGTCGGTGCACGCGTACTACGCGCTTGTCGAAGCCCTTCGTGAGCTGGAAGACGCCGGTGGCTGGCAGAAGCGCCACGCGCACTACGGCGCACTCGCAGAACAGGCACGCGCCGGCCTCGCCGCACTCGGCATCGACAGCGTGCTGTCGCCGAACGAGTCGTCGGTGGTGCTGCGCGCCTACAAGCTGCCGGCCGGCGTCGACTATCCGCGCCTGCACGACTGGCTCAAGGCCGACGGTTTCGTGATCTACGCCGGCCAGGGTGGCCTGTCGAAGGAGCTGTTCCGCATCTCGACAATGGGCAACCTTACGGCGGCCGACATCGATCGCCTGCTGGCCTCCTTCGCGCGGCTCGTGAAGTAAGCGCGGGGACGGACGTTCAGCCATGACCGAATTGCTAGCCAGCATCCACTCCCCGACCGAACTGCGTGCGCTCTCGCGCGCCGATCTGCGGCGTCTGGCCGACGAACTGCGCGCCTGCGTGCTCGACAACGTGTCGCGCACCGGCGGGCACCTGTCGTCGAACCTGGGCACCGTCGAGCTGACGATCGCCCTGCACTACGTCTTCGATACGCCCAGCGACCGGATCGTGTGGGACGTCGGCCATCAGACGTATCCGCACAAGATCCTGACGGGCCGCCGCGAGGCCATGCCGACCCTGCGTCAGTGGCAGGGACTCTCGGGCTTCCCGAAGCGCGATGAATCGCCTTACGACACCTTCGGCACGGCGCATTCGAGTACGTCGATTTCGGCCGCACTGGGCATGGCGCTGGCGAGCAAGGTCAAAGGCGAGAAGCGCCACGCGATCGCCGTGATCGGCGACGGTGCGATGACGGCGGGCGAAGCCTTCGAGGCGCTGAACAACGCCGGTGTGTACGACGACCTGCCGTTCCTCGTGGTGCTCAACGACAACGACATGTCGATCTCGCCACCGGTCGGCGCGCTCAACCAGTACCTCACGCGCCTGATGTCCGGCCAGTTCTACTCGGCGGGCAAGGAAAGCGTGCGCAACCTGCTGCGCAACGCACCGGCGCCGATGCGCGAACTGGCGCACAAGATAGAAGAACACGCGAAGGCCATCGTTTCGCCGACGGGCACGATGTTCGAGGAATTCGGCTTCAACTACCTCGGTCCGATCGACGGCCACGATCTCGACGCACTGATTCCCGCGCTCGAGAACATCAAGGCACTCAGGGGGCCGCAGTTCCTGCACGTCGTCACGCGCAAGGGCCGAGGCTACAAGCTCGCCGAAGCCGATCCCGTGCTGTACCACGGCCCGGGCAAGTTCAACCCGAGCGAGGGCATTCGCCCCGCCGCGCCGGGCGCGGTGACGGCCAAGACGTACACACAGGTCTTTGGTGAATGGCTGTGCGATGCGGCAGCCGCAGACGAGCGCGTCGTCGGCATCACGCCGGCCATGCGCGAAGGCTCCGGGCTCGTGGCATTCGAGAAGCGATTCCCCGAGCGTTACTACGATGTCGGCATCGCCGAGCAGCACGCCGTCACGTTTGCGGGCGGGCTGGCCACCGAAGGCCTCAGGCCTGTCGTCGCGATCTATTCGACGTTCCTGCAACGCGGCTACGATCAGGTGATTCACGACGTGGCGCTGCAGAACCTGCCGGTCGTCTTCGCGATCGATCGCGGCGGCGTGGTGGGCGCCGACGGTGCCACGCACGCGGGGGCCTACGACATGGCCTATCTGCGCTGCATCCCGAACATGGTGCTCATGACGCCGGCCGACGAGAACGAATGCCGTCAAATGTTGCAGACGGCGCTCGGAATCGACGGCCCCAGCGCCGTGCGCTATCCGCGCGGCACCGGCCCGGGGGTTGCGACGGAAGCCGGACTGTCGACGTTGCCCGTGGGTCGCGCGCAGACGCGGCGTCTGAGCGCCGCCCCGGCCGGACGCCGTGTCGCAATCCTCGCGTTCGGTTCGATGGTCGCAGTGGCCGAGCAGGTCGCGCCGGCGTTCGACGCGAGCGTGGTCAACATGCGCTTCGTCAAGCCGCTGGACGAAACCACGGTGCTTGAGATGGCCCGCACGCACGATCTCGTCGTCACGCTGGAAGAAGGCGCGATCATGGGTGGCGCAGGCACGGCGTGCATCGAAGCGCTCAACGCCAACGGTGTGCAGGTGCCGGTGCTGCAACTGGGACTGCCGGACACGTATATCGATCAGGGCACGCCCGCGCAGCAACTTGCGTCGGTCGGGCTCGATGCCACGGGTATCGCTGCGTCGATCCGTCGTGCACTGGCCGAACGCCTTGGCGGAAAGGTCGAAGCGGTCTAGACGGTCGCCGGCAGGCAGGCCTTCAACAAAAAACGGCACCTCGCGGTGCCGTTTTTCGTTGTCGCTCCGACGATGCCGGAGACGTTCGCGATCTCACGACTTCGGCGGTGGCGCGCCCTTCTCGCGCGGCTTGCCCATCAACACCGGCTGGAAGAACACCGCGCCGATCAGCGTGCAGAGCAACGAGAGCGCCAGCAGCTTGCCCATGCTCGACGTGCCCGGGTGATGCGAGAGCCACAGGCTGCCGAAGGCGATGCCCGTCGTCGCGGCCGACAGCACGATGGCCTGCGTGAGGCTCGACGCGAGCAGATGCGTCTGGCCCTTGCGCCATGCGATCACGTAGTAGATCTTGAAGGCCACGCCCACGCCCAGCAACAGCGGCAATGCGATGATGTTCGCGAAGTTGAGCGGCAAGCCGATCAGCACCGTGATTTCCAGCGTGACGGCCGCCGAGACGAGCAACGGCACCAGCGTGCGCAGCACGTCGCCGAACCGACGCAGCGCCAGCCACAGCAAGATCGTGATCGACAGCAATGCCCATGCCCCGGCCTCGATGAACGAACGAATGATCGTGTCGGCCGAGCGCAGGATGGAGATCGGGCCGCCCACGGCGTCCGGCGTCGTCGCCAGCACGGCTGCGCTGAACTTGCGCAGCATCGCGTCGTCGCTCGGGTCGGCGCCCTTCTCGACATGCGGCGAGATGTTGACCAGCGCGCGCCCGTCGGCAGCGACCCACTGCGACACGATGTCCTTCGGCAGCGACTCACGCGTGATGGCGTGCGGTTGCAGCGCGTCGCGCAACTGGCCAAGCGCGAGCTTCAACGGCTCGGCGATGGCGCGCTGCGCGCGATCACGCGTGGCCGTATCTGCGGCGGCCAGCTTGCGCAGGGCCGTTGCCAGTCGCTGCGCTTCCTTCGCGCCTTCGCCCGGATGGTCGAGCGCAGCGTCTTCCAATTGCCCGGCAGCGGTCTTGAGCGACGATACCCGCGCGGCATCGTTGCCGGCCGCGAGCGGCGTCTGCTCGAGCACCGGCAGCAGCGACGCGGCCGCCGTGGCGATCTGCGCGAGCTTGGCGGGCTGATCGGCCGGCATGAACGTCGTGAGCGTCACCACGCGACCGACTTCCGGTACGGCACGCAGTTTGGCGGCATACGCGTCGGCCGCTTCGAGATTCGGCGCCAGCAGTTGCACGTCGTTCACCCCAGCTTCGGGCGAGTTGGCCAGATCGATGAGCGTGGCCATCGACTCGGTATTCGGGTCCTTCAGATGCAGCGGATTGAAGTCGAAGTGCAGATGCGCGAGCAACGGCAGCCCGGCCACCACCAGCGCCAGCGTGCCGTAGAGCAACGGATTGCGGTACTTCTCCGTGAAATCGTCGACCCGCGCCAGGCTCTTGAACCCGGGCGGGCTGGCTTCGCCCTTCGGCTTGAACACGCTGATGAGTGCAGGCAGCAGCGTGATGGCCGACGGAAACGCTACGCACAGAATCCCCACACCCGCGATCAGGCCGAGTTCGGAGACGCCGCGATAGTCGGTCGGCAGGAACGAGAAGAAGCTCGCTGCCGTGGCGGCAGCCGCCAGCGACAAGGGCATCGCGATCGCCCGGCCTGCGTTGACCAGCGCACCGCGCAGCGCATCGTCGCCCGACGCGCCATCGTGTGCCTCGAGGTGATGACGTTCCTCGCGATAGCGCACCCCGAACTGAATGCCGAAGTCCACGCCAATGCCGACGAACAGCACGGCAAATGCCACCGAGATCATGTTGAGGGCGCCGACCATCATCAGACCGAGTGCGAACGTGATCGCCAGACCGGCCAGCAGCGTAATGAACACGGCGAGAATCATCTTGCCGGAACGCACGGCCAGCCACAGCACGACGAGCACGGCCAGCAGCGTGATGACGGCATTCGGCCCGGCGTCCTGACGCACTGATGCGAACTCCTCGTCCGAGAGCGGGCGCGAGCCGGTCAGGCGCACGGTCGCGCCGTAGCGCTCGCCGAGCTTGAGTTCGGCCACCGCTTCACGAATGCGCGTGGCGGCATTCGCACCCGCTTCGAGCGACGCGTAGTCGACGACCGGCTGCACCTGCACGTAGCTGCGCGCCACCGTATCGGGCGCGACCAGTGCGCGCCAGGACATGGCCGCCGGGCGTCCGGCCAGCACGGCCTCGGTCGTGTCGGCCGCGTTGCCCAGCAAGCGGCTCATGTCCGCAAGCTTCACCTGTCCGGTGAGCAGCGGCGTCTGCAACGTGACCGACAGCAGGTTCGACAAGCCGGTCAGGCTCGGGTCCTGTGCGAGGCGGTTGAGTAGCGGCTTGGCGTCTTCGAGCTTGCCGGTCAGCGACTTCACGTCGTCGAGCGACGCGAACAGCAGCGCGTTGTGCGCGAAGAACTCGCCGGCGCCCGGGCGGCTCACGGCGCGGAACACGTCCGTCTCCGTCGCCAGACGGGCGGCCAGCTCGGCGGCCGCCTTGTCGGCAAACTCCACGGCCGGGGCGTCCACCACGGCCAGCGTCATGTCGGTCTTCTGCGGGAAGGCACGATCGATCTCGCGGCCGCGCTCGGCGGCGGGCGTATTCGAATCGATCAGGCTCGAGATGTCGGTGTTGATCGCAAAGTGCTTGGCGACATACACACAACTCGCAATCACGAGCAGCAGCGAAGCGAAGATGACCGGGTACGCGTGCTTCGCCGAAAAACGGACGATGCGCACGACGAGCGAAGTCAGCATGTAGCGGTTCCGGAAGGTAATGAGGTCTCCCCGCCCCCGTTTGCCGCCCCACGACAGTTGTAACGAATCGTCAGGGACAGGGCATGCCGGGGAACCAATCGCAGACAGCGTCCGTCGATCAGCCAGTGAATCACGAAGAAACGGTGAATTTACAAAATCGCAGCAGTATACAAGGCCCGGCGAAGGCCACGTGGACTACACTACGGCCTACCTGATTCAAACCCATGAAGACAAGCGACGTATGAACAAATTCCTGGTGGCAGCGGTGTCTGCCGTCGCAATCAGCGGCATTGGCACCTCGGGCGCCTGGGCACAGGCGAGCAGCGCCAATCCGAACGACATGGTGAAGACGGCGGTCGAGACGGTCGTCAAGGCCACCAAGGCCGATCCTGCAGCCCGCGACGGCGATGTGACCGCCACGGCCCGTGTGGTCGCGCGCGACTTCCTGCCGTACACCGACTTCCTGCGCACCACGCGCTACGCCGTCGGCTCGAAGGCGTTCGACAGCGCCACGCCCGCCCAGCAGCAGCAAGTCTTCGAGCAATTCCAGCAACTGCTCGTGAACACCTTCGCCCTGCAGCTCTCGCAGGTGCGCGGCACCCAGATCTCGTTCAAGTTCGACCCGGCCAAGCTCACGGCAGGCAGCACCGACGTCGTGGTTGGCGCCACGGTCAGCGGCACGGGCGACAATCTGTCGGTGGCCTATCGATTGGCCAAGACGGACAAGGGCTGGAAGATCTACGACATCAACATGATGGGCGAGAACGTGGCCGACGCATGGCTCATCCAGTTGTATCAGCCGCAGTTCAAGGCGCGCATTGCCCAGGGTGGCATCGACAGCCTGATCACCTATTTGCGCGAGAAGAACGCGCGTTTCGGCAAGTAAAATCAACGACTTAGCGGCGAACGCCAAAAATGGGACTGCCAGTCCCGGGCGTCAACGACGACAGGTTTTCCGCTTCTGCAGGGATTTGACGACAGATAGGGCCCGAATCCCGTCGGGATGCGGGCCGGATCGTCAACTTTTTTGCAACACACACTGCCGCCTCCTACGAGGGGGTGACCAGCAATATTTGGCCGCGGCGGTTACAATCGCTGCTTGTCAAACGACCGGACGGCGGTCCCCCCGCGGGTGCATGCGAATTGCCAACACAACTGGCGCCGCGTGCTCCATGAAGCCAGCAGTGCGCGGCATGGAACCCTCATAGAACCGCCATCCCGGCCGACCTGAGCCGGAGAGCTGAATGCAAGTCTTACTTGCCCAACCCCGCGGGTTTTGCGCGGGTGTCATACGTGCCATCGAGATCGTTGAGCGTGCCCTGGAAAAATACGGCGCCCCGGTCTATGTACGCCATGAGATCGTCCACAACAAGCATGTGGTCGACTCCCTCAAGGCCAAGGGCGCGCGCTTTATCGACGAGTTGTCCGAAGCCCCGGCCGGCGCTGTCACCATTTTCAGCGCGCACGGCGTCGCACGCGTCGTTGAGCAGGAAGCCGAGATTCGCGGCCTGAAGGTGCTCAACGCCACCTGCCCGCTCGTCACCAAAGTGCATATCCAGGGCAAGAACTACGTCTCCGCCGGACGGGAAGTCATTCTGATCGGCCACGCGGGACACCCGGAAGTCGAGGGCACGATGGGCCAGATCGACGGTCCGGTGCATCTCGTGCAGACCGAAGAGGATGTCGACGCGCTGCCGCTCGCCATCAATACGCCGCTCTCGTACGTGACGCAGACCACGCTGTCGGTCGACGAGACTCGCGGTATCATTGCTGCGCTGCAGCGTCGCTTTACCAATATCGTCGGCCCGAACACCAAGGACATCTGCTACGCCACGCAAAACCGCCAGACCGCCGTGCGCGAACTGTGCGAACGCGTGGACGTGCTGCTCGTGGTCGGGGCGACGAATAGCTCGAACTCGAATCGCCTGCGTGAAATCGGCTCCGAGATGGGGCTGCCGAGCTACCTCGTGGCCGACGGCTCCGAGCTAAATCCGGACTGGGTGCGCGGCAAGGCCCGCATCGGCATTACCGCTGGGGCGTCCGCGCCCGAGCGCATGGTCGAAGACGTGATCGACGCGCTGCGTCGCATCGACACCGTCGAAGTGACTCTCATGGACGGCATCGAAGAAACCATTCAGTTTCGCCTGCCGTCGGAATTGACCAAAGACGAGCCGGTCGCCGCGCGCCACGCGGTCGCTGGCTAACGCAACACGAACAGGAGCCGAACTTGGCCATCCCCTTCCTGCAACAGGCGTATGTTGGCGCCTACCTGATGAAGCAACGCTTCAAGGGCAACAAGCGCTACCCGCTGGTGCTCATGCTCGAACCGTTGTTCCGTTGTAACCTCGCCTGCTCGGGCTGCGGCAAGATCGACTATCCGGATCCGATTCTGAATCAGCGCGTCTCGCTCAAGGACTCGCTCGACGCCGTGGACGAATGCGGCGCACCGGTGGTTTCCATTGCCGGCGGCGAGCCGCTGCTGCACAAGGAAATGCCGCAGATCGTCAAGGGCATCATCGAGCGCAAGAAGTTCGTGTACCTGTGCACGAACGCCCTGCTGCTGGAAAAGAAGATCGACGACTATGAGCCGAGCCCGTTCTTCGTGTGGTCGATCCACCTCGACGGCGACCGTGAAATGCACGACGCCGCCGTGTCGCAGGAAGGTGTGTACGACCGTGCCGTGGCTGCCATCAAGCTGGCCAAGTCGCGCGGCTTCCGTGTGAACATCAACTGCACGCTGTTCAACAACGCCGATCCGGAGAAGGTCGCCAAGTTCTTCGATTCGACGAAGGATCTGGGACTCGACGGCATTACCGTCTCGCCGGGCTATGCCTACGAGCGTGCCCCGGATCAGCAGCACTTCCTGAACCGCTCGAAGACCAAGCAACTGTTCCGCGACATTCTCAAGCGCGGCGACGGCGGCAAGAACTGGACGTTCAGCCAGTCGAGCCTGTTCCTGGACTTCCTGGCCGGCAACCGTTCGTACCACTGCACGCCGTGGGGCAACCCGACGCGTACCGTGTTCGGCTGGCAGCGTCCGTGCTACCTGCTTGGCGAAGGCTATGCCAAGACGTACACGGAACTGATGGACACCACCGACTGGGACAAGTACGGCGTGGGCAACTACGAGAAGTGCGCGGACTGCATGGTCCACAGCGGCTTCGAAGCCACCGCAGTGAACGAAACCATGTCGCACCCGCTGCGCGCGCTTGGCGTGGCGCTCAAGGGTGTTCGCACCGAAGGCCCGATGGCCGAAGACATCTCGTTCGCCAAGCAGCGTCCGGCGGAGTTTGTCTTCTCGAAGCACGTCGAGATCAAGCTCGACGAATTGCGCCGGGCCAAGGCGTAAATGCCGTCGCGAGTGCTGGTCACCGGCGCCTCCGGGTTCGTCGGTTCTGCGGTAGCACGTACGGCGCTCGCGCGCGGTCATGAGGTTCGCCTGCTGGTGCGTGGCACCAGCCCTCGCGCGAACCTCGCCGACCTGCCCGTCGAAGTCGTCGAAGGCGACATGCGCGACGCCGCGTCGATGCAGCGTGCGCTCGCCGGGTGCAATGCCCTGCTCCACGTCGCCGCCGACTATCGCCTCTGGGCGAAAGATCCCAACGACATCATGCGGGCCAATATCGACGGCACGCGCACGGTGATGGAAGCCGCGCTGCGCGCCGGCGTCGAGCGCGTGGTGTACACGAGCAGCGTGGCAACGCTGCGTGTGCACGACGCCACCGGCCCCGTCGACGAGACCTCCCCGAACGATGAAGCCACGACCATTGGCGTGTACAAGCGCAGCAAGGTCGCGGCCGAGCGCCTGGTCGAGCGCATGATCGCCAGCGACGGCCTGCCTGCCGTCATCGTCAACCCGTCCACTCCGATCGGCCCGCGTGACATCAAGCCCACGCCGACCGGGCGCATCATCGTCGAAGCCGCTCAAGGCAAGATCCCGGCGTTCGTCGATACGGGACTGAATCTCGTGCACGTCGACGACTGCGCCGAAGGCCATCTGCTGGCACTCGAGCGTGGACGCATCGGCGAGCGCTACATCCTGGGCGGCGACGATGTCCTGCTGCGCGACATGCTCGCGAGCATTGCCGGCATGGTCGGACGCAAGGCGCCCAAGGTCGCCCTGCCGCGCTGGCCGCTCTATCCGCTCGCGATGGCCGCGCAAGGCGTGGCGCGTTTCACCGGCAAGGAGCCGTTCGTCACGGTCGACGGTCTGAAGATGTCGCGTTATCACATGTTCTTCTCGTCAGAGAAGGCCCGACGCGACCTCGGCTACACGGCTCGCCCCTATGCCGACGGCCTGCGCGACGCGCTCGCCTGGTTCGGATCTGCTGGATACCTCTCATGACTGTTCTGACCTGGATCGCTGCGCTCTCGCTGGCCATCTGGATCTATCTGTTGAGCTCGCAAGGCGGCTTCTGGCGTGCGCGCGAGCGTGACGATCTCGACGAAGACCGCCTGCCCGCGCCCGACGTCTGGCCCGCTGTCGCCGTGGTCATTCCTGCTCGCAACGAGGCCGAGTCGATCGGACAGGTCGTCGAGTCGCTGTGCCGCCAGGACTACGCCGGACGCCTGCGCATCGTCGTCGTGGACGACCAGAGCAGCGACGGCACCGCCAACCTCGCACGTGCCGCGGCGGCGCGCGCCGCCGCCGACGGCTTCACGCGCCGTGTCGACGTGCTCACCGGACAGCCGTTGCCGGGTGGTTGGACGGGCAAGCTGTGGGCGGTCAATCAAGGCGTGGCGTTCGCGAGCGATCCGTCGACGAACGACGACGGCATCGCCCCTGAGTACCTGTTGCACACGGACGCCGACATCGCCCACACGCCGGAGAACGTGCGCCGCCTGGTCACCCGTGCCACGGGCGACAACCGCGTGCTTGTCTCGCTCATGGCGAAGCTGCGCTGCACGGCATGGTTCGAGCGCACGCTGATTCCGGCGTTCGTGCTGTTCTTCCAGATGCTCTACCCGTTCGCGTGGGTCAACGATCCGAAGAAGCGCATGGCAGCGGCCGCCGGCGGCTGCATGCTGATCCATCGCGCCTCGCTCGAAGCGGGCGGCGGTATCGAAGCGATTCGCGACGAGATCATCGACGATTGCGCGATGGGACGCCTGCTCAAGAAGCAAGGCGCCATCTGGCTGGGGCTGACGGAACGCGCGGTGAGCGTGCGTCCTTATGACAATCTCGGTGAGATCCGCAAGATGGTTTCGCGCACGGCGTACGCGCAGTTGCAATATTCGCCGGTGCTGCTCGCGGGCACGATCGTCTCGCTGCTGCTCACCTTCATCGTGCCGCCGGCCATGACGATCTTCGCCACGGGCATCGCGCAGTGGCTGGGGCTATTCGCATGGCTCGCCATGACGCTGTCGTACCTGCCAATGCTGCGCTTCTATCGCCAGCCGTCGAGTTTCGGGCCGCTGCTGCCGCTGGTCGCAGCGCTCTACACCGTCTTCACGTTCGACTCGGCGCTGCAGCACTGGCGCGGTCGCGGCGGCATGTGGAAGGGGCGCGCGCAAGCGCGCGGGCAGCAGTCGTCGGACACCTGAACCCGTAGCGAACGACATCCCGCGAAAACGAAAATGCCAGCTTGTCCGTCATGACATGCTGGCATTTTTCTTGGTACGACCGTTCCCGCCAACCGGCTTCGGGCGCTTGCCGCCCTCGCACCGAATCAGCGCTCAGATGCCTGCCGCCACCGCACCGAACCCGTCACCGAGCTTCAGCGCCACGATCTGGCGGCCATGACGCATGGCCTGTTTGGCACGGCCGGCATCCTGACCGACACGCAGCAGCGCGGGCAACTGCATCGGATTCGCGGCCAGCGAGCGCAGCACGCCGAGGATATCGGTCGAGCCGTCGCTGCGCATGCCGGCGAGCGCCGCCGGCGGCAAAGACCGCTCGGCAGGGTCGATCACCACGCGGGCCACGACGAACGGCAACTCGTGCGCCTGCGCCACGCGCGCCACGATATGCGACTCCATATCCGCCGCCGCCGCCCCGCTCTCGCGGAACAGCGCAGCCTTGTCTGCGGCACTGACGACCGGCGCCGTCACGCCTGCCATATCGGCACGCAATGCGCCGGGCATCGCGCGATGCAACGCTTCGGCCCAAGGGATCGACGTGACGGACTCACGCGCGTGCTGCGGCATGTCGAGCACCTTGTGCGCGATGACCCACTGCCCCGGCTTCACGCCGGGAATCAGGCCACCGGCGGTACCGAAGCTCACCAGTCCGCGCGCCCCGCTCTCGGCGATGGCCGCTTCCAGATCGGCTTCCAGCGTGAGGTTTTGCGCACAAACCACGCGCACGCCGTCGCCGCGCGCAATGCGCGCCTCGAACGGCATACCGGTCACTACGATGATGGGTGGCGTCATGGAAGTGGGCGCGAGGTCGGACATTACATGCCGCAAGGCACCGGGCAATCGTTGCGCACGGTCAGGTTCCGGTAACGCGCGAGCGCCCACAGCGGGAAGAACTTGCGATAACCGTGGTAGCGCAGATAGAACACGCGCGGGAAACCCGTTGCCGTGTAGAGTTCCTCGTCCCACAGACCTTCGTCGTTCTGCGTATTGAGCAGGTAGTCGACGCCGCGCTTGACCGCCGGATCGCTGGCTTTGCCCGCCGCCATCAGGCCGAGCAATGCCCAGGCCGTCTGCGACGACGTGCTCGGTGCCGACTCGTAGCCCTTGTATTCGAGCTTGTAGCTGTCGCCGTCCTCGCCCCAGCCGCCGTCGGCGTTCTGGATCGAGATGAGCCACTGCGCCGCACGGGCGAGCGCCGGATGCTCCGGCTGCAACCCTGCCGCCTGAAGGCCGCACATGGCCGACCACGTGCCGTACACGAAATTCATGCCCCAGCGGCCGTACCAGCTACCGTCGGCTTCCTGGTCGTCGAGGATGTACTTGAGCGCCAGATCGGCCGACGCACGGCGCTCCGGCGATGTCGGCAACTGCGCGAGCATCGACAGGCAACGTGCGGAGACGTCGACGGTCGGCGGATCGAGCAGCGCCCCGTGATCGGAGAACGGAATGTTGTTCAGATACAGGTGCGTGTTTTCCGGCTCGAAAGCGCCCCAGCCGCCGTTGCTGCTCTGCATGCCGATAACCCACTCGGTGCCGCGATCGATCGCATGGCGCATCGGACGCGCGCTCGCGTCGACCTTGTCGTTCTCGAACGTGCCCGCGAGCTTCTCGTAGCGATCCATCGCCATCGCGACCACAGCCGTGTCGTCCACGTCCGGGTAATGCGGGTTGGCGAACTGGAACGCCCAGCCGCCCGGACGCACATTCGGTCGGCGCGAGATCCAGTCGCCGCGCACGTCCAGGATCTGCAACGGGATGAGCCACTCCAGCCCCTTGCCCGCCAGTTCGATGGCGCGCTTGTCGCCCGTCTCCAGCAGCGCATGCGCCGAGAGCGCCGTATCCCACACCGGGGACAGGCACGGTTGCACATACGTTTCGTGATCGGCGGGCGTCACCAGCTTCTCGACCGACTTGCGCGCGATCGCGCGGCTCGGATGATCTTCGGGATAGCCGAGCACGTCGTACATCATGACCGCGTTCGCCATGGCCGGATAAATCGCGCCGAGGCCGTCTTCGCCGTTCAGACGCTCTTCGACGAAATCGACGGCGCGCTTGATCGACTTCTCGCGCAGCGACTTCGGGAAGAACGGATCGAGCGCACGCAGCACGTGATCGACGCCCGAGAAGAACGTGAACCAGAAGCGGCTCTGATGCGGCGCACGCTTGGGCGGACCGACATCCTTCGGGCTGCCGATGAACAGTTCGTCGATGCCCACGCCCTTGGGATTGCGCGCGCGCGGACGCTTGGCCTGCAGCACGAGCAGCGGCACGATCACGGTGCGCGCCCAGTACGACACCTTCGAGAGGTGGAACGGGAACCACTGCGGCAGCAGCATGATCTCGACGGGCATCATCGGCACTGCCTTCCATTCGAGCACGCCGTACAGCGCGAGCAGAATGCGCGTGAAGACGTTCGAATTCTGTGCACCGCCGCGCGAGAGAATGGCTTCGCGGGCGCGCACCATGTGCGGCGCGTCGATCGGCTCGCCGATCATCTTGAGCGCGAAGTACGCCTTCACGCTCGCGCTCATGTCGAATTTACCGTTGTGGAACAGGGGCCAGCCGCCGTGCTCGCCCTGAATGCGACGCAGGTATGCAGCGATCTTCGCTTCGAGTTCCGGGTCGATCTTCTCGGCCAGATGATGGCGCAGCAGCACGTATTCGGCCGGAATCGTCGAATCGGCTTCGAGTTCGAAAAGCCAGTGACCGTCGTCTTGTTGCAGGTCGAGCAGCGCGGTGATCGAGCGCTCGATGCCCGTCTCGAGCGTCTGCGTGGCCATTGCCGTGCTCACCTTCTGGGCAAGCTCAGTATGCAGTTTGAGGTCCACGGCCGTGGCAGTGGCCGTGCGTCGCGCTTCCTTTTCGGAAGCATCGCGTATCGTATCCATGGCGTTCTTGCCTGTTCAAGGCGTTCAAGGCGTATCGACGGCGCGACGTGCGCGCCGGTTAAACATTCAGACTTGCGATAGTGCCGGGTTCTTCTGCCCGGCTCGTGCGAGAAGCGTCGCCGACTTCGCGGCGTTCGCGTCGTGTTCAGGCCGGTCGCAGCAGATCGGCGGCCCGGTTGCCGCTGCGCAGCGCCCCTTCGATCGTCGCGGGCAGGCCGGTGGCGGTCCAGTCGCCCGCCAGCGCGAGGTTATGCCAGCGTGTGCGTGCGCCCGGCCGACGCTTGTCCTGCGCCGGCGTGGCCGCAAACGTCGCGCGCTTCTCGCGCACCAGTTGCCACACCGGCATCGGCGTCGACGGCACCCGGCAGGCGCGCGCCACTTCTTCCCAAATGCGAAGCGCCAGCGATTCACGCGACTCGTCGAGCAAATGGTCGGCACCGCTGATCGTGACCGACAGGCGTCCGTCGAAGGCGAAGATCCAGTCGCTCACACCGTTCACCACGCCGATCATCGGCGGGCAGCCCGGCGGCGGCGGCACCTGGAAATGCGCATTGACGATGGCACGGTACTCGTCCGGCGTCGTCAGATCCGGCACCAGTGAGGCCGCGACATTCGGCGGCACGGCGAGCACCACGGCGTCGTCCGCCGCGAGCGCTTGCGGCCCGTCGCCGAAATCGATGGCCTCGACACGACTGCCGTCCGCTGCAAACTGCATGGCTCGCACCCGGTGCTGCATCATCACGCGCGCGCCCCTGGCTTCCAGATGGGCCAGCGCAGGCGTGACGAACGACACGTCGAGCCCTTCGCTGGCGATCAGCGGATGGCACGCCTTGCCGCCCGCCGCGAGCGTCTCGCGGATCACGGCGGCCGCCATCTGCGCCGACCCTTCGGCGGGATCTGCGTTGAGCACGGCAAGGAACAGTGGATGAATCAGCCGCTTGTACAGCGCGGGCGGGCAGTTCATCGCGTCGGTCATCGTCGCGTCCGGCCCCGCGCGAAGCAGCGGCGCGAGCGACAGGTAGTCCGACCATGTCGTGCCGGGCACGCGTGCGCCCTTGTCGAAAATCCACCACGGCAGACGCCCCTCCGACAGGCGCACCGTCCAGCGTTCGTCGTTCTCCAGATCGACGAAGGCGAACTCGGCGCGATCCGGGCCGGTCAGCGTGTGTTCCGAGCCGATGATGCGCGTGAAGTCGCGCATCGTCGTGTTGCCCGAGAGCACCAGATGATTGCCGTTGTCGATCACGGCATTCAGCTGGCGGTCGAAATAGGAGCGGCAGCGGCCGCCGGCCTGCGGTGCCGCTTCGTGCAGCACCACGGACACGCCGCGCGAGGCAAGCCTGACCGCGGCGGCCAACCCTGCGAGGCCGGCGCCGATGACGTGAACCGTGCCCGCCATCAGAAGGCCATCTGCCGCAGCAGCATCAGAATGAGACGCCAGCGCGGCACACGCACGCGCTCGCGAGGCACGGCAAAGCCGCGCGCAGTCAACTTGTCGAGAATCGCACCGTAAGCCTTGCCCATGACGGCGGGGGCAATGACCACGCGGCGCGGATAACGCGCCATGATGGCGCGTGCCTTGGCGTAATGCGCATGTGCGTCGGCCACGAGTGGCGCGCAAGCCCGGTCGAGATTCGCGGCGACGACGGTGGCGGGCGTGGCGCCCACGATACCGGCGTCGGCCAGCGTTTCACGCGGCAGGTAGACGCGGCCAATGCCGGCATCTTCGTCGATATCGCGCAGAATGTTCGTCAACTGGAGCGCGCGACCGAGGTGATAGGACAGATCGATGCCGTCCTGCTCGGGCATGCCGAACACCTTGACCGACAGGCGGCCGACGGCGCTCGCGACGCGGTCGCAATACAGGTCGAGCGTAGGCAGGTCGGGCGCGACGATGGGGCCGCAGGCGTCCATTTCCATGCCTTCGATGACGGCGATGAAGTCGTCGTGCTTCAGACCGAATTGCTTGACCACGCGGGCAAGGTTGGCGAGCGACGGCGTCGGGCGACCGTCGTACAGGTCGGCCAGGTCGCGGCGCCAGACAGCCAGGCGCGCCATGCGGCTGGCGGACGTGTCGTCGCCGTCGTCGGCAATATCGTCCACGGCGCGGCAAAAGGCGTAGATCTCGAACATGCCTTCACGCTGTGCGGGCGGCAGAATGCGCATGGCAGCATAGAAACTGCTGCCCGAGGCCACACGAGCGCTGCTTTGCTCAGGCGAAATTTCGATCGGTTCGGCGACGCTCACGAGGCTCCTCGTCGTGCAGGGGAACAGGGTGACACCACGGAAAAACTCTGGGGATTCTTGCAAGGAGGGAAGTATACCGGGGATTGGCGCGACTTTCCCGCCAGGATTTGGAACGATAGCATAGAATCTCGGGGGTTCCGGCTCGTCCCGGTTTCCGCTATCCGAGCCTGTCCGGGATCTCCGGCGCCCCGCGCCGATCCCGACGGCGCCGCCTCTTTGCCTCACCCGCCTGATGACTTCCGACGCCAAGATCGAGCACTACGAGAACTTCCCGGTCGCCAGTATTCTGTTGCCGCCCGAAATGCGCGCGCCGGTGGGCGTGATCTACAACTTCGCCCGCACGGCCGACGACATTGCCGACGAAGGCGATGCCACCAACGCCGAGCGTCATTCGGGCCTGGTCGCCTATCAGGCCGAGCTCGACAAGATTGCCGCCGGACAGCCCACGTCGCCCGACAAACCGCTGTTCGCTGCGCTGGCGCGCGTGATCGCCGAGCATGGGCTCAGCGTCCAGCCGTTCTCCGACCTGCTCTCCGCGTTCGATCAGGACATCGAGACCAAACGCTACGCGACCTTTGCCGACCTGCGCGACTACACACGCCGCTCGGCCGATCCGGTCGGGCGCATCATGCTCGCGCTGTTCAAGCTCGACACCCCCGAGAACATCGCCTGCTCCGACGATATCTGTTCGGCGCTGCAACTCATCAACTTCTGGCAGGACGTGGAAGTCGACTGGCGCAAGGCGCGCGTGTATCTGCCGCAGGACGACATGGCCCGCTTCGGTGTGAGCGACGCCGACATCGGCGCACAGACGTTCGACGACCGCTGGCGCGCCCTCATGCGTTACGAAGTCGACTTTGCAAGGGAGATGATGCTGCGTGGCGCACCACTCGCCAACCGCGTGCCGGGGCGCTTCGGGCTGGAACTGTGCTGCGTGGTCCACGGCGGCCTGCGTATTCTGGACATGATCGAAGCGGCCAACTACGACGTCTTCCGCCATCGCCCGCAACTGGGGAAGTGCGACGGCATCCGCGTGTTCCTGCGTGGCCTTGGGATGAAGTTGAGCGGTACGGCGCCGAAGGGGCGATAGGGGTCTTTTCCCCGGACGATCCTCGGCCCCGTCGTTTTACGGGGTTCCGGCGTGTCGTCAGATGGTACGATCCACAAAAATCCGTGAGCGTAGGCGCCGCAGCCGACGACTCGATTCGAATAGGCGGTTCGGGGAGCTTGCGCTAATGAATCTTCAGACCATTCGTGATGCGACGGCCGATACCATGCGGGAAGTGGGTTTTCCGTCTCCCGATGGTCTGCCACTTCTTGCAGTTGCGAAGGCTTCGTTTCGGAGTGAAGACGAGATCGTCGAGCGCGCACTTGCCCTTTGCGCCGTCGTCGCAACGGCTTACGGCTTCCCCAGATCCGACGCATTGCAATGGTTGGCCCAGGAAAAACTCAATAGTGCGTTGACGGGTGCCGAATCCGAATTCCTCAACGCGCCCCCTCGCGGAAATGCACGTCGCTTTCAGATTCAGGTCGAGGCACTCTATGCGCTGGCGTGGAGCCTTGGATACTATCCGTCGCTCGATTTCGCGTCCGCATGTCCGAGTGACCTCGTTCGACTGACACCCGACCTCCGGACGTCCGAATCGTCAATGCGATTTCGACGTGGCGCCAAGCGAATTCATGAAGGCGAAATCGTTGCGTCTCTCGACTTGGGATATTGCCTGCACTGGGCAATGGATAAGTGCCTGATCTCAAAACAATCGCTCCCGGACAACTTCGATTTTTCCGTGGTAACTGAGCGGCGCCGGGCCCTGGAGTGGATGATCTCGGTTGACGATTGGGACGCGCCTCGATGGACACCGGCGCCAGTGAGTGAATAGCAGACTATTGCACACCTGAACGGCCGTACCGGGTGAAGGCATTCAAACTTCAACGTTGGACACCTGAATACATGGACCTGAATCCAGACCAGAACAACCAAATCAAAGCGCTGTGTGGCGAAGGCGATGCGCTGATCGAAGGTGGAGAGTTTACGGGGGCTTTCGAGCGCTTCGCGCAGGCACTGTCCATCGTTCCCGAGCCCAAAGAGGAGTGCTCCGCAACGGTGGGCATTCTCGCCGGGCTGGGTGATGTTTATTTCTTCGCAAAAAGCTTCGAGCAGTGCTGCGACGTGATGAGCGACGCCATGCACTGCGTGGGCGGGATTGGCAATCCGTTCCTGCACTTGCGCCTCGGGCAGTCCCACTTCGAGTTAGGAAACGTGGATCGAGCAGCAGACGAACTGGCACGTGCGTATATGGGCGCCGGAAAGGAAATATTCGATCGCGAGGATTCGAAGTACTTCGACTTTCTCAAGACCAAATTACTTCCCCCGGTGAGCGGCGAGTGGTGATCGATCAGTCGAATCCACTATCGTTCGCAAACAGATCCGTCCGATAACGGAAAATGCTTTTTTGACTCTTTAACCGAGCATGGCCATGTCGATCAAAGAAGAAGCAGAGACATTCATTACGAAGTTTACGCACGAAGTGGGCACGAACGCTGCCAACTACGTCTACTTGATCCCCGGATGGGCGCCGGAAGATTTCGCCATGGCGATTCGCTGGATCAGGAGTCAGTTATGGGAAGGTTTCTTTGTGGCCTACAAAATTGATGAAACGAAGCAGCACGTATTGCTCAAGACTTGGGAATTCGGTGAAGAAGAACCGTCTTGGCAGCAGGCTTCCTAACGCAAGCGTGTGGTGAGGCATTCGCCCCCGGTTGGCGCTGCCCCTAAGCGCGCCGACTTCGGATGATCGCTTCGGAGAGAAAGCGGGCGCCATTGCTTGCCGCCCCCAACCGCCCTACTCCACCCGCAACCCGTGCCGCAAACGCCCAGCGCGCTTGTAGGCCTTGACCACCGTGCTGACATCGCAGGACAGCACACCCTCCAGCGCACCAATGCGCTCGGTCGAAACCGTCCACAGATCATGGATGTCGCGGCACAGCACGTGCCAAAACAACTGTGTGTGACCACTGGTGCCGAACAGGCAACGCGTGTGCTTGTCCTGCGCCAGTTCCCGCGCGATGGACTCGGCCAGCCCCGGGCGAGTCTGCACTGAGAGGATGGCCTCGACGCCATAGCCGACCAACGAAGGCTCGAGCTCGACCCGGAAGGTCAGCACATGGCGCTCGACCAGACCGCTGATCAGCCGCTGCACCTTGGGCTCGCTCACCCCGCAGGCTTCTGCCAACACGCCAAGACTGGCCCGTCCGTCGGACGCCAACACCGCCAGCAAACTGGCCTCATCGTCATTGAGCACGTAACGGCCATCCCCCGGCGGCACCGGCTCCGTCGGCACCGAGCCGTCGATTCGCCAGCGGCTCGCGCGTCGGAACGAACGCATCACGACGCGTGACTCCACCTGCCGCAGCCCCGGCACTTGCGGCAGCACGCGCACCACGAGATCCGACAACTGATCCTGCGTCTGCGCATTGATTTCGGCAAACAGGTCCGACGCCCCCGTCGTCGCCAATACCACCTGCGTCTGCGGCAGGCTGGCCAAATGGCTGGCGACCTGCTGCTCCTTGCCGTTTTCCACCTGCAGCCAGGCGTGTAGCACCGGACCGCTGCCGCCCGCCACCGGGTCCAGTTCGCCGATCACCTTGGCATAACCGCCCTCCATCAACCGCTGCAGCCGACGCGACAGCGTGCGCTCCGGCACGTCGCAAGCGGAACTCAGATCGCGCCACGTCCCGCGAGGGTTGACCTGCAGCGCAGCAAGGCACGCCAGATCGGTGGCGTCGATGTCGATATGTCCGTCTTCCGCCATGGAGCGCACACAGTTGTCCATATTCAATGTAATATTCAGTTCAAATGTCGATATTCAACGAATTTTGGCATTGTTAGCACAAAATTCAACAACCACACAGAGACAAGGGCCTTCCCATGACCCAACCTACCTCGATGGCTCTCCCGGCGCGGGCCGAGGCATCCAACGCACGCAAGATTGCCGCAGGCAGCATCGGCAACGCCGTGGAATGGTTCGACTGGACCATCTACGCGTCTTTCGCCGTGTTCTTTTCCGGGCAATTCTTCCCCAAGACCGACGAGACCGCTTCACTGCTGGCCACCTTCGCCATCTTCGCCGTCGGCTTCTTCATGCGCCCCATCGGTGGCTGGGCATTGGGCATCTTCTCCGATCGCTACGGTCGCAAGGCCGCGCTTGCCGCCACTATTCTAATGATGGCGGGCGGCTCGCTGATCATCGGCGTTACGCCGACCTATGAAAGTATCGGCCTGGCAGCCCCCGTGATGCTGGTGATCGCGCGTCTGATCCAGGGCCTGTCGTTGGGCGGCGAGTACGCTTCGGCCTCGACCTTCCTCGCCGAGATGGCGCCCAATCACCGCCGCGGCTTCTTCTCCAGTTTCGCCTTCTTCAGCTCGGCCGCCGGCATTCTCATCGCCTCGGCAATCGGCTGGGGGCTCACCACCTATCTCTCTGCCGAGCAGATGAAGGAGTTTGGCTGGCGTATACCGTTCCTGTTGGGTGCACTGGGCGGCGTGGCCGGCATGTGGCTTCGCACCTCCATCCCCGAGACCGAAGCCTCGGCCGAGCAGCTTAAGCAGCAGCCCGTCAAGCAACCGCTTCGCACGCTGCTGCGCGAGTACCCGCGTGAAACGCTGCGCATCGTCGGCTTCTCCGTGCTGACGACGTTCGCCTTCTACCTGTTCGTCGCCTATGTGCCGACCTATGCGATCCGCGCGTTGCACGCCGACTCCCGCGTCGCCTTCGGCGCCAACACCATCGCGATGATCGTGTTCATGCTCCTGCATCCGCTGCTTGGCATGCTCTCCGATCGCATTGGCCGCAAGCCGCAGCTCATCGTGTTCGCCGCCGGCTACCTGCTGTTCTTCTACCCGGTCATCACCAGCATGCAGCCGACCTTCGCCTCCATCCTCGCGGTGGAGTTGTTCGGCCTCGTGTTGTACGCACTCTATACGTCGATTGCGCCCGCCATCATGTCGGAACAGTTCCCGACCCGCGTGCGTGCTGTCGGCATCGGCGCACCGTACAACTTCATGGTGGCGCTGCTGGGCGGCACAACGCCGTATCTGCTGACCTGGCTGCAAAGCATCGGGCAGGAGCGCTGGTTCTTCTTCTACGTGCTGGCAGGTGCGGTCATCACGCTGATCACCTTCATCCGCATGCCGGAGACCAACGGTCGACCGCTGAAGTAACCCGCGTCAGCATCAGCCTTCCGCCCATCGCCCCGCGTCGTCGGGGCGATGGGTTTCGATTTCCTGCCAATTGTTATGCGCGAATCTCCCGCACCTCTTCATTTTCAAAGCGCCCTTTGTCTCGCCGGCCAGATCGCAAGCGGACAGATCACTTCGCGTAAAGTCACTCAGCACTTCCTCGATCGCATCGCTCGCGCCGACGCGCTCAATGCCTTCACGGAGGTGTTTGTCGAACAGGCGCTTGCCCAGGCGGACGCCGCCGATGCCGCCCTGCGCCCCGGCGGCAAGGGTCCGTCCAGCCCCCTGCATGGCGTGCCGGTAGCGATAAAAGACAGCGTCGAAGTCGCCGGGAGCGCGGCCTCCGCCGGATCGCTCAGTCGACTGGCCATCACCAGCGAAACCACAGCCACCGCCGTGCAGCGCATGCGCGACGCCGGCATGGTCGTGCTGGGCAAGACGCACATGACCGAATTCGCCTTCGGTCTGGCCGGCCAGAATCCCACGCGCGGCACGCCGTGGAATCCCTGGGACGCCGCATTGCATCGCGCGCCGGGTGGCTCGTCGTCGGGCTGCGGCACCGCCGTCGCGGCCGGTCTGGCGCCAATCGCCATCGGCGGTGACACCGGCGGCTCGGTGCGCGCCCCGGCCACGCTCAATCATCTGGTGGGCTTCAAACCCTCCAGCGGCGTGATCAGCGGTGCGGGCGTTGTGCCGCTCGCGCCCACGCTGGACGTGCTCGGGCCGATCGCGCGCAATGTCGCCGACGCCCATGCGCTCACCGCGATCCTGACCGGCCCCGACGCCGCCGACACGTTGACGCAGCAGGTCCCCGCAGCCATCAATGAAGGCCTGCGCGACGCGCTACCGACCGTCACACCGCAGACGCAACCTGTCCTGCGTGTGCTGGACGCGCGCGCCTTTCCCGCTACGCTGTCCGACGGCGCGCAGCGCGTCTGGGACGAAGCGCTCGCCCGCCTGACGGCGGCGGGGTGGACGTTGCAGCCCTGGATGCCGTCAACGGAACTGGACATCGGCGAACTCTCCGAAGCGAACTCGGTGATCCTGGGATACGAAGGTTTTCAACTGCACGGCCACCTCGCCGAAGACGCGACCCAGCCACTGTGGGACGTCGTGCGCCAGCGTATCCTGGCCGGCGGCAAAACCTCCCGCGCCGAGTACGAAGCGGCCATTGCACGCCGCTTGCTGGTGGCCGCTGCCTTCACGGAGGCCATCGGCCCCGGCGGTGCACTGCTGATGCCCGCCACCGGCCACGGCGCCTTGCCACTTGATCCGGCCGACAGCGCCCACGTCAGCATCGGCCGCTTCTGCCGCGCGGGTAACTTTCTGGGCACGCCCGCCATCGCCCTACCCGCCGGCTTTGACGACATCGGCATGCCCGTTGGCGTGCAACTGATGGCACCACCGCTGGCTGACCGTCAATTGTTGGCCGTTGCCGCAGCGCTGGCACCTGCGCTGCAGGCCCCGGGACGCGTCACTCCCGATCTGCGGCACTGGGACCTGTAAAGCGCAATGGCCGATGCATGCATCGGCCATTGCGCTGACTGTCCATGACCGCATGACCGCATGTCCGCATGCCCATGCGTCGGCGCTTCGTCAGCCCAAGTGACCGAAATAGCGCGAGACCGACGAGATCAATGCGACGAGACAAAGGCCGTATCCGCAAACGCGGGGGGAATGGCGAAGCTCTCTCGCATGCGCCGTGCCTCTGCCGCCGGTGTCGAACCAAACAGACGCCTGAACTCCCGGCTGAACTGGGACGGACTCGTGTAGCCGACCGCATGCCCGGCCGCCTCTGCGCTCAGCCCGCTGCGCACCATCAGCAGGCGTGCTTGATGAAGGCGTGTCGACTTCACGTATTGCATTGGCGAGACCTGCGTAATTGCCTTGAAGTGGCTGTGAAAACTCGGAACGCTCATGCCCGCTTCGCTCGCGAGTTGCGTCACGTCCAGGCGTTGCGCGTAGTTCGCGTGAATCAGGCGAAGTGAACGACCGATCTGGCCAAACTGCCCTCGCATCGCCAACGCCTCGCGCAACGCGTTTCCCTGGGCACCCGTGAACGCGCGGAAATACAGCTCACGCAACAGGCCGGTGCCCAGCACCGCCGCCTCCAGCGGCCGATGCATCGCCTCGAGGAAACGCAGCACAGACGCTTGCATCACATCGTCCATCGGCGTCGACATCATGCTTTGCGGCGCCGGGGGGCGTTCCGGTGCGGACTCGCGATCGATTCGCTCCGCCACTTCCGCAGCCAATGCGAAATCCAGATGCAGATACAGCGCGAGCAGCGGACGCGCTTCGGTTGCGTCGGTCTCCATGCTGAACGGCACCGGCACGGATACGGCCAGATAGTGACGCTCGTCATACAAGTAAAGCTGGCCGCCGAAATAGCCTCGCTTGCGCCCCTGACAGACGATGACGATGCCGGGGTCATACAAGACAGGGGTGCGCGAAAGCGACCGGTTCGAGCGCAAGATTCGCACGCTGGGCAGCGCCGTCAGGTTGTAGCCCTCGTCAGGCGCCAACGCTTCCAACAAGGCCACCATGCGTTCCTGGCTGCGAAAAGGAAGATCTGAATCTGACGTCGAAGCGGCCCGGGTTTTCATAGTTTTATGCAAGAAATATCGAGGAATTCGGATTAAATCCCCGCTCCCATCAGCGTAGCATGCAATCTCCAATCAACACTTGGGAGAGGTTCTCATGACATCCGGCAAAACGTTGCTCATCACCGGCGTCAGCAGCGGCTTTGGCCGCGCACTCGCGCGCGAAGCGCTGGCGGCAGGTCACAAAGTCGTCGGCACGGTAAGAAGTGCCGAGGCCAGGCGGGAATTCGAGGCCCTGTCCGCAAACGCCGCGTTTGGACGAATTCTCGACGTCACGGACTTCGACGCCATCGATGGCGCTGTCGCCGCGATCGAAGCGGACGTCGGCCCCATCGACGTGCTGGTCAACAATGCCGGCTACGGTCACGAGGGCATCATGGAGGAATCGCCGCTCTCGGAAATGCGCCGGCAGTTCGAGGTGAACGTGTTTGGGGCGGTCGCCATGACGAAAGCCGTGCTTCCGTTCATGCGTGCGCGACGCCGCGGCCACATCCTGAATATCACCTCGATGGGCGGCCACATCACGATGCCGGGGATCACCTATTACTGCGGGAGCAAGTTTGCGCTCGAAGGCATCTCGGAAGCGCTGGGCAAAGAGGTCAAGCCTTTCGGCATTGCCGTGACCGCCGTGGCGCCGGGCTCGTTTCGTACCGATTGGGCGGGGCGTTCGATGACGCGCACGCCCCGCTCGATTCCGGACTACGACGAGATTTTCGATCCGATCCGGCAGGCCCGGGAGGAAAAGAGCGGCAAGCAACTGGGCGATCCGGCGAAAGCGGCACAAGCCATGCTGGCCGCGATTGCGGCGGATCACCCGCCGGCGCACCTGCTGCTCGGCAGCGACGCCCTCGCGCTTGTCCGCAACCAGCTGTCGGCGTTGCGCGACGAAATCGATGCGTGGGAGGCTGTCACCGTTTCGACTGACGGCTGACAACGGTCGAGACGGCGTCGTCAAGTCTGCACTTCCCGCGAAGTCGCAAACGATCGGTACCGTCGCCCGATGGCATCGCCTGGCACCACCGTTTCCCTGCACTATGGCGCTTTTCCATGCGCCACGACTCCCTTAACGTGACGACATGGCGCATGGCGTCCGGGTCATCGCCCGGCGCAATGCCTTTCGCTTCAACCCTCGCACCCGGGAGTTCGTGCGCGTGAACCTGCCTGCCAGCCTGCAACGTCTCTCGTCCCACCGTTCGTCCGTGCGCTCGCATGCCGGAATCCTGTTCGCCATCGTCGTGGTGGCGTGGGGCGTGAACTGGCCGGTGAGCAAGGCGTTGCTCGCTCACGTCTCCCCATGGTGGAGTGCCGCGCTGCGCTCGGTCATCGGCATGACGACCCTGTTCGTGATCTGCGCGCTCACCCGGCGGCTGGTGTTGCCGCGACGCGGTGACCTGCCTGTCATTCTGAGCGTCGGCCTGCTGCATATGACGGTCTTCTCGCTGCTCGTCGCGCTCAGCCTGCAGTACGTCAGCGCCGGACGCTCGGCCGTGCTCGCCTACACCACGCCGCTCTGGGTGATGCCTGCGGCACGCCTTTGGCTGGGCGAAGCGCTCACGCCGCGACGCCTCGCGGGTCTCGCTTGCGGTCTCGTCGGCCTCGGCGTCATGTTCAACCCGCTTGCGTTCGATTGGCACGACCATCAGGCCGTCTTCGGCAACGCGCTCGTGCTGGCAGCGGCGTTCGTCTGGGCGGTGGCCATCGTCCATATGCGCGCCCACCGCTGGGTGAACGGGCCGTTCGCGCTGAGCCCCTGGCAATTGCTGCTGGCCAGCGTGGTGATGTGCACGATCGCCGCCGTGGTCGACGGCGCGCCACGCGTGCAGGGATGGGCGGGATTCTCTGGCCTGCTCGCCTACGGCGGCGTGATCGGCGGCGGCATCGCGTACTGGCTTGCGGGGGTGGTCACGCGCCAGCTTCCGGCGGGCGTCACCTCCCTCGGCCTGCTCGGCGTGCCCGTTGTCGGCACGCTGGCCTCCGCGCTGATCCTGCGCGAGTCGCTCGGGCTCGACGTCTGGATTGCGCTCGCCCTCATCGTCGGCGGCATCGCGCTTGGCACCGTGCAAGGGGCGTCTGCCGGCGCAAGCGCAAAGGTGGCAGCGTCGACGTTGCCGGACGCCACGGCAAATACCGAGACCACCGCGTAGTGCCAGGCCGCAGCGACGGCGCCGCCTGAACACCGGGCAGGGCTCAACGTCCTCGTTTCGGCGGCCGCCCGGGAAGAAGCTCGCGCGGGTCGAGGAAAAAATCCCGGTTGCCTGCCATGCGCTCGACCATGAAGTCGATGAATGTCTTCACACGCAGCGACTGTTCGGTTCGATGGCCATAGTAGATATAGATCATGCCGTACTCACTGACGTGATCCGTCAGCAACGGAACGAGGCGACCACTTCTGATGTGCGTCGTTGCATTGAAGCTGGCCAATTGCCCGATACCGAGCCCCGTCAGCACTGCCTGCGTTTCCATTTCCGTGTCGTTCACGCAGACGACCGCAGGCACGTCGCGATGAACGATCTCGTCGCCGATCCGGAACTCCCACTGTGCGAGCTTGCCCGTGTTCGCGCGACGGTACCCGGTACAGCGATGTTGGGCGAGATCGTCGATGGTCTGCGGCGCACCGTGGCGCTCGATGTATTCCGGCGACGCGCACACGATCAACTGAATCGGCACCAGCCGACGCGCAATCGAGCCGCCCGATGGCGGCGGTCCTCCGCGAAATCCGACGTCCGCGCGGTCGGTGACGAGATCCGTGAACTGATCGTCGAATTGCACATCGAGGTGCACATTCGGATAGCGCTTCTGGAATTCCTCGAAATACGGCCACAGGACCGGCAGCCCGAGCGCCCGGGGTGCACTCACACGCAACACGCCCCCCACGTCTTCCGTTGAGCGCCGAGCGTCGTCCAGCGCGGAAGACAGCGTCGCAAGCGCCGGCTTCACGCTGTCCAGCAACCGTTGCCCCTCCTCTGTCAGGCTCAGCTTGCGTGTGGTCCGATGAAACAATCGTACGCCGAGGTCCTTCTCGAGCTGTATGACCGCATGGCTCGCGGCCTGCGGCGATATTCCCTGATCGATGGCCGCACTGCGCAAACTTCCCAGCGTGGCCGCGCGCACAAAGACGGTGATCGCACGAATTCCATTCATTCTCGACGCCCGGATTGACAAATAAAAGTTGATTATGAACCAAGTAATAGCCAGCTAGTTTGCGTCAATCGTCGGTCCTACCATGGCATCACTTCATCACACATAGGAGAGAGATCATGGCTGACGTTCAACAGGGTGGTTTCAAGCGCGTATGGTTCATCACGGGCGCGTCGCGCGGTATCGGTGCCTTGATTGCCGAGGCCGCGCTCGCGGACGGCAACGCCGTGGTGGCCGCCGGACGAAACGTCGCGGCCATCGCCGAGCGCCTTGGCGAGTCGGCGGCCTTGCTGCCGGTTGCGCTGGACGTGACCCAAGAGGCGCAGGCACAGGCGGCCGTGAAGGCGGCGATCGCGAAATTCGGCCGAATCGACGTGCTGGTCAACAACGCCGGCTTTGGCCTTCTTGGGGCAGTGGAAGAATCTGCCGACAAGGATGTGCGCCGCATGTATGACACCAACGTCTTCGGCTTGCTGAATGTCACGCGCGCAACGTTGCCGACGATGCGCGCGAACCGCGCGGGACACGTCATCAACATTTCGTCGATTGGCGGGTATCGGGCCGCAGCGGGCTTCGGTGTGTACTCGTCGACGAAGTTCGCCGTCGAGGGCATTACGGAAGCACTGCATGCGGAGTTGGCGCCGCTGGGCATTCACGCAACCGTCGTCGAACCGGGGTACTTCCGCACCGATTTTCTCGACGCGTCCTCGCTGGTCGTCGCCCCTGACATCATTGGCGATTACGACGCCACCTCGGGCGCGGTACGCCGCAAGGCCGTGGAGATCAACCACAATCAACCGGGCGACCCGGCCAGGCTCGCGGCCGCGATGATCGCACTGGTGGACGCAGCGAAACCGCCGATGCGCCTTCCGCTGGGCACGGACACGCTGGCGGCCATCGCAGCGAAAAACGCCTACGTCGCGCAGGAAACGGACGAGTGGAAAGCGCTGTCGGCCTCAACGGACTTCGCCGCCTGAGCCACGACTGCGACGTCATGCCGCACCGATAGCGCCGCCTGAGCACTGGCGTGCTTGACCCATCGCAACATCCGTTCGTCGGGCAGATGCCAGACTGCCATCTCGCGGGCGCGGGCCATTGGCCAACGCCCCGCGAGCGTTTACTTCGACGAACGGAACTGACATGAACGAGCAATGGTTGACGCTGGCCGGCCGCCGGCTGGTGCCGGTGGTACAGGGCGGCATGGGAATCGGCATCTCCGCGCACCGGCTGGCGGGCACGGTGGCGCGGCACAACGGCATGGGCACGATTGCGAGCATCGACCTGCGCCACCATCACCCGGACTTGCTCGCTCAGGTGGAAGGCACGCGCGACAAGACGGCCATCGAGGCGGTCAATCTCATCGCCCTCGATCGCGAGATTCGCGAAGCCAAGGCCATCGCCAACGGCAATGGACTCGTGGCCGTGAACGTCATGAAAGCCGTCAGCGCGCACGCTGCGCTAGTGCGTCAGGCCTGCGAGAGCGGTGCCGACGCCATCGTCATGGGCGCCGGTTTGCCGCTCGACTTGCCCGAACTCACCGCGTCGCACCCGCACGTGGCACTTATCCCGATCCTGTCCGACTCGCGCGGCGTAAGCCTGGTGCTGCGCAAGTGGATGAAGAAAGGCCGCCTGCCCGATGCCATCGTGATCGAGCATCCAGCGCATGCGGGCGGCCACCTCGGCGCGTCGCGCATCGAAGACCTGGGCGACGCGCGTTTCTCGTTCGAACGCGTACTCACGGAATGCCGTGAGATCTACGCGACATTGGGCATCGACTGGGCGGCCGTGCCGTTGATCGTGGCAGGCGGCATCCACCGTCATGAACAGGTTCGTCACTGGCTGGCGCAAGGCGCGGCGGGCGTTCAGTTGGGAACGGCCTTCGCCGTGACCGAGGAATCGGACGCCCACCCGGACTTCAAGGCGGTGCTGGCAAGCGCCCGGCCGGAGGACATCGCCGAGTTCACCAGTGTCGCGGGACTGCCCGCGCGCGCTGTGCTCACGCCATGGCTCAAGAAGTACCTGTCGCGCGAGTCTGCGTTGCAGGCCAAGGCGAAGGTGCGCGAGTGTCTGGAAGGCTTCGACTGCCTTCAGGCCTGTGGACTACGCGACGGTGTCGCACGTATCGGCCAGTTCTGCATCGATCTGAAACTCGCTCAGGCCGTGCGCGGCGACGTGGCGCGCGGCCTCTTCTTCCGTGGCCGCGATCCACTGCCGTTTGGCGAACGCATTCGCCCCGTTGCCGATCTGATGCGCTATCTGCTCACCGGCGAGCGCCCGGACGACGCGGCGCCGACGGTACCGGCGTAGCATCGCCGGGGCCATCGCCCCGGCGACGCCCACGCATTGCGGCGGGCTACGCCGCGACGTACGACGTTTTCACCGTCGTGTAGAACTCGGCCGCGTAGCGTCCTTGTTCGCGCGCACCGTAGCTCGACGCCTTCCGTCCGCCGAACGGCACGTGATAATCACCGCCGGCCGTCGACACGTTGGTCATCGTCATACCCGCCTGCGCATGTCGCTTGAAGTGATTCGCGTACTTCAGCGACGTGGTGCAGATGCCGGCGGACAATCCGAACTCGGTATCGTTCGCCAGGGCCAGCGCATGCTCGTAACCGTCGGCCGGAATCACGCAGGCCACCGGCCCGAAGATTTCCTCGCGAGCGATTCGCATGTCGTTGTGCGCGTCGACGAACAGCGCCGGCGACAGGTAGTAGCCCGGTGTCGCGCGCGACAGGCGTTCTCCACCGAACGCCAATGTGGCGCCCTCCTCACGGCCGATGGCAATGTAGTCGAGGTCCGTCTGCAATTGCGCGTCGCTCACGACCGGCCCGATCTGGGTCGCCGGATCTCGCGCATCGCCGATACGCAGCGTCGCCAGTCGTGCCCTCAGCGCCTCGACAAAACGCCGATGGATACGCTTGTCGACGATCAGCCGACTCGAAGCCGTGCACCGCTGCCCGGTCGAAAAATAGGCGCCCTGCACGGCGCATTCGACGGCGACGTCGAGGTCGGCATCGTCGAGCACGATCAACGGGTTCTTCCCGCCCATCTCCATCTGCACCTTGGCCAGACGTGACGCCGCGCTCATGAGCACGCTCTTGCCCGTCGCGACCGACCCCGTGAAGCTGATGCCGTGCACGTCGCGCGATTCGAGCAGCGCCTGACCGACTTCGCGCCCACGGCCCATCACGAGGTTGAACGTCCCGGCAGGCAGGCCCGCCCGACTGATGATCTCGGTCAGCGCCCACGCCGACGCCGGCACGAGATCGGCCGGCTTGAACACCACGGTGTTGCCATGCGCGAGTGCCGGTGCAATCTTCCACGCCGGAATCCCCAACGGGAAGTTCCACGGCGTGATGATGCCCACGACACCGAGCGGCTCACGCGTAATGTCGACCGTGATACCGGGACGCAGCGACGCGAGATGCTCGCCGCCCTGACGCAACGCCTCACCGGCGAAGAACTTGAAGATCTGTCCCGCACGCGCCGCTTCGCCCACGGATTCGGGCAGCGACTTGCCCTCTTCTCGCGCCAGCAATTCGCCGAGTTCCTGCTTGCGGGCAATGAGTTCGGTACCGATGGCGTCAAGCGCGTCGGCACGTACCTGAGGCGTTGCGTGGGCCCATGCCGGGCCTGCGTCGCGCGCAGCGGCGATCGCATCGCGTGTGGTCGCCGCATCGCCACGGGCGAACGCGTCGACGATGTCGTTCGTGTCTGACGGATTGATGTTCGGGGTGGACGCCACGCCCGGCACCCACGCGCCATTGATGTAGTTCGGTTTCATCGCTACGACCTCACGCGGCGCGTGCCGCACGAATCGAATCGGCAAGCACCGCCAGACCTTCCGCGAAGATCTCGTCCTCGATGGTCAACGGGAAGAGGAAGCGGATGACGTTGCCGTGAACGCCGCAGATCAGCAGCAACAATCCGCGCTTGAGCGCTTCGGCCTGCACGCGGCGCGTCATCTCGGCATCCGGCGCACCGGTACCCGCGGCGCCGAACTCCACCGCGATCATGGCGCCGAGTCCGCGCACGTCGACAATCTCCGGCACGTCGCGACGCAACCCGTCGAGCATGCACGTCAACTGTTCCCCCAGCACCGAAGCGCGCTCCGTCAGGCCTTCTTCCTCGATGACGTCGATGGCGGCGAGCGCGGCAGCACAAGCCAACGGGTTACCGGCGTAGGTGCCGCCGATACCGCCCGGGCCTGCGGCATCCATCACTTCGGCGCGTCCCGTCAGCGCCGAGAGCGGGAAACCGCCGGCAAGACTCTTCGCCATCGTGATCAGGTCGGCATCCACTTCGTGATGCTCGAGCGCAAAGCGCTTGCCGGTACGCGCGAAGCCGGTCTGCACTTCGTCGACCACGAGCAGAATGCCATGCGTGTCACACAGCGCACGCAGGCGTTTCAAGAACTCGGGAGGCGCGACGTAGAAGCCGCCTTCGCCCTGCACCAGTTCGATGAAGATCGCGGCCACACGGCGCGGATCGACGTCGGTCTTGAACAGGGATTCGAGCGCGGCCATGCTGTCGTCCACGCTCACGCCGTGCAACGCAACGGGGTACGGTGCATGGAACACTTCGGCCGGCATTGGCCCGAAACCCAACTTGTACGGCGCGACCTTGCCCGTGAGCGCCATGCCCATCATCGTGCGGCCGTGAAAGGCGCCGGAGAACGCAATGATCGCGCTGCGCCCGGTGGCGGCACGCGCCACCTTGATGGCGTTCTCGACCGCTTCGGCGCCCGTGGTGAAGAGCGCCGTCTTCTTGGCGAACTGGCCCGGCGTGATGTCGTTCAGCCGCTCGCACAACGCCACGTAGCCTTCATACGGCGTGACATGAAAGCACGTGTGGTGGAACTGTTCCAACTGCGCCTGCACCGCAGCGACGATGCGCGGATGCCGATGCCCCGTCGCCAGCACGGCAATGCCGCCCGCGAAATCGATGAAGCGATTGCCTTGCACGTCCCAGATCTCGGCGTTCTGGGCACGGGCCGTAAAGTGCTGCGTCATGACGCCAATACCTTTTGCGCAGGCGGCGTCCTTGCGCGCCTGGAGCGATGCGTTGCTGCGGGCTGAATTCAACATGAAGTGGATCTCGTCAAGAATGCGTGGCCGGTCAGCGCCGGCGGTTCGGTGTGCCGATGATGGCCGGATCAGTGTAGATTTGACGTGAAAATTTTGCAATTAATTTTCATTAATGTGAAAATTATCGCAAACAATTTTTCCTTCGATGAATGCCGGAACGGGCAGATTGCGGCTGACACCGGCGGCCATGTGCCGGGAATGCCGGCCCGTCGGCTAGAATTCGGGACGCGATGCGCGAGAGCGAGTCGTTCGCGCAACACGTTGGGGATCGGGATGCCAGTACACAAGAAATCGGGGACTGCACCGCACGGCGACACCGCCGGGCAGGCGGCCGCGCGCACGAAGCGAGGCGCTTCGCCGACGGCTCGCCAAGTCGCAGCCAAATCGCCTGCGCCGAGTGTCGTGCAGGCATCGGGCAGCACCGACGACGCGGCGCCCCTCGACTGGATCGGCCCCGAAATCAAGAGCCTTCGCAAAGCTCGCGGCTTGTCCCTCCAGGATTTGTCCGCGCTTTGCGGCAAATCCATCGGCTTCTTGAGTCAGCTCGAACGCGGCAAGAGCAAGCCCACGATCGGCGCGCTTCACGATGTCGCTGCGGCGCTCGGTGTTCAGGTGAGCTGGTTTTTCCCCCACGGCGAAAGTGCGGAGCCATCCGATGGCGGTGTCGTCGTGCGACGTGAGCGCCGCCGCCAGTTGACGTTCGATTCGGGCATCGCCGACTACCTGCTCTCGCCCAACCTGAGCGGCCAACTGGAACTGCTGTGGTCGGTCATGGCGCCGGGATCCGACAGTGGCGACGCCTATCAGCATCGCGGCGAAGAAGGCGGCGTGGTCATCAACGGCACGCTCGAACTCTGGGTCGGCGAGCAGCACTTCGTGCTCGAAGCAGGCGACAGTTTCACATTCGAGAGTCATACCCCGCATCGTTATCGCAACCCCGGCAACACGCCGACCGAAATCGTGTGGGTCATTACGCCACCGTCGTATTGACGCTTCCCCGCCGAGGCCGCATCCGGCCGCATCCACGTTGCATGAAGTCCCACAGCCCGGCCATCGCCGGGCTTTATTTTTTTCCGATCCCCGCTTTCGCACGCCACGCACACACGCGCCGCAATGGGCGCAACGCCCCGCCCCATGCGGCTTTCCGGCCCGTCGTCGTTGCCTTGTCGCAAAAAACGCTTTCCCTCCACGGATCTTTTCCGCTACGATGATTTCATATGAATCATACGTATTCATATAGAATACATCCATTCGACGAACACTCCGGATGGATGCAGACCTTACCGGCCCCGCTTCGGGCCGATTCTGGAGATGTCCGTCATGGCCGCCGTGCCTACCGAAATTGCCGATCATCGCGATGCGCCCCCGCGTGCGCGACATCCCGATGTCCTGATGCGTCCGGAGCGCCTGGCCGCATTGCAACCCAGCCGTTTGTCGATGACACGCAGCTTCATGCGTCAGGCCGTCGACGAGCGTTGGGATATCCAGCGACTGGCCTTCGATATCGACGCCCAGTCGCGCGGCACGGCGCACTACCGCATCGACGCGAACGGTGTGCCGCTCGACTTCGTATTGAGTTCGTTCGAATATCAGGAGGCGGGACGCACCGGCCGCATCATCGGACGCGCGTGGGACATGATGGGCGGACTGCTCGACGGCCCCGCGACCGACGCCCAGATCGCGCAAACCCGAGCCGAACTGCCCAAGTTGTATGAAGGCCGCGCCACGCCGAACACCCTCACATGGGCACGCGCGAACCGCAGCTCACGCGTTTTCGCCCATGCCGTCGAGGCCCTGGCCGCGGGCCGTCAGCCCGACATCGAGACGGTGGCGCAGGTCTGCTACCTGATGCGCAACACCGGTATCGATGGCAACGGCACGTTCGGCACGCGCTCGTACAAAGCGCTTGAGCGCCGCCACCCGTTGCGCAAGACGCTGGCTGCGCAGATGGCATCGGCCTACATGATGCGAGTCTTCGCCGTCGATCTGGTGAATCGCCTCGCGCAGGCGCGCTCGTCGAAGGCCGTCGAACTCTCCCCCGAATACCAGCAGTTCCTGGGCATTGGCAACGGGTCGGCGCTGGGCCTCATCTTCTTCCTGCACAACCACCCGCACCTGATCAATCGCTGGCTCACGGCACGCGAACAGGCGATCGTGGCCGCGAAGTCGCTCAAGGTCGACGCGGGCAGTCCCGTCGTGCTGCATTTGCGCAACCTGCTCGACCGCGCCATCGCCTTCCGTCGCGAAGACCGGATGGAGTACGAGCACTTTGCGCCGAGCGCACTGGTCGCGAGCGAACTGGCCAAGGCGCGTGAAGACGTCGACACCTTGTACCGCACCGGTCTCGTGCGCGGCCGTCGCGCCACATATGCGCTGAACGTGCTGGCCGACGCCCTGGAAAACGACATTCATGTCGAAGCGCATGAAACGCTCCTCGCCATGTACATCGAACTCGTACCGGAGCTCGCGGATCGCCTGGTCGCCGATGCCCTCGACGCGGAAGAAGAAATGCCGGTGCAGCCGGAGATGACGGCAGGCTTCCTGCGCGACATCCTGCACGCCGAGTACGCATGGGCGTTGGCGATGGATCTGACGACGGAGGCGTCGCGCCGTTACGTCTGGTACAAGTCGGCGACGGCCGAGGAGCCGCGACGCGGCCCGCGCGAGGAAGTCGGCGACGCGCATCAGTTGGGCCTCGACCTGCCGCGCTACGTGCAACAGCTCGAACACGTGCTGGCAGGCGTACCGCCGCAAACCCGCATGGCGCACGTGCTGCTGCGTCATCCGCACCTGCGCGCCATCGTGGCACGTATCCAGTCGCTACGCGGCCTGCCGTACCACTCGCCGCAGATGAACATCATGGGCGAGGACTTCATTCCGATTCACATCGTGCGCCTGCTCAACGTCGCGATTCACGGCGTGGATCGCCCGCGCGACTATCTCGGCCGCAATTTGCGCGGTGTGCTGTTCCTCGGCGCGCCCACGCCGGACACCATTCGTGCGGGCGCCGATCACGACTGGTTCTGCCCTCTGGAGCCCAAGCAATGAGTTCGACCTGCACCACCCTGACGGGCACGCTGCAAATCAGCCTGCGCGAAGCCCGTCTGACCCTCGACCGCGCACTGCTGGAGACGGGTATGCCCTACGGCTTCAACAACGCCGTGCGCGAGTGTGTCCTGATCTCCGAAGCGCGTCGTACCGCAACGCCTGTCGGCACGACGGCATCGTTGCCCCGGATGGGCGGCTTCCGGCACTTCATGGACAGCTACGAAACCCTGCGGCAAGCAAAGCCCGACGCGTTGCAAATCGGCCCGGCGCACCTGACGGCCCCGCTGCAGGTCGAGTGCTGCCAGCAGCACGCCTGGGTCGTCGCGCAAATGCTGCTCGACCTGCTGCTTGCCGAGCATGCCGAACGCGAAGCAACGCAGCTGGACGCGACCGGCGTCACCGAGCCGCATGAGCTGCAAGTGATCACCTGGCTCGCCCAACGTCATGGCGCGAACGTGAGCGTGCACGTTGCTACGGACGCCGACACCACCGGTGGCAGGCGCGTGACGCTCACCCTGCTCGCACGCCGTCTGCCGCCGAAGGACGCTGCGGACGACGCCCTGCGCAGCATCATTCATCACGGTCTGCCGGTCGACGCGGCGCTCTGGTGGTCGATGTATCACCTCGCGCTGGGCGCGCTGGCGCCGGACAACGTCGTCTCGCGACGCCACGCGGGCGCGAACATCGTCGATGAGACGGGCACGGTCATCGGCCGGCCCACGGACGACGACACCGACTTCTCCTTGCTCACGCGTATCGAGCCCCGGGAAGCCGCCACCGGCGACACGCCGGCCTGACACCGACGTCACGCCTGGCAAGCAAGCGCGACGAAACGACATTCGCATCAAACAGCGCGCCCGGAGCAATGGGCCGAGGGCGCGTTCCTCAGGAGCAAAGGCAATGATTATCGACGGTCTGCAATGCGGTCACTTCGACCGTGAAGTGTTCGAGAGCCTCAAGAAGGGCAACATCGGCTGCGTGACGAACACGCTCGGATTCTGGGAAGGCACGGTCGCGTCGATGGACGCCATCGTCAAATGGCGCAATATGGCGATGGCCAACGCCGACGTCTTCGGCATTGCCACGACGGCAGCCGGGATCGAGGCGTTGATCGCCGACGGCAAAGTCGCGGTGCTCATGGGCTTCCAGAACACCGACCATCTGGAAGGCCGCATCGGCTACGTCGAACTGTTTGCCGACATGGGTGTGCGCGTGATGCAACTCACCTACAACAACCAGAACAGCCTCGGCGGCAGCTGTTATGAAGCACACGACTCCGGTCTCGCACGCTTCGGCAAGGAAGTCATTCGCGAAATGAACCGAGCGGGCGTATTGATCGACGTCTCTCACGTCGGCAACAAGACCTCGCTCGAAGCCATCCAGTACTCGGAGAAGCCGGTCGCGATCACGCACGCGAATCCGGATTCGGTCTTCCCGCACAAGCGCAACAAGACCGACGACGTGCTGCACGCCCTGCGGGACAACGGCGGTGTGATCGGCTGCGCGGCCTATCGCAACATCGCGGGCGACTACTTCTGCCTGACCGTGCGCAACTGGTGCGAACTGGTGGCGCGCACCGTGGACATCGCGGGCATCGATCACGTGGCCATCGGCACCGACCGCAGCCACAACACGACACAGACCGATCTCGACTGGATGCGCATGGGTCACTGGACACGCAGTGTCGATTACGGCGCAGGATCGGCGGCACGTCCGGGCAAGGCGGCCCGCCCGGAATGGTTCCAGGAAGTCCATCAATTGGGCGACGTGCACGGTGGTCTGCGCGAAGTCGGCTTCTCCGAGGCCGAAGTCGACAAGATCACGCACGGCAACTGGCTGCGCGTCTATCGCGAGGTCTTTGGCGGCTGAGCACGGTGACGGAAGTTGAAGGTGGCGCGCGCTCGCGAGAGCGCACGCCTACGGGCAACGTTCTGCGGGAAGCCTCGGGTGCGTGGTGTCGTGGGGACATCGCCCGGCGCCCCGCAGACCGGGGCACCTGCGCCGCTGCGGCGAGGTGCCCCGACGATGCCGGGATAATGCGGCAATGCGTGAGGCAAGGAGTGAGGCAAGGAGTGAGGCAATGAGCAAAGTGAGGAGTGGCGCGAAATGAACGGTGCCGATGTCTTGTGCGACACGCTGCTGGCGGGCGATGTCGACGTATGTTTCGCCAATCCGGGTACCTCCGAGATGCACTTCGTCGCTGCGCTCGACCGCAAACCGGCCATGCGATGCGTGCTCGGCCTGTTCGAAGGCGTTGTGACCGGTGCTGCCGACGGCTATGCCCGCATGGCGGACAAACCTGCGGCGACGTTGCTGCATCTCGGGCCGGGTTTGGCAAACGGCCTGGCGAATCTGCACAACGCCAGGCGCGCGGGTACGCCGGTCGTCAATATCGTCGGCGAGCATGCCACGTATCACCTGCCCTTCGACGCACCGCTGACGAGCGATATCGAATCGCTCGCGCAGCCGATGTCGGCATGGGTCGGGCGTATCGGTCACAGCGACGAAGTCGGTGAACGCGCATCCCAGGCCATCGCCGCGTCACGCGCGAACGGTGGCGGCGTGGCGACGCTGATTCTGCCCGCCGATGCGGCATGGGGCGAGACGACACGCGCAGCCCCCGTGGCGTCGGCAATCACGGACGATGGCATTCCCGCCGATCCGGTCCTCCATGACGTGGCAACGCGGTTGCGCAACGGCCGCCGGACACTGCTGCTGATTTCCGGCAAAGGACTGCGCGCCGATGCGCTGGCCGTCGCCGGGCGTATCGCACAGGCAACCGGGGCGCGACTGCTCGCGCAGCAATCGAACGCGCGCATCGAACGCGGTGCGGGACGCGTGCCGATCGAGCGCGTGCTGTACAACATCGACGCCTGCGTCGCCGACCTGAAAGACGTCGAGCAACTCGTGCTGATCGGCGCCAAAGCCCCTGTGGGCTTCTTCGCCTATCCGGGCAAGCCCAGCGACATGCTGCCTGCGGGCTGCGAAGTCATTCGATTCACACAGCGCGGTCACAACGCGCTGGCCTCGCTGCAAGCACTGGCCGACCGGCTCAACGTGAAAGCCGACGCACCGCTCACACTCGCAGCCCCGACGACGCCGGAGCGCCCGACCGGTGCGCTGACCCCGGCGAGTATCGCGGCGGTGGTGGGACGCCGCCTGCCCGAGGGCGCCATTGTCTGCGACGAGGCGATCACATCGGGACACGCGTTCTTCAAACACACGACCGGTGCCGCACCGCATGACTTCCTGGCATTGACCGGCGGAGCCATCGGTTCCGGACTGCCGATGAGTACGGGAGCGGCAGTCGCCTGCCCCGGCCGCAAGGTCGTGTGCCTGCAAGCCGACGGCAGCGGCATGTTCACGCTTCAGGCGCTGTGGACACAGGCGCGCGAGCGTCTGGACGTGGTGACGATCATCTTCGCGAATCGCGGCTACGCGATCTTGCACAACGAGTTGAAACAGGTCGGCGCGGGCGAGGCCGGACACAACGCACGTCGCATGCTCGACGTGGTGGATCCGGCACTCGACTGGGTGCGGCTCGCGGCTGGCATGGGCGTGGAAGCCGCATGCGTGGCGACCATCGAAGCGTTTGACGATGTGTTTGCCACGGCGATGCGCCAGCCCGGCCCGTTTCTGATCGAGGCCCGCATCTGAGAATCTGACAATGACCGGATAACGACGGCGGCGCCTGGAGCGCGCCGTCAAACGAGCACTGCAACCCTTCCGAGCCGCCGCAAGCGGCTCTTTTTTTGGGGCGTTGGAACTCGCAAAAAAAATGCGCCCGGAGGCGCATGTCATCGCTGGGACATTCGCCCCGACGCTGTCAGAACGTATGCCGCACGCCGAATTGCACGCCGGTCGTGTTGTCGCCGGCATCCGGACGGTTGAGCAGCGTGCCGCTCGGGGCCTGCGCCGCACCCACCGCATACCGAAGCCCCTTCGAGTTCGTGATGTACGCCGCCGACGCGTAGAGCGTCGTGCGCTTGGACAGCGAATGCAAGTACATCATCCCGAAGTGATTCGCGTGCCCCCTGCCGGGAAACACCGCCGTATCGCTGTTCGCCGCATCCGCCTTCACGTCGATGTACGTATAGCCGAGACTCAACTGATCGGCAGGCGTAATGAACCACGCCGCGCTCACCGAATACAGATCCTTGTTGATCGTATCGTCCGATTGCTTGTTCTTGAAATAGCCGAGGTACAGCCGGAACGGCTTGATGTCGTAGCTGCCGCCGATTGCGAACTGACGATCCACCACGCCCTTGTAGGCGTTGGGCGCACTGACCAGCGGACGCGCTTCCACATATCCCGCGAGGAAATACGCGCCGTTCCCGCGATACTCGATGGCCACTTGCGACGACGTGCCGTTCGCCTTGTTCTGCGGGTCGTTGCCCAGCGCGTGGTGCAACTCCGCGCGCCAACCCGCCACACGCGGCGTGGCAATCATGATGTCGTTCGAATTGCGGAAGTTGTAGCCCGACTCCGTGCCCAGCCCGGCGCCATACGTACCGCCGTAGAACGCCGCGATGTTGCCCAGGAACATAAAGAAGACGCTGTTCTGTTGCCCGATGCGAAACTCGCCGTAGTTCTCGTGGCTCAATCCGACCCACGCCTGACGGTTGAACATGCCGCCCGCGACCGACCCCGTGCCATTGTTCATGTTGAAACCGTTTTCCAGCTGGAAATTGGCCTTCAGCTGTCCGCCCAGCCCTTCCGAGCCGCGCAACCCCCAGCGCGAGACCTGCAGGCCGCCGCTGTCGACGCCATAGGCCGATCGGCCGCTACTGAAAATACCCGTCACATAGGTGTCGATCACGCCGTACAGCTGGATGTTCGTCTGTGCCTGGGCTGCGCCGGCAAACGCCGACATCCCGGCCGCGAGACAAATCGATGCCGCGCGGGCCGTCAGGCCGTTAGGGGCTCCCGTCGTTTTCATGGTCCTGCTCCTTGCTGATGTGTGCTCTGGTAACTCGCTCGCGCGAGGCTTGCTCTCAGGGCACGGCAACCGGGAGGGCTGATCTTGTGTTTTGCGTCCCGCCTGCCCATCGTGTGCAGAACGAGCGCCGCCCAACGCTTTTGCATAGGCAAAAGCGCTCCCATCGCCCCTCGTGACGGGGGCGTTATCTCCAATGCTTCATGGCTCGGGAACAAAGGCCGGACGAGGCCGCAAGTCCGCGTCCGGCCGGAATCCGTTCGATCAGTCGCTCAAGACGTGCGTATGGATCGGATCCCAGTGAATCGGATGACGGCTGCCGACCGTCACCCCCTGCATGTCGATGTTCGGCACCTTCACGCGCAGCGGCAGGCCCGCGCTCTCGCCGATCACCAACGCGCTGTCGCCGTAGTGAATGACATTCTTCACTTCCAGCTGCGCATCCTTCACACCGGCCGAACAGGCCGTTCCGCCGCCGGCACCGAGCCGAATCCACTCTGGCCGCAACAGCAACGACACCGTCGAGCCCGTCGCGTGGGTGCATGCTGACGCCCTCACGCGACCGAACGCCGACGAGGCGTATTCGCCCTTGGCCGCATCCACGACGCTGACCTCGATGAAATTGCTCTCGCCGATGAACTCGCCCACGAAGCGCGTGCACGGCGCGCCGTAGAGATCGAGCGGCGCCGCGAACTGCTCCACGCGGCCCGCGTTGAACACCGCGATGCGATCGGACATGGTCATCGCTTCGCCCTGATCGTGCGTGACGAAGACCGTTGTCATGCCCAGCTCCGTATGCAGACGCTTGATCTCGATCTGCATCTGCACGCGCAAGTTCTTGTCGAGCGCGGAAAGCGGCTCGTCGAGCAGCAGCACGTCCGGCTCGAACACCAGCGCACGCGCCAACGCCACGCGTTGCTGCTGGCCGCCGGAGAGCTGCGACGGCATGCGAGCGCCGTGTTGCCCGAGGCCAACGATCTCCAATGCGCGCTGGGCACGCCTGGCCTGATCCGTCGCATTGACCTTGCGCATGCGCAGCGGAAACGCCACGTTCTGCGCTGCCGTCATATGCGGAAACAAGGCGTAGCTCTGGAAGACCAGCCCGATATTGCGTTGATGCACGGGAATCTGCACCAGCGAGCGGCCGTTCACGCGAATATCGCCCGCCGTCGGTGTCTCGAATCCGGCAATCATCGACAGCGTGGTCGTCTTGCCCGAACCACTCGGCCCGAGGAACGTCACGAACTCGCCCCGGCGGATCTCGAGGTCGACGTCGTCCACCACGCGGTGAACACCGTCGTACGACTTGCACAACTGGCTGACATGCAGGTAGGCATCGGTCAGCGTGGGGGACGCCGCACTGGCACTGGCCATGACACCGGCGGAATGCATCGACTTCATAAACATGGATACCTCTGTGACATAGAGCGGGACAGCGTCGTCAAACAACGGCGACCGCCTGCATGGCCGAGCGCTGCAGCGCTGCCTGACGACGCGCCTTCACGCGTCGCACCACGATCGGCGTAAGCGAGCCGATCACTACCAGCGCCAGCAGGAGTGTCGAGACCACCGAAATCACGGGGTCGGCCTGGGTGCGCAAGCTGTCGAACATCTTGCGCGGGAGTGTCGACACATCGCGTCCCGAGATGAACAGCGACACGATCGCCTCGTCGAACGAGTGGATGAACGCGAACATGCCGGCGGCCAGGAAGCCCGGGCGCAACACGGGGAACGTCACCAGCCAGAACGCCTGCAACGGCGTGGCGCCGCAGTTGGCCGCGGCCCGCTCGAGCGTGCGGTCGTAGCCGCGCAGGCTCGCCGACAGAATCAGGTAGGCAATCGGCGTCGACAGACACGTATGCGCCAGAATCACGCCGAGATAGGTTTGTGTCAGACGCAGCGAGCCGAAGTAGTAGAAGTACCCCAGCGCGACCACGATGTTCGGCACCGTCAGCGGCAGCAGAATGAGCAGGCTGCCGAATGCGCGTCCGCGGAATTCGTAGCGCACCAGTGCGAACGATGCCGGAATGACCAGCGCCAGCGTGAGCGCCGCCGTGCCCAGCCCGATCAGCAGGCTGTTGAGCGCCGGCCCGGTCCAGGTCGGATCGGCGAAAAAGGCGGTGTAGTAATGCGCCGACCAGGCCGGCGGCGGGAACTGGAACGATTCCGACGCCGAGAACGACATCGGGATCACCACCAGCAACGGTGCACCGATCAGAATCGCCATGATGACGGCAAAGCACTTGAGCGCTTTCATTTGCCTTTGCTCCAGAGTTTGTCGAGACCGAAGAACCGGTTGTAGATGGCGTAGAGGCTGAGCGTCGTGCATGCGAGCACCACGGCCATCGCCGACGCATCGCCGAAGTTGCCGAATTCCTCCATCTGCTGACCGATGAGTCCCGCCATCATTTGTTCGCTCGGGCTGCCCAGCAGCACCGGCATCACATAGAAGCCCAGCGACACGATGAACACCATCGTGCAACCGTTGACGACACCGGGCAACGACAGCGGCAGGAACACGGCCCGAAACGCCGCGAACCGATTCGCCCCGAGATTGGCGGCGGCTTTCACCAGCGCGGGGTCGATCTTCTTCATCACCGAGTACAGCGTAATGGTCATGAGCGGGAGCAGTGCGTGCACCATCCCCAGCGTCGACGAGAAGCGCGTGAAGAGCAGTTCGGGCGGGGTTTCCACGCCCATCGCACGCAGCAGGCCGATGATCGGCCCGCTATTGCCGAGGATGATCATCCACGCGTAGCTGCGCACGAGGAAGCTCGTCCAGTAGCTCATGCCGACGACCAGCAGAATGCCGGCGCCGAACCGGGCGCTCGCCTGCGCGAGGCAGTAGGCGAGCGGATATCCCAGCACGAGACAACACACCGTGACGAGCAGCGACGTGAGGAACGTCATGCCGAGCACGCGGAGGTAGAACGGGTCGGCAAAGAAATGGACGTAGTTGGCAAACCCCGGTGTCGGCTCCGTGAAGCTCAACCAGAGCACCTGCGCGAGTGGCACCAGAAAGAACGCCGTCAGAAAAACGGCCAACGGCGCGAGTAAGAGATATGGGCGAAGCTTGTGCATGACGCGCCGACCCGATTACCGAACCACGAACTGATCGAAGCGACGCGACAGCTCATTGAGTTGCGGCCCCATCTTGGCCAGATCCTGCTCGAACGTCAGGCGATAGTTCGCCGGATACGTCGGCATGCCCTTGGCCTGCGCGTCGGGAATGTACTGGAACACGCGTTGATCGACCGGGCTGTAATCGGCCTGCATGCAGAACTTCGCCAGTCGTTCCGCCTTGAGCGCCGAGGCAATGAACTGCCACGCCTGTTTGGCCCGCGGCGTGCCCTTGGACACCACCCAGTAAGCGCGATCGATCTCGCCCTGGTTCCATACCAGATCCACCGGCGCATTCTGACGAATCAGCGAGAGCGCGCGGCCATGCCAGATCGCCACGGCGTTGACCTCGCCGTCGCGCAACAGCTGTTGCGACTGCTGGCCCTGCGTCCACCAGACACGCACGTCCTTCTTGATGCGGTCGAACGACTTGAACGCACGATCCAGATCCATCGGATAGACCTTGTTGGTCGGCACGCCATCGGCCAGCAGCGCCAGCGGCACGACTCGCGCGGCGTAGCGCTGAAGGCTGCGCGGACCGGGAAAGCGTTGCGTGTCCCAGAATTCGGCCCAGTTCTGCGGCCCGCCGTGAGGGAACTTGTCTTTGCGCGACGCGATGACCGTGGCGAAGGCGTGCGTGGCGATCCCGCTCATGTAAGCCTGGCCCGGCGGCAATTGCTTCATGTCGATGATGCTCGTGTCGATCTTCTCGACCAGGCCCGCTTCGACCGCGCGGATCAGTTCACCGCCCCCGAGTGTCGTGACGTCGAATTCGTACACCCCGGTGCGCGCCTGTGCCGCAAGCTTGGCATACGACACCGGCGACACGGTGCGAATCGGAATGCCCGTCTCCTTGGTGAACGGCTCGAACAGATGCGCCGCGGCAGCCTTCTCCCAGTCGCCGCCCCACGTATTGACGAACAGCGGGTCGGCAGCGCGTGCCGTTTGGACAAAAGGTGCGGAGACCGCGGCTCCCGCAGCCGCCCCCAGAAGCTTGATGACGGAACGGCGGCCTGCCGACGGATTCGATGTTTCGTTCTTCACGTGTTCCTCGCAATCGACTCAACGCTCCCGGGGGAGCGATCGGGGTGGTACCAATCTGGCGCTTTGCACGTATTAGAATTTAAATTGGTCACATCAAATAGTGCCGATCAATGAATGTTTGATGGAACCAATTCCCGAGCAACAAATTCGGGTAATCCCTGCTTGCGCCTTATTTTTCCGATGTTTTGGCACTATCGTGCAGTATTATCCGCCGATGGCATTGCCGTGACGCCACTTAATTGCACCATATCGGTGCAAAAACTCTCATTGTGGGGCCAATAGCGCCCCAAGGTGCCGCCTTCATGCAGATTTTGCTGTCCGATCTGATCCTTCAGCATCTCGAACCCAGCGCGGATGTCCCACGCAATCGGCAGCTGTACAACATCGTGAGAGCGTCGATCCTCGACGGGCGGCTGCCGGGCGGCACGCGGCTGCCCGCCTCGCGCGACCTTGCGCGCGAACTCGCCATCTCCCGCAACACCGTGCTCTACGCCTACGAGCAACTGCGCGCCGAAGGTTATGTGCGTTCGCGCACGGGCGACGGCACGTTCGTGACCGATGCGATTCCCGAGGAGTCCATGGCAACCCGCCCCGGTCGCGCCCCCGACGTGCCGCCCGATGCGGAAGTCACGCTGTCGCAACGCGGGCGCGGCCTCATTCTCAATGCCCGTGCTTCACGACGTCAGGCGGGCGCCTTCATGCCCGGCGTGCCGGATCTCGACGCCTTCCCGCTCAAGCAATGGACGCGTCTCGTCGAACGCCACTGGCGTCGCCGTACCCCGGAGAACCTGACCTACGGTTACGGCGGCGGTCATCCAGCGCTCAAGAAGGCCCTCGCCCAACATTTGCGCTCGGCGCGCTCCGTCGCGTGCGAACCCGAGCAGATCATCATCACCGAGGGGATCCATCAGGCGATCCACCTGTGCGTACAGATGCTCACCGACGTTCGCCATCGCGCCTGGGTGGAAGACCCCGGCTACTGGGGCATCCACAAGGTGCTGCAGGCCTACGGCGTGGAGACCATTTCGATTCCTGTCGATGCGGAAGGGCTGAACCCCTCGCCTGCCGACTGGCGCAAGCCGCCGCGACTGATCTTCGTCACGCCGTCGCATCAATATCCGTTGGGGCACGTGATGTCGCTCGCCCGCCGGCGGCAGTTGCTGCAATACGCGCGAAAGCACGATGCGTGGATCGTCGAAGACGACTACGACAGCGAATTCCGGTACGCGGGGCGCCCGATCGCTTCGTTGCAAGGATTGGAGCCGGGCGCACGCGTGCTTTACGCGGGCACCTTCAGCAAGACGCTGTTTCCCGGACTGCGCATCGGCTATCTCGTGGTGCCGAAGGCGATGGTCGAGCCGCTGCAATTGGGTATCGCGGAGCTCTACCGCGAGGGACGCTGGATGGAGCAGGCCGTGCTGGCCGACTTCATTGGCGAAGGGTATTATTCCGCGCACATTCGGCGCATGCGGCTGATCTATGGCCGGCGTCGTGCGCTGCTCCAGGACGCGATCCGGCGGCACATGGGCGACGCCCGGCTGATCTCCGCCGACAGCAATGCCGGGCTGCATCTGACGGTGCGCCTCGCACCCGAGGTCGACGACGTGTCGTTGTCGGCGCGGGCCCAGGAACTCGGTCTGATCGCGTTGCCGCTGTCCCGCTATTATCTGGAGCAACCCCCGTTGCACGGGCTCGTGCTCGGTTACGGTTGCGTGCCCGACGACGATATCGAACCGTCCCTGGCGAAGCTCGCGTCGCTACTGGCGTGAGCCGCGACCAAGCGACCAAGCGAACGCCGCCCCGAACCCTTTCGACTCCGATGGATACTGCGTGAACAAGAAGCCAGACGCTGCCGCTGCCAACGACGTACCCGACGCCAAATCCGATGACGAAGGCGGCGTGCGGCCGCTGTCGTCCGCCCTGAAAACACTTGAAGTCCTCGACGCATTGGGCGAGTCCGTCAGCCCGATGCGCCTCGTGGATCTCGCACGCATCGTCGGCGGCAGTCGTGCGACGGTCTACCAGCGCTTGCTCACGCTCGTGCGTGCGGGCTGGGTCGAACTCACACACGACGGGCTGTACCGGCTAAGCCTGCACGCGGCCCGTGTGGGCGACGCCGCACTGGCCCATGCCAGCCTCGGCGATCGCGCGGAGGCGGTATTGCGGGAATTGGCCGATCGCACCGGTGAGACGGCCTCGCTGGCGGTGGTCGATGATGGACGCATTCGCATTGCGCGGCGCGCCGAGCCACATGGGGTGCTCAAGGCGGAGCTGCGCGTCGGTGCCGTGCTTACGCTGGACGGCAGTGCGTCCGGGCGAATTCTCGCAGCCTTCCTGCCGCAAGCCACGCTCGACGCGCTGCTGCACGCAGGCGGCACGCTGGCCGACCCGCACGTGATCGCCGCAGCACGAGCGACCGGCTATGCGACATCGAGCCAACGCGACATGCCGGACGTCATGGCCGTGGCCGTGCCCGTCGACGACGCCCAGCAACAATGTTATGCAGCGCTCTCGCTCGTCGGTCCGGTGTCGCGCTTCGATGCGCAAGCGCTGCTCGGGCCGCTGCGTGATGCGGCCACGGCGCTGAGCGCGATGCATCGCGGGCAGCACATCGGCATCCATCGCTAGGCCCCCCTCGCCGGCACGACATGGCGAGGCGCGTGCCACTCACTGAGCCGCCGGCGCGCTCGCCGATACCGGTGGCCCGGCCGCATCGTCCGCCGCACCTGCGGCACTGGCCGCTCCCGCCCCGCCCTCGGAGGCACCGCGCGCCGCAATGCGCCGGTCGAAGAACGCCGCGAGCGCCGGGTCGTTCACTTTGAGATCGAACTGGAGGTCGTCGACGGCCGTGAAATAGCCGTCGCACAGATCGGCTTTCTCCGCCTCGGTCGGCTGATCGTCGATGCTGCGCGAATACACCACGAACTGTCGCTCGACGAGCATCGGCAACTGCGTGCCGAGAAGTTCGTCGAAGTGCGCGCGTGCGTCAGGGTCGGTGTAAGCCGCCTGTAATTCCGTACGCACGCGGCGGCCTTCGGCCAGATAGTCGCGGTGACGCGCCTGCCACGCGCGCAGGGCCGAGTTGCCGTGTGCGCGCGTCGACGCGCCATACAGCCCGCATTTCTGCACGAGCCGCGCCAGCACCTCGCCCACGCCTTCGGGCGACGCAATCGCCGCGCCCATCAACTCGGCATCGTTGCGGTACTGTGGCGGCTGCGCCAGCGCGGGCGCCGTTGCCGTCCAAAGTGCGATGCTCAGCACGCTCGCAAACGCACGCGCAGGCAGGCGTACCAACGGACGCGCAAACGCCCGCACGAGCGGGCGCCGCAAGGCTTTGCCACGTAAGTTCATTGACGGAATGTTGGATTGGCGGGCTCGAACGGCCCCGCTCTCGGAGATATCGCATCGGCCACGACGTCGATGGATGCATCTTAGCCGATGTGATCGGCAAATGTGTGACGCTGCTGCCGCGCGCCGTCAACACCCGCCAGTACACCGAAGTACCGTCGTGGCGTCCGTCCCACGACGCCTTTCGTCACCCTACGCCGAGCGGGCGACCGGGCACGCATCCGGCCCGAGCTTCGCCACCATGTAGCGCACGAAGTCCTCAAGCTTCGAAGACACGTAGCGTCCGGCCAGATGCACGAGATGCATCGGCTCGCCCAGCTGCGCGTCGGCCTCGAGCACGCGAACCAGCCGCCCGGCCTCGACTTCCGGCGCCAGCAGGTACTCCGGCAGAAGCGCGATGCCCATGCCGCACACCGCCGCCTGCAACTGCGCAAGCGGATTGTGCGCGATGAGCCTGACGTCGCGCGCCGGCACGCCGGTCTCACCTGCGTCCGCGAAATGCCAGCGGCGCAGCACGTCGTCATAGCGGAAGCCCAGGCAATCGTGTCCGGCGAGATCGGACGGCTGCCGCGGCACCCCGCGTCGTGCGAGATAGCCGGGCGACGCGCAGGCCACGCGCGTCACCCCGCGCAAGGTATGCGCCACGAGCCCCGGCTCCGGATTGCCCCCGGCCTGAAAGGCCGCATGAATCCCCTCTTCCTCCAGATCGACCGCGCGATCCTTGAGGGCGAGATCGAGCGCCACGTCCGGATGCGCCTGCAAATACTCCGCGAATATCGGCATCAGCAGGTGCGAACCCACGGTCGTGGGCGCACTCACGCGAAGCTGGCCGATGGGACGCGACATCGCCGTGGCAACTGACGCCGCGCTCACCCCGCCGTCACCGAGCGCGTCGGCGTTTTCCACGCGTGCAAGTACCTCGGCACATTCGACGTAGTACCGCTCTCCCAGCGCCGACGGCACTTGACGCCGCCCCTGACGTCGCAGCAACGGCTGACCGAGCCGGGCTTCGAGCGCCTGCACATGGCGCGCGGCGGTCGCTGCCGTCATGGCGCAGGCCGCCGCGCCCGCAGACAGGCTGCCGGCACGCACGACCTGCACGAACACCTCCATGCATTTGAGGCGATCCATGATCAGTCGCGCAGTTTGGCCCGATCGATGGACATATGCGTGGGCATCATGTTGGTGTTGGCGTTATGCATCACCCACAGCGATCCGGCGACGATGATCACGATCAGTCCTGCCGTACACAGGAAGATGGCGGAGTTCTGCCGCTGGCTGCGCTTCGCTCCGATGTGCAGGAAGTACACCAGTTGCACGACGAGTTGCGCCACACACAGCACGACGATGGCTGCGAGCCCCATGCCGTCCGGTACCAGTTTGAGCATGACGGCGCCGAACGACGCAAACGTGAGCACCAACGACAGGAAGAACCCGATGACGTAATCGCGCAGATGGCTTTGCGAGGCATACGCGCCGTGGTCGTGGACTTGAGCGCTCGTCATACGAACTCCCGCAGATAGACGAAGGTGAAGACACAGATCCAGACCAGATCCAGGAAGTGCCAGAACAGGCTCAGGCATTGCAGACGGCGGCGCACCACGGGATCGAAGCCAAAGCGCCCGATCTGATGGATCATGACCACAAGCCACAGCAAGCCGCACGTCACGTGCAGGCCGTGCGTGCCCACGAGCGTGAAGAACGCCGACAGGAATGCGCTGCGGCCCGGACCCGCGCCTTCATGCAGCAGGGCCGAGAACTCATAGACTTCCATCGCGACGAAGGCCGCGCCGAGGGCGAACGTGATCCACAGCCAGCGCTGCACCACGTGTTCGTTACCGGGGCGCATCGACAGCGACGCCAGCCCGAACGTGAAGCTCGAGAGCAGCAGCAACATCGTCTCGCCGAGCACGAACGGGAGCTCGAACAACTCGCGCCCGGTCGGGCCACCCGCCGTGTTCTGCACGAGCACGCCGAACGTGGCGAACAGCACGCAGAAGATGAGACAGTCGCTCATCAGGTAGATCCAGAAGCCGAGCGTCGTGGTCGCGCCGGTATCGTGATGGCCGTGCGCGTGATCGTGGGTCGGCGCCTTCGCGCCGTGACCGTGAGGGGAATGAAGCGTTGCCGAGGACATCAGGCAGCCTTTTGCAGGGAAGAGCGCGCGGGTTGCGCAGCACGCAGGTCGGCAAAGCGGGCGTTTTCGATACGCTCCACTTCAGCCGCCGGCACGTAGTAGTCGACGTCGCGGTCGTACGAGCGCCACAGGAAGATGGCGATGGACGCCGCCAGCCCCGCGCCCGCCAACCACCAGATGTGCCACACGAGCGCGAAGCACATCACGCCGCTCGCCACCGAGACGAGGAAGCCCGTGCCGGTGTTGCGCGGCATGTGGATGTCTTCGTACTGCGCCGGCTCACGCCACGCCAGGCCGCGCTCCTTGTCGTCCCAATGCTGTTCGAGCGAGTCGATGTGCGGCACGTGGGCGAAGTTGTAGAACGGTGCGGGCGACGAGGTGGCCCATTCGAGACTGCGCGCGTCCCACGGGTCGCCGGTCAGGTCACGATTGGCGTTGCGGTCGCGAATGCTCACGACAAGCTGCACGCCGAAGGCCAGAATACCCAGGCCGATGAGGACCGCGCCCACCATTGCCACCACGAGATACGGCTGCCAGTCGGGCTGCACGTAGTGGTTCATGCGGCGCGTCATGCCCTTGAAGCCGAGCACGTACAGCGGCATGAAGGCGAGGTAGAAGCCAACGAGCCAGCAGGCGAACGAGATCTTGCCCCAGCGCTCGTTGAGCGTGAAGCCGAACACCTTCGGGAACCAGAACGTGATGCCTGCCAGGCACCCGAACACCACGCCGCCGATGATCACGTTGTGGAAGTGCGCGACCAGGAACAGCGAGTTGTGCAGCACGAAGTCCGCCCCCGGCACGGCGAGCAGCACGCCCGTCATGCCGCCGATGGCGAACGTCACCATGAAGCCGATGGTCCAGAGCGTGGCCGAGTGGTAGCGGATACGGCCCTGATACATCGTGAACAGCCAGTTGAAGAGCTTCACGCCGGTCGGGATCGAGATGATGGTCGTCATGATCCCGAAGAAGGCGTTCACGTTCGCGCCCGAGCCCATCGTGAAGAAGTGGTGCAGCCACACGAAGAACGACAGAATGCCGATCGACGACGTTGCGTAGACCATCGACTTGTAGCCGAACAGCGGCTTGCGCGAGAACGTGGCGATGATTTCCGAGAACGCGCCGAAGGCCGGCAGAATCAGGATGTACACCTCGGGGTGACCCCAGACCCAGATCAGGTTCACGTACATCATGGCGTTACCGCCCAGCTCGTTCGTGAAGAAGTGCATGCCGAGGTAACGGTCGGCCGTAAGCAGCGCGAGCGTGGCGGTGAGCACCGGGAACACGGCAACGATCAGGATGTTCGTGATGAGCGCGGTCCACGTGAACACCGGCATCTTCATGAGATTCATGCCCGGCGCACGCATGCGCAGGATCGTCACGATGAAGTTGATGCCGGTCAGCGTGGTGCCCAACCCCGATATCTGAAGCGACCAGATGTAGTAGTCCACCCCCACGGTCGGGCTGTATCCCAACTCCGAGAGCGGCGGATACGCCACCCAGCCAGTGGCCGCGAAGTCGCCCACGAACATGGACATCATCACGAGCACGGCGCCCACGGCCGAGAGCCAGAACGAGAGCGAGTTCACGAACGGGAACGCCACGTCGCGTGCACCGATCTGCAACGGCACGATCACGTTCATCAGGCCGAGCACGAGCGGCGTGGCCACGAAGAAGATCATGATGACGCCGTGCGCCGTGAAGATCTGGTCGTAGTGATGTGGCGGCAGATAGCCCGCGTCGCCGCCGGCAGCAATGGCCTGCTGCGTGCGCATCATGATCGCGTCGGCGAAACCGCGCAGCAGCATGACGAGCGCGAGCACGATGTACATCACGCCGATGCGCTTGTGGTCGACGGAGGTGATCCACTCTTTCCAGAGATAGCCCCACTTCCGGTAATAGGTGATGGCGCCCAGCAGCGCTGCACCGCCCAGCATCACCATGGCGAGCGTGCCCATGATGATGGGCTCGTGCAGCGGGATGGCGTCGAGATCGAGTTTTCCGAACATGACTTACTCCGTGAGCGCGCGCTGGGCAGCGGGTTGCGTCACCGCACCGGCCTCGCGCTCGGGACGCTGCGCGAGAAGCGCGCGGCGATCCAGTTGGCCGTCGACGCGGCAATTGGCGGCGGCGATGATGTCGTCGATGGCGTTCCCCGAGACACGCATGCCTTGCGATGCGCCGTCCATCGGGCCCATGTACTTGCCGACGACCGCATCGAACAGGCCGGGCATGACGTTGGCGTACACACCCACCGGTGCGCCGGTGCCCGGTTGTTCGAGCTTCACGTAGGTCGCGGCGTCGAGCGTGTCGGGGGCGGACTGCGCTTCGCGCACCCACTTGTCGAAGTCCTCGCGCGAGCCAACGTGCGCCTTGAAGTGCATGTCGGAGAAGCCGGCGCCGCTATAGGCCGACGACATGCCCGCATAGGTGCCCGTCTGGTTGGCGATCAGATGCAGCTTGGTCTGCATGCCCGACATCGCGTAGACCATGCTGCCGAGTTGCGGAATGAAGAACGCGTTCATCAGCGACTCGGCCGTGAGCTTGAACTCCACGGGCGTGTCGACCGGCAGCACCAGCTTGTTGACGGTGGCGACGTGGTAGTCCGGGTAGATGAACAGCCACTTCCAGTTGAGCGCGACGACTTCGACGCGCACCGGCGCCGCGGCATTCGCCCCGGTCGGTTCGATCGGACGATAAGGATCGAGCTTGTGCGTCGTCTCCCAGATCATCACGGCCAGCGAGACCACGATGACGACGGGAATGGTCCAAACGACCACTTCGATCCTGGTCGAGTGCGCCCACTTCGGCGAATACTTCGCGGCGGTGTTGGTTTCGCGATAGCGCCAGAAGAACACCAGCGTGAGCACGATCACCGGCACGACGACCAGCAGCATGACGCCGAGCGCGATGAGGATCAGATGCTTCTCCTGCTCGCCGACGCTGCCCTTGGGGTCGAGCAGCTCGAGCGTGCAACCGCTCATGGGCACCATCGCGATCAGCGCAGCCGCCTGCGCGCATAGCGTGCGCCAACGCGCGCCGGGTGACTTGTCCGCCCGCCCTCCCTTGGGGGGCCAGACATTATGCATGGACATTTATAGCCTCAATGTATGGATACAGTATTTGCGTTTCGAATGCTACGCATCTACATATTCCATACATCGCAACATAATGACGCACTTGGGAACCGATGAGCGATCATAAGACCCCGGCACCAATGAAAATAAAAACGCCCGGAAGACTCGCTTCCGGGCGTTTCTCGGCAGCACGTGCGCAGCGCGCTACCGGTATTGCGATGGCAGTCTGCCTGCCGACATCAGAACCGCCAGGTGGCCGACACCGATCCCGCGATGTCTGCATTTCCAGCCTTGTAGAAGTTGCTGGACACTGCAGCGCCGAACACGATGCGCTTGGCCATGCGATACGACACGCCGGCCTGCAGGCCGAGGCTGTCGCGCCCGACGACTTCCGTGCGCGAGGTGAACGTGGTGCCCGGATAACCGGCGAAGTTGGCGGTCTGCGTGATCGCGCCGTTCAACAGTTCGTGGTTCCACGTGGCCTGCAGATTGGCGGTGAGCGCATTGCCCGCGATCATCGGCAGGTCGAAGCGCACCTCACCGCCCAGACGCGTACGCAGCGAGTTGAACGTCTTGCCGTCCAGATGCAGGCGAGCGCCGTTGGTGCTGTCTTCGGTGAGGCTCGGACGATAAAGCGCGGTGTAGTCGAGCGCTGCCACCGGGCCGGCACTCGTCGTGCTGTTCAACTGCCAGCGCCAGCCGCCGCCGACAGAGGCCGACGCCGTCGCTCCCGTCCACGTGCCTCGCGGCGAGGCGGTGTAGCCATTCACGGCGATGGCGCGATCGACGCGACCGTCTTCGACACCGACACGGGCCAGCGCAAACGCGTGCAGACCGGCGCTCGGGTCCGGCGCGAAGCGCGCGTGTACACCGATGTCGAGCGCCGTCGTCTTGCCGGAGCCGGGCGTTTGCCCGTCCAGGCGCGTCGACTGCCCGCTGATGGCGCCGTGCGCGCCAAACGTCCAGTCGCGCCCTTCGCCCACCACGCGCTCGGCGCCGAACACGACACCGTAAGTGTTGCCGCTGGCGCCTGCCATGTCGCCGTTGCGACCCCGCCAGTAACCACTGCCGAACGGCATCGCAAACCCGCGCCAGTTGCCCGAGAGCGCGCCTTCGCTCGCGCCCTTCGTACCGTCGGCCCCCACCGCAGCCGCCACCATATCGGTGATCTGTCGCTCACGCAGCAGCGCGCCCGTGAACATCGCGCCATAAGCCGCCGGCGTGAGCTGCGGCAGCGCCTTGGCGATGTCGCTGCCGTTGGCCGCCGAGAAGTCGAGCGCGGTAACCAGCGGTTGCAGGTCCGTCCCCACACTGCCCGCGATCTTGTCGAGCGCCGCGCCGACCTGACGGCTGTTGCCGTCGGTGCCGTATTGCGAGTAAGCGTTCGCAGCACGCGCGATCTGCACCTGGTACGTGTTGTTGCCGAGCGCGGACGTGGTCGCCAGCAGCGTCGGCGACGCGAGCAGTGCCGTCACGCTGGCGAACGCGCCGTTGATGCTCGACGCATTCAGGAACTGGTTCGAGGTGACCGTAAAGCCGCTCGCATACCAGCTGCGTTGCGGCGCAATGGCGAGCGTGCCGTCCAGCGTCGCAGTGCCGGCCACCATCAGCTTGCTGAACGTGCCGTCACCCGACAGCGACGACAGAAGACGGCCGGTGCTCGTCTGCGTGTAATCCCCGGCGATGCTGATGAATCCGCCTGCCAGCGACGGCGCGACCGTGCCGGCGTTGACGAACATCCCGGCCGAATTGAGCGCGTAGCGGCTGTTGCCGGATAGCGTCGCGCCGTTTTGCACCGACACGTCGTACACCGTGTGATCGCCATTGATCTGGGTCGTACCGCCCACCAGGTCGAGCGACAGATTGCTGCCGGTGATGTTGCCGTCGAACCGCAGGTTGAACGTGGGGTCTGCCTGGGCCGTGGCAACACCGTTCGCATCGGGGGCCAGCCCGAAGGTGAGTTGCGTGAGGCGGAGCGCGCCGTTATCGTCAAGCTGGGCGTACTTCGAGATGACGTCGCCGTACAACGCCGCCCCGCGCATGATGTTGATCTGCCCGACGTAGCCGTTCTCCGACATGTACAGCGACGCGTAGCTGCCTGCGAGTCGGCCGGTGATGTCGGCGCGCGAGACGAGCGGGCCATTGAGTTCGTCGAGCAAGGCCAGTGGGACAGGGTTGTTCGGGTCGGTGTTGTCGTACTTCACGAAGATGTACGAACCGCGATAGTCGCCGTTAGTCCCTTTCGTGCCGAAATCACCCAACGCGTTGTGACCGAAGTCGAAGCTCGCGGCGATACCGTTCGTGCCGAGCGCCTGAACATCGCCGCGTTGCACGAAGCTGTGGTTCTTGCCGTAGGTGAACATCACGCCGCGGCCGTTGGTGCCGTCGGCGTAAATGCGCGTGCCCGGCAGCACCGTCAGGTTGTTGCCTTCGCCGTCCACGCGAATCCCCGCCCCGCCTGCGCCGATGGTCAGCAGGTCGGCGCGTTGCGAGATCGTGTTGTAGCTGCCGTAGACGTGCAGACCGAGACCTTGCGTTGCCGTATTGTAGGAATTCGGCACATACGCCGTGCCGTCGGCGTTTCGGCCGAAGAACGGGTTGTCGTTGATCAGGCTGAGATTGTCCCCGTAGATCGAGCGGCCGAAGAAGTTGCGGCGGTCGATGTCGTAGCCGATGTCCTGCAACATCGCCAGCTCCGCCTCCATGAATCCCGTGTAGTTACGGTACGTCTGGTGGCTCATCAGGCTGTTCTTGAGCTCGATGTGCGAAAGCACCGGGGAATCGTAGGTGGTCTCCTCGAACATCGCCTTGAGCGGTATATGCCCGTTCAAGGCGCCCGCGAGCACTTCCTGCACATGCTCACCGGTGAAGTAGCCGTTGTCGTTGCGAATGTCGAATACGGTGGGATCATACATCGCCTTGTTCGCTGGCGAGATGATGACCTGCCCCGGCTGGGCCGGATTGCCATTGTCGTCGTACACATGCGCCGACCAGGCGTCCAGGACCGTCGCGAACCGGGCGTAAGGCAAGCCGCTCGCGGTGTATTGCCCGATGTACATGTTGGTCCCGACGCCCAGCGCGTGCGCAACTTCGTGCGCCATCACCGCAGTCAGGTCGGCACTCGAATTGAGCGGGATTTGCGACGCCGCGTAGGGCGCCGTCGAGAAGCCCAATTCACCCAACGTGATTTCGCCGTGGGCGCCGTGATAATCGGCGCGAACCAGGTTGCTGTTCTGCAATGCCGCTTGAACGAGCGTCGGGTTCTGGTTACCGGTGGCGGACTCGCTGTCGGCGCTATACACATAGGGGCTGTACGCGTGTGCCCCTTCCTCGGTGGTCATCCCGACGTTGATGATCGCCGGCGAGCTCCCCGGCGCCACCTTGATGATCTCCGCCCAATAGTTCAACGCAGCCCGGATCTGGTCCGCCTGCATCGGTGACAGGACGCCGCTGGAGATCTGGGGCGTATCGTTGTTCGGACCGCCAGTGGCAAAGGCACCGTCTGTCGGCGAGAACAGCAACGCCTTGATGAACGGCGTGCCGTACTGGTCCGCAATATCAACGGGCGTGGGCGTGGCGTGGGCGGCCGACGCTATCGTGCAAAGCGCCGCAAATGCGACGCAGGTCATCCGAATCGTCCTCATTCAGTACTCCGTATCCATTTATCGCTTCTGTAAGGCTTTGTAATACGAAGCGAATGGTACGGAGCGGACCCCGACGCGTCACTGCGATTTATACGGGGTTTGGGGATGAACACCCGCAAACCCTTGTGTCACAAGGACTTTTTCGTTCCTGGCATGCCAGATTCGTCCGAAATGCCCCTCGGTTGTATAAATCACAGTTTCGCTGCGAGGGGTCGATGACGATACTTCATTCAACGGCCAGCGCAACGAAGCAGCAAAGAAGCAGCAACGAAGCGACAGCCGCCAAACCCGACCCACTGAATGAAGACAAGGAGAAACACCATGCCCGCACTCGTGACCTACGGCTTTGCCTCCCTCCTCGGCCTGATCGGCACCATCGCCCCGATCTTCGGCTGATCCGAGCCCTGACCTGATCCGAAATCCGAATACGGAGAACGACCATGACGCACTTCATCGAATTCATCGACAGCCTGCTCTGCAACGACGCCTGCGTGGAGACCGGCATGCAGTGCGCCGTTCACGTCGGCCACGTATTCGGCTTCTGAGCCGGCCTCTCCCCATCGCAAAAAGGGACCGCAGCGCGGTCCTTTTTGCCTTCCGGGACCGGCGTTTATTGAGCGAAATTTCGTTGTGCCGCAATTTTTTAGTACGATTTCGGCATTCCACATAAAAACCGGGGCCAGCGGGATGTCATCTCCCACCAAAGTTTTCTGCATTGAGGACGACCACGACTCAGCCGACCTGATCCGCGAAGATCTGACGGATCGGGGCTATACCGTCAAGGTGGCGCACGACTTCACGACCGCCCTGGCGACGCTCGCATCGTTCATGCCGGACGTGATCCTGTGCGACGTGAACGTGCCGGGCATGACCGGCTTCGAGTTCCTGGAAAGCGCACGCGGCATCATCCAGGGCGAGCGCAAGATCCCGTTCATCTTCCTCACGGGCAATGCCGACAAGGAATCGATCATGCGCGGGCACAGCACCGGCGCCGACGAGTACATGCTCAAGCCGGTCGATTTCGACGTGCTCGACACCGTGATCCGCAAATACACGGCGCACGACGAGCCGGACGACGGCGCGCCGCTGCCGTTCGGGCTGACCCGGCGTGAAGTGGAAGTGCTGCAATGGTCGGCGCGCGGCAAGACCTCCGCCGAGATCTCGATCATTCTCGATCTCGGCAAACGCACGGTCGACTTCCACATCGACAACGCCCGCGAGAAACTCAACGTCGCCACGCGCACCGAAGCCGTGGTACGTGCCGCCCTGCTCAACATCATTCAGCTTTGAGCGCATCGCCGCGCCGGATTTTGCCGCATGTCTAAAGCCTCCAAAGCCTCATCGTCTTCCGGAACGCCGCTCCCGATCCGGGGACGGATGTACCTGCTGCTCGCGCTGTGCCTGGCCGCCATGATCGCCGTAGGCGTCATCGTGCATCGCGAAGTCGACGCGTCGCAGCAGCGAGCCATTGCCGCCGAACGCTCGCAGATCGAGCATCTGAGCGTGCTCGAAGAACTCAACGACTATATTTCCGACTTCCGCACCGTCGAATCGGAAGCGCTCGCCCCGATGTCCCCCAAGGCGCTCGCGGATATCCGCACCGCTGCCGACGAGTTCGACACCAAGATCAGGGCCGCCTCCGAGCGCTACCAAAAGGTCCTCACCCACGACGAATTCCGTCTCGCCTTCTCGAAATTTCTCTCGCAGTGGGCGCAGTACCGGCGCACATCGAATCAGGTGTTCCAGCTTGCACAGAGCGGCAAGCTGAACGATGCGGCGAAGCTCTATCGCGGCGACTCGAACAACAAGTACACGCAGGCGAACAGTACGTTCGGCTCACTGGTATTTCGCAGCACCGAGGCGCTGATCAAGGAAGTCGAGGCCAAGAACGCCACCGCCCGCAACCGTCTGCTGCAGATCGACGCGCTGATCGCCGTCATGATCGTTGTCACGCTGCTGTGCCTGATCTACGTGGACACGGTGATCCTCAAGCCCCTTACGCGACTGATCCGCATGTCGGGCAACGCCGTATCGGGCAAGGAGAAGCTTCGCCTGCCGTGGCTCTCGCGCGGCGACGAGATCGGCACGCTGTCGCGCTCGCTGGCCAAGTTCCAGGAAAGCACGTCGTCGCTCGTGCGCAACCAGAAGCTCGCCACCGCGAAGAACACGATCCTGCAACGGGCGCTGGCCAACGAAGAGCGGCTCAATAACTTCCAGAAGACGTTCCGCTCGATGGCCACGCATGAGTTCCGCACCCTGCTCAGCGTGATCGACGGGCATGCGCAGCGTCTGCTCAGCCCGCGCAACGAGGAAGCCGATTCGCGTCCGCGATATACGAAGATCCGCGAAGCCGTGGCCAAGCTCAACAGCCTGATCCAGAACTGGCTGGACGCCGCGCAAAGCGCTTCGCTCGACGATCCCAAGTTCGGCAAGCGCACCGAGCTGTCGCTCGTTGCCCTGCTCGAAGACGTGCGTGGCGTCGGGTCCGACATGTTCCCGAACGCGACGATCACGGTGCAGGCGCCGCCCGGTCTGGACAGTCGCATGATCGGCGACAGCAACGTGCTGTTCCACGCGTTCATCAACCTCGTGAGCAATGCCACCAAGTACACGATGGCGCAGCCCGCCATCGATATCGGCGTGGCGGATGCGGGCGAGGCATTGCGCGTCGTATTGCGTGACAACGGCACCGGCATCCCGGAAGAGGAGCTCAAGGAGATCTTCCAGATGTCGTTCCGCTCGCGCAGCAACGCGGTGCTCGAAGACGGCTCGGGCGTGGGGCTCGCGGTGGTGTACGCCGCCATCGAGTTCCATAAGGGCACCATCGACGTGACCAGCCAGGTCGGTGTTGGCACCACCTTCACGATCACGCTGCCGAAGGCACCCGAGACGAGCGTGCCCGACGCCTGATGTGTCGCCCCCGCGACATGACAAAAGGCCGGCAAATGCCGGCCTTTTGATTTGGTGCGTCTGTTTGTGCCGCCTGACGCTCAGGCTGGCGAACTGGCGTTCGTCCCGACATCCGATGCGTTGCCCGCCCCGCCCAGCGCCTTGTAGAGGGTCATGCGGTTATTCAGACGGTTCAGTCGCACCAGGGCTTCGGCTGCCTGTGAGTCGCGCAGAGAGCGTTGCTGCAACAGCCATGGCTGGATGTCGATGGCGCCAGCGAGATAGCGCGATCGCTGCAACGCCTCGGCTCGCTGCGCCTGCGTGAGCGACAGCACCCGCTGCTCGCTCTCGCGAGTGAGCTGATCGCGCGCCGAGAGCGCGTTCTCGACCTCGCTCAATGCCGTGAACAGGCTCTTGCGGAAGTTGACGACGTTCTCCTCGTACTGCGACTTCGACACCTTGATCTGCAATTGCATCGTGTTCCACTGGATGAATGGCAGGGCCAGCCCCGCCCCCAGCGAAGCCACCGGATTCATCAGCACCCGCTCGAGCGAATTACTCGCCGTACCCAGCGAACCGGTAAGCGTGAGCGTCGGATAGAAGCTGGTGCGCGTGATATCCACGTTCCCCAGCGACTCGCGCAGGCGCAATTCCAGCGCGCGCAAGTCCGGGCGACGTCCCAGCAATTCCGCCGGCAACCCCGCCGGCACGGCAGGCAACGCCTGCGTGGGCAACGTGGACGGCTCGGGCGCCACTTGCTCGGGCGGCCGATCGAAGAGGATCGCCAGCGCGTTGCGATTCTCGGTGCGTTGCTGCAATTGCTGCGTGAGCGTGGCGCGCTGGTCCGCCAGCGACTGTTCGGCCTGCGCCACGTCGAGCGCCGAGACAGCGCCGGCGCCGTAGCGCGAGCGCGCCAGCGCCACCACGCGCTCGGCGTAGGCGATGTTGCTCTCCGAGTACGCGATGATCTGGTTCAGATACCCGAGGGTCCAGTAGTACTGCGCGGTCTGGCCGATGATGTACAGACGCGTCGCCTGAAGATCGGCTTCCGTCGCCTCGTACTCCCATTGCGCAACATCGCGCTGGGCGGCGAGCTTGCCCCACAGGTCGAGCTCGTAATTGGCGCTGGCCGACAGGGCACTGTTGCGGCTCATCGTGTGCGTGTCGAGCGTGCGCTTCACGCCGCCCGAGCCCTGGACCGTTACGCTCGGCGTCAGGTTGGTATCGGCCAGCCCCGCCTGCAACTGAGCGCGGTAGACGCGAATACCGGCCACCGCCAGATCGGGGTTCGCAGCGAGCACATCGGCGATGAGCCGGTCGAGCACGGGGTCGCCGAACGCGCGCCAGAAGTCGGGCGCAATCACGGCGGCCGCGCGAGCCGGCGCGGCTGTCGTCGCCTGCGCATCGGCACCGCTTGTCCATTGCGCCGGCACCGGCACGGCCGGCAGCGGATCGTGGCGCACACCGGCACAACCGGCGAGCAACGCGGCCGCGCTGGCGAGCGCCAGCACCGTGCGAGTCAGGGACTGCGGGGTCGAAATGCGCATCGCAGGGGCCATCGGAACAGTTCGGGTCATTCGGCAATACCTCAATCGCGTGCCAGCGCTTCAACCGGATCCAGCCGCGCGGCATTGCGCGCAGGCATGAAGCCGAACACCACCCCGATGAGCGTCGAGCACAGGAATGCCGTGACGACCGACCCCATCGAGAACACCATCTTCCATTTTTCGGCGAACAACGAGAACAGGAAGCTCGCGCCGAACGACAGCGCAATACCGATCGCGCCGCCCATCAGGCACACCATCACCGCCTCGACCAGGAATTGCTGCATGATGTCGCTCTGACGCGCGCCGACCGCCATGCGGATACCGATCTCGCGCGTGCGCTCGGTCACCGACACGATCATGATGTTCATCACGCCGATGCCGCCCACGACCAGCGAGATCACGGCAATCAGCGAGAGCAGCAACGTGAGCGACTGGCTGGTCTTCTCGACCGTCTTCACGATGCTGTCCATGTTGTAGGTGAAGAAGTCCTTGCGCCCGTGGCGCTGCGTCATGAGCGTTTCCAGGCTCTTTTCTGCGGCCTTGCTCGGTTGACCGTCACGCACGCGCACGGTAATGCTGTCGACGTTGCGCTGACCGAACAGTCGCCCCGCCGCCGTGGTGTACGGCACCCAGATGTTCAGGCTCTTCATGTCGCCGAATGCGCTCTTCTTCTCGGCCGTCACGCCGATCACCACGCACGGCAGGTTGCCCACGAAGATCACTTCGCCGAGCGGGTTCGGGTTCGACCCGAACAGCTTGCGTCGCGTGTTCTCGTCGATGACCGCGACCTGCGCCTGGCGTCGCACTTCGTCTGCACCGAAAGCAATACCCTGCGCGATCTTCAGCCCGCGCACCTGGAAGTAGTGCTCGCCCACGCCGGTCACCATCGCGCTGGCGTCGACGTTGCGGTACCGCAGCAGCAGGCTGCGCGCCGTTTCCGGCGTGGCGCTGTCCACATAGACCTGCTCGCTCAATGCCAGCACGTCTTCCGGCACAAGGGTCTGGATGGTCGTGGCACGGTTGTCGCCCCAGTCCTTGCCCGGATAGATGTTGATCGTGTTCGTACCGATGCTGCCGATCTCCGCCAGCATGTAACGCTTTGCGCCCTCGCCGATGGCCACGATCGACACCACGGAGGTAATGCCGATGATGATGCCGAGCATCGTCAGGAACGTGCGCAGCCGGTGCGAGACCAAGGCGATCCAGGCCATGCGGAACGCTTCGGCAAACCGGTCGAAGCCGCTGCGCCAGCGACGCGGCGGGATCGCGCCGCCATGACTGGCTTCGGTGGCCGCCGGGTCCGGATGGCGCGACGCCGCTGCGGCGGCCGAGGCGTGCTCGGCCGGCGTTTCCTCGACATCGTCCGCCGGGGCCGTGTCCGGTGCCACCGCGACCGGCGTGTTCGTGCGGTCGGCCACGATCTCGCCGTCGCGAATCTCGATGATGCGGCGAGCGTGGGCGGCAACGTTCTCGTCGTGGGTCACGATGATGACCGTGTGCCCCAGCGCGTTGAGCTCCTTCAGGATGCGGATGACTTCCTTGCCGCTGCGGGTATCCAGTGCCCCGGTCGGCTCGTCGGCAAGAATCACTTCGCCGCCGTTCATCAGCGCGCGCGCGATACTCACGCGCTGCTGCTGGCCGCCCGACAGCTGGTTGGGACGATGTTCCGTACGATCGGCCAGCCCGAGCCGCTGGAGCAGCATGACCGAACGCGCACGGCGTGCCGCGTGCGGCGTACCGGTGTAGACGGACGGCATCTCCACGTTCGACGCGGCGTCGAGGTGCGGCAACAGGTGATAGCGCTGGAAGATGAAACCGAAGTGTTCGCGGCGCAGTTGGGCCAGCGCGTCGGCATCCAGATCGCGGGTTTCGCGGCCCGCCACGCGGTAGCTGCCCTCACTCGGGTGATCGAGACACCCGAGAATGTTCATCAGCGTGGATTTTCCCGAACCGGACGCCCCCATGATGGCGACGATCTCGCCGGCCGCGATGCTCAGATGCACATCGCGCAGCACGACGACGTCGCGATCCCCGGCGGGGAACCGGCGGGTGATGCCCGTCAGTTCCAGCATCGGATGCGGTGCGGGGCCGGTGGCGGAAGGGTCGATGTGGCTCGACATGCTCGACGTCCTTTGTTCCCAGGATTGGTGATCGGGCGCGATCATGCCTGACCGGCGTTGGCCGGCTTGTCCGAATTGTCGGACTTGCCGGACTTGTCGGAGGCATCGGACTTGTCTGCCGTATCGGTCACCGGCGCACCGTCGCTCGCCTCGCCGATCACGACGCGCTCGCCGACCGACAGGCCTTCGCGCACTTCGACACGCACGTTGTTGTTCAGCCCCGTCACGACCTGGCGCGTCGTGGCCTTGCCGTCGTCGCCCAGTACCCGCACTTCGTAGCGGTTTGCCTCGACACGCTTGCCCAGCGCCGCCACCGGCACGCTCAACGCCTGCTTCGCCGTGCCGAGCAGCACGTTGACCTGCGCGGTCATCGAAATACGCAGACGATGATCGGGGTTCGGCACGTCGAACAACGCGTTGTAGAACACGGCCGTGTTATTGCGCGTGGCGCCACCGCCGATCGTACTTTGCGTGTCGAGGAAGTTCTGCGGCGCCGGTTCGATGGCGCGCAGCTTGCCGTAGTAGCGCTTGTCGGGATCGCCGAGGATCGTGAAATAGGCGGTCTGCCCCGGCTCGACGCGAATCACGTCGGCCTCGGAGACCTGTGCCTTGACCGTGATGGTGCCCAGATCGGCCAGCTTCAGGATCACCGGCGCCTGCTGCTGCGCAACCACGGTCTGACCTTCCTGCGTGACGATGGCGACGACTTCCCCGTCGATCGGGGCCTCGATTCGTGTATAGCCGACACTCGCGCGGGCCGATTCGATCTGCACGCGTGCCTTGCGGATCTGTGCGTCCAGGCCGAGCAGCGTGGCACGTTGCGTGTCCAGCGTGGCTTGCGCCGCTTCGAAATCCTGACGCGACGTCGATTCGTCGGGCAGCATCTGACGCTGGCGTGCGAAGGCCAGTTCAGCCTGCTTGAGTTGCGCCTGTGCGGTGCGCTTCTGCGCCTGCAGGTTCTGCTCGTCGGCTTCGGCCGAACGCAGGCCGTTCTGCGCGAGCACCGGGTCGAGCTGCGCGAGCCATTGCCCCTTCTTGACCGTATCGCCGAGCTTGACCTTGAGCGACTTCAACTGACCGGTGACCTGCGCGCCGACATCCACCTGCTGGAACGCGCCCAGCGTACCGGTGGCCAGGACGGTGTTTTCGAGGTCGCTGCGCTCGACTTTGGCACTGATGTACTGCGGCGGCTTCGGCGTCGCGAGACTACGCAGGCCGAGCACCACGAGAATGACGAGCACAACGAGGCTGGCGACAAGATAGCGTCGGCGGCGAATGAACTGGATCATGGAACGAAGTGGGCGATCAAAAAGGCACGTCGAAAGAAACGCTGCGCCGATCCGTTGCCGCAGACTGGCCGGTCGGTCTGCCAATGAAGCAGGCCGGCCCGATCACCGCTTCGGGGTACGGTTCGGAGCACAAAAAGTTGAGAGTTTAAGGGGTTTGGCGACTTTGCAGACGATCCGCCAGCACGCGCGCACCAAAGACAGTCCGCCAACGACGACGACAAACAGGCTGTGAACCTGGAAAAGCGTGCGCATTACAGGGGCCGGATACGCAGAAAGCTGGCGATCAGGCCCGCGATGACCTTGGGGAACAGACCGGGAACGTAGCGCATGAAGGACTCCTCGATGTTGTGGGAAAACGACTCGCGGGAGCGGCTGGATGACCGGCTTCATGCCGCGTCGTTTCGTTGAAAGCAGTGTCTCATCGGCCGTTGGCACTGAAAACTTGTACAAATCACAGTGCGGCGTACGCCCCGAATGGCCCGATCCCGGGGAAAATCGTACGAAGTGATATATTCCCCCGGCATTCGAAGGGACATTATGAAAACTGAGATCTTCTACGCGCTGTACCTGATCGCCATCGTGACCGAGGCGATGTCGGGCGCGATTCTGGGGATGCAGCGCGGCATGGACCGATTCGGCCTGGCCTTCGTCGGCATGGTGACGGCGCTCGGCGGCGGCACGATTCGCGACGTGCTGTTCGGCCGCCATCCGCTCGTCTGGATCGCGCACCCGGAGTACTTGCTGCTCACGCTCGGCGCGGCCACGCTCACGTCGATCGTGGCCCGTCACATTCACCGGCTGCGCATGACATTCATCACGGTCGACGCCATCGGATTGGCGGCTTTCACGATTCTGGGCTGCGACATCGGCATGACGGTGAGCACGAGTCCGGTGATCGTAGTGCTCTCGGGCGTGCTCACGGGCATTGGTGGCGGGATGCTGCGCGATCTGCTGTGCGGACAGGTGCCGCTGGTGCTGCGCCGTGAGATGTATGCGAGCGTGGCGTGCATCGCGGGCGCGATGTACGTGGCCATGCTTTACTGGGGCGTATCGAACGGCATCGCGACGACCGTCTGTTTCGTCGCGGGCTTCGTCATCCGGATGCTGGCGGTGTGGTTCGGCTGGCGCTTCCGTACTTTCGAAAACGAGACCCCGGCAGAACCGATGCACTGATACACGCGCCGGAGGTTTTTCGGCCTCCGGCGCCTTTTCAACACGGCGGGCACACGCTCGCCGCTCCCGCCCATTCCATCGTCGTCAACGATCCGCGCGCAACTGTGCGCGCTCGGCGGGCGTCAGCAACGACACCGTACCGGGGCTCAGATCGCCGCCGTGCCCCACGATCTGCACGCGATTGCGTCGGTCGTAGGTGCCGGTCTGCGCGGCCCCCTGCACGCTGCCGTCTTCCTGCGCACCGCCCGGTGCCGCACCCTGCCCGCCCGTGCCGCTCATCGTACTGAGCATGCGCACCGTGAAGATCGACGACTGGCCCTGACGCTGCGACACACGCTCACGCGCCATGGCGTCCTGCGCGGCACTGGCGGCTTGCGCGGCCGTGGCGCTCGCGTTGGTCAGCGCCCCCACGTTCACCGCCGCGATCACCGGCAGGCCCGTCGACTTCCCCTGCACCTGCACGTTGGCGGCATTGACCACCGCCAGCGCCGCGAAGTTGACGTTGCCCGACACCCGGATACCGGCCTCACCCGCGTCGATGGTCCCCAGCGGCGCGACCAGATCGACATCGCCCGGCTTGACCTCAGGAATCGGGTTGAGCGTGGCGATCCCCGCACCCGAACTCGGCACATTCGGCGAGAGTGTCACGTTGCCCCACGCGTCGTACACGCGCTTGGGCGGCGTATAGAGCACGGTGGTCTTTGCGCCGCGCCCCGCGTTGATATCGCCTTCGGCCGACCAGCCCTGAATCGCGCCGCCGAATGTCGTCATCACGCGCGACAGGCCCAGCAGAATACTGCCCTCGCTGTAGATCCGAATCGCGCCTTCGCCCTGCGTCAACAGACCGGCCGGTACGGTAGCCGTCGAGGTGGAAGGCGTTACCCCCTCCACGCCAAGCGTGGTCTGTCCCGCCGGGACGAGCAGTTCGATGTCGCCGCCGGAGACGGTTCGGATACCGCCGTTCGTCGAAGCGCCCTGGAACATCGTCAGGCCGCCGCTGCGGACGATGGGCTGTCCGGTCGCATCCGTCTGCGGGAAGAGCGTGGCAATGGCCTCCCGACCGCGCAGGTAACTGCCGAAGCGCTTGCCGCTTTCGTCGTTGTACTCGCGGCCCGAGGCCAGCAACTCGGCGTAGTAGACGTCGCGCACGAACACGCGCTGTTGCGCCGGCGGAAGCGCGAGGAACCAGGCGAGCGCTGCCGCGCCGCCATCGCCCGTGTAGCCGAAACGCGAGCGCAGCCAGTCGAGCAGTTCGGTGTCGTAGGTCTTCGCTACCTTGCCGGTCTGCCCGGCGAGCGGGTGCGATGCGTCTGCCAGATTTGACGGATCGAAGTAGCGGCGGGCGAACCCCGTGACGTCTGTCTGCCCGACGCCGGGCGCGCCTGCGCCCAACCCCGCCTGCACGACAATGTCGGCGCCCGCACGCTTGTCGCCTGGAATCAGCGGGCCCAGGCTCGTGAAGTTGGCGAAGTTGCCGAGATAAATGTCACCGCCCGCCGAAACTTCGAAGGTGCCCGGTCCGGTCACCGTGAACCCGTAGCCGTTGGCGCCGTTGTAGAAGATGTTGCCACCCGCCGCCAGCATCGAAACATCGGAGGCGCTCGTCTGGTTGACGAGACCGCTGGTATTGACGATGTCACCGCCTGCGATCATCTGCACGGGCTTGGACGCCCAGTAGTAGGTGGCATTGCCCGCGGGCGTGTAGAACGTGCGGATCTGCCCGATGTTCAGACTCTGGATGTCGCCGTTGACCGCATAGATGCGCGAGATCGGACTGTTGCCGTCGGCGCTCGTGTCGGTCAGGGTGTTCGGGCCGAAGACGAAAAGGCCGCCGCCTCGCCCCGTGTATCGCTGTGACTGCGAGTTGAAAACTGTGTCGTAGATCGTCTCGAACGAATTGCTGTCGAAGGACGTGCCCCCGTTCCAATAGTTGGACGCGCTGGCCGTCTGCCAGCCCGGGCGGCCCGGCGTGGCGATCGAGGACAACGACGTGCCCAGCAGCCCGAATGCGGACGCCGCATTGCTCGGATTGTTCCGGCTAACGCCAGACACGCTGCCGCTCGCGAGGAGCTGCAAGCGCCCGTCCGGCGAGGGCATCAGATAATCGACGTATTGGCGTGGCGCCAGATAGATACTGCCGCCAGCGGCCGTCACATCGAGGATCGGCGGAAGGTACACCGACCAGCTGTACTCCGGTGTCGCGGTGCCCAGCGGCGAGGCATTGCCGCCCGCCGAGAAAAGCGAAAGCGCCGTATCGTTTTGCCAGAGCGTGAACCAACTGGCCGCATTCGTGGCCACGCCATTGAGCGTTGTCCGCGTCTGCACGCGCTCTTCCGCGCGTCCAGGGTCGACCACGCGCCCCATCACCAGATCGCCCAGCGCCTGCAACGTCACGGAACCGTCGCCGGGCGCCACGTTGGCGCCGTCGCGACCCAGCGCCGAATACGGCTTGTGACTGCTCAGTCCGCGCGGGTCCTCCTGTAGCGCCACACCGTAGTCGCGCAGTTGCATGGCGCCGATATTGCCGTCGGCCGACACGGTCGTATTCCCGCGAATGTCGCTGTACATGCCACCGAAGATGTTGCCGCCCGCACTCACGTTCAGCGCGCCGCCACCGGTCTGGAGAATGCCCCCGTCCGTCACGCGCCCCGAGCCGCCGACCGCCACCACGATGTTGCGCTTGTTGGTCGTGTCGTCCGTGCCGATATTGCCGCCCGCCCGAACGTTGACGGCGCCGCCGCCCAGCGCGCCCATGCCAGAGAACGCCGCCAACCCGAGTATCGAGCCACCGTCGAGCGCATAGGTGCCGAAGTTGATCGCCCACCCGGTCGGTTGATTCAACGCGGCGCCGCCCTGACGCCACACCCAGTTCCCGACCATCTCCGAATTGGGCTCCTGCCAGCCGAGGATGTCGCCGCCTGCCGAAAGCGTGAAGTTGCCGCCATCCTGCGTGTACCACATGCGTTGTGCATTGAGCGTGGCCTCATAGGCCGCGCGCGACTTCACGACATTACCAAGGTAAGTACCGTCCGCCGCGAGCGCACGCGGCGCGTTCCATGCCGTGCCCGCGCCGGTACCGGCCACCGACGTACCTGCGGTGTAGACGCCGAACGGCGAGAGTTGCTGATAGTCACCTGCGGCGTAGAGATCGAGATCGCCGGTGCCGGTACGCACCACGCTGATGCCCGCGCCCGGATTGCCGGCGCCCTTGCCCAGGACGTTGATCGTGAACGGATCATTGAGCACGATATTGCCGCTCTGCGTCGCGCCGAGCACGGCGCGCGAGTCCGCGCTCGTGAGATCGCCGCCGCCGACCAGTCGCATCGACCACGACTGCATGCCCGGATCGAGCATCGGCGCGATGGCCCAGATGGGACGATCCCCGACCTGTGCACTGCCCGTCGATACATAGGTGCCGGTCGGCAACGTGCTGCCTTGTGCCAGATCCAGCGGATCGGTCAGCGTGTAGTTCTTGATCGGCGCGATCGACACGTTGGCAGGCCAGACCATCGCCGCCACCTTCATGATGTAGGCGCCCGTGTCGCTGAACTGAATGGCATTCATGCCCGCCTTGAGGATCGTGCCCGGCGGCAACAGCAAGTTGTTGACGGTCGTGCCGGTGATGCCCACCAGACTGCTGGTGTTCGTACCGGCCGGAATCAGGTATCCGCCTACGCCGACCACGGTACCGTTCTTCATCGTGTAGCCCTGCGGCAGGATGATGTCGGCCGTCGTCACCACGCCCGACTTGAGCCGGTTGCCTGAGATCGGCGAGCCCGCGAGTACCACATCGATGGGCAGCAGGTCGGTACTCGAAAGATAAAGCTGCGTGTTCGTTGCGACGTTGAGGTTGAAGTTGAGCGTGCCCGTGGCGGGCAGCTTCGTGCCCACGCCGAGTGTCATACCTCCCGCGGCCACCGTGTACGGGCCGGCGAGCGTCACGGCCGAGAGCACCGTCTGGTAGATTGCGCCGTCCGGTGAGGAAACGGGAAGCCCGAATCCGTCGGTGACGCTGCCGTTGATCTTCAAATCCCCGCCAGCGCGCAGCACCAGCACCCCCGGCTCGCCGGAGCCGCGCACGCCAGCCACGACACCACTGCCGTAGCGATACGCCGAGAGGTCAAGATCGCCCTTCGTGTTGATGTCGCCCGCGCTGGAGATTTCCACGCCCGGGCGCAAGTGGAAGACGTTCCCGTATGACGCCAGACCGGCAAGACGCGACTGTAACGCGGCGTTGTTTGCGGCGTTGTCCATGAACTGGCGGCTGCGTGCGTCGATCTGTGCGAGACCCACGACACCGTCCGGTCCGACGGGAGCCCCCGAGACGTCGCCGTTGTCCTGCGTGACCGTGCCGTTGGCGTCGCCCGGCGAGTATTTCCAGAAGCCATTCACGGCCACGCTGCGTGCGCCGCGAATGTCGGGCTGCGCCGATGCGTCGATACGAATGTCGCCGCCCGTTTCGCTCGTGCGCGGCGCGTTGATATCGATCTGGCCACGGGCAACGCCGTCCGGCGAGCGCATGTCGAATCGCGCCCCGCCTGCGAGTCGCACCGTACCGGCAGTCGCGCTCAGGGCAATGCTGCCGCGATTCGATGCATCGACGCTGGCGCCATAGCTGTCGGTGACCAGCGTACTCGCGCGGGTGTCGAGCACGGCGGTGCCCGCAAGCATCAGATCGCCCATCGCCGAAAGGATGATCGTGCCGGGGGTCGTGCCCGTCGCATCGATCGTGCCGGTCACGGCGAGATTGCCGTTGTCCGTCGAGATGCTCACGCTCCCGGCGCGCACGCCGTCGCCCACCGTGAGGTCGCCCTGACGCACGCGGAAGCTGCGCGCAGCGAGGAAACCGCTATCCGTCAACGTCTGATTGAGCGTCGAGAATCGGTCGTTCGTCAGGCTCCCGACGTCGAGCACGAACTGGCCGCTCGCCTGCCCCGCGCCGCCGGTGCCCGCCAGCGTGGCGTCGACGAACACTTGTCCCTTCGGTGCGCTCAGGCTCAACGAACCGGCCGCTGCGTGTCGGGCCGAGACGTCGATGAGCGCACCGTTCTGCAGGTTGATGTCGCCGTTCGCGCTCGCGAGGAGCACCTTTCCGCCCCAGCTCGGCTGCGTCACGTCGAAGAACGTCGTGTCGCGCCCCGCAAGATCCAGATGGGCCGCCGGGCCGATGATCAATGCGCCGTCGGTATCGACAGAGAACTTGCCGCTCGGCAAGGCCACGGCCGTGTCAAGAAACAGGCTGCCGCCCTTGAATGCCAGCGTCGCACCGAGATCGTGAAGGGCGTCGGTGGCCGCCGGGCTGACGCCAGGCAGTGTGGCGAGCGAAATGGCGCCGCCAGCGTTGTAGCCCATGGACGAGCCGGCCTTGCCGGTGACGAGCGGTGTGACGATCGTCAGATCACCGCCGCTGCGCGAACCGTCGGCCGCCTGCGTGCCGCCGATGGTCAGGGTGCCGAGATGGTTCGCCGTCACCTGCTCGGAGGCCTGCAGCGTCACGCCCGAGAAGCCGAGCGCCAGCCGGTCGAGCGGTGTCTGGCTCTGAGGCTGCGTGAGGTCGTCGTATCCGAACTCGATGGTCTTCGCATTGACGACGAGCTTTCCCGTACCGGTGCCGGGCCCACCCGCGATTACGCCTGCGGGTGCCAGCGACGCATAAGGATTGTCCGAGGTGCCCGCACCCGTCGAGATGCCATTCCAGAGGAAGTGCGCGGTCGACAGACGCACGACATCGGTGGTGCTGCCCAGTCCGTAGAACGCCGGTGAGTTGAACACCATCTGCACCGGGGAATCGCCGGTGTCGAGCGTGGCCGAGCCGAAGAAGTTGAACGCGCCGCCCGCCGTGAGGGTCAGGCGCTCGAGCGGCGGCAGTCCGGAGGCCGTCGTTGGACGCAGCAGCTTGTCCAGCACGTTCTGCGTGAGCTGCCAGCCGGCAGGCAGCACACCCGCATTGCGTGCGGCCGTCATCGCGGCCGTGTCACCGATGTTGATCTGGTTTTGCGAGACCGTCAGGTAACGCGCCCCGAGATTGACGTCGCCCAGCGTGAGGCCGCCCGGCGCCGCGAAGGCGATGGTACCCGGCGTGAGCAGCGACACGCCGTCGCCCACGCTGACCGTGCCCATGCCGTCAGACGGCAGCAGATCGAACCAGCCGTTGCCGACCGCCAGCAGCGCCGGATGATAGATGAGGTTCTGCCCCGCCAGCAGCCCCGTCGCGTAGACGTAACCGTAACGCGAGTCGATGACGTTGTCGCCAAAGCCTCGCGTATCGAGGCTGGCCCCGTTCTCCACGTTGATCGCCTCGCCCACGAGGAAAAGTTGCCCCGCGTGCACGTTGGCACCGCTGCGTACCGTCACGCCGTTGTGACTCCACCCGTCGTTACCGAAGTACAGACGCGCACTGTCGCCCTGCGATCCGTTGCCATCGAAGTACGCCCAGATGCCGCCCAAACCGAGCGACGGCGCGGCAAATGCGTTCAGATCGCGATCGATGAGCGATGCCATGCCGGGCGTGGCTGTCGTGCCCGGCGCCCGCACTTCGATCACCGACGTGCCCGCCATGACCACCATCGCACCGTCGACACCGGTCACTTCCGGCGTTGTCGCGCCATCGAAGCGTGCTGTGCCGCTGAAGCTCAGCGCCTCGTCCGCCGTGGTCGACGGCATGAACGTCACGTTCAGGATCTTGCCGTCTTCCGGCAGACGCGAGCGCACGTAGCCGAACTGCTTCGCCTGGGCGAGCAGGAATTCGCTCATTGATGTTTCGTTGAACTGCGAGAGCTTGCGAATCGTCGAGCCCGGGGTCACGATCACGCGCGTCAACTGGTTGTCGCGTTGCCCTGTGCCTGCGGTGCTCTGCACGCCGGTCGTCGTCCAGGAGCCGTCGCCCGTCGACACGACGCCAACGTTCGCGCCGTTGGCGCTCTGACGCAGCGCCAGGGCACCGCCCAGTTCCACGCGGAACGCGCCCGGCATCAGCGCGAAACTCGACGGCATCAGTGTGTAAGTCCCTGCGGGCAGGCCGGGCACGCCTTCGCCGATCGTGATCTGCTTGCCGATGGCCGGATCACCCGCCCCCTTGTCAAGGATCACCGGCGCGTATTGGCTCTTGTAACCCGGCACGATCGCATAGACCTGATCGCCGGCCTTGCTGTAGAGGTTCGCTGCCGGGTTCGCGTTGACGAGCGGCGTCTTCAGCACGTTGACCGATCCGCCGCGCCCCGAGACAAAGCCCTCGCCGTGCAACGTGCCGCCGCCCGAGAGATCGAGCACCGCGCCGGACTCGCCTACGAGATGCGCCGCGCCGATGTTGATGCCGGTCACGAGCATGAGCCGGTCGGGCGATTTCACCCCGCTCGAATCGCCGCGAATGACGAAGGTATCGCCAAGGTAATACTGTGTGGCGTAGCGTCCGCCTGCGTTCAGGCCGCTGTAGGTCACACCATCGGTGGTACCGCCATAGGGAATCTCGAGGCCGGCCGCACTGACCGACGTGAGGCTGCCGTTGCGCAGGATCACGACGGGATTCGACTGCGTGGGCACCAGACTGCCGCTCTGCGAGAACAGCACCACCTGATTCCAGTCGGTACCGAGGTTGCCGCCGGTCGTGTTCAGCGACACGGTACCCAACGGTGCCTGCACGACGCCGCCCTGATCGACCGTGCCGCCCATCAGGATCAACTGACCGTACACGGAGTACGGCACGTCTGACGTGGCGCTGCCGTTCGAGCGAATCGTCAGGCGACTGTCCGGCGCGATACCGGTCGAGCGGTCGCCCGCAATGACTGCCGCATAGGCCGACGACACCGGGTAGATCCGCGCGGCCGTGAGATTGATGTTGCCCTGCGCATTCAGGCCGCCGTTAAGCCGGATGTCGCCGGTGCTCACGAGCGACAGGTCGGCAAAGCCGTCCTGCGCGACGTTCGTTTGCGGGGCCGTGACGCCGCCCACGGTGCCGATCCCTTCCCACGCCGTTGCGCCGGAAACGACCTTTCCTGCCACATCGATCAGATTGCCCGAGAACGTCAGCGCGCTATGACCTGCCGATGCCTGCCCGCCACCGACGTTGTAGATGCCGGGCGCGTAAGTGCTGAGGTCGATGATGGACGGGGCATCCCACGAGCCGCCGTCCAGTCGGAGATAGGGCGCGGCGATGCGCACCTGTGCATCCGGCGTGAGTGTCGACACCGTGAGCAGGCCGCCCTTGAGATTGACGCTGCCCGCCAGCGACAAATCGAGGTCACCCTGGAAGACGAAGCGATCGTGCGTGGAGAGCACGAGGTTGTCGAAGCCGCCGTCGTGAAGCTTGTTCACGCCGATGATGGCCTTGCCGTGTTGTAACGGACTGGCCGACGCATCGGGCGACGGCGCGTCCTGCACGAGGGTAATGTCGTTCAGCGTGGCGAACTGTGCGGGTAGCGACCCGGCGTTCACATAGGCTCGGGTGTCGAAGTAGACGCCGAGCGTGCCTCCCGTCGCCCCCACGCCTGACGCACCGGCGGCGGCGCGTAACGTACCATCCAGCGCGAAACCGCTGTTCGAGTGCAGGGTGATGCTGCCACCGTTGCCAGCGAGCGTCGTCGTATCGGGGGTGACGAGCGCGGCGGTCCCCGCCGTGCGATCCACGACGGCCGACGCACCGGACGCGTCGAGCACGGCGCCGGGCCTGACGACGAGATAGGCGTCGCTCGGGTTCACGGTGATGCTGCCGCCGTCGGGTGCCACGCCATACGCGCGGCCGAGCGTGTCGTAGGCGACATAGGCGCGCGCTGCGGCATCGAGCCGTGCATCCTCGCCGATCCACACGGAACGCGTCGCGTCGTTGACGTAGCCACCTGCGTTCTGCCCCGTCGCGGCGAGCGCGATGCTGCCGCCCCAGGCGTTGAGCGCGCCGTCGACCGTCAGTTGCCCCTGGCTGTTCAAGGTGATCGATTGCTTCGGATCGACGCTGACAGTCGCCCCGTGGCCGATCGTCAGCGGGACATTGCCGTTCGATCCGCCGTAGCCGGCGATCAACGACAGGCTCGCGCCCGCGCGTTGTGTCAGCGTCGCCGTCAGCGGGTTCTCCAGGTAGCGCGGAGGCGTCCATACCGAGAGCACGCCGGAAGGATCGCTGCCGATGCTCACGTTGCGCGCCAGATCGGGATCGGCACGCAAGATCGGCATGATCACATCGAGCAACGTGTTGTCGGCGACTGTCAGACCGTCGTGCGCATTCACGATGTAGTTCGAGAAGCCGCGCTGGAATGTCGCCGGATCGAGCGACACCTGCGGCGTCGAGGCGCCCGCAACACCGTTGGCGTTCTGACCGATGGTGACGGTACCCGCCGTGCCGATCTTGAACGTGCCGCCACCGGTCAGCCCGTAGCCGCGCGCATCGCCCAGCCAGGTAAGACGGCCCGTTGTGGCAACGTCGTTCACGCTGTGTCCGGCATCGAGGGTCACATCGCCGCCCGCGCCACCGTCGACGGTGCCGTTCGCGCGCATGACCGCGCCGGACGACACGTCGAACATCGCGCCCACCCCCACGCTCACGTCTCCGGTGCTGATCAATGCGATGTCGCCGCCCCCCACGAACGGCAGCGCCGCGGTGCGGTTGCCGTCGAGCGTGAGATTGCTCCATAAGCCCGTGGTATCGAAGCGCACATCCTCCGCCACAGTCACGCTCGCCCGGCTGGCAGGTGCGGCACTGTTCAGCACGCCCTCATACCGGACACCCGTATCGCCAACGCTCGCGATCACATTGCCCAATGCAATCGCGCCGCCATGCGCGGTCAACCCCGCATTGACGTCGATCTGCGGTGCATACAGCGCGATCGTGCCGCCGGAAGCCACGCTCAGCGCGCCATCGACACGCAGCGATTCGCTGGCTGCCGCCCGGATCGCACCGAGACCGAACAGGCTGACATAGCGGCTGTCGACGTACAACGTGTTGGTCGCGTTGCCGGTATTGCCCGGCCCGGTCGCACTGCTGCCCGCAGCGGGGGCATCGCCGGTGAAGACGATGGTATTCGCCACCGGCGACAGGTTGTAGAAGACGCCCGTGAGACCATTCGACGGCGTCCAGTTCGCGCTCGAGAGGTAATTGCCGAGCACGAGCTCTGCCCCGCGGGCCGCAGCCTGTTGCGCCTGCGCATAGCCGTCGCCGATCGTCGCGTCGCTCGCCTTGACCTGCGACGGCCCCTGATAGGTTGCGGCCACAACGTCGCCCGCCAACGACGCTGTGGGGGTCGAAACGATCAGACGTCCCGCATCGCGTCCGACCGTGTAGCCGTTCTGCAAGACGCGCGTCGGGGCGATCAGCGGACTGGCATAGGATTCCTTGGCCGTGGTGCCCCAGCGCGGGTGATCGACCTCGAAGCCGCTGTATACGCCCGTGTAGGAGGTGCCCGCCGGCGCCGAGTTGGCGTTATAGAGCTGTCCGTCGGCCCCCTTTAGCCACGTCTGATTCAGGTAGCCGGTCTGCACGTTGAGCGAACCGCCCGACACGTTGATCACTGACCCGGCCTCCGTGATCGCGTTGCTGCCCCCAAGCGTGACCGTGCCGCCCTGCGCGGACCACTCGCCGATTCCGTGACCGATATTGTCGAGATACCCGCCAACCTCCAGCAGGCCGCCCGCCGTGTAGTAGCGATCCGTGGTGTACCCGCCGGTGCCCGCTGCCGCGTGCAGCAACCGGCGGCGGTCGATCCAGATGTTCGTGTTGTTCAGTACGCCCTGGTCGCGATTGGTCGGCGCGTCGCGTTGCTCGTTACCTTGCACGTTCACCTTGACGTTATTGCTGTCCATCGACAGCGATACGCCGACGGCGCCGGAAACATCGAGTTGTGCACGCGTCGCCACAAGACTGCGGCCTGCGGCGCTCACGGCGATCTGCCCGCCGGTGGCAAGCGTGAGCGAATCGCTCTGGAAGTCCACGTTACCGCCCGTCACGATCTCGACACGCGACTGATCGCGGCGATCGTCCAGACGAGAGAGATTGTCGAACAGTCCTACCGGGTTCTGACGACGGATATAGTCCTGCGCAGCCGAGTCCTTGATCATGGCGCTGCGCTGGCTGTCGAGCGCGGTAGCGCCGTTGTCGCTGATCAACACCGACGTGAGCGCGCCGTTGCCCAGCGTCACCTTGCCCAGCGTGTCGCTTGCGGAGTTCAGCAAGTGGATCGTGCCGCGCGTATTGACGGTCGTCGTCGAGACGACGACGCCGAGTTGCTGCACATCGCGCCCGGCGACCGTGATGTCGCCTTCCGGCGCCATCAACAGGCCCGTGTTGACGACTTTGCCCGCAGTACTCTGTGCGGCGAACTGCGGCGAGATCTCATTGCCGCGCGTGGTGGATGGCGTGTTCGCATCCGTACCGTAGCCCTTGCGAATCACGAAGCTGTCGCCCGATGCCAACGCCACCTGCCCCTGCGGCGTGACGATGGTGCCTGCGTTACTCACTTCCTTGCCGAGCATCAGCACATAGCCGCCACCTTGCGTCACAGAGGTCGGCGTCCGCGTCGTGATGTTCGCCCCCGGCTGCACTTCGACTTTGCCAAGCGCATCGGTGAAGCTTGGCGTGGTGCCGTTCGCGCCATACAGACCACCGGTCTGAAACTGTGCATCGCTCATCTTTGCGGCGGCGACCACCAGATTGCGCGTATCGACCTGGCTCGTTCCGCCGAAGATCACACCATTCCGATTCAGAACGAGGACCGTGCCGTCGCCGTGAATCTGCCCTTGAATCTGGCTCGGACGCGCCTGCGGATCGTTCACACGGTTGAGCACCGCCCAGTTGCTTTGCTGCGCGAAATTTACCGACGTATTGCGCCCGACGTTGAACGTCTCCCAGTTCAGGATGGCCTTGTCGGCGGTCTGTTGGACGTTGACGTTGGTCTTGCCGTTGACGGTGCTTTGCGTCGGCGCTTGCGCGTTGATCCAGCCTTTGGTGAGGCTGTTGGTGTCGACCTTCAGGCCGCCTTCCGCAAGGCCATCGGGAATCGTGGCATCGCTATTCGCTGCTGCGGTGCGCGCATTCGCTTGGGCAGCTTGCATCGCGGCGATGCTCTGCGCCGCAGCACTCAGATTGGCAATTGAGCGCTGCAACTGCGCGTTGGCCTGCTGCTGCTGCGCGGACGGGTCCATGAGCGAGGTCACCGGCATGCCGTTCGGCAGGCGTCCCGTCTGCGAGGCCGTGGCCTGCGCCGCGCCACGCGCAGCAAACCACGCGCTGCTGAAGGCTTGCTGGGCGTGTGCGGAGTTCCACAGGCTACCGCTGGCCAGTACCACGGCAACGGCCTGCATGATGGGAGAGACAGAGACGGCGCGCCACCGCGCCGGAAGTGTCTGACGGCGTCGACGATTCGTTGCTGCGCCCTGGTGCCCGCGTGTGTTCATCTGGAATTCAGCCTGTGGTGGATGCGTCTTCCTAAAGACACGCGCACTGCACAAAATCCACCAACTTTTTTGAAACCGTTCGAACGGAACCGCGCTGCACCTCACGCCCGGCGTCGCGGCACAACGTCAACTCAGGATCAGCAACCCGCCGGGCAACGCGCGCGACGTCAGGCCGAACGAGCGCTCGATCTGCAACAGCGCTTCATTCAGGATGGCGATGGAAAAGCGGCCGCTCACGGGATCGCTGCGACGTGATTCGGCCAGCAACACGACACGACCCGGCCGATAGCGATTAATTTCTTCGATGACCTTCGCGAGCGGCGTCTGGCGGAAGACGAGTTCGCCGCGCCGCCACGCCGATACTGCGGCCGGTTCGATCCCCGCGACACCGCCGATGACGTCATCGCGATACACGGTCTGCTCGCGCGCGGCCAGGTGCCGCTCCCCGGCAGGATGCAGCACCCGCACCGAACCCTCCAGGCAACTCACGCATACGCGCCCGTCGAGATTGCGCACTTCGAAGCGTCCCGAGTCGGCCATGGCACGTCCGGCCCCCGCCACTACCGCGAACGCGTTGCGCGTCGCGTCCAGATCGACGGCAACCTCGCCGGTCAGCAGCTTCAGCCCCTCGGTACGGCCATCGAGCGTTTCCCGGCGCACGCTCGTCTGCGTGTTCAACGCAACGTTGACGCGCCCGGCCAGCGAAATATCGCGCTGCTCGCCGGTCGCGGTGCGGTAGTCGGCGGTCCAGGTACTTGCCGAGGGCCACAGACCGAATGGCGGATATACCGCCGCAATACCCGCGGCCGCCGCGGCACTCAGACCCGCGCCAAGGAACGCACGACGGCCTGCAAAAACGTTCCCGCGCGCTTCGGGATTCGTCTCGGCAATCACATTCCGTCCATCGCCATGGGCCAGCCGACGATGACGTGCCGCTGCCGCCGAATCCGAGCGAAGCAGCTCGCCAATCGCCGGGCGCATGGCATGCCACTGCCGCTTCGCATCGTCGAACGCCGCCGCGTGCGCGGCGCTCATGCCCTGCCAGCGGCGGAACGCGTGCAAATCCACCTGTCGCACGTCGCCACCGCTCAGACGGGCGAGCCAGATCCGCGCTTCCTGATGGAGCGCTTCGTTCCGATCCGCCGGGTTACCGGTTGGCTGAGGTGTGGTCATGGTCTTACGCGTACACGAGCGAGTCATCGGCGCCACACTTTCCCATTCGCGGCGCCACAAATTTTTTGGTCTTCATAGAGATGACATGTTTCATGGCGCATTTCCGCCAACTTTTTTTGCAGGCGTCCTTTCCGGACCTTCCCGACGCGTCATCTGTTCGGCGCAGAAGTCCTGTGCGCGCCGCAGTTCGTGCTCCACGACACTGACCGTCACCCCCAGGCGCTCGGCCACTTCCTTTTGCGACATGCCCTCCCAGCGCACGAGCAGCAACACGTCGCGGCGACGCTGCGGCAAACGCTGGATCACCCGCATGAGGGCCTCCATCTCGGCACGCGCCTGCGCGGTCTGCTCGGGGCCGGGTGCCGGGTCGGGCATCTCGAGGATCTCGTCGATCTCGCTCGCGCTGGCCTGCTGGCTATTGCTGCGCAGGTGGTTGATGGCGATGTTCGTGGCCATGCGCAACAGGAAACCGTGGGGATTGAGCACCGTTTCCTGATCCTCGAGCCGGGTCAGGCGCAGCCACGTGTCGTGCAAGGCGTCTTCCGCCAGTTCGGGGCTGCGTAACGAGCGCACGAGGTGGCGCTTCAGATCGCCGTAGCGTTTCGACAGATAGGCCATCAAGGCCAGCCGAACTTCCTCCGTCATGATGGCCGGGCTCCCGGGCGGCACGCCGGTCCGCCGCGCGACTCGGGCAGGATCAGCATGGCGAAGGGCTGGGGCATGTCGGGCGGCGGCGGCTCGGAAACCCATGCCCGAGAGAGCGTGTCGACGAGCGCGCGGCCCATCGGGGTCTCCCCCGCCTCCGAGAGGATGCGCACGTCGACCACATGGCCGTCGGGCGCCACGCGAAAGCGCAGCAACGCCCGATACCGGGTCTTTGCCGTGCGAGGATCGGCACAGATCGCCTGCCAGATATCCGATTGCACCAGCGCGTCGTAATGGGTGATGCGCGCAGCCTCGTCGCGTTCGCGGGCCTCGCGCTCCACCGTTTGCACGGAGGCAGGCACCAACACGAACGTGGCGACATCCTGGCTCCTGGCAGTCTCCACCGTGAGCCCCGTGCCCGCCAGCAGCACGCGCAACGCCTCGAGCGCCGTGTACCGACCCGTTACGGCCGATGCGGTGCGCCCGGCAACGAGCGCGCTGCTGAACAGCGCCGAGCGTCCGGATACGGAGGAGAACGATTCCAATGCCATGTCGAGCGGTTGCGCGGGGATATCGAACGTGAACTGCCGCTCGCCCGCCGTCGCGCTCGCATTCGTCGCGGCCGCCTGCGCTTGCGCGTGTACGGCCCCGGAAGCGCTCAGGTAACTCAAGCCGCACATCGCGCTTGCCAGCAGAAGCGCGCCGGCCGATGGCGGATTGCCTGTCATCTCGATGGGACGATTGTCGGAGTGCTAATCGGACGTCTTGCCGCAGTCTCTTTGTCTCGCCTGCAATGTCGTTGAATATTGTGAATTTTCAGTGACAAACGACGTTCTTGCGGCATGGCAGCCGTCTAACCGTCAGCCGGGGTCGGTCGACGTTACGACAATGCCGGCAGGGCACGTGCGAGGGTGATCCGTGGGCGGAGGTGCCGGCCCCGGCCGGAGACCGGTACTGTGCCCGCATATGACACCCACCGGGTCAGGCGTCAGTGAGCGAACAGGGCGATTGCGGTTTGACCGCGGTGGCAACTGTCGCGCAGTCGACAGGGTCGGTAACCGGTACCGCGGCGGCCACCGGCGTCGAGATTCGTTTGGCCGGGCGGCGCGATTCGCCGATGCCACCGGAAGGCATCCGGCCGGTCTGCATGGCACAGTAGTCGAGCGTCTGGCGCAGCAGTGTGTCGACCTTGCGCAGCGACAGGCCATGACGGGCGGCCACTTCCTCTCGCGTCAGGTCGTCGACGCGCAACTCCATGAGCACGCGCCGATGATGTCCCGACATTTCACCTAACGCCCGGGAGAGCGCGGCCAGTTCGGAACGCGCCCCGGCGACGGCTTCCGGGCCCGGCCCGCGATCGGGCAGCCCGTCGAACGCTTCGTGTTCGTCGCCGAGCGATTCCCACATGCGCCGTCCGCGCATCTGATCGACCGCCAGGTTGTAGGCCATTCGGAACACATACGTCTCGGCGCTGTGTACCGCATCGGGCAACGTCGCGCTGCCCAGTCGCACCCACGCCTCATGCAGACTGTCGCTGGCCGTATCGGAACAACCGATCCGGCGCGAGAGCCGACGCAACAAACGTTGGTAGTTCGATTCGAGGCACTCGCGCAGTACCTGAATCGCCGCGCCGGTCTGCCCGGCCCTGGCGCTTTCCTGCGCCTCGGCGGCGGAGACGGCGTCGGCCAAACTGCTTGCCGTGCCCATCTCCACCGCCGTGTCGGCCGTGCCCCCGGCCTCCGTATATTGTCTGCGCGCGAACATTGTGTGCCCCCCGATACCCATGAACGCTTCTGTCTGCCATTTCATACAAGCCTCAATGACATGACGGATATCGAAGGGCAAATCCGCAGATTATTTTTTGTAACGTTGCCCACGCCGTCACAGATGTGCCTTTTCCTCGCGCGTGAGTTGCATCTTCTGTGCTTCGGTCAACTCACCATTGCCGACGAGCTGGAAGGCGCTCGACGGGTCATAGCCCGCCCGGGCCTGCGGTGCAGACGACGCGCCTTTCCGATCGGCTGACGGCGCCCCGGCATCCGGGCCGCCCAGCATGCGAATGGAGAAGATCGACGGGGCGCTCTGACGCTGCGCCGCGCGGTCTCGTGCCATTGCGTCCTGCGCCGCTGTCGCGGCTTGCGCAGCCGTGGCGCTCGCGTTGGTCAGCGCACCCACGTTGACGGCGGCGATCACCGGCAGGCCCGTCGACTTGCCCTGCACCTGCACGTTCGCCGCATTGACGATCGCGAGTGCCGCGAAGTTGACGTTGCCCGACACGCGAATACCGGCTTCGCCCGCGTCGATGGTGCCCAGCGGCGCGACCAGATCGATGTCGCCGCCCGGTACTTCGGGCAACGGGGCCAGCGTTGCGATACCCGCCCCGCTCGACGGCACCGACGGCGAGAGCGCCACATCGCCGACGTTGTCGTACACACGCTTGGGCGGCGTGTAGAGCACGGTGGTCTTCGAGCCGCGACCGGCGTTGATGTCGCCCTGCGCCGACCATGCCTGGATGTTGCCGCCGAAGGTCGTCATCACGCGCGACAGGCCGAGCAGAATGCTGTCGCGGCTGTAGAGCTGGATGTCGCCCTCGCCCTGCGTGACGACACCGGCCATCGCGCCCGGTGTGACACCTTCGACGCCGACCAGCGTGCGCCCGCCCGGTGACAGCATCTGGATGCTGCCGCCGAAGTTGGTCCGCACCCCGGCGTCGCTGGTGATCGGAATGTTCACACCGTTGACGTTGTTCATCCCGACCACGCTGCTGAACATCGTGATCGCGCCGTTTTCGTCGATGGCGTGGCCGGCGGCATCGTTCGTGGGAAACAGCGTCGCAATGGCGTCGCGTCCGCGTAGATAGCTGCCGTAGCGCGGGCTGCCCGAGTCGTTGTATTCACGGCCGCCGAGCAGCAACTCCCTGAAGTACACGTCGCGCACGAATACGCCTTGCTGGGCGGTCGGCAACGCGAGGAAATAGGCGAGCGCATCGGCCGGGGTGCCGTCGTAGCGGAAACGATCCTTCAGCCAAGTCACCAATTCGTCGCCATAGGCGTGCGCCACCTTGCCGCTGCCCGCCAGCGCGGTGCCGCCGGGCAACTGGTTCGCCGGATCGAAGTACGCCCTGGCAAAGCCCGCGTAGTCCGGGCCGTTGGCACCTACCCCGGCCAATACCGAGATCCCTGCACCGCCGCTCGTGTTCGACGGATGAATCACGTCGCCCACACTCGTCAGCATGCCGTAATAGCCTTGATACAGATTGCGCCCGGCCTGCATCTGCAACAGCCCCGGTCCGAGAATGTTCGCCGACTGGTAAAGGATGTCGCGTCCGGCTTGCATCAATGTGATGTCACTGCCGGTCACGTTCGCGAACGTGTCCGGCACCGTGCCCATGCCGACGATGTCGCGCCCCGCCATGACTTCGAACGGCTTGGCGGCAACGTACCAGGCGGTGTGCGACGGGATGAACCGCGCCACCGGGTCGTTGACCATCTTGAGCGTCTTGCCCAGCCCAAGATCGTCGATATCCACGCCGGCATAGATGCGTGCAGGCACGCTGTCGCCTGTATGAAGCGCCGACGTCACGGTGTCTTCGCCATAAGCGAGCGGCGTGCGGGCATTCTGACGAATGGCCGCATCGATCGACGCGCTGTTGAGTGTCCCGTCGTTGAACGTCTGGAAGACGACATGCTGCGGCGTGGCCAATGCCGCCATGTCGGCGCCGGACATCGAGATGGTTCCGCCCTGACCGTAGATCGTGCCAGCCGCATACATCTCGAGCTGCCCGACGGGCGAGGCGATCAACTCCAGGTCGGTTCTCGGATCATCCGGCGTCATGGCCGTCTTGAAGCGGATGTCGCCATTGGCGGCTGTCACGCTGAGGCCACCCGGGAAGAACGTGCCCGCATTGTTGAGCGCGTTGCCGGAGGCGCCTCCGTCCATCGGCATCACATCCCCACCGGCTGAGAACAAGGACACCTTGCTGGAGGGCCGGAACAGTGTGAACTGCGTGAACCCGCCTTTGCCAACGGCGCCGGTACTGCTGGTGTAGTACCCGCCATTGACGTCCGGGGTCGGGATCATGCCCGCATCACCAACGCCGCCGAGCACCAGATCGCCGCGTGCGCTCATGCTGACCGTCCCGTCGCCCGGCACGAGTGTCGGCCCCCGCGTTTGCGTCACGCCCTTGATGGTCGTCAGCAGTTGCACGCGCGGATCGAACGACTTCCAGTAGCTGCCGTTGCCGAACGGCGCCATGGTGCCGATCGAGCCCGCATCGATGCTCGCGTCGCCGCGCAGATTCGTGACATTGCCAAAGTAATCGGACGGTCGGTCGGACTGCTGCGCCAGCGACGACCGTCCGTTGAGCATGCCGTCGACCTTCAGGCTCACATCGCCGCCGCCGGTCTGGACCACCGTTCCATCGGAGAGCACGCGCCCGGTCGAGGCGACGGCGAGGTCGAGCCCGGTCGATTTCCATACATCGCCCGTCGTCGCCACGCCCGCGTTGCGCCCAGCGTCGACGGTCAGATTCCCGCCCCCAAGTGTGCCAATGCCCTGGAACCCGACAATCGATTGCGTGAGGCTATACGGGTTGACCTGCGCCATCGAGCCGAAGTTGATGCCCCATGCCGCCGGGTCTTGCGTCAGCCCCGCGCCGCCCTGACGCCACAACCAGTTCGACGTGAGGTTGCTGTTGTTGTAGCGCACCGAGTTATCGGCGATCTGGATATTGCCGGTGACGTCCTGCTGCGCGACGAGCAGCATGTCGCCACCATGCTCCGGATACCAGACCTGCACGGCGCCGCCCGACGCCGTGCCCGGCAGGTTGTATGGATTGCTGCCGTCGGCCGCGAGGATCGGCGCCGACGCCATGCCCGCCGTGTAGACGCCATAAGGCGTGGCTTCGCTGAAGCTGCCGCCGGACAGGATCTCGAGGCTCCCCGTGCCGGTGCGCAGCACGCTGAACGCCGTGGCGCGTTGTGCGCTGGTGTACGCGGCGTCGCTCAGCGTCACGTTGCCGCTCCCGGCCAGTGCACGCGTCGATTGCATGGCGCGCTGGTCGGCGCCCGCAAGATCGGCACCACCGACGAGGCGCACCGACGCCGACAGCGAACCGGGAGCGAGCATGGCTGCCATCGGCGAGGTAGGCGCGGCTCCGGGGACGGCGGGAGAGACCACGCGCCCGATGGCGGGCAGATTCCCGACTTCGAAGAACAGATAGTCGTTCCCCCCCGCCGAAGGTCCGGGATCGAGCAAGGTGCCGGCCCGAATGATGTCGCCGGGCCCGTAGGGGCGGCCGTTGCTATCCACGAACGGGACGCCGTAGTCCGTCACCATTTGTTGGTAGAACGCGTCGTTGGGTACCGTCCAATCGGCCGTCAATGCCACCGTGATCTGGAACGCGTAGCTGGGATTATTCAATCCCGTGTCGCCAGGGCTCCACAGTTCGGATTTCGGGTCGTTCGCGTAGTCGATCGCGCTGTAGACCGCCGGTGTGCCGCTCGTCGACCGGAACCCGTCCGAGAGGCTGCCGCCAATGGTCAGATTGCCACCCGCCCGGATCGCAAGCGCCATCGGCTCGCCTGCGCCGTACGTCGCCGAATTCGGGTCGCGGTTGGCCAACGCGCCGTAACGGTACTTCGCGAGATCGATATCGCCGATCGTCGAAAGATCGCCGGTTGAGGCAATCTGCACGCCCGGGCGCAGGTGGTAGGCGTTGCCGTACGCCGACAGGCCTGCTGTGCGTGCAGCCAGTGCACCGTTGCCCGCCGCGGCGTTCATGAACGTCGTGCTCGCGGTGTCGTAGCCGTCGAGCGTTGCCTGCGAGATCGCGCTGCCCGGCGCGAGGTTGTACGTCCAGAACCCGTTGAGCGCGATGCTGTTCGCGCCGCGAATCGTCAACGGCCCGGACGCGTCGATGGCGATATCGCCCGAGGTTTCGCCCGTGCGCATCGCGTTGAGCACAACGTCCCCATAAGACTTGCCATCCGGTGTGCTCAGATCGAGCGTCGCCCCCGGCGGGAGCGTCATTCGGCCACCCGAAGTCGTCAGCTCGATATGACCACGATTCTTCGATTCGATGGGTGCGCCATAGCTGTCGACCTGTAGCTTCTTTCCATGCGCGTCGAGCACTGCTGTGCCGGCGAGCGTGAGCCCGTTGCCTGCGGAAAGTCGGATCGTGCCCGGCGAGGTGCCGGACGCATCGATCGTGCCGTTCACCGTCAGGCTGCCGTTGTCGACCGACAGGTTGACCTTGTGCGCCTTCACGCCGTCGCCGACCACCAGATCGCCCTGCTTCTGCACGAAACTGCGCGAATCGAAGAAGCCGCCGCCGTTGAGCAGCGTGTTGAGTCCGGCGAAATCCGCGAAAGTCCCGGCCGACGCGCCGAAGTCGCCGCTGACGAACCCTGCGTTCGCGCTGCCGAGTAATTGACCGCCCAGCGCGACGGCGCCGGTACTGGCGTCGACGGTGATCGTGCCCGCGTTGTTGTTCTGTGCCGAGACGTCGATGATCGAACCCGACGACTGCGAAACGCCGCCCTGTGCGCTCGTGAACAGCGCGGTGCCGCCGAAGCCGTAGACGGTCGCTGCCTGAATACGCGACGTCTGCCCGCTCAGGTCGATGCGGCTGCCATCGGCGAGCACGATGTCGTGCGTGGCGTCGACAGCGAGCTTGCCGCTCGGCAACAGGACCGTCGTGCCGAGACGCACCGTATCGGCGCTCAGATCGATCTCCGCCCCCGCCACGCTCGACGTGACCGCACTTGGCGTGGTGCCAGCCGGGGCCACGACATCGAGCGCGCCGCCCGCCGTGTAAGCGATGATCGACTTCTGCGCGCCGGTCAGCAGCGGCGTGGCGAGCGTCAGGTTGCCGCCCGTGCCGCTCTGACCGAACACGTCCCCGCTTTGCGTGCTTGGCGCCTGATACACGAAGAGCTTGCTGTTGCCCGCCGAGACGATGCGGTCGCTGGCAGTGAGATCGACGTTGCCGAAGCCATACACCGTGCGCGTGACGCTTGTCGTATCCACCGGCGCGAACGTACCGAGATCGATTTCCTTCGCGATCAGGCTCAATGCGCCACTGCCCGGCACGCCGACCAGTGCCGGCGCCTGTGCGTCGGCCACACCATTCCATGTCAGTTGATCGGCCGCAATCGTCGCGTGGTCGCCCGCGCCACCGTAACCGTAGATCGCCGGGGCCTTGAGCACGACGCTCACACCGGAGCCGCGGGTGTCGAGCTGACTGCTCCCGAAGACATTGATCGCGCCTGCCGCGCCCAGCGTGAGCTTCTCGAGCGCGGGTGCACCGCTTGCCGGGTCGCCGCGCATCAACGTCGAGAGCATGGCCTGATTGAACAGCATGCCCGCCGGATTGCCTGCGGCGGCCACTTGCGCGGCATCGCCGACATTGAGCGAGCCGACGGCCAGCGTGATGTTGCGTGCGCCGAAGCGCGACGTTGGGTCGAGCGTCGAGGCCCCATTGGTCGAGAAGACCAGCGAGCCTTCGGCGAAGAGGCCCGAGCCTGCGCCGATGGTGATACTGCCCCGACTCGTTTGGGCGCCGCCGAACTCGATCTCGCCATTCGAGAGGCCAAGCACCGTGTACTTGCCCGCGACGTAGGGCATGCCGGTCGACGCGGTATCGAACGGCGCAGGTCCCTTCCCGACAGTCGTGAGCGTCACGCCATTGCCGAGGGTAATGTTGTTGCCGATCAGGTAGAGCTCGCCGGCCGACAGCGTCACGCCGTCGCGCACGAACAGATCGTTGACGATGCCGCCACTACCGCCACTGCCGCCGAACACGTACTGCCCAACCCTCGCCGACACGTAGCCGTTGATGCTCAGGCGCGGCGCGTTGATAGCACTGAGATCGTTCGCCCCGACCGAAACGCCGCTGAATCCGGCCGATGGCGTTCCCACCGTGATTTCACCAATGTTCTCCACGGCCGCCTGTCCGGCGATGCCCCCCTGCGCCGCCTGGAAGTTGGCCTGCCCCTGGAACGAGAACACCGGCCCGGTCGCTGGTGTAGAGGGCGTTGCGAGCACGATGTCGAGCGCGCGGCCGTCGCGCGGCAGCAAAGGCGCGAGGTTGCCGAACTGCGAGGCCTGCGTCGCGAGGAAGTCGCTGTAGCTCTGCTCGTTGTACTGGGAATACTTGCGCACGGCCGTACCCGGCGTGACCAGCAGTGTCGATGGCAGTTGACTGCGCACACTTGTGTTGGCGGTACTCAGATAGCCGGCAGCCAGATAGGTGCCGTTGCCCGCCGCCGTCGGTACGCCCGGCAGCATCTGTCCGGTGCCGCCGATCTCGACGCGATACGCACCGGGCAGCAACGCGTAGTTCGACGGCAGCAGCGTGTAGGTGCCTGCAGGCAGACCAGGTACGCCATCGCCAATGGAGATGCGTTGGCCCACGGCCGGATCGCCCGCACCGTTTTCCGGCGAGACAGGCGCGTAGCTCGACGCGTAACCCGGCACGATGGCGTAGACCTTGTCGCTCGCCTTGCTCAGTTTCATGGTCGGGTTCGCGTTGACCAGCGGCGTACCCAGCACGTTGACCGACCCGCCGCGACCGGACACGAACCCCGCGCCGGTGAGCGTGCCGCCGCCCGACAGGTCGAGCAGCGCGCCGCTGTCGACGGTCACGGCGTCGCCCGTCAGACTGATACCGGAACTGATCCCCCAGCCCGCGCCGGTGATGCCGCCCGCCTGCAGCGGGGTAACGCTTGCGCCATTGAAGCTGTACGTCACGCCGTCGAAGGTGCCGCCGTACGGCATCGTCAGCCCGTTGGACGACACCGAGGTGATACTTCCGGGCAGCAGTTCGATGGACTTGACCTCGCGCGCCCCCTCGCCCGGCACGGCGGCGTCCGTCTGGCCGAAGATCAGGCGACCCAGCGGCGCGCGCAGGATGCCGCCCTGACGGATGTTCGGCGCGGAAAGCGTCAACGTGCCGAAGGCGGACATCGGCATATCGGGCACGCTCGATGTGGTTCTGCCGAGCGTGAGCGTACCGTCGTAGTCGAGGTTTCGCTGGCCCGCCACGATGTTCGCGGCCGCGCCGGTCGTCGGATAGATCTGCGCGCCGTCGAGCTCGATGTCCCAGGCCGAGAGCAACGTCGTGCCCTGCTGGATCGTTGGCGTGGGCAGGAAGCGGATATCGCCCTGACTAACCAGACGTGTCGTGAGAAAACCTGTCACCGGTGTCGACAGGTTCGGCGAGAACGACAGCGGGCCCTGCAGATCGATGAGATTCGCATCGATTTCGAACGTCGCCGTCGTGGGAACCGGGGCCGAACTCGGCGCACCGATGCTACCGCTACGATAGCCGTCCCTGAAGATTGACGGCGTGCCGGTCAGGCTCACGTAGGGCGCGGCAAGGCGAACGGTGTTGCTCGACGGCACGACGGTGCCGGTCTGGGGTGCCGAGGACGTGAAGGCATTCGCCGTGAGATTGAGGCGCTTGTCGAGCGAGAGCGAAACGTCGCCCGGGAAGATCATCATGTCGGTCGTCATCAGCGATACGCCGCTGAATCCGCCGTCCCTGATCTGGTCGACACTGACGGCAGCATTGCCGAACGTGAGCGCGGAGACACCTTCCGGTCCCGACAATGCGGCAGGTACGGCTCGCGTTTGCGTCACCACGAACTGCCCCGGCACGGTGACGTTGCCCGGCAACTGCCCCCACGGATCCTCGAATTGCGCCGTGATGAGCGAGAGCGACAGATCGCCGCCCGAAGCACCGCCCCCCCCCGCCTTGGCATGGGCGTCGCCATCGAGCATCAACCCGCTCATCGAGCTGAGCGAGACGGTGCCGCCATTGGAGGCGAGCGTCATCGTGCCCTTCGCGTTCGACGGTTGTCCCGACACGGTCGACGTGGCGACGCTCACCGCCGCGCCATCGGCATTGAGCTGTGCCCCCGGGCGAACGATCACGAACGACGGGCCGCCGTTGATCGTGATGCTGCCGCCATCCGACACCGTGCCGTACTGGCGCCCCGTGGCATCCCTGGCCGTGTAGCCGAAGCCGGAGACGTCGAGCAGTGCCGTCGGCCCCAGCCAGATCGACATACCGAGGTTCTTGCCGCTCGCGTCGAAGTTGCGCGCGCTCGCCAGTACGTTGTCGGCTTCCGACGTCAACGCGATCTTCCCGCCGCGCGCAATGAGTGAGCCGTCGACGGTGATACGACCGAAGGCATCGAGCGTGAGGCTCTGCCCCGGGTCGACGGCAATCGTCGCCCCCTTGCCGATGTTGACCTCACCGCCAGCCAGGTTGCCCTGATAGTCCTTGCCGACGGAGCGCAGCGCGAGACTGACCCCGGCGCGCTGCGTGAGCGTGGCAGTCTGGGCGTTCTCGGCAACCAGCGGCGGCAGCGTCAGCGCCATGACCTTCGACGGGTCGCTGCCCGTCGGCGCCGTCATGCTGTCCGCCGTAAGACGATAGACCGGCATGACCGGCGCGAGCGTCACACCGTTATCGACACGCAGGCCCTGACCGCCATTGATGTCGTAGCCGGAGAACCCCGCGCTGAAGAACGGCGTATTGCTGCCCGATGTCCCTGCGTTGAACATCGGGACCGGCGTGACAGCGACGGTGCGCGCGAGGGTCGTGCCCGCCGGAATGACGACGCCCACCGGATACGTCACATCGACGTTACTGACCGAGCCCGCCGTGTACACGATCCGGTACGGACGGATCGCAAAGCCGACGGGGAACACGCTCGACGGAATGATCGTGCCGGTCGGGAGGGAGCCGTCGCTGCTGTTCGTGCCGAAGATGTTGTTGATCAGCTTGCCTTTGGGCACCGTGGCGCCGGCGTAATAGCGGTCGTAGTCCGAATTCGGCCCGGCCCGGTACGCGAACACGGTCACGCCATCCGGCACCACCCAGTCCGCCGCCGTCGGCACGGTCGGCGCAACATCGAGCTGGATCGGCACCGGGAACGGCACGTCCATGATCAGCCGGGTGTGGGCGTCGATCGAGGAGAACGGCAGCGGAGTGCCGGCGGGCACCGTGTAGGGTTCCGCCAGTTTCACGGCAATATCCACCGAAGTGCCGGCCGCCAGTTCGCCGCCCGCGAGCGCGGCGTTCGCACCGATCATAATGGCGTCGGGGGTCGAGACGGTCAGCTTGCCGCCACCGTTCACGCCGTAGGCGTTGATCGTGCCGTTCAGGATGAGCGTGCCGACGTTCACACTGACGTTGCCCGCCGAATTGCCGGCGATCAGCGTCACGTTACCGCCCGTGCCGCCCCGGACCTTGCCATTGGCGAGGATGGCGGCGCCTGAGGACACGTCGATCACGCTGCCGTCGCCGAGGGTCAGGTCACTCGTCGAATCGAGCGTGACGTTGCCGCCGTTGATGAACGCCACCCTGGACATCGACCCGGGGTCGGTGCTGCCATTGACCCAGAGGCCCCGCACATCGATGCGCGCGCCAGGCAACAACGTCAGCCCGACAGTGCCGTTAGGCGAGAAGAGTGCCGTAGCGTACTTGTCCCCCGCGCGAAGGTACGTGTTGGAGATGTTGACCGTCCCCGACGGCACCGTCAGATTGCCCGACACGTCGACGTACGGCGCGACCAGCGACAGGCGGCCGCCGTTGTCCAGGCGCAGATCTCCGCGCACCTTCACGTCGCCCGAGGTCACGAGATCCATTTCGCCATAGCCCGTGGCATTCAAGCGCGAGGCGTCGAGCCAGAGGGTGTTGGCGCGCGCGGGGTCGAGCGTGTCGGCCACCGACAAGGCCGAGGTAATGTCGGCGATGCCACCGATCACGACATCGGTCGTAAAGGCGCCCGTGCGACCCACGCCCGTGTATTGCCCGAGCGTGAGCGACCCGGCACGCGGTACGGCGAACTGGCTCAGCGCGTAGCCATCGGTCAGGCTCGACGGACGCGCTTGCGTCTGCACCGGGCCGGTGTAGACGTTGGCCACCACATCGCCTTCGAGCACGGCGGTGGGCGCGGAGATCGACAGGCGACCTGCGTCGCGGCCCACGGTGTAGCCGTTTTGCAGCACACGTTGCGGTGCGATCAGCGGGTTCGCGTAAGTCTCCGTGGCCGTCGTCCCCCAGCGCGGGTGATCGACTTCGAAGCCCTTGTACACGCCCGTGTAGAGCACATTCGACGGCGCGCTGTTGACGTTGTAGAGCTGACCGTCCGCCCCCTTGAGCCAGGACTGATTCAGGTATCCCGTCTGCACGTTGAGCGAGCCGCCCGACAGGTTGATGAGCGCGCCCTTTTGGGTGACAACCTCGGTGCCGCCGAGCGTCACCGTGCCACCCTGCGCTGCCCATTCGCCAATGCCGTGCGCTTGATTGGCGAGATAGCCGCCGACTTCCAGCAGGCCCCCCGGCGTGTACCAACGCTCGTTGGCGTAGCCGCCTACTGCGGCCGGGAGATAGATCAGGCGACGACGGTCGATATAGACGTTCGCGTTGTTCAGCGCGGCGTTATCGCGGTTGCCCGGCGCGTCGCGCTGCTCGTTACCCTGCACGTTCACCTTGACGTTGTTGCTGTCCATCGAAAGCGACACGCCGACGGCGCCTGAAACGTCGAGTTGTGCGCCGTTGGCGACAAAGCTTCGGCCCGTCGCGCTGACCGCCAGTTGACCGCCTGTGGCGAGGGTGAGCGAGTTGCCCTGGAATTCGACGTTGCCACCGCTCACGATCTCCACGCGCGACTGATCGCGCCGATCGGAGAGCTTCGACAGGTTGTCGAACAAGCCTGAAGACGTTCCCGCGCGGAGAGCGTTCTGCGCTGTCGAGTCCTGCATCAGCGCCGTGCGCTGGCTGTCGAGCGCAGTAGCGCCGCTGTCGCTGATCAACACCGACGTGAGCGCGCCGTTGCCCAGCGTCACCTTGCCCAGCGTGTCGCTTGCGGAGTTCAGCAAGTGGATCGTGCCGCGCGTATTGACGGTCGTCGTCGAGACGACGACGCCGAGTTGCTGCACATCGCGCCCGGCGACCGTGATGTCGCCTTCCGGCGCCATCAACAGGCCCGTGTTGACGACTTTGCCCGCAGTACTCTGTGCGGCGAACTGCGGCGAGATCTCATTGCCGCGCGTGGTGGATGGCGTGTTCGCATCCGTACCGTAGCCCTTGCGAATCACGAAGCTGTCGCCCGATGCCAACGCCACCTGCCCCTGCGGCGTGACGATGGTGCCTGCGTTACTCACTTCCTTGCCGAGCATCAGCACATAGCCGCCACCTTGCGTCACAGAGGTCGGCGTCCGCGTCGTGATGTTCGCCCCCGGCTGCACTTCGACTTTGCCAAGCGCATCGGTGAAGCTTGGCGTGGTGCCGTTCGCGCCATACAGACCACCGGTCTGAAACTGTGCATCGCTCATCTTTGCGGCGGCGACCACCAGATTGCGCGTATCGACCTGGCTCGTTCCGCCGAAGATCACACCATTCCGATTCAGAACGAGGACCGTGCCGTCGCCGTGAATCTGCCCTTGAATCTGGCTCGGACGCGCCTGCGGATCGTTCACACGGTTGAGCACCGCCCAGTTGCTTTGCTGCGCGAAATTTACCGACGTATTGCGCCCGACGTTGAACGTCTCCCAGTTCAGGATGGCCTTGTCGGCGGTCTGTTGGACGTTGACGTTGGTCTTGCCGTTGACGGTGCTTTGCGTCGGCGCTTGCGCGTTGATCCAGCCTTTGGTGAGGCTGTTGGTGTCGACCTTCAGGCCGCCTTCCGCAAGGCCATCGGGAATCGTGGCATCGCTATTCGCTGCTGCGGTGCGCGCATTCGCTTGGGCAGCTTGCATCGCGGCGATGCTCTGCGCCGCAGCACTCAGATTGGCAATTGAGCGCTGCAACTGCGCGTTGGCCTGCTGCTGCTGCGCGGACGGGTCCATGAGCGAGGTCACCGGCATGCCGTTCGGCAGGCGTCCCGTCTGCGAGGCCGTGGCCTGCGCTGCGCCACGCGCAGCAAACCATGCACTACTAAACGCTTGCTGGGCATGGGCAGCCGACGACGCCAGCAACGTCAACGCGGCGGCTTGAACGAGCGGCTTGCGATGCAGGCTGCGAATCACGCGCCCTAGCCGGCGGCGATGCGGCTTGCGTGACGAGTCGGTGGAGTCGGGCGAAGCGAGCGAGACGAAAGGGTTCGGTTGCATGTCGGGTCAGCAGTGGCAATCGGTTGGCGGCCGTCGCCATCGCATCGATGCAGGCGGCCTTCCCTTTGATGACGACGCTCACTTTCCAAACCCGCAAAGCCGACCAGGAAAATTTCGCATGCGCCCGAATCCGTCCCGGCCCGCCGTTCCCGAAATATCCGCTAGCCGACCACCAAAATGCCACCGGGCAGTTGCGTCACGCTCGCACCCAATACCGTCTCGATTTGCGCGAAGATCTCGCCGATCCGGTCGATGCGGAATCGTCCGCTCAGACGGCTTTGTGCGAGACGGCTGTCGAAGACCATCACGCGTCCGGCGCGATATCGATTGATCTCGCCGATCACGTCTGCGAGCGGCGTGTTGCGGAACACGAGCACGCCCGAACGCCACGCCGACGTCGCGCTCGTATCTACCGCCACGGCACGCCCGAGGCGTTGCCCTTCGTAGATCACCTGTTCCCGTGCCGCGAGTTGCACGCGGTTGCCGCCAACCTCGACGCGCACGCCGCCACTGATACACGTGACACACACACGCGTTTCCAGGTTGCGGACTTCGAAATTCGCCTGCGTGCCGATGGCACGGCCGTCGCCCGCCGCCACGACAAAGGGCGCCGGGCTGCGCGACGCGTCGACCGCGATCTCGCCGTCGAGCAGCTTCACGCCGCGCTGCGCGCGGGAAGCCACGTCGTCGTTGGTCAGCGCAATGCTGGTACGGGTATTCAGATCGACCGTCACGTTGTCTGCCAGCGCGACCTGACGCTGCTCGCCCGTGGCGGTGCGATAGTCGGCGCCTGCCATCGACGCCATGGCGCCCCAGAACCCCGTCGGTGCGATGACGGCCGCGCCGATGCCTGCGGCCGACGCGAGCGCGCCCCCCAGGAACATCCGGCGGCCGATGCGGGTGGGGCGGCGGGCTTCATCACGCGTGCGCGCACGCGCCATTTCCCCGGCGGGACCGAGATCGCGCCAGAGGTTGCGTGCTTCGGCAAATGCGGCGGCGTGCGCCGGACTCGCGTCGCACCATTGTTTGAGTGCCTGCGCGTCGGCGACGGTGGCTTCGCCGGACGTGAGGCGCCGCACCCACGCGTGGGCGTCGCGCCGCAGGGTCTGCGTCGTCGCGGGTCGGGTCGGGCTGTCGGGTGCTGCCTTCATGTCGGGTGTGTCTGTCGATCCTCTGCTTGCGGCGCCGCCCGGCATCGCTTCCATTGCCGGCGGCGATTCTGCCCCGGCGCGGGGGCGTCACATCTCTATGACGTTTCCCGCGACCGGATCCCGCAAATATTTTTCCAGTTTTCTTCGTCTGCGTCGCACAACCGTCATCAAGTCGTGGCGGGCGCACGCATTTGCCTGACTTCGCTTGCTATCGCTCCATTTGCTCGGCGCAGAATTCCTGTGCCTTCTTCAATTCCAGTTCGACGAGCCGCAGCGAAATGCCGAAGCGCTCCGCCACCTCGCGCTGCGCCAGCCCGTCGAGCCGCACGGCCAGCAAGATGTCGCGACGGCGCTGGGGCATCTGCGCCAGCACCCGCGCCAGTTCGTTTAGGTCGGAATTGGCTTCGGCGATCTGCGCCGGGCCCGGCGACGGGCTGACCAGATCAAGCATCGTCTCGATCTCGCCGACACTCAACCGGCGGTCCTCGGCGCGCTGCTTGTCGATCGCGGCGTGATACGCCATGCGATACAGGTAGGCCCCGGGATTGCGCACCGATTCGATGTTTTCCGAACTCTCCAGCCGCAGCCAGGTGTCCTGCAACGCATCGCCAGCCAGATCGGACGAGCCCAGCTTTCGGGCCAGCAGCGTCTTGAGTTGTCCGTAGCGCTGCACGAGCAGTTCCCGCAGCGTGGCGCGTGCACTATCGGCCATGCACGCCTCCGGTCTTCGACGCATCGCTCGCCGTCTCGCAGTCCCAATTGCGTCCCGACGCTTTGGGCAGCACCACGAACGTAAAGGGCTGTGCCAGCGTCGCCGGTGCCGCCTCGCCCACGCGCACACCCTGCAATGTGTTCACGACCAGCGTGTCGACGCTCCGGTCGCCACTGGAGCCAAGCAGCGCAACCGGGCCGATCACGCCGGCGGCATCGATCCACAGGCGAAGGGCGATACGACGCGCCCCTTGTGCCAGCACCGGCTGCGCACAAAAGGCGTCGTGCACGCGCGTCTGCACCAGTCCGAAAAAACGTCTGGCGGCAGCGGGATCAGCATCGATGTTGTCCGTGACATCGGACGACGCGCGACGCGATGGCACGAGTGCCACGGTCTTCGCGCCGGTGTAGCGCGGTGTCAATCCGCTGCCCTCGAGCAGCATTTGCAGGGCGGCACGGGCAGACATCTCGCCCTGCACCGGCGCGGAGATGCGCCCTGCGGTCAGGGAACTGTCGTACAGCAGGGAAATGTCGGTGGCGGCACCGTAGGCTTCAAGGGCGGCCTGCAAGGGCTGCGCAGCAATGTCGAACGACATCAGCGGCTGCGCACCGGCACCGGCCTCGGCCGGCGCGACGGCACCGGAAGCGACGTCTGTCGCCCAGACACGGGCAGGGCAAGCGCAGGAGCAGATCATCGCGATGCACAGTAACAATATCGGCTGCGGCGTGCTTTTCGCTATGTTTCTGAGCATGTCCGCGCTACTTGGCGCACGGCTCGTCCGGGCGGGTGAAGCGCTCCCGGTGGCGTGCGGAATTGAAGTCTTCGCGCAGGCTAGCAGTCCGACATGAATTTTTTGTTACATGCGGCGTTTCTTCTGATGGAACCCCGTCTGACACCGGTCGGGATGTCAGCAGGCGGCGTCACTCACGCGCCGCAGGCGCTTCGAACGTCTCGAACGTTTCGGTGGTCACCGGTCCGCCGTACCCATATTTGGCACGCGGGCGCAACATGAACGCCTGCGTGCGTTGCTCCATGACGTGGGCCACCCAGCCCGCCGAGCGGCCGACGATCCACATGGCAGTCGATGCCCCGTCGGGCAGGTCGAGCGCGCGCGCCAGCGTCACCAGCCCCGTCGACAGCCCCGGATGCGCGTTGAGTTCCGTGCGCATGCGCTCCAGGAATTCCAGCGTGAGGCGCGTGTTCTTGCGCGACGTCGCGCTCATCACTCCCTTGCCCCCCTTACCCTTCTCCTGCGCGAGTTCGTCGGCCCGTTGCATCATGAGATCGGCGCGCGCGTCGCCCCCCGGATACAGCGGATGGTTGAAACCGAACAGGCTCGCCCCATACTCGCGCACCCGGTCCACACGGCTATCGAGCGCGTCGTAAGGTTCACACAACAACAACGTTTCGATCTTCTCGGTGCTGGTGCCGGTCGTGAAGCCGATGTGCGAACCGATCGCAGCGGCCACGCAACCGAACAGATCGGCGTTGGTCGACGCGGCCACCCGTGCCGAGAACGTCGCCGGTGCAAGTTCATTGTCGGCCAACACCACCAGCGCAGTATTCATCGCACGCAGGCGCAACGGTGTGTGGGCGATACCGGCGGCACGAAGCATATGCGCGGCAATGCTCTCCCCACCTTCGCGGGCGACATGGCACTGTTTCGGACCGAGAAAACCCACACAGCCCGCCATGCAATGGAGCATCGCGCGCGCCGCCGGCACCGCCGTGCCGTCGGCAAGCTCGCGGGCCCCGCGTCCGTGCATGGCCATCGCAAACGGCACCATCCCCAGCAGGTTGCCGATGTCGGCGCTGGCCACCTGCCCGTTGTACGTCGAGAGAAAACGCAGCACGTCCGGCGGCGTGTCCTGCATCGGCCACTCCGCAATGCTGTCCTGCCAGATCCCGGTGATCAACAAGTGCACCACCGATTCGAACGACGCTCCGCCTCCGGCAAGATCGATCGCCAGCCGGTTGCGATAGCGCGGACCATGCGGGGTGATCTGCGTGATGGCCGAGTACAGCACCGGATCGCCGAAGCGCATCGTCGATTCCGCTACGGCGCCGGTCGGCGCGCGCCCCCGCTTTCGCGTCGCCAGACGCTCCACGTCGCGACGCAGGTACAGGCTCTTGCGCCCGTCTTCATGCGGACGCGCGCGAATCAGGCCGCGGCTCACATAGGCGTAAAGCGTGGCGGGCTTGATGTCGAGCAACGCCAGCGCTTCTTCGCGCGTCATCAGGTCGGTCTGCTGCGTCATTGTCTCCCTCGGTTGCGCCGAAACGTCGCGTTCGGCCGGATCTGAGGCGCATGATGCCACAGCCATATTGACTTTAAAAATCAATATTGATAAACAAAAAACCGCCCAGTAAAGTCGTCTCCGAAGCACACGACAAAGACACTGCAGCCCCGGTACGTCCGGCGCCGACAGGTCGCCCCTTCGGAGACAACGTATGGCCCATGACCTCTCGCGGCAATCGTCGCCAGCCGTCGAGCGCATCGACGTTCGCGACGCGCTGCAATCTGCCCCGCTGGGGCCGTTTCACTACCGGCTCGCCACGTTGCTGGCGCTGATCCTGCTGTTCGACGGCTTCGACCTCTACAACGCCGCGTACATCGTGCACGACGTGACGAAGCTCTGGCTGTTGTCGCCGAGCCAGATCGGCGTCTTGCTCTCGTGCGGGCTCGCAGGGTTCGCTGCGGGCTCGGCCGTCTCCGGGCTATTCAGCGACCGCATCGGACGCCGCCGCGTGCTGCTGACCGGTATCTGGCTGTCGGGGCTGATGAGTCTCGCGATTGCCCGCTTCGCCCACGATCTCAATTCGTTCATCGGTCTGCGGTTCGTGATGGGCATCTCGCTGGGCCTGCTCATGCCGGTAGCCGTCACGTACATCAACGAGATCGCGCCCAAGCGCAGCGCCAACGTCTTCACCATCGTCTTCTTCACCTGCGGGTGGATCGGCGGTGCCACGGCCTCCGGCTTCATCGCGGCCTGGCTGATTCCGCAGTACGGCTGGCAGAGCATGTACTACGTGGGCGGCCTCTCGGTGGCATTGGCGCTCGCGCTGCAGTTCGTGCTGCCCGAGTCCGTGTCGTTTCTTGCCAGCCGCGGACGTCAGGAGGAAGTTCGCGCCCAGCTCAAGCGCCTGTGGCCTGCGCGCGCCGCAGAGTTCGAACATGCGACGTTTACCTCACCGGATGCCGGGGTCAAGGCAGGCTCCGTCGCCGCGCTCTTTTCCACCGGGTTCCGTCGTCAGACGATCTGCTTCTGGGCGATGGGTGCGTTGTCGCTGTTTTCGTCCTACGGCCTGTCGGGCTGGCTGCCGACCATCATGCTCAAGCGCGGCGAGAACCTGTCGACGAGCTTCGCGTATGGCTCGCTGCTCGTCTTCGCCTCGGCGTTCGGCAGTCTGATCTGCGGTGTGGTCGCCGATCGCATCGGCAATCGACGTCTGGCCATGTCGCTGGCCTGGCTGTGCGGTGCGGCGGCCATCGCCACGCTCGCCCTGGCGTCCGGCGGTTCGGTGACGTTCGTCGGTATCGTTGTCGCCGGCATGTTCGTGATCGGCACGCAGACGGTGCTCAACAACCTCGTCGCCGTGAGCTATCCGACGGAGATTCGCAGCACTGCTGTCGGGCTTTACCTGGGCATCGCCCGTGTCGGCGCGATGTGTGGCCCGGCCATTGCCGGGGTGTTGCAACAGATCACCGGGGGCGCGGGCACAATGTTCTTCGTGCTCGGCGCCGCGCTCGTGACGGCCGCCGTTCTGGTGTTTCTCGTGGCGCGTCCCGAGAACCTGCCCAAGGCGCCCGCCTTCGGTCATTGAATCCGGAACGCGCCATGTCGAAGCTGTCCCTTTCGCTCGCCGTCAACGATTACGATCATGTGCGCGATCTGCTCACCGGCCGGATCTCGGCCGAAGGTATCGACCTGATCCCGTCTGTGTTGCCGGTCGAGGAGATCTTCTATCGCACCACGCACTATCAGGAGTGGGATCTCTCGGAGATGTCGCTGGCGAAGTATGCGTCGCTGCGCTCTCAGGGCGACGATCGCCTGATCGGCCTGCCGGTCTTTCCGTCGCGCGTCTTCCGGCTGTCGTCGCTGTATGTACGCAATGGCGGCGACGTCGCCACCCCCGCCGATCTTCGCGGCCGTCGCATCGGCGTGCCCGAATGGGCGCAAACGGCGTCGGTGTACTCGCGCGGATGGCTCGCCCATGACCAGGGTGTCGCGCTCACGGATGTCGACTGGGTGCAGGGCGGTGTCAATCAGGCGGGCCGACGCGAGAAGGTCGCCGTGCGCGTGCCGGAAGGGGTGCGTTACCGCGCGTCGCCCGAGAAATCGCTCACGACACTGCTGCTCGACGGCGAGATCGACGCCATCCTCAGCGCGCGACCGCCCGCGCCGCCACCGGGACGCGAGGCCGACATCGTCCGGCTGCTGTCGGACTTCGAATCGGCCGAGCGCGACTACTTCGCGCGTACCGGCATTTTCCCGATCATGCATCTGATCGTCATGCGCCGAGACCGCTTCGACGCGCATCGATGGATCGCCAACAATCTCCTGAAGGCCTTCACGCAGGCGAAGGACGCCAGCATCGCGCGCCTCGAAGACATCACGTGCTCGCACTTCCCGCTGCCCTGGATGAGCCAGCGTGTGGCGCAAGCGCGAGCGATGTTCGGCGGCGATCCGTGGCCCTACGGCGTTGCGCCCAACCAGGTCACGCTCGATGCCTTCTTGCGCTTTGCCCACGAGCAAGGCGTCTGTCACCGGCTGATGCATGCCGACGATCTGTTTCCGCCGGAGGTCGCGGCCACGGTGCGGGTGTAACCCCCGCGCCCGACGACCTCCTTAGCTTATCCCCTCTGGAACACCACCATGACGCAAGTCCATACCCCTTACACCCCTGCCGTCACCGAACACGACGCGCAGTCGATGTTGCAATTGCGCGAGGACCTCGCCGCCGCGAATCACATCCTCGCGCACCATGAAGTGCTCGACGGCTTCGGCCACGTAAGCGTGCGCGATCCTCGCAACCCGGCACACTTTCTGATCGCGCAATCGATGGCGCCCGAGCTGGTCACGCCGGAAGACATCCTCACGCTCGACTTCGACTGCGAACCGGTCGACGGCGACACCCGCAAGCGCTATCTCGAGACGTGGATCCACAGCGAAATCTACCGGGCACGTCCCGACGTCAAGGCCATTGTGCACAGCCATTCGCCGTCGGTGATTCCGTTTGCCGCGTCGTCGGTGCGGTTGCGTCCGGTCTATCACATGGCGGGATTTCTGGGCAGCGGCGCACCGGTGTTCGACATTCGGCATTGCTTCGGTTGCACGGACATGCTGGTGCGCAACGGAGATCAGGGCAAGGCGCTGGCGGAATCCCTCGGCGACGCCGATGTGGCCCTCATGCGTGGCCACGGCTTTGTGGCCACGGGACCGTCGCTGCCTGCTGCGGTGTACCGCGCGATCTACACGGAGTTGAACGCCGGCATGCAGTCGAAGGCCATCGCGCTCGGCGGTGACGTGACGTATCTCGATGCCGAAGAAGGCAAACTCACGAATACGACGAATCTCGGCGTGATCGAGCGCCCGTGGACGCTGTGGAAGCGTCAGGCGGCCGCGTTGCGCGGCGAATGACCGCCGGGGTGGCAGCGCAAGCCAAGGCTTGACGTGCCACCGCGGCCATTACATCGAGCCGCACTGCACCTGACCCGACACCGGGTCGCGCTTGCAGGCCGACTGCCCCTGTCCGTCAAATTGGATAGCGCCCTGATTCTCGGTGGGCGCGCCGGGGTAGCGGCCCGGCGGCGCGCGCTGCGGCTCGGTCAGATTGCGCATCTGCATGTTGCTCGCGGCAGACGCTTCGCGCTGACGCTGCGCCTGACGCTCGCCTTCGGCCATGCCCTGATTGAATTGCGCGCTGATGCCGCCGCTGCTTTCCTGGCGTGGCGCCGGTGGCGAGATCGAGACACCCGGCTGAGTGCTCGGTACAGACTGGTTCGACTGGCGGATGCTGTTGAGATCGCCGCTCTGCAGGTACGACTGGGCGAATGCGCCGCCGGTCGTGAAAACGCCGGCGGCAGTCATGCAGGCAAGCAGTATGGTTCTGGCAGACATGTCTCGAATCCCCGTGATGATCGAGATGCGAGACCATGCCGGCACGACTCGCATCGAATAGTCGGCGCTTGGCCGTGTTTCGATGGAGTGTAGCCTGATTTTCGTGGGATCAGGCGCGTCGCGTGGCTAGCTCGGTACCCTGACGCAACGCTTCGAGCAGGCTGCCTTCGTCTGCGATGCCCTTGCCCGCGATGTCGAACGCGGTGCCGTGATCGACCGACGTGCGCACCACCTGCAGACCGACCGTCACGTTCACGCCCGCCTCGAGCCCCAGCACCTTCACGGGACCATGGCCCTGATCGTGGTACATCGCAACCACGAGATCGAAGTCGCCGCGACCGGCGCGGAAGAACAGCGTGTCGGCAGGCAGCGGACCTTCGATATCCCACCCGCGCTCGCGCAACAGGTTCACCGCCGGCACGATCTTCTCTTCCTCTTCGCCGTAGCCGAACAGACCGTTCTCGCCCGCGTGCGGGTTGATGCCGCACACGGCAATGCGCGGATTGGCGATACCCGCCTTCACGAGCGTGGCATGACCGCGCTCGATCGTGCGCTGCACCAGTCCCGGCTCGATCTTGCGAATGGCGTCGATGATGCCGATGTGCGTCGTCACGTGAATCACGCGCAACTGCGGCGCGACGAGCATCATCGACACTTCCTCGACGCCTGTCAGATGCGCGAGCATCTCGGTGTGTCCCGGGAATTTGTGGCCGCCCGCGTGCAAGGCTTCCTTGTTCAGCGGTGCCGTGCAGATGGCGTCGATCTCGCCGGCTTCCGCGAGCTTGGCCGCGTGCGCGATGTACTGGTAGGCCGCATCGCCCGCAATCGCGGAGAGCTGACCGAACGGCAGGTCTTCGGGAATCAGGCCGAGGTCGATGCACTCGATCGTGCCCGGCGTGAAGGCCGCCTCGGCAACCGTCTTGATGCGGCGCACGCTCAGCGGCTTCTTGACGATGGCGATCGCCTGCTCGAGACGGCGCGCGTCGCCGATCACGACCGGACGGCACTGCTGATAGACGCTGTCGTGCGCGAGGCTCTTGACGATGATTTCCGGGCCGACGCCAGCCGCATCACCCATGGTGATGCCAATGACAGGCAGATATTGGTTCATGGCGTTTCCGTTCGTATCTGTTTGGGGGGGTAAGGCCCGGAACGTCGTCCGGGCGCGTGTCCTGCGATTTATCGACGCGCGGCCGAAGCCGCAGGCGTCATTGGCGTCGCGACATCGTCCGCGAGGGTGCGCAAATGCCGGTAGGCACTGTGCAGCGCCGCTTCTCCGCCGAAGGCACCCGCCTTCGTGACGATGTGCATCGGCGCACCGTTGGCGGGGCGTCCCACGGCAACGCCGGGTTCGACTTCGGAAAGGAGTTCCAGGGCGCCGATGCCGGCCGCGCTCAACATCGCGCGCGCCGTTTCGCCGCCGGTGACGACAAGGCCCGACAGGCGCGTGAAGTGCGGCGCGATCAACGTCGCCAGCGCCGCCGAGAGTTGGGCACCCTCGGCAGGGTCAAACGCGTCGTCGCGGCCGATGCGCACCAGCAGATCCGTACCGTCGTCGATCGCCGCGCCAATCCGCTCGCACCACACGGTGCTTTCGGGATGCGATGCGCCCACACGCAGCACAGCAGGCGGCACGATCCATTCGACAACGGCGTTATCGTCGCGCAAACGCGCGCACTGCTGTTCCGATACCGCAGACAGGCTGCCGACGAGCGTGAGCACACGGCCGTTGGCACGTTGGGGCGCCATGTCGTGCAATCGCCCCAAAGCGGTTTCCGGCGCGTTTGCCGCGCGTTCCTGCGGCGCGAACAGTTCCGGCAGCGCCGCCAGCTCGCGCGCCAGACCGCCCGAACCGACCCAGAAAATGTCGTTGCGCGCCGCACTGGCGCGAGCCAGCATGGCGAGATCGGCGTCCGTCTCGGCGTCGACGATGAGCGCCGCAACGCCATCGGCGTGCGCCGCTGCGATCACGTTGTCCAGCGCGGCCTGAACCGTCTCGGCGTCGCCGCGCAGCAGACCGGCCGATACCGTCTGCGTTGTCATGCCTGCGGCGGCGAGCATGGGAGCCAGCCCCGCTTCCAGACCGTCGTGCTCCAACCGCCACGTGTCGGTCTGTGCCAGCGGCACGCCGCGCACGAAGACCTCGCCGTTCTGCACGGTGCGGCCCGTGGCGGGGAACGCGGGCGCGACGAGGGCCAGTCCGGCGAGTGGCTGCAATGCCGCCACTTCCGCGACCCAATTGCCGCGCAACGTGGAATCAATCTTCTTGTAGAGCCGGCGTCCCGGCGCCGCCAGTCGCTCCCACGCGGCTACCGCACGTGCGGCCGCCTGCGCGGGCGCGAGGCGGCGTGTATCCGTGTCGATGGCCACGACTTGCGCGGCCGCATTGAAGCCGTCGATATCGAGCGACACCACGCTGCGGCGACCGGCATTGGTAAAGCCGATCGCACAGTCGGCGGCGCCGGACAAATCGTCGGCGACAATCAAGATACTCACTGCACAACCCCCTTGGCGGCGGTCCCGGCGCTGCGCGCCATTGCCCGCTTGGCTACGGCGGCCGTCAGAATCGGAGAGACGATGGCCGTGACGACGACGCACGCCGCCACCAGCAGCGTGGCGCTCTTGGCCGCTTCCTCATAGACCGGGTTGGCGGCGGCGATCAGCGCGGGCACGGCGGCAGCATTGCCCGCGGTGTTGGCGGCGGCCGTACCGGCCACGCCCGTGCCGCCCGTCAGACGGTCGACGATGTACAGCGGAATGCCGGTCACGACGACAACGGCGAAGCCCAGCAAGATGCCCAGCAGACCGGCTTGCCAGACCTTGTGCAGATCGAGGCCCGCGCCGAGCGCCAGCGCGAAGAACGGAATCATCACCGGCACGGCACGGCCGAGGAAGTCGCGCATTTCACGGTCGAGGTTGCCCAGCAGCATGCCCACGGCCAGCGGCAGAATGCTGCCCACCAGCGTCGGCCAGGGGAACGCCGACAGACCGGCCACGCCCAGCGTCACCATCGTCAGGAACGGCCCCGACTCCAGCGACATGATCGTGTATGCGCCCACGTCCTCCGAACGGCCGTACTGCCCCATCAGCGCCATGTACAGGCCGCCGTTGGTGTCGTTCATCGCGGCGACCACGGCCAGCGTGGAAATGCCCGCGAACATGCCCGACGTGATCGGCGCTTCGCCGAGGAAATGGCCGAGCACGATACCGACCACGATGGCCGCACCGACCTTGGCGGCGAACAGTGCGCCGCCCTTCTTCACGAGATACGGCGTCGCCTTGACGTCGATGCTTGCGCCCATGCAGACGTAGAAGACCGCGAGGATCGGCAACGCGCCCGTGAACAGCGCATTGGTAAACGAGCCGAAGAACTTCGGCATGTCCGGCATGAACGTCGCGATCAGCGAACCGATCAGCAGGGGAACGATCATCATCCCGCCCGGCACGCGTTCGATCGCGCGCTTGATACGAATTTGAGCCATTGTTGTCTCCCGACTGGTATCAATTTTTGATTAATCGATCATTATTTTGATCGATTCAAGCAGGCGGAAGTCTAATCGCTGCCAGAAAAATGTGCAAACTTTGTGACTAGGGGTTTATCCCGGGCCGAAATCGGAGCGACTTCGCCCATCGGGATACCGTCCGGCGGCTCGCCAGAACGCAAAATGATCGAATCGATCATTTTAGGGGCGTCCCGCGATCACGCGAACGCCGCCCACCCTGCCCGACGATTTCGCGGCACGGCAGGCTACACTATGCGCGCCATGCGACGAACCTGCCGTTCGCTCGCGCGGCGTCTCGATTCGATCCGACTCGCTCCGCTCTCCGACACACCCATGAAAGTTGCAAACCGCCGCGAGGCGATTTTCAAAGCCGTTCTGTCCGGCATGACCGACGTTGCCGCGCTGTGCGCGCATTTCGGCATGTCCGAGGCGACCGTGCGCCGCGATCTGCGCGCCCTGGCCGACGAGCGCCGCATCGTGCGCACGTACGGCGGTGCCGCCGCGCCGGTGCGCATGCACGAACCCGAAGAGTCGCTGGAGTTGCGTCGCGAGAGCTTTCGCGAGCAAAAGGACGCCATCGCGCGCGCCGCCGTCGCCCATGTCGACGATGGGGATACCATCTTCCTCGACGGCGGCACCACCACCGAAGCCATGGCGCGCTTTCGGGCCGGAGGCGATGGGGTTCACGTGGTGACTAACAACCTGCGGGCGGTGGGCGCACTCGCCGCCAACAAGGGGCCGGACACGCTACCGGGCGGCGATGTGCGCCCGTCGAGCATGAGCGTGCTCGGACCATTGGCGCAGTTGGCGCTCTCGCGGGTGTCCGTCGACAAGGCCTTTCTGGGGGCCGACGGCGTGGTTGCCGGGCGCGGCCTGTGTGAGGCGTCGGCCGAACAGGCGTGGCTCAAGGAGTGCATCATTCGCCAGTCGGCGAGTGTCTATGTGCTGGTAACGGCCAACAAACTCGACCGCGCGAGCCAGCAACACTGGACGCCGCTCGAGCGCGCCTGGACACTTGTCACCGAAGCGGCGTTCGACGACGACGCCCTCGCCGAATTCCGCAAGCACGCCGAAATCACGATCGAATCGGTAAGCTGAAGCGTCCCATTCCGAGTCAGACACGTCCTCGCCCTATCGCCATGACACTCGATCCTTCCCTCGTTTCCGTGTTCGCGCCCACGGGCGTGCTGCGCGCCTGCATCAATCTCGGCAATCCCATCCTCGCCGGACTCGACGCGCAGTCGCAACCGTGCGGCATTTCCGTCGATCTGGCAGGCGCCCTGGCGCAGCGCCTTGGTGTGCCGCTCGCACTGGAAACGGTCGACGCGGCAGGGAAATCGGTCGACGTGGTGTCCGCCGAGCAGGCGGATGTCGGCTTCTTCGCCGTGGATCCGCGTCGCGCCGCAACCATCACGTTCACGGAACCGTATGTCCTGATCGAAGGCTATTACCTGGTAGCCGACGCGTCGCCGGTGAAGAGCAACGCCGATGTCGACAAGGCGGGCACCCGCGTCGTCGTCGGCAAAGGCAGTGCATACGATTTGTTCCTGACGCGCGAACTCGAGCACGCCGAAATCGTGCGCGCACCGACCTCGCCGGCAGTGGTGAAGACGTTCCTCGAAGGGGGATATGACGTCGCGGCAGGCGTGAAGCAGCAGATCGAGGCCGACATCGCGGGCACGCCCGGTTATCGGCTGCTCGGCGAGCGCTTCATGGTGATTCGCCAGGCGATGGGCCTGCCGATCGGACGCGGCGAGAAAGCCAACGCGTTCCTCGCCGCGTTCGTGCAAGAAATGAAGACATCGGGATTTGTCGCCGACGCGCTGCGACGTCACGGCATTACGGGCGTGTCGGTCGCACCGTAACCGACTGCGTGTGCGCGGCGTCCGGTGCTTGCATCGAGGCGCGCATCAAACGCCTCGGGCGAGCCCCTTGGCCACGTCTTCCAGAGACTTGCGTTCGTTCACGCCATCGGCAAGCTCGGTGACGAACCACGGCAGGATCAGTTGGGTGTCGCTGTCGGACAGACCGATGCGCACGCGGTCCACCCGGTCGACGAGACCGGGCGGCGTGGCCTTGTCGGGCGACAGGCTGAGGCCGACTTCGGTCGGCCCTCCGGGTTGTGCGGGATGCGCCGAAGCGAAGGCCGATGCGCCCAGCAGCAGCAAAGCTGCCAGGCGTTTCGTGCGTGACAAGGTCGACATGGTGCCCATCCTCTGAAGAAGTGCGATGTGTACGCCACCTGTTGCCAACCCTGGCACGTGGCGCGGAAGCGGTCACTCGCATTCTCGGATACGCCACCGCGCGCTGCTATTGGAAAGTTGTGATCATTTGTGAACGTTTGTGGCGGCCCATCGACGTCGCCTCATGCCCTAGCGCGACGCGAGCGTAGCCACAGGAACTGCAGGACCGATCCCAATACGAACACGCCCAGCCACGCGACCAGGGTGCCGCGCACCAGCGGCGAGTCCGGGCCGCTCGCCAACGGGTGGCTGGCAGGCAACCGCGTCAGCGTCTCGTTGATGCCGGGCACCATCAGCAGAAAGAAGCTGAAGGCAAAAGCGAACTGCGCCAGATACGGTCGCGCACGCCCGAAGGCGTTGATCCTTGGCGCCAGCAAGCCGCCCGAAATCGCCAGCAGCGCCAGAATCCCGAGGGCATGCCCCGCGTTGAATCCGCCGGTGCTGGACAAACCGAACGACGTGACGACCGAGATCACCATCGTCGCCAGATACAACCTGGCGGACGACGTGGCGAGGTCGATCCTTTGATACCGGACATAGCTGTAAAGACCGGCGACGAACGTCACGATGCTAATGACCGTATGGCCCACGCCTAACGTGGACAGGGGATGTGGCATGGTATGGCACTCCTTCTCAAAAAGCCGCCCCAGTAGGCGCGAGACCAGACGACGGAGGGAACGGCGACAGACATCAAACACACAACCAACTAGTTGGTTGGTTGCCCACCTCAAAAAATGGACGCCGAAGCGTCCTGCGAACGAATACAACGGTCACGGCCGAGCACACAAACGACCGATGGCGGCGCCCGAAATCGCCTCGAAGGCGTCGCCCGCTTCCGTGCTACCCAGCGCCCTCGCCGTCAACATCGCGCCGTGGACCGTGGACATGAACGCCTGCGCCTCTACGTGCGCGCTCGCGCCCAGCGTGAACTGCCCCTTTGCGACACCCTCTTCGAGCACCGACGCAATCCAGGCAGCCAGTTCGTCGAAATGGCGCCGCACCTCGTGCGCGATCTCCGGCGGGATCATCGGCAACTCGGCCGCCAGCATGGCGCAGATGCAGATCGGTAACGCACCGTCGCGAATACATCCCGCCCAGTAGCCGGTGTAAGCCATCAGCCGCGCTTGCGGATCAGGCACCTGCCGATCCAGCGACGCCAGCCCCTCGCGGGTCTGCTCCCGGTGCAGCGCCACCACCGTCAACACCAGATCCGCCTTGCTCGGGAAGTGGTGATGAATGCTGGCCTTGCCGATATGGACCCGTTCGGACAGGTCGGCATAGCTGAAGCCGTGATACCCGCCTGCGGCCAGCAACTGCTTCGTGTGATTGGCGATCTCGGTCGCTCGGGGTGACAGCTCGATACTCATGGCGCTTCGGTCGATGGATTAGCAGCCAATCTACTAGTTGGTTGGTTTCGCGTCAAGCCCTTCGCTCCTTACCATCATGGCAATGCTCGTCATCGGATCAGATCGCAATGAATCTGTAGGCGCTCGGTAGGATTGCGATGGAGGCGGAATCCCTGCTCGAGCAGTGCGGAATTGACCGCAGCGAGCGCCGCCGCGTAGCGTTTCGCGCGGCGCTTTTGCAGCGCCGGCGGTGTGAATACCCCGAGCGGCAACATCCGAACCCGGTGGCCGTTCACGCGAAACGACACATCGATGTGCGTCCCGTCGATGTCATGACCGTTGCTACCGAAGATGTCCGCGATCTCCCCCGTTCGGGCGGGGTAGCACATCCGGAACACGCGGGTGCCCACGGCGCGGAACTGGCGTCGCGCCATGCCGATCCGGGCAGCCTTCGGCTCGTAGCCACGCGTGAGGATCAACGTGATGCCCTGCGGTAGCGCCGCTTGCGCTGCCGCCAGTTTTCGCAACGCCAGTTCGTCGACATGCACGCGACGTGCGGGCCAACGCGGGCAAATATGCAGGTCGCCGCGCGTATCGTGCGCGAGCGAAAGCAGATTCGACACAGGGGTCGGCGTCGTGCCTCGGCAATCCGTCACATCGTCCTCAGGCAAGCCGGAAGTAAGCGATGGCGCTTTGCAGCGATGCGCCCTGCGCTTCCAGCGATTTCGATGCCGCCGCCGATTCCTCGACCAACGCGGCATTCTGTTGCGTCACGTCATCCATCTGCGTCACCGCCCGGCTCACTTCATCGATGCCGTGCGTCTGTTCAACCGACGCGTTGGCAATCTCGTCCATGATCCTCGTGACCTGCTCGACGGCGGCCGTCACATCGACCATCGTGGCGCTCGCCGCATTCGCGAGATCGGAACCCTCGCGTACCTCAGCCACCGAGTGCGCGATCAATTCACCGATTTCCTTGGCCGCCGTGGATGAACGCAGCGCGAGTGCCCTGACCTCGCTCGCCACCACTGCGAACCCGCGCCCCTGTTCGCCTGCCCGTGCGGCTTCGACCGACGCATTGAGCGCGAGGATATTCGTCTGGAACGCGATCCCTTCGATCGCGCTGGTGATATCCGAAATCTTGTCCGAGCTTGCGCTGATGGCCGTCATCGATTGGAGCACGCGCCCCACGGTTTCCTGCGCATCGGTGGCCACACCGGAGGCCTTCCGGGCCACGTCCCGCGCCTGCGACGCGCTATCGGCGTTCTGCTTCACCGCCGATGCCAGTTGCTCCATGCTGGCCGCCGTCTGTTCGAGCGAAGCTGCCTGCTGCTCGGTACGCGAGGACAGGTCGACGCTGCCCATCGCAATCTCCCGAGCACCCGAGGCAACGCCGGCTGCTGCCATGCGCACGTTGCCGATCAGGTCCACCAGACTCGAACGGGTCGCCGACAGCACATCGAGCAGACTGTCCTGTGGGCACTTGCTTTCATCGCCTCGCGAGTTGAGATCCCCCTCCGCGATTCGCTGGAGCGCATGCCGTGCGACCGCCGGATCGGCGCCGATCTCGCGATGCACGGTGCGCCGCATCTGCCACCCCAGCAAGACGGCGACCAGACAGCCGAGCGCGGCAACCACCATCACGAGCAACGTAACTTCGCGCGCGTTGCGCTGGGTGACTTCATGCACGGTGGCCGCTTGCGCGCGACCCAGGTCGATCTGCTTGAGCAGCGCGCCTCGCAGCGCTCGCCAGGCGGGCGTCTCCTCCGAGTTGAGCGCCCCAGCCACCTCCGGGGAACCCGATGTGATCAGACCGAGCACACGTTCGTGAATACGGGCACGGGCTTCGCCCAATCGCCGAATCTCGTCCATCGCCGATGCCGTACTTGCCCCGCCGGTCAGTCGTCGCACCGCCTCGTAAGCCTTGTCGTAGCTCTCGTTCGAGCGACGGAAGTTGTCATGACCGGTCGTATTGCCCGGATCGAGCGCGATATTACGCAGCGCCTGCTCGGCCTGAAGGCCCTGCGCGTACATTTCGGTAAGCCCGGTCACTTCCGCCTGATAGACGCCAATGTACCGGTCGAAGTCGCTTTGGGTTCGCAATTGCCCCCACAGCGCGACGCCGAGGGCTACGCAGAAGAACAGCGCCGGCACGAGCAGGCACAGGGCTAGTTTTCGTTGGAAACTCATAGGTGCGGAGCCGGTGTCCCGGTGTGTGAGGAACTGTTGTCGTGTCGGCACGCCGGGCAAACCGCCGTCCCATGACTTACTCCGATTCAGTCCCGATTCATTTTGAATAATTTTCTACGGACTTCGAATGTATAGCGTCCCGCCTATTACGCATGTGCTGCAATGCGCAGCGATTATGCCGCAATCGGATCGTCATTACGCCGCCGAATAACACCCAAAACGGCGGCCTAATCCGCGCGATGTTTCGATAGCGCCGTTGCCGGCTTCGCGGCGACGTACGCAGGACCTCATTCGGATCGCCCCGGCGATAGATGGCGGCATACGGTGATTTGAGGCGATTGCCGCGCCGGCCCGGGCGCCAGCGGGCGTTCGGGTGCTTTGTTCACCGGGCGGTCCTTGCGAAACGCCGATTAGCTTCTATTATCAATGTCTCATGCATCGTGTTTCGGCGGACGGTGAAGGTCGGCACACCCGCGAATCCGGCTTGGTCGGGGAGGTCTCGATGAAACGTCGTGAAGTGTTGGCCCTGATCGCTGCGAGTGCGGTTGCCGAAAGTCCCGCCAGCCTGGCGCAGCAAGCGCCAGCGCAATACCCGAATCAAATCGCATTGCCTAAGCCCGTGCTGGCCGGCAAGGTGTCGCTCGAAGAGGCGCTCGCCCGACGCCGATCCGTGCGCGCCTTCGGCGCTGCGGCGTTGCCGCTCGACACCCTCGGACAACTGCTTTGGGCCGGGCAAGGGATCACGAGCACAGACGGCAAGCGAACCGCGCCGTCCGCAGGCGCCCTGTACGCGCTCGACCTCTATGTCGTAACGGCGTCCGAGGTGATTCACTACCTCCCGAGCGGGCACCGAGCCGAATCACGAACGACAGCCGATCTTCGACCGCAGTTGAAATCCCTTGCGGTACAGCAAACCTCCATCACCTCGGCGCCGGCCGTGCTGGTGGTCGCAGCGGATCCCGGCAGGCTCGTTGCGCGGTACGGGGCAAGAGCCAATGTCTACGCCGACATCGAAGCGGGACATGCGGCACAGAACCTGTTGCTTCAAGCCACGGCGCTCGGCCTTGGGACGGTTCCCGTCGGCGCCGTGAATGGCGCAGGCGCTGCACAAGCCCTCGCACTGCCACCCGGACAAACCGTGATTTATCTCATTCCGACGGGCTTCATGCCCTGACGCTGATTCACACAAGAAAACCGGCGAAAGCGGTTATTTATCTTGTAATCCAAATCAGGCATTTCCGCGGGAATCCGCAGGCTGACGAAGGAAAATCGGCTTGCGGAAATCTCGTCAGCACCTAGTATTAATCACTTACATATAAAGAACCAAACGATTCGCACCGGGGGCGGCAAACGCGATGATAAGAAGGTGGCACAATGACCTACGCTTCCGTTCCAGTCGATTTGCTCCATTGGATTCTGGCAACGCTCTCCATCGTTGCCCTGCTGGTCTTCCTTGTGCCGCTTCGGTGGCGGGCCCCCGAGGCGGGCCCCGGCGCCATGTTCGTTGCGGGCCTGATCGCTTTCTTCGCCTTTCGCACCCCCATCTCGACCTTGACGGTCGCCAGTGCGAAGGGCATCTGGGACGCCATCTTCATTCTGTACGTGATGTGGCCGGCCCTGCTCCTCTACCAGATCACGAAACAGGCCGGTGGTTATGACGCGCTCCGGCACGGCATCTCGCGCTTCAGCCGCAACGAGCTGTTCATCATCCTCGCCCTTGGCTGGATCTTCTCGTCGTTTCTTCAGGGCATAGCGGGGTTCGGCGCGCCGATTGTGGTCGTGGCCCCCCTCCTGCTCGCCATGGGCGTGAGACCCGTATACGCGGCCGCCATTTCCATCATCGCGCACGCATGGGCCCGATTCTTCGGCACATTGGGGGTCGGCTGGCTGGCGACGTTGCAGGTGGCGGAGGTGCAGGACGTGACCCGCGCCGCATTCGAATCCTGCCTGCTGCTGCTCATCCCGACATATATGGGCGGCCTGCTCATCGTGTGGCTCTACGGACGCGGCCCCGCAGTGCGTCACGCATGGCCGCTCGTGTTGATCCTCGGCACGATTCTCGGCGTCGGACAACTGCTGTTCGCCTTCCTCAGTCCGGAACTGTCGACATTCCTGGCCGCCGCCGTGGCGATGATCGCGCTGTACCCGCTCTCGCGCTGGCGCCGTTACAGTGACCCCGTACCGGTCGAAGAAGTCCCCGAGCGCCCCGCCATGGACGAATCGGCCGTGCGTACCGACATCAACGCAGAAAAGCCCGTGATGAGCATCGGTATGGCATTCATGCCATATGTAGTACTAACCATCGTCACGTTGAGCATTCAGTTGATCGATCCGCTGAACAACGCGCTGCGCCAGTTCAGAATCGGCTTGCCGTTTCCCGAGGTCACCACGGGCTTTGGCGTCACCAATGCGGCCACTGCGCGATATGCGCCGTTTTCCCTGCTGACGCACCCGGGAACGATGTTGTTGATCGCCGCAGTCGTCGTGTGGGTCGTCTATCGATCCAACGGGTTTTACGCGGCGTGGCAAGCGCGCCACGGTGGGGAAAACCTGGGCCGCTCGCTGTTGACGGACGGCGTGCCCGCGTCGCTGCCGGTGATCGCGTTTCTGGTGACCAGCCGAATTCTTGACCACAGTGGCCAGACCATGGTGCTTGCCCACGGGATCGCCGACGTATCGCCCCCGCTCGTCTACGCCGGGATTGCCAGTGTGATCGGCGCGCTCGGTGCCTTCATGACGTCGAGTAGCACTGCGTCGAATGTGCTGTTCGGCGGCTTGCAGAGCGACGTCGCCCAGCTTCACTCGATGCCGGTAGAGGCCATCATCGCCGCCCAGGCCGCAGGTAGCGCGTACGGCAACGCCATCGGCCCCGCAAACATCGTGCTCGGCACCAGCATCACGGGGATCAAGGGACAAGAGGGCGCCGTCATGCGGCTCGCCATTCCGTGGACCATCATCGTGGCGATCCTGACCGGCATCGGGACGGTCGCCCTCGTGGTCCTCGCCTGAGGGGAATGTCATGGACAAGCTCGTTGCCGAAACGCTTGCACTGATCCTGATGTTTGTCGCCTTTCCGGTCGTGAGTCACGGCTCGACCGGCAACAACGGGTTCCTCGTGACCATCGGACTGCTGTGCGTGATCGCGGCCGGTGCGCTGCCGATCATCACGCGGTTCATGGATCACTCGAAAGACAAGGTGAGAGACGCCGGCATGGAGTTCGACGACCGCGCCTCGTAAGCCGCGATCGATCCCCTGCCCTCTCGCGCGCCGACGGATCTCCCGCACAGGAGTCAAACATCATGAGTCATGCCAATGGCCCCCGCACGGGCCGCCCCCCTACGCGTGCCCCGCAAGGCATGGTGGCGACGCCACACTATCTGGCCAGTCAGGCCGGCGTCGAGATGTTGCAACGCGACGGCTCGGCGGTCGATGCCGCCATCGCGGCCAACGCGGTCCTCTGCGTGGCCTACCCGCACATGGCCGGACTCGGCGGCGACGGCTTCTGGCTGATCGCCGACCCGGCGGACGGCCAGATCCACGCCATCAACGCCAGCGGTCCCGCCGCACAAGCGGCAACGCTGGACCTGTATCGCGGCAAAGCGGGTGCGACCGAGATCGGTGCACGCGGGCCAAAGGCCGTGCTGACCGTGCCCGGGGCGATCGACGGATGGCGTCTGGCGCATGAACGTTTCGGACGTCTGCCCTGGGCTGCCCTCTTCGGTCCGGCCATCCGTTACGCGCGCGACGGCGTGCCGGTCTCGCGCTCGCTGGTCGACTGGACCGTGCAGGACGAGCCGATCCTCAAGCAGTACCCGCAAACCGCCGCCATCTTCCTGCCGGGCGGCCGCGTGCCGGTCGACGGCGACCGTCTGGTGCAGGCGGCATTGGCGCAATCGTTGCAACATCTTGCGGAGAACGGTGCGCGCGCCGGCTTCTACGAGGGCGCCATCGGCGAGCGCATCTGCAAGGGCCTCGGGCCTGCCGGGTCGCCGCTGGCGGCCAGCGATTTCGCCGCGTACCAGGCGGAATGGGTCACACCGATCAGCGCCGACTACCGTGGCCATACGGTCTACGAACTGCCGCCGAATACGCAGGGCTTCACGCCGCTGCAAATTCTCAACATGATCGAAGGGTTCGACGTGCGCGCCTGGGGCGACGGCACGGCGGACTACTATCACTTTCTGGCCGAGGCCGTGAAAATCGCATTCGCCGACCGGGAAGAATGGCTCACCGACCCGCGTTTCGTCTCGATCCCCGTCGACAAGCTCATCTCCAAAGCGTACGGCGACGAACGACGCAAACTGATCGATCCCGCACACGCGCTGGACATCGCCACGGTGCCGGCCGGCATCGCTTATGCGCACGCCCACGCGCGGCTGCCCCCGGACGGCGACACGTGCTACTTCTGCGCGTCCGACAAGGAAGGCATGGTGGTCTCGCTGATCCAGTCGATCTATCACGACTTCGGCAGCGCCGTGACCGGTGGCGACACCGGCATCATCATGCAGAACCGCGGTGCGTTCTTCTCGCTGGACGAAAACCATCCGAACTGCCTGGCGCCGGGCAAGAAGACCTTCCACACGTTGATTCCCGCGCTGATGACCCGCGACGGCAAGCCCTACCTCGCCTTCGGTTCGATGGGCGGGGAAGGACAACCGCAGACACAAGCGGCGATGATCACGCGCATCATCGACTTCGGTTACGACGTGCAACAGGCGATCGAAGCGCCGCGCTGGCTCATGGGGCGCACGTGGGGCACCAAGTCGCGCAATATGTCGCTCGAAGGTCGTATTCCCGATCAGGTGGTGCGGGAACTCAAGCGTCGCGGACAGCCGGTGCAGATGGTCACGGACTGGAACGACAACATGGGGCATGCGCACGGCATTCTTGTCGATCGCGAACGCGGCTGCTATGAAGGCGGCGCCGATCCACGCGGCGACGGTGCGGCGCTCGGCTACTAGCGGTCTCATTCGTCAGGAGGCGGTCGTCGATGAATCCGATGGTCGTGACGTCGCTGGTGCTGGTCGTGACGATGGCGCTGTTCATCTGGAACCGTTTGCCTGCGGCTGTCGTCGCGGTCATGTCGCTGATCGCGCTCTACCTGAGCGGTGTACTCACGATGCACGAGGCGCTCAGCGGGTTCGGTGACCCGCTGATCGTCTTCATCGCGGCGTTGCTGGGCATCGGTATCGGTCTGGAGACCACCGGCGTGGGCACCTGGGCCGGACAGTGGCTGATTCGCCATGCGGGCAGTCACCCGAAGCGTCTCATCGCCTCGCTCCTGATCCTGAGTGCCGTATCGACGGCATTGATCGGCATGAACGGGGCCGTGGTGGCAATGTTGCCGATCGCCGTCGTGATCTGCGTGCGCATGAAGATTCCGCCATCGCAACTGATGATGCCGGTGTCGATTGCCTGTCTGACCGGGGCAAAGCTGACGTTGCTGGGCAGCCCGGTCAATGTCATCGCCACCAATGCGGCAGATGCAGCCGGCGGCACCCCCATCCGCTTCTTCGAGTGGTCCATCGTCGGCCTGCCGCTCTTCGCGGGCACGCTCTTCATCATTCTGGTACTCGGGCCGCTGTTGCTCCCCAAGCGGCAGTCGAGCGCGCTGCCCGCCGACTTCAGCCAGCATGCGAATACCCTGGTCGAGCAATACCGGATTGCCGATGGGACGTACCGCCTGCGTATCCGGTCAGGCTCTCGCCTCATCGGCAGGACGTTTGGCGACATCGACCCGGCGCCGTATCCGGGCGTCGATTTGCTGGGCGTGGTGGACGACGAGAATCACCCCATCGATGCGGCGCCGCTCGCCGAGGGGCAGCATCTGCTCGTGCGAGGCAATTCGGGGAACATCGCACAACTCGCCAGCGATCTCGGTCTGGCGATCCGGGAGCCGGTGTCGGAGGCGCACACGCTCACGAACGCGCTGTTCAATCGATCCTCGGGACTCGCCGAAGTCGTCATTCCGTCGCGCTCCGCCTTGATCGGTCAAACCGTGTTCCCCGGCATGGCGACACACGAAGGCGATCTGATCGTACTCGCGGTGCAGCGCGGCAATCAGGATCTCGGGAATGTGCCGACCGCCTTGCGCGCCGGCGACCATTTGCTGTTTCGCGGCACGTGGGAAGCGCTCGACAAGCACTTCTCCGACCCGCAACTGTTGATGGTCGAAGCGCCGCAAACCGTGCGGCGGCAAACCGTGGCGCTGGGTCGGGGGGCGCGTGAAGCCCTGATCATTCTGGCCGCGCTGGTCGTCATGCTCGCGACCAATGTCGTGCCGGCTGCCGTCGCCACCCTGATGTGCGTGACGGCGATGGTGCTCATGCGCGTCATCACGCTGGATCAGCTGTATCGCATCGACTGGAATACCTGCATTCTGGTCGGCGCACTGATCCCGCTGGCGACCGCCATGTCGAATACGGGGCTCGCCTATCTGCTCGGCGATTACGTGATTCAGGTCGTTGGTGCAGGTGGGCCTCGCGCCGTGATGGCCGGCCTGTTTCTCGTGGCGTGCGTGCTGACGCAGGTGATCTCCAACAATTCTGCAGCACTGGTGATGGTGCCGATCGCCGTGGCGACCGCGCAGGAACTGGGCGTGTCGGTCACGCCGTTCCTGATCGCCGTGGCGCTGGGCGCCGGGGCCGCTCACCTCACGCCGATGAGTACGCCCGTCAACATCGTGACGTACGGGCCGGGCGCGTATGCATTCGGCGATTACTGGAAAATCGGCCTGTTGATCGCGCTCTGGTCGTTGACGGTCGTCGTGATCATCGCCCCGCTTTACTGGCCCTTCTAACGGCCCCTGTCAGCTCCCTGCCTGACGTCCCCCTCCCCGATACGCATCGCGTATACGACTTTAGTCCAATGCGCCCTACCGGCCCGATGGCTAGCATCCCAATCGAAGGTCGCATTTTGGTCGTGCGCCGAGGTCCGCCGCAATAACTTGAGCGGATTGCCCGGCACGACGGCTGTCTTCGCTTTCTCTCAGCGCCTTCGCCTGATTCGTTTTCTGGAGACCATCGCTATGGCAACCGAAACACCCAAGACCTCGCAAAGCCCCGACGTCGAGCAACCCGCCGAACTGACTGCTGAAGAGATCGCACAGGTCGGCGGGGGCGCCGGCAAGTTCGTCAACACTTCGATCGGCACCGCCCGGCCGCTGGTGAACGGGCCGGACTTCAGGTCCGCGCACTGACGCACCCGCCACATATCACTCTTCATTTTTCCGAAGCGCTGACCATGACAATCAAGACTGATACCAAGCCGCAGAGCACCGAAGTCCAGCCGCCAGTGGAACTGTCGACAGCAGAGATTGCACAGGTTGGCGGAGGCGTGGGCATGACACGTTCCAACCTGAAATTGCCGCCGTTTCAAACCAATGCGGCCGGCGTGACCAAAGTCGTGCCGAGTGGTCCCGGCCCGACGTTCTGATTGCACGAAAATCACTCGCGCCGGTTCTTCCATGCGCGAGTGATCGACGCCGGGTATCACTCCCGCCCATGTGATGCCGCACCCGACGCCCACCTAACCACACCGTGCCCCTATTCCGCGAAGAAGCGCTTGCCGCGCAAAAGACGACCTCCCTCGGGGAGATCGTCCTCGTTCAACCGCTCTCGATGCGCCTGCTCACCGTTGTGCTGACATCGTTCGCCATCGCCGTGATCGGCTTTCTGGCGTTCGGCAGCTATACCCAACGCGCTACCGTTCACGGTCAACTCGTCCCTGAACTCGGCCTGATCAAGCTCTACGTTCCCGACAGCGGCATCGTGGTCGAGCGGCGCGTGCGCGACGAGCAACGGGTGACATCCGGCGATGTCCTGTTTGTGGTCTCCGGCGAGCGTCAGAGCGCACTGGGCGCCACACAGGCCGCCATCAGCGCGCAAGTGCGCCAGCGCGACGAAAGCCTGCGGGACTCGCGCGAGAAAACTCGCGCGATTCAGGCCGGTGAGCACAGCAGCCTCGAAGCCACCGTCAAAGGACTGCGCGGCCAGGCCGGTGCGCTCGACGTGCAGATCGCCGGACAGCGCGAACGCGCTGCGCTTGCCGAGCAGACGGCCTTGCGATACCGCGGTCTGGTCGGTCAGGGCTACATCTCGCAAGAGCAGGCCGACCAGAAACAGGCCGACGCCCTCGACCAACGCAGCCAGTTGCAGACGCTCATGCGCGAGCGGCTTCGCATTGGCGCCGACCTGACGTCGCAGCAAAACGCCCTCGCCGAACTCGCACTGAAGCACGAGAAGCAGCTCGCCGCCATCGACCGGGAGCTATCGGGCAACGCCGAAGCCCTGAGTCAGAGCGAAGCCAAGCGCAGCGCCGTGATCGTGGCGCCGCAGGCCGGCATCGTCACGGCAGTCGTGGCCGACGTCGGACAGGCCGTCGACGCGCGTCGGCCACTGGCCGCCATCGTGCCTGCCGGGTCGCGGCTTCAGGCAGAACTCTATGCACCCAGCCGGTCGGTGGGTGCGGTCAAACCCGGCGACAAGGTGCTGTTGCGTTATCAGGCCTACCCATACGAGCGCTTCGGGCAGCAGCCCGGTGTCGTCGAAGCCGTGGCGCAGACCGCGCTGCCCGCCGAACAACTCGGCGACGCCGCCGGTGCACAGCGCGGGGGAGCGGCCGAACCGTTATATCGCATCACGGTCTCGTTCAACACCACGCCGACGTCGCCGCTCGGCCAACCGTGGGCATTGCGCTCGGGCATGCAGGTCGAGGCCGATCTGCTTCAACAACGTCGCCGTCTTTATCAATGGGCGTTCGATCCCGTCCAGAGCCTGTCGGGGAAACTGTAATCATGCTTGAACGTCTGGCACTGGGGTTTCGCCAACGCATGCCGCTCATGCTGCAGACGGAGGCGGCGGAATGCGGGCTGGCCTGTCTCGGCATGATCGCCGGCTATCACGGCCACGAGACCGATCTGGCAACACTGCGCGGACGCTTCCCGGTCTCGCTCAAAGGGCTGACGCTCGGTGCACTGGTGCAACTGGCCGCCCGCATGGAGCTTGCCTCGCGCCCGGTCAAGCTCGACATCGATGCGCTGTCCAGGCTGCGCCTGCCCTGCATCCTGCATTGGGAGTTCAATCACTTCGTGGTCTTGCGCGAAGTCAGTAGCCGCACGGTCACGATCTTCGATCCGGCGATGGGTATCCGGAAATGCTCGTTCGAGGAGATCTCGCGAAGCTTCACGGGCGTCGCGCTGGAACTCTGGCCGACAGCCCAGTTCTCGCCCCTGCGCGAGCGCAGCCCGGTGCGCCTGCAACGCCTGATCGGGCGGATTACCGGCCTCGGCGCCTCGATCACGCACGTGGTCATGCTGGCGCTGGTGCTCGAAGTGCTGATGGTGCTGCAACCGTTCCTGATGCAGTGGGTCATCGACCATGTGCTACCGAGTGCGGATCGCGACCTGCTCACCACGCTGGCCATCGGCTTCGCGCTCTTGCTGCTGATGCAGCAGGTCACCACGGTAGCACGCGGCTGGGTGCTGATGTTCCTTGGTACCACGCTGAACCTGCAATGGCGCAGCAACGTGTTCATGCATCTGCTGCGCCTGCCGATCACTTATTTCGAGAAGCGGCATCTGGGCGACGTGGTCTCCCGCTTCGGCGCCATCGACGCCATCCAGCGTACGCTGACAACGTCGTTTCTCGAGGCGATGCTCGACGGTCTCGTGATGACCCTCACCCTCGCCATGATGTTCGTGTTCAGCGCACCGCTCGCGTGGATCGCCGTAGGCACGATGGCGCTCTATGCCTTCGGGCGATGGCTGTGGTTCGTGCCGCTGCGCGACGCCACCGAGGCCCAGATCATCCACACCGCCAAGCAGCAGACGCACTTCCTCGAAACCGTGCGCGGCGTAAAGACCATCAAGCTGTTCCGTCAGCAGGACGAACGGCGCTCGCGCTGGCTCACCCTGCTCGTCAATCAGATCAACGCCGATCTCATGATCCAGAAGATGGCGCTCGGCTATCGCGCATTGAGCGGCGTACTGTTCGGCCTGGAGACCATCGTCATCGTCTGGCTGGGCGCGCGGTTCGTGCTGGGCGGCACGTTCACGGTCGGCGCATTGATCGCGTTCATGGCCTACAAGCTGATGTTCGACACGCGCGTGAGTGCGCTGCTCGACAAGTGGGTGGATGTGAAGATGATGCAACTGCAGGGCGAGCGGTTGGCCGATATCGTGCTGCATGCGCCGGAACCGGCGTCGCCTGCAACCTGGCGCGACGCCGCCGAATTGAGCGATACGCCGTCGGTGCCGGTCATCGAGGTACGCAATCTTCGCTTTCGCTACAGCGAGCATGAGCCTTATGTGCTCGACGGCGTGAACTTCCGGATCGAAGCCGGCGAATCGGTGGCGATCACCGGCGCTTCCGGTGGCGGCAAGTCGACGCTGATCAATGTGCTGCTGGGTATCCTGCCGCCGACCGAGGGCGAAGTGCTGCTCGACGGCGTGCCCGTGGGGCATGTCGGACTGGACAAGCTGCGCCAGCTTGCGGGGACGGTGCTGCAGGACGACACGCTGTTCGCCGGCACCATCGCCGAGAACATCAGTTTCTTCGATCCGCATGCCGATCTGTCGTGGGTGGGCGACTGCGCGCAAGTCGCCGCCATTCACGACGACATCGCCGCCATGCCAATGGCCTACAACACGCTCGTCGGCGACATGGGCACCGTGCTCTCCGGTGGACAGAAGCAACGCGTATTACTCGCGCGTGCGCTCTACAAACGCCCAAGCGTGCTGTTTCTTGACGAGGCGACCAGCCATCTCGATGTTGCGCGCGAACGGGAGGTCAACGCCGCCGTTGCGATGCTGCCCATCACCCGCATCATCGTCGCGCACCGGCCCGAGACGATCGTGACGGCGTCGCGTGAACTGATGCTGGCAGCCGGGCGTATCGTCCACGATGTTCGGCGAGCGGGGCAGGTGCTTCACGCTGAAGCGGCGGTCGTGCGTGAGGCGGACGCCGCATCGGCATGAGCACTGTGCACCGTACCGCCAGCCGTTGCATGTCGGGGTTCCTCGCCGGTCTCGCAGTGATCTCGGGTGGCTTCCCTCAAACGGCTCACGCGTGGGGCTGGGACGACCCGCTGCATGCCATGGTGCCGCCGCCACCGGCGCTGCTCGATGTGCCGCCGAGCGCACCCACGTCCGCCTCGTCGCCCAGAATCGCCATGCCAGCGATGCCCACCGCCGCGGCAACAGGTGCCCCGGTGGCGTCCGCTATCGCCCCCCCTTTCGTCAACAGGATCGACACACCGCTGACGTTGTCCGATGCCGTTTCGATGGCATTGGCCTCCGACCCGCGAACACGTCAGTCGTGGGCGGAAATGCAGGCACGGCAGGCGCGTCTTGGCATCGCTCGCGCGGCCTATCTTCCGAATGTGACGGCCACGGGAAGCGTCGCACGCGTCGACCAGCGTGTCGCCTACGACGATTCGCCGGAATTCAATTCCTCGCTGAACACGCGTAGCACAGACATTGCATTGAACCTGATGTGGGTACTGTACGACTTCGGTCAGCGATCAGCGGCGGTGGCTCGCGAGACGGCGTTGGTCGACGCCGCCGTCTCGTCTCGCGAAGCGGGCTTGCAGACAGTTTTCCTCGACGTCGTGAGGGCATACTACGAAGCACAAGCCCGGCGAGGCGTGCTGCGCTCGGCACGCGAAGCGGAGCGCATCGCGAAAGAGAGCTACGACGCCGCCGCCGCAAGGCTGGGTGCCGGTATCGGTGCGCGCGCCGACCGACTTCAGGCGGAGACGACCTGGTCGCGAATGCGTCTCGCCACGCTGCAGGCCGAGAGCGCCGCGCGTCTGGCGCTGGGGCAACTGGCGCTGGCTATCGGCGCACGCCCGGACACGGCACTGCCCCTTGCCCCCTTGCCACCTGTCAATGTCATCGCCGAGCGTCGGGCCATCGGCCCGATGCTCGACCAGGCGCTGGCCGGTCACCCGGAGGTACTGGCCGCACAGGCGGAACTCGAGGCGGCGGAGGCGAACATCGATGTGGTACGCGCCCAGGGACGTCCGACGGTTTCTTTCGTGGCCTGGGCCGACCGTGGCGATACGCCGATCACGCAGGTCACGAGCCGTCAGGTGATCAATAACCGAAGTATCGGTGTGCAGATCTCGATCCCCTTGTTCGAGGGCTTCTCGCGTGGTTATCGCGTACGCGACGCGCAGGCCGAGGCCGACCGGCGCCGCGAGACGCTGAATCTGGTCAAGCGCCGGATCGCAGCGGATGTCTGGCGTCATTACGAAGTGTTCTCCAGCAGCGCCGACGCCTTGCAGCTCTCCGAGACGTTGCTGACACATGCGAGAGAGACGACGGATGTCGCGCTCGGACGCTACAAGGCGGGCGTGGGCACGCTGCTCGAATGGCTCAAAGCCCAGAACGACCTGACGGATGCCGAGCAACAGCGCATTGCGGCATACACCGGCTGGCAGACCGCGCGCCTGCAACTGGCCGCCGACGTCGGACGACTCTCTCCGGAGCTGGTACGCCAGGAGCCGTGATCCGGCGGCCGGTTCAAGACCGAACGCCCCCATCGGAGACCCGGCGCGCACCGGAACTCACGCTTCCATATCCGATCGTGCGCGAACGTCGAGCATGTAGCCCTCGCCACGAATCGTCCGCAGCAGGCGCGGCTCCTTGATGTCTTCCCGCAACTTGTGGCGCAGACGCGAAATCTGCACATCGATGCTGCGATCGAACGCATCGATGGACTTGCCTCGCGCCGTATCCATCAAATATTCGCGGCTCAACACGCGTCCCGGGGCAGAGAGAAACGCATTCAGGAGTCTGAATTCCGCGTTGGAGAGCGGAATGACCGTGTTATCGGGTGCGATGAGGTGGCGGCCGATCAGACTGAGGCGCCACCCGGCGAACCGACGCTCGTCCTTCGGCTCGGGGGACGGCCTCGTCTGTGTTCGGGTGCGACGCAATATCGTCTGAATGCGCGCCACCAGCTCGCGCGGCTCGAAGGGCTTCACGACATAGTCGTCTGCCCCAAGCTCGAGCCCCACGATTCTGTCCGTGGTCTCGCCACGCGCCGTGAGCATGATGATGGGAATCTCCGACGTCGTGCGCAGCTCCCGGCATAGCGTCAGACCATCGCTGTCCGGCAGCATCAGATCGAGCACGACGATGTCGATATCGCTGTGCTCGAGCACGCGATGCATCTCCTCCCCGTTCGCCGCCTGCATGCAGCTCATGCCGAAGTCGGCAAGGCAGTCGCAAAGCAGACTGCGGATCTGTGCATCGTCATCGACGACAAGTACGTGCGTTGCCATTGTCATTTCCCTCTTCTTGTCTCCCACCACGTCGGATCGTCGTCCGCTTTCCCCTGCCGGCTGATTATCCGCGACGAACGTGCCAACAATCTTGCTGCATTGTTGCAGTCTTGAAATATTCCGCCCCCCTGCGCGCGGCATCTCGTATGTATCAAACCCGATACAAAGTTGAGATCAAACAGAAATACCTGCGCCGTAACGTGACTCCACACAAGACATAAGCAGGCAGGAGACACGTAGTCATGAATTACGCCCAACCCAAACCGCCCGCCCGGCGACTGCTCGGTATCGGAGTGGCGCTACTGCTGCACGCACTGATTCTGTATGCCTTGCTCAGCGGGCTCGCGACCCGCGTCGCGACGATCATTCAGGCCCCCATTGAGACACGAATCATCGAGGAGATCAAACCGCCTCCTCCGCCGCCCCCGCCCCCGCCGGTGAAAAAGATCGCGCCCCCGCCGCGCCCCGTCGTTCAACCCAAGGCGTACGTGCCACCGCCTGAAGTTCAGGTGCAGACAGCGCCGCAACCGAACGCCATCGCCGCACAAGCCGACAAGCCCGTCGCCACGGCGCCGGTTGCGCCGCCAGCGCCGCCCGTGAGCAAGCCGGTACCGGCCAATGTCGGCGTCGTTTGCCCGAACTCCGCTCAGGTTCGCGCCGGCATCCGATACCCGCGTGAAGCGCTCCGCGACAACGTCACCGGCAACGTGCTCGTCGAGTTCGTGGTCGGCACCGACGGTCAGATCAAACAGCTTCGTATCGCCCGATCGGCCGCCCCGGTGCTGGACCGGGCAGCCGAAAACGCCGTCCGGCAGTTCGAATGCGTGGCACAGGGCCAGGAAGTCCGCGTTCAGGTGCCGTTCGATTTCCAACTCAATTGAGGCTGTTCTCAACAGCCCATCCTCAAACCCTGAATTCACGTCAAGGAGACGACCATGTTTCAGTTCCCCCATCGTGCCACGCCGCTCACGCCAATGGCTCGCGGCATCAAAGCGCCGACAGCCATCGTATCGCTGCTGGCGGCGTTCGCCTCGTTCAACGCCCATGCCGCCGCGAGCGTCGCCAACCCTTACGGGCTGGAAGCCCTGTGGGAAGGGGGCGACATGATCGCCCGCGGGACCTTGCTCATTCTCGTGATCATGTCGATGGGAAGCTGGTACATCATCGTCGCCAAACTGCTTGAGCAGGCCAAGGTGCTGCGTCGCGCACGTGCGGCAGAGAAGAAGTTCTGGAACGCCGCGTCGCTGTCCGAAGGGGTGCGCATGCTCGACGAAGGGAGTCCGTTCCGTTACATCGCGGAAACGGGACTCTCGGCGCGAGACCACCACCACGGTGCCTTGCTCGATCAGGTCGACCTGAATACCTGGGTCGCGAGCGCCATCGAACGCGCCATGACCGGCGTGTCGAATCGACTCCAGGACGGCCTGTCCTTTCTCGGGACGGTCGGCTCCACCGCGCCCTTCATTGGCCTGTTCGGAACCGTCTGGGGCATCTACCACGCACTCACCGCAATCGGCATTGCCGGGCAAGCCTCCATCGACAAGGTCGCGGGCCCGGTGGGCGAAGCCCTGATCATGACGGCCATCGGTCTTGCGGTCGCCGTGCCTGCAGTGCTCGGATACAACTGGCTTGTGCGTCGCAACAAGGCAGTCATGGAGCGGGTGCGCGAGTTCGGCAGCGAACTGCACAACGTGCTGCTCACGGGAAAGACGACGGCTTCGGCCATCGTGGCGACCCGTACCTCGCAAGTCGCTCGCGTAGGGTGATGTCATGGCAATGTCCCTTTCCGGCGGGAGCGGCGGCGCAGAGCATGACGAAGTCATGGCGACCATCAACACGACGCCGCTCGTCGACGTCATGCTGGTGTTGCTCATCATCTTCCTGATCACGATTCCGGTGGTCTCGCACACCGTTCCCGTCACGCTGCCGAAGGAAGCGGTGCAACCGCTGCAGACCACGCCCCAGAACGTTGTCCTCGCCGTCACCCGCGATGGCGAGGTGTATTGGGACGAACGACGGATTCCCGACGCCGCAACGTTGCTGGAGAAACTCAAGGCGGTCGCCGTCTTGTCGCCCCAGCCCGAAGTGCATATTCGCGGCGACCTCGATGCCCGCTACGCCGCCATCGGACGCGTTGTCCTGACGTGCCAGCGCGCGGGCATCGCCAAGGTCGATTTCATTACCGAAGCGCCGCCGCGCCAATAGCGCGCGAAGCGCTCCCCCAGGAGACTGTCATGGCCATGACCCTGTCATCGGGTGCCGGCGAGAACAGCGACATCATGGTGGAGATCAACACGACGCCACTCATCGACGTCATGTTGGTCCTGCTCATCATGCTGATTCTCACCATTCCGATTCAGACGCATGCCGTAAAACTCGACATGCCAACGCCTTCCAATGCCGCGCCCCCTGCGCCGCCGGTCGTCGTGCAGGTCGACGTCGATGCGAGCGGCGCGCTCGCCTGGAACGGACTGCCGCTCAGCGACCGCGCCCAGTTGGAAACCCATCTCACCGAAGCCGCGACGTCCACGCCGCCCACCGAGCTTCACCTGCGCGCCGACGCGCAAGCGCCGTACCGGTCTGTCGCCACGGTCATGGCGTCGGCGCAACGGCTGGGCGTGACACGCATCGGACTGGTGGGCAACGAGCGTTTCGCGCAATGACAGCGCGTCTGGCCGCCGGTGCCTTCGCGCGCTGACGCACAAATTCTGGATTTCAAATGTTCGACTCAAATACCGAAATTCCGCGGTATGCCACCGCGTCGCGTCGCGAGCGATATGCGGGGATCGGCGCATGGCTCGGGCTCTTTGCCCTCGTCATCGTGACGTTCTTCGCCAACGTCGATCGGCAGATGCTGGTGCTTCTGGCCGAACTCATCCGCGCGGAGTTCGGCCTCGCCGACATTCAGGTGGGGCTGCTGCAAGGCGCAGGTATCGCGCTGTTCGCGGGCGCGGCCGCGATCCCCATCGGCTGGCTCGCGGACCGCGTGGATCGCCGTGTCGTGCTGGCGCTGTGCATCCTGCTCTGGAGCGCGGCGACCGCCGCTTGCGGTCTCGCGACCGGATTCTGGACACTCTTCATCGCGTCGATCGGCCTGGGCATCGGTGAAGCGGGGCTCATGCCGATCATCTATGGCTTGCTCCCCGACCTCTTCCCCGCACGTCAGCGCATCCTCGCCAATTCCGTGTTTGCGCTCGTCAATCTGTTGAGTGCCGGTGCGGGCATGGCGCTCGGCGGGTTGCTGATCCAGGGGATCGAAACCATGCACGGCGCGCTCCCCTTCGGTCTGGGAAACACGTCCACATGGCGTATCGCCTTCTTCGCCGTCGCGATCCCCGCCCCGTTGCTGGTGCTGATCGTCGCGATGATCCGGCCGCGCTACGCACATTCGGCCCCCCGGCCCGAGACCGGCGACGCGCCGACGCGCGGACCGCTCGCAAGCGAGTACTTCCGCCGCGAGATGCCGATGATGATCCGCTTCTTCGGTGCCATCGCACTCATCAACATGGCCTTCGCCGGGGTCACGGGCTGGATGCCGGTCGTCGCGGTGCGCTTCTTCGGTGCGACGCCGGCAACGGCCGGCGCGGGACTCGGCAGCGCCGCCATGGCAGGCAGCGTCATCGGATGCGTGCTCGGCTGGCTCGTCGCGCGCCGCCTCGGCACACGCCTCGGCGTGCTCGCACCGCTGCGCGTGTGCGAGTGGGGCGCCCTCGGGGCCTGCGTGGTCAGCCTCGGCTATCTGGTCGCGCCGTCGGTCTCGTACGTCTATTTCCTCTTCGGCGCCCAGTTCATGTGTGTCGTTGCCGGCATGATCATGTTTCCGGGGCTGATGCAGAGCATTTGCCCGCCCTATCTGCGCTCGAGAGTCGCGGCCATCGGGGTGCTGGCAACGGTGCTGATGCAGTCGGGCAGCCCTGTCGCGATCGGCCTGATGTCGGATCACCTGCAACACACCGCCTCCGGCCTGATATGGGCCATCGTTGCGGTGGCACTGACCGGATTCATCGTCGCCTGTCTCCTCATGCGCAGCGCCGCCAGCGCCGTGCGCCTTGCCATCGAACGCTACGCCTGAACCCACATGCGCCTTCCCTGCACGCTTTCGGTTCGCATTGAACAGTGGCCGCTGGCCACCCCCTTCCATGTGTCGGGTCACACCGTCAAGGCGGCCCATGTGTTGGTCGTCTCGCTGCAATCCGGGCCTTACGAAGGCCTCGGTGAAGCGGCCGGCGTCTACTACCGGGGAGAGACGCCAGACAGCATGGCCGCGCAGATTGCCGCCGTGCGCGCGGACATCGAGCGCGGTATCTCCCGTGAGGATCTCATTGCGCTGATGCCTGCCGGCGGCGCGCGAAATGCCGTCGATGCCTCGTTGTGGTCACTGGCCGCCAGCCGTCGTGCGACAACGGTCGCGCAACTGGCGGGATACGCCCACCTGCGGCCATTGCGCACATCGCTTACGGTCGGCGTGGATTCGCCGGACGCCATGGCCGAGGCGGCGCGTCGTTACGAAGGTGCCGTGGCGCTGAAGATCAAGCTCGACGGCAGCGCACCGGACGCCGACCGGCTCCTCGCCATTCGAGCCGCGTGCCCCGACGTCGCCCTCTCGGTCGACGCCAATCAGGGATGGACCCCGGCACACATGATGCGAATGTTGCCTGTCTTGCAGCGCATCGGCGTCGACCTGCTCGAGCAACCCCTGCCGACGGGCCAGGACGAGTGCCTGGAATCCATGCAATATCCGATTCGCCTCGCGGCAGACGAATCGTTTCAGGATCTGGACGACCTCGCCGCCGTCGCGCGCAGATACGACGTCGTCAACATCAAGCTCGACAAATGCGGCGGCCTGACGCGAGCGCTTTCGCTGGTCGCCCCCATCCGCAACCTCGGGCTGTCGGTCATGGTCGGCTGCATGCCGTGCACCTCGCTCGGCGTCGCCCCGGCCTACCTCCTCGGACAGTCGTGCGATCGGGTCGACCTCGACGGCCCCTGCTTTCTGGCAGAGGATCGCAGCCCCGCTTTCCAATACCGGCGCGGCTACGTGCTGGGCCCCGACACCCCCTGGGGCCTGGACAGTGCAGTGTGCGAACGGAATTGACTCGGGAGGGTATGCCGTGTCGGAACGAGAGCCATTTGATCTGAGCGCATTGACGGCGCTGTTTGATTCGTTCAACCGAGGCGATGCGCCCGGCGTGGTTGTCGGTGCCGCCATTGGCGGTGAGATCGTGTTACGTCGTGCCTACGGCATGGCAAACCTCGGACTCGGGCGCGCTCTGGACGTACGAACCCGCTTGCGGATCGGCTCCACCACCAAGCACATGACGTGCCTCGCCGCGTTGCTGCTCAGTGAAGCGGGGGCGCTGGACATCGATGCGCCGATCCGGCGATATCTGCCGGCGCTGACGGGCATCGCCGGAGACGCGACGCCGCGTTCGCTCATGTTCCACACGAGCGGTCAGCGCTGCGCGCTCGACATCTCCCTGCTCACCAACGGGTTGGCCGTGCCGCCAGACGGCTACATGCTCGACATTCAGCGCCGGCAAACCGGCGTCAACTTTCCCGCCGGCGAGCGAATGATGTACTGCAACGGTGGCTATCACCTGATATCCCGGGTCGTCGAACGCGTCAGCGCGCAGTCTTTCTCAGCGTTCCTGTCGTCCGAGATCTTCGAACCGCTGGGCATGAACGATACGTTCTGCCTGCCCGACGACTTTCAGATCCGAAGCGATGTGGCCGCAAGTCATGTCAGGAACGACGCAGGATCGTACGACCGGGGGATCTTCCCTTCGCGGGAGATTCTCGGGGAAGGCGGTGTCGTCTCCTGCATCGACGACATGCTCAAGTGGTGCGCCCATTTGCGTGGCGAAAAATCGATCGGAAGCCGCGCCACATGGGAGACGCTGCTCTCGTCACCGACCTTCTCCAGCGGTCTGCGCAGCGATTACATGATGGGCCTGAAGCGCACGCAATATCGCGGGTGCGAGCTGATCCATCATGCCGGCGGTGTCGTCGGTGGTTCATGCCAGATGCTGTGCGTTCCCGAGCACGGCATCGATATCGTGCTGCTGAGTAACGGCGCAATTCCTGCGCCAACGGCGCTTTCGCTTCGCATGCTGGATGTGCTGCTGGCGGGACCGATGGCAAAGCACCCCGTGCCGACGCCGGTCAGACGGCTTCCCGCCGTCGCCCGAACCGGCACCTACCGCGAAGTGAACGGCGACCTCGTATATGACGTAGCTGAGCGCGGCGCAGACATGGCGCTTAGCGGTCCGCTCGAACCGAGCGTTCCCTGGCTGTACCAACATGACGCCCCCGAAGGCAGTCCGTGCGAATTCGTGCTGGAGTCCAGCGGCGACGGGACATTCCGGTTGCAGTGGGGAACCGCCACCGATCCGGACGATGCCGATCACTTGCGCATCACACATTGCGCTCACGAGAGAACCTTTCGGTGGATCGGAACCCCGGCGCCGGTCAGCATGGAAGACGTCAATGCGCTGTGTGGCACCTACGCCAGCGAAGAAGCCGACGCTCGCGCGACGCTCTTCGGAACGGGACGAGGACAGCATGACGTGAACGTCGCCGTCATGTCGCTCGTGATCGCGGGCCGGGCGGGCGAATGCCGTTACGACGTCTTTGCGGTCGATACGGACCTTTTTCGCTTCGCGCCCAGCGCAACGAACGCGCTCGCCACCGGCACGATTTCCATCGTCAGGCACGCCGACACCGGGAACGTGGAAGGGATTTCCATCAACACCGCCCGAACGAGAAACCTTCGATTCGCCAAGTCTTGAACGTCAACATCGGCAGCGACTAGCGACATTGCTGGAGGGGGGACAGCGTCCCTCCTCCAACGAGACACCGTCAGTCGACGCGAGAGAACGCGAGAGCGCGCGTACGCGAGGTGTACAGAGAGAAGCGCTCGGCGCGGTCTTCATGGCGCTCGAAAAGCGCCGTTCCCGTAGACAGTGCCGAGGCATCGGCGGGGGCGAAGGTCCAGACGTCAGGCGTCAACGCGTCCAGGTGATAGCGTGCACCCCCGGTCGCGCCACGGATGGACAGTGTCAGACGCCCCTCCTCCACCGTGACGACGGCGTGCGCGTCGGCGTCGTGACTGAAGTATCGACCGCAGACCCCTGCCATTCCCAACGCTTCGGTCGGCGGGGCACCGTCATATCGCGTCAGCGTAACGGCATGCCCGCTCTCGATGAAATCGATGGCCGGGACTTCCCCTGCTGCCGTACGCGCGTGCGGAACAACGCGCGTTTGCGCCCCCGCACCGTCGAAGATACGATAGCCGCGCTCGGCCGCGATCAGTGGCTGCGGATGATGCGGCTGGTTATGCGTCACGGCATGCAGCCCCTCGTCCCGTTCCACGATCTCGACAAACTGAAGCGGCGCAACGCTCAGGTACTTGCCGAGCAAACCGGGATTTTCGGACGTTCGCTGCGCTGCCGGCCGTGGGGCACCGAGCACGTCATCGCCGAGCACAATATCGACGATCTCGGTCGCCAGCGAGACGGGATCGACCGGCGCGCCGTTGCTCATCAGAACGATATCCAGCGCGTGCGAGGGTACCGTCAGCATCTGGCACGTGCCGCCAAAAACGCCGCCGGCGTGATGGATGGTGTCGACGTTGCGGTACCGCGTTCGCATCAGGCCCAACGCGTAAATGCCGGTTTCCCCACTCGAATATCGCGGCATCGTGAGCATTTCTCGCCACGTGTCGGGACTGCCCAGTCTGACGGGGTGACGCAGATGTGCAGCCCACTTCAGCATGTCGTCGATCGTGGAGACGATACCGCCTTCGCCCAGGACATCGAGACTCGGAAACAAGCCGCGCAAGTAACCACCGGCACCGTCGGGCACGTGCTGCGTGGCCATGCGCGGACGAATTCGCAGGTCGTCGCCGACGGACTCCGTGTCGTGCATCTCCATGACGCGGAAGATCCGCTGCTCGAGAAACTGCTCGAACGACATCCCGCTGACCTGTCCGATGATCTGCGACAGCAGGTGGTATCCGCCGTTGCAATAGATCATGCGCTCCCCCGGTGGGAAATTGACATCGCGCTGACGCAGCTCGATTTCCAGCGGCACGCCCCGCCCGATCGCCGAAATGCCTTGCGCGATCACGGACAGGTCCAGATAGCAGCGATAGCCGCTGGTATGCGTCATCAACTGGCGCAGCGTGGGTTCGCCCGCCAATTCGGGCAGCGCCGGGAGATACGTGCGAACCCCTGCATCGATATCGAGCTTGCCCTCTTCCGCCAGCAGCAGCGCAGCCAGGCAAGCAAAGTGCTTGCTGGTCGAGCCGATGCGCATGCGAGTTGCCGGGGTATTGGCGACACTGTGTTCGAGGCTCGTCATACCGAACCCCTTGCGGTACAACGCCCGACCGTCGCGCGCCACGCCGACCACGAGCCCTGGCGCATCGCTCCGGTTGAATCGCGCCAGATGGGCGTCGAGACGAGCCTGCACGTCTTGTTGCTGCAACGTCATTTGAAGTTCTCCGATGATCCCTGATACGTATCAGAACGGCACCGTCAGCACGGCGCCGATGGTGCGCGGACGTTCCACGGTAACGAGCGCCGGGCCGCCAAGCGGCATGAGCGCAGTGCCGGCAGCGAGTAGTGCACGGCGGTCAAACACGTTGCGCACATAGAAGTTCAGGCTCGCCTTGCGGAAGTCGATGCCGGCCATCAGGTCCGTCACGGCATAGCCCGGAAGCAGGTAATCCGGTCGGCCGGTGCTGCCGCTGAACCCCGAGTGACGGCGGCCGACCATTCGCTCGGCAACGCCGACGTATGAGGCATACGAACCGATCGAGAAGCGGTACATCCCCGTCAGCGTGGCGGAGAGCCGCGCAGAGTTCGGCAGCGGGTCGCCGGTTTGCGTGCCGGTGGACGCATTTCCCTGCGTCAGCTTGGCGTCGATGTACGAGAAGCCCACGCCGAAGCTCCAGTGCCGATCCGGACGGAAGCTGCTGGCGAGTTCGAACCCCTTGATGCGCGCGTTGCCCGCGTTGAGCACCTGATTGACGCCTTCCACTGCGCCGAGCTGCTGGATGTTCTTCCACTCGATGTCGTAGATGGTGGCGGACAACGACAGCCGTTTGTCGAACAGATCGGCCTTGTAGCCTGCTTCGTAGGTCCAGAGCGTGTCGGGCTGGAACGTGGCATTGCCGTTGCCGGGCAGCCCGGTGATCGGGCTGATGAGCTGCGCGTTCGGTCCGCCCGGACGATAGCCGCTCGCCGCGCGGACGTAGACGTTGCTGTTCTCCGTCAAACCATAGCTGGCCGTGAACATGTAGGTCTTGCTCGTGTCGGACGACGGCGCGGAAATCGTTTGCGGCGGCCCGCCCAGAAGACCCGATGTGGTCTGCTCGAACGTCTGATTGTTATGGGCGATGCGCATCCCTGCCGTGAGCGCCAGTCGCGGAATGACGTGGTACGTCACATCGCCATACGCGGCATATTCGGTATACGTGCTGGGTGCCGTCAGCCCGGACAGCGAGGCAGAGCCTCCATCGGGGAAGCCCGCCACGATACCCTGATCCGACTGGCTGCGCTCCCGGGTGAAGAACAGCCCGCCGAGCCACTCGAGCTGTCGATTCGCGGGGGACGTCATGCGGAATTCCTGCGTCACCTTGTTCGTCGACGCCACATTCGCCGCGACGACCGACGCCAGATTCAGCCCTTGCGCAGCGAGCGCCGGCACGTAGACCACCGACAGATCCTGCGGCTGGTCCGACTTCACCGACTGATACGACGTGATCGAGTTGAAGCGCGACCATCCGAAGTCATATTCCACGCCCAGTGAATAGAGCTGGACGTTCTGATGGAACGGCTCCGGCGCATAGACGCGCGTTGTCAGATCGCCATCGACGGGTTGACCGCTCTTGTCGTAGGCGATGTAGTTCGGCGCGTTGCGATTGATGTTCTGGGTGATGGCGCTCAAGCGCACGGTGAATTGACTTGTGGGTGTCAGGAGCAACGACGCGCGCGCGCCATACGTATCACCCCGGTCGATTCGACTGCCCGCCTGCGGCCCGACGGCATCGACATAACCGCCGTCATGCTGGCTGAATGCCGACACGCGCACCGCCGCCACGTCGTTCTTGATCGGGATATTGAGTACCCCGCTGACGGTATTGCTGATGCCGCCGTGCTTCGTCGTCGACATGCCGGCGCTCGCCTGGCCGGAAAACTCGTTGGTATCCGGTTCGTTCGTGACGTACTTCAGCAACCCGCCCATCGCTCCTGCGCCATAGAGCGTGCCCTGCGGTCCCCGCAGTACTTCGATGTGATTCAGGTCCAGCAGGCTCATGTCCAGCGCGAACGTCGCGCCCTGCGAGAACAGCGTGCTCCCGCCGAATGCCACGTCGTCGACATAGACACCCACGGTCGGGCCGGTTTGCTCGCCGGTGGTCACGCCCCGCATGCTGATCTGACCGGCACCGCTTCCGCCCTGAGAATTGAGATCGACGCCGGGCTCCGACGACAGAAAATCGGACATCGTCTTCGCACCGCTCTTCTGCAACTCTTCGGCCGAAATGACGTTGATCTGCATGGGCACTTCACGTGCCGGCTCACGGCGTCGCGTCGCGGTCACGACGACGGTGTTGAGTGTCGCACCGCCCTTCGCCGTCGCCGGGGTCACGGTTTGCGCAGCGCCGTTGGATGCTGCGTTTTCGGTGCTCTGAGGGTTGGCGTCGCCAGCATCGGCACTGACCGCCGAAGCGGCGCCGGGCGGCGTCACGGCCTGGGCATGGCCATACGCTGACGCCAGCCCCAGAAGCGAGCCGACCAGCCAGGTGCCGCCGTTCGGTCGAAGTCTGATTCGGCGCAAAGTGACTGCGGTATGCCTGCGATGCTGACTGATTGCCACTGTCGTCTCCTCCGGGATTTCCGCCATTCGGTCATCACTTGTGCCGTCGCGGTATGGATCGTTTCACGCGGGATGTCCGCGCTCGCTCGAGTCTTAGCTCCGGGATGAACGTTATTTGTGCGATATTTCTGGTTCATGTGGACTTTGTATCGCGCGTGAAACATTGATCGCCGACGGTGACGTCTCGTCCCTTCGGGATTTGCGCGAGACATGCCCCCGCCCGTATGTTTCCGACTTGAAACAATCTGTTGACGAAGGCGCTACATGCGGGCGGGATAATGGCGCCCATGTTCGCGTTCTCTTCTACGGCGCCAGCCGCGACCCTCATGCAAAAGCCATCGTTCGACTCCGCGTTCTATCGGCTGCTGTTTGTCATGCTCGTCATGGTGGCCCTCACACAGGTCGGCTCCGGAATACTGGTGTACACGCTGTACTCCGAAGCCGCCTTCAAGCCGCCCCCGGGCATGTCGACCGGGCTGCAATGGGGACTTGCCGCCACCGTGCAGATTGTTCCGTTGCTCGTCTCCTCCTGGATCGGCGCACGCATGTTGTCCATGCCGTTCAAGTCGCTGGCCGCGGGCGCCGCAGCGTTGTCCCGCAACATGGACGCGCCCCCCATCCCTGAGTCGGGCCCGATCGAAGCGCGGCAGGCCGCGCGCGTGTTCAACTCGATGCAGGCGGCGATTCGGCGTCAGGTCAACGACCGCAATCGCTTCCTCGCCGCCGTCTCGCATGACTTGCGCACGCCGCTCACGCGGATGCGTCTTCGCGTGCGTACGCTGGAGGGATCGGAGATCAACGATCGGTTGGTGGCCGACATCGACGAAATGACGCAGTTGCTCGATGCCACACTTTCGTTTCTGCGCAACGAGGCGGTCACCGAAGAAGTCAGTCCCATCGACATCGATGCCCTCATGGATGCCATCGCCGAGGACGCGATGGAGCGCGGTCAGAAAGTCTCCGTCCAGGGCGCCATCGCGCCACTGCTCGCGCAGCCGCTGGCGTTGAAGCGTTGCCTGACCAATCTGGTCGCGAATGCCATTCGTTACGGCGGCGAGGCGCGAATCGAATTGATCGACGGCGATGCGGCCGTTCAGATCGATATCGTCGATCGCGGCCCCGGCATTCCCGAGCGCGATCTCGAACGGGTACTGGAGCCGTTCTTTCGTCTGGAGCAATCCCGCAGTCGGGACACGGGCGGCACCGGACTCGGGTTGGCCATTGCCAACGACGTGGTGAAGCGGCACGCCGGATCGTTGACACTGCTCAACGGAAGAGACGGTGGCCTGATCGCCCGCGTGATGCTGCCAAGGCGATAGCCGTGGGCGGCACCGACGGCGGTGCCTGAACGCGTGTGCTGCGGCCTATGTGTCAATGTGGATACACACTGCTCACAATCAGGCAATGCGCTCCCCATAGAGTGTGTGCAATGGTTTTTTTCACACCTCTGGACTCGCCATGAAGATCTTCGCGGCACATCTTTCTACCGAAACCAATACCTTCGCACCGTGCCCCACCGGGTGGGGAGGATTTCAGGAGTACGGGATCTTCCGCGGCGACGCCAGCATCCGTTCACCTGAGGGCGTCGGCTATTTGTTGGCCGAACTTCGCCGACTTGCCGAATCGGACGGACACGAAATCGTCGAGGGGTTGAGCACGGAGGCTCAACCGTCGGGCCCCGTGATTCAGGAAGTCTACGAGACGCTGCGCGACGAAATCGTCGCCGGGGTACGCGCCGCGCTGCCGCTCGACGCCGTCGTACTGATGCTGCACGGGGCGATGGTCGCGCAGGCGCACGACGATTGCGAAGGCGATCTTCTCGCGCGCATTCGGGAGGTTGTCGGCCCCGACGTGCCGATCGCCGCAACGCTTGATCCTCACTGCCATTTCACCGAACTGATGCAGTGCGCGGCCAACATTCTCATCGCGTACAAGGAGTATCCGCATACCGATGCGATCGACCGGTTGCATGAGGTCTATCGGCTGGTGATGCAAACGGCCGACGGGAAAGTCTCCCCGGTCACCGGCGTGCATGACTGCCGCATGGTCGGCGCTTGGCACACCACGTCGGAGCCGATGGCCGGTTTCGTCCGACGCATGAAGTCGTTCGAGGGCCACGACGGCATTTTGTCGGTATCGCTGGGACATGGCTTCCCCTGGGGCGATGTCCCCGAGGCCGGCGCAAAGCTTTGGGTGATCGCGGACCGTGACCCGGCGCGTGCCCACGCCCTGGCCAGGCAACTGGGCGATGAGTTCTGGGCCTTGCGACACGAGATCCAGCCGAAATGGCACGACATGGATCACGGGCTCGACGTGGCGCTGGCCGTCGGCACGGGGCCGGTGGTCGTCGCCGATGTCGCCGACAACCCGGGAGGCGGCGCGCCCGGGGACAGCACGTTCCTCCTTCGGCGGGTGATCGAGCGGAGCATCGCGAATGTCGCGTTGGGTTGCTTCTGGGATCTGGGCGCGATTCAGATCTGCGCAGATGCCGGCGTTGGCGCCACGCTAGACCTTCGCATTGGCGGGAAGTGCGGTGCTGCGTCGGGCGATCCCGTCGACTTGCGTGTCACCGTGCGCGCCGTGCACGACGCGCATTCGCAGAGCATTTGCGGGATGTCGATGCCACTGGGCCGCTCGGTCTGGGTCGAAGGGCCGAACGGCCTGGACATCGTGCTCGCGTCCGTTCGGACACAAGTCATGGGCGTGGATGCGTTTACCGGCATCGGCATTGCGATGGACGCCAAGCGACTCGTGATCGTGAAATCGACGCAGCATTTCCAGGCCGAATTTGCGCCGCGTGCGAAGGCCATCGTTCACGTCGCGGCGCCAGGCGCACTGACGCCCGACTTCGCAGCCCTGCCCTTTCGTCACCGCGATCTCAAATACTGGCCGCGCGTCGAAAACCCGTTCGTTTGATCCGACGCCATCGGCGCCCAACATTGTCATGTCCCGCTTTGAGCGGGCTGCCCCGACCGTTTGCCGGGCATCGCCAAAACTCCGGCAAATTTTGCCCTTCCTCGCGAAGGGCATTTTTTTGCCTCGGTTGCGCCGAACAAGCCGGGTCAGAATCGGTCGGCACGAAACGGCGCAGGGTCGACCAGCGTCGGCGCGCCCGTGATCATCTCGGCGATCAGGCGCCCCGTGACCGGCCCAAGCGTCAAACCATGATGCGCGTGGCCGAATGCGAACCAGAGATCGCGATGGACCGGTGCCGGCCCAATGATCGGCAGCATGTCTGGCGTGCAGGGGCGGCAGCCCATCCATGGTTCGGCTTCCACCGGCGCGCCCAACGGAAACAGGTCTCTCGCCAACGGCTCGACAGCCGCCATCTGGACCGGTGTCTTGGGTACATCGCGCAGCGCGAGTTCGACGCCTGTCGTCAGACGAATTCCTTGACTCATGGGCGCCAACAGGAAGCCGCGTTCGGCGTCCAACACGGGTTGGTTGAGCGTTACACCGGCTTCGGGCTGGAAATGCCGGTGGTATCCGCGCTTGACCGCCAGTGGCAGCCGATAGCCCAAGGGGCGCGTTACCGTGTCGGACCACGGCCCCATCGCGACGACGGCATGTCGACCTTCGACTGCCCCTTCGCTGGTCTGCACTCGCCAGTTGGGCGTCAATGTGGTCGCGTCGCCACGAATAATGCGTCCGCCTATCGACGCAAAGTAGTCGGCATAGCGGGTCACCAGTTCGCCGGGATCACGTATCGAATTTGATGCCGTGTATCGAATGGCGCCGACAAGCGACGCGGCAAGTGAAGGCTCGTCGCGCTGTAGTTGTGTCGCATCGAGTCGCTCGAATGGCACCCCGTATTCGGTCTGCCAACGCTCGGCTTCGCGACACGCGGCCTCGAGTGCGCCCGCCGTGTGGAAGATCTTCAACCACCCGCCTTCACGCAGAAGGTCATTCGCGCCGGCACTCGCGATCAGGGCATCATGCTCCGTCACGCAATGCTCGATCAGTGTGCTGTACCGGCGTGCGATTTGTGCGTGACGCCGAGGTGCAGAGTGGTGCCAATACCGCGCAAGAAATGGCGCGATGCTCGGCAACGCCGACGGGTGATAGCGAACGTCCGTGGATCGATTGCGCGCGTAATGTAGCAGCGCGCCGATGTCGCGAGGGAACGCGTACGGGTACACGCCCTCACGTTGTATCAGGCCGGCGTTGCCATACGACGTCTCTCGCCCGGGCGCGCCGCGATCGATGAGCGCAGTTTTCAGGCCGCGACGCTGAAGATGAATGGCCGTCGAGGTGCCGACGATCCCGGCCCCGAGTACAAGTACGTCGAATTTCATGAACACCTCACAGTGCTACGCCAGCGCGGTCACGGCAATTTCCACCTCGAAGCCGGCGCGCATCAACGGCGATTGAACGCACGCCCGCGTGGGCGCATGACCTTCCGGAATCCACACGTCCCACACGCGATTGAACTCGTCGAAATGACGCGCGTCGGAAAGCCAGATGTTCGCCGTCAGAAGACGTGTCTTGTCGACGCCTGCCGAAGCAAGCAGTGTGTCGATGCGCTTCAGGACTTCTATCGTCTGTTCGGTGACCGTGCCATCCGGCGAATCCGGCACTTGCCCGGCCAGATGGACAACCCCTGCCGCAATGACCACCTGACTCATGCGGCCGTTGGTTTGCATACGCGTGATGTCTTTCTTCATTTCTTTGAACTCAGGAAAGGGGAACATGCGATCGCTGGCGTAGACCGAATGGGTCTGCCGACATTTCAGTTATCATATATGAGAATTTCAGTTCTCGTATACGAGAAAACACTGAGAGACGCCATCCGATCAACGACGTCGCGTGCCATTCCAACGATGTGAGTACGGCACGTACAGCGAAGCCCATGACGCCACCTGCTCCCAAGAAACCGCCTTCGCCGGCCAAACGGCGTCAGGCCGATAGCCAAGTCAGCCACGAGACCGTCGGCGCACGCCTGCGTGCTGCGCGCACAGGGCTTGGGCTGACACTGAAGGCGCTGAGCGAGCGCTCGGGCGTGGCGGTATCGACCATCTCGAAGGCGGAGCGCGGCGACATCGCACTCACGTACGACAAGTTCGGCGCACTGGCGCGTGCACTGAATCTCGACTACTCGGCCATCTTTGGTGACGGCAACGTCAGCGTTGGCGGTGCAATACGCCCCTCATTCACGGCGGCGGGAAAGCAGGCGATCTACGAGACGCCGAACTATCGCTACGGAATGATCGCGTCCGATCTTCCCGACAAACGCATGGTGCCGATGCATGCCCACATTCGTGCGCGCAAGCTGGAGGATTTTCCCGACTACATTCGCCATGACGGCGAGGAGTTTGTCTTCGTCTTGTCGGGAAGCCTGTTGCTGCAGTTCGAGAACGGCAGCGAATACCGCCTTGGGCCAGGGGATAGCCTTTACTTCGACAGCGGCGTCGGGCATGTGTATCTGAGTGAGCATGCCGCCGGCGTTGACGCGATTGTCTGCTGCGTCGATACGACTGTTTCACACCCCGTGCTGCACACCCGATAACGGTCTTGGCGCAGCCCCCTCCCCTCGCCACATGGCGACATCAAACACTCCGAAGTAATGCCTGATGCCGGACTCCTGTCGTGACCTCGCCCGCTGCGACAGATGTCCGACGCCGCGCTAAACGCATCCGACGGATGGCCGAGCGCCGCCGGCAACGAAAGAAGCTCTCGGAATTCTTGTAGTAGTCCAGTTAGATATCCTATTATTCGCTCCGTTGACTACGTCATGTCGTGCGACTGGAGGCGAATATGCCCGATCCCGCGAAGGTAGATGTGTTCAAGTTCGTGGCGCTGCGCCCTGCGCAGCGCGCGAAGGAGGCCGGCACGCAGGTCTCTCTCATACGCGACGACCGGGCAAGTGCGGACGTGCGTCGGCGGGCGTCGGCGTCAATACCCGCCGGGCGCGCTCAGGCTACGGCGGACCAGCTTCGGCAGCAAAAAGAACAGCTTCCGATGTTGGCAACCCTCGCTGACGCGTGCGACGCCGCGCGAGCGGCCTTCGCGAACCTCGGCCCCGACGATCCCTTCGACCCCGATGCGCTAATCGCGTCTGCGGGCGAATCGATCAACGCCAAGCGCCGCGCGGAGTTCGTCAACTGGGCGTGGAACGCGATCTATGCGGCGTATGCTTCCGGTCCCGACGCGGGGCCGAAGCTGGAGACCCCTGTCGCGGCGCTGCGCTGGCTGCACGTCATCGCACTGGCCGAGCAGCAAAAGCTCACGACCCGCCGCACCTTCGCCGATGCGCTCTCAGCCACGCCGGTAATTGATTTGCCTTCCGCGCCAGTCAAGGAGGCCAATGCGCCAGTGCAAGCCGCGACAGGCAATGCGCCCGCGCCGTCTGACGAATCGGCACAGATTCATCATGAAAGTCTCATCAAGGAAATTACGGCAACGCAGAGTCTGCTTGCTGCGGCACGCAATGCCCGCACACCCGTTACCCCGGTCAAGGGGGAGACGATCCAGGATCAGGGGACCCTGCGTCGCGCCGACATTGCCATCGGCGCCGTGCCCACGCTGAACCGCGCGACAGCGACTCGGGCAACTGAGGCCGAGGTGAAGGTGCTCTCCCGGATTGGCGTCAATGACGCGACAACGCTTCCGGCAGCGACACGCACGCTGGAAACGCACCTCACTCAGTTGAATCGCGAAGCTTACGTGCTACGCAGCGATCCGGCGTTTGCCGCTGCCGTGATCAAGTGGGGCAACGCAGACCTCAAAAAATTGATCCCCCCCTATGTCGGCCTTTTTCCCGGCATTCTTCCGGGCATCTTCGGCAAGGGCAATACCGGTGACGTGAGTGTGAAGGGACGCATCAAACCCTTGGGCATCGGCGACCTCAAAGTGGTCAAACAGACGTTGCTTGCCTACGTACCCGGCGAGGTTGCCCACATAGAAAACGTCCTGAAGGGAGAGTTCAAGGAGCGCAAGCACCGCGTGCTCGACCGCACGGAGACCACGATATTTCAGTCGGAGGAAGACACGGAGGAGACTGAGCGCGATACGCAGACAACAGACCGATTTGAGCTCAAGCGTGAAGCGGAGAAGACGATCAAAGAGGATATGAGCGTCTCGGCGGGATTAACCGTCACCGGAGGGTTCGGGCCGGTGAGCATTACGGCACAGGGCAACTTTGCGTATGCGACGTCACAGCAGGAATCGGAAAAAAACAGCGCCAACTTCGCGCGCGAAGTCGTAGATCGAACCGTCAGCAAGATCCAGAAGAAGGTAAAAACCGAACGCACTACCACGACTCTGCACGAGGTCGAGGAGACGAACGATCACGGTCTGGATAACAAGGAAGGCCAGGGCCATATCACCGGCGTGTATCGCTGGGTGGACAAGAAGTACCGCGCTCAGATCTACAACTATGGCGTGCGCATGATGATCGAGTTTGTCGTACCGGAGCCAGCGGCCTACTTCCGTGCGTCGCTGGAAGCCGCCAAACAGATCTCGCTCAACGCCACGCCGCCCGTGCCATTTCTCGATCAGACCGGCGGTGCGCTGACACCGAGCGATTTCAATGCGACCAATTATGAGATATTCGCCGCGCGTTACAACGCGACCGGCGTCAGCCCGCCGCCTGAAGAGTACCTCTACGTCTCGACCGGCTTCGAGCAGAGCGGGCTCCAAAACGGTCAAACGTTCTCGAAAAACGTGAAAGACCTGGTGATCCCGGATGGCTATATCTGGGATCACTATCAAGCGAACGCATCGGTGATCTACGAGAACTACCCGCAATTCAGCCTCCAGATCGGCGACGAGCAACACCACGCCCTGAACGACACGCGGGCACGGCACGCATGGGCGGGAGGCTATGGCGAGTACTGGGGCGGCGATACGGCGGACGATCCCCGCGGCATCATCCCCGTCACGGCGATTGGATACGACGTCAATGCCTACGTCGTTCATGTCTCCGTTTGTTGCAGGCGTACCGACGAACACTATCAACAGTGGCAATTGACGACATTCGACAAGGTCTACACCGCGTACAAGGCGTTGCAGACCGAATATGATCAAAAGCTCTCCCAAGCTCAGGCCCAACAGGGCGCGATCACGATCGAAGGGCGGAACGAGGCGATGAACCGTGAGATCGAAAAGCGCGAACTCAAGAAGCTGTGCCTCACGCTGCTGACGGGAAAGCACTTTAACCAAAATGGATCGATGGTGTATCCGCAATCACCGTCAAAAGCCTTGCCCGAGATCGATGTGCTCAGAGCCCTCGAAGAGGGCGCCAGGGCACAGTTCTTCGAACAGGCTTTCGATTGGGAGCAGATTACCTACCTGTTCTATCCCTATTTCTGGGCGCAGAAGTCCCAATGGCTCGCTACCAGCAACCTCACAGATCCAGATCCGCTTTTCGCCAATTTCCTGCAAGCCGGTGCGGCACGCGTTGTCCTGCCCGTACCGATGGCGTACAAGGACGCCATGTTGTACTACCTGGAAAACGACAGCATCTGGGAGGGCGGCGAGACACCGCGACTCAACGATCCGCTGTTCATCTCGATTCATGAAGAACTGCGCAACCGCACCGATGATCTCGCCGGCGCGGTGCCAGAAGGAGATCCATGGGAGTTCACGCTCCCGACGACGCTCGTATGGCTGCAAAAGGAGCCTGATCTGCCCACGTTCGACCAGTAAGGAGTCGACGATGTCCAACGGATCGACTTTCACCACGATGTGCGGCCCCGGTCAGCAAAAAGTGCCACGCAATTCGGTTGCGCCTGAGATCGCCCAGCTCTATGCCCTCGGTCTGTTTCGCGCCGACTTCCGCCGGCGCTATCCTGCGGGAGAGACGTTCAGTGAATGGGATCTGGTTGGGCGGACCAGCGTAGGCACGGGCAAGACGGCACAAGACATGGTCCTGCGCCGCATCATGACCGACTTCCGAAACTACTACTCGAAGAGTCAACGAAACCGCAATCTCATCAAGAGCGGTACGCCGGCGTCGGGACTACGGGAGGGGCGCAGCATTCGTGCGGATGGGCTGGGACTTGGCCTGGATCCCATCCAACGCGTGATCGTTGCAGAACTACTTGAGGTCACCACAGTTGACGAGGCGGACGCGACCATCATCGAGGACATCCAGCCAAAGGTCGCACTGTTACGTGGGCCGATTAAGACGCTGGTTGATCGGGAGCTTGCAGAACTGCGCCTGAACGCCTCTGTGATGTTGCCTGAGAAGATGACGGCCTATGGCACGCCCTGGGTTATCCCCCCGGACTTGGCTATCGTCCCGATCTTTCAGGACGTCAGCACTTCCGCGCCGTCGGCGTATCGGTGGATTTGTTTCGGGCCGACATACAACTATCGTCCGATGCCGATTCCGCCCTTCATCAACGGCATGGAACCGGAGGAAGCACCGGCGCGTGGCCTGATTGCCTACAGTTACCATCAGACATCGTCCGCTCAGGGCGTGCCCGAAGAAGTCTACAAGCGATTCGCCGCCTGGGCACGTCAACAGCAGCGCCAGTGGCAACGCCTGGAGTTGTTGCCCACGCCTGAAGTCACGCGCTATTGGCAAGACAACAACGCCGACCTCAAGAAGATTCTGGCTTATGCGGCAGTCGCCACACTCGCCGTAGCGATTGTGGTGGCCGCCATCTACCTCGCACCGATCATGATAGGGTCGGCGCAAGTCTATCTGACCGGACTTGCCACTGCCGCTTCGGTTGATGCCCTCGTGGCCAACTCAGCGGCGATCATTGCCGCCATATCCTCTGCCGTGCCCGCAACCCTCAACTTCGCTCGCACCGCAATGACGGCGGCGGCCAACGCCGGTCCCCAGATTTCATTTCAGCCCTAGCGTCCGGCGATATTCCGACTGACACAATGCATACGCCGCTCTCCGGCTTATGCATTGTTGTCGATCGGTCAACACGCTGAGCCCGGCGGCGATGCTACTGGCGCTCGACACCTCTCACTACAATCGATTGGGACGAAAGTTGCATTGGTAGTCGCAACGGTCGATGAGGATTTCCGCGCGGCGACGCAAACCGAACGAGGTCTGCGCACCCGCTCGAAACGCGAGCTATACGACGCGCGCGAAATTCATGCCCCCCCGCCGCAGCGTGCGGCTTTCCCCAATAGGATTACGAAAATGAGCGAAACAACTCGCAATTTGCGGCCGGTTATCACCAGCCTTGGCAAGGAAGGTTCCGGCGAGCTCGTGCCTTCGCGCTACGCCGTGCGTGTGGGTGACGTTGATGTCGTGATGATCAGCGACGGCATCCTTCCGCTCCCGACCTCCACGTTGTCCACCAACGTGAGCGAAACCGATCGCAACGCATGGTTCGACGGTCGCTTCCTGCAGCGCGACATGTTCGACTGGGCGCTGAACATTGCGCTCGTGCGCAGCGGCGATCGTCTGATTCTCATCGACTCCGGCGTGGGCGACGGTTTCGAATACTTCACGCGCGCCGGTCGGACCGTCATGCGCCTTGAATCCGCCGGCATCGACCTGTCCGCGATTACCGATATCGTGATCACGCACATGCACATGGATCACGTCGGCGGGCTCAACGTCGATGGCGTGAAGGCCAAGCTGCGCCCGGACGTACGCATTCACGTGTCGGCAACCGAAGTGAAGTTCTGGCAAAACCCGGACTTCAGCAGGACCGTCATGCCCGAAGCCGTGCCCCCCTCCCTTCGCAAGGCGGCGGCGAAGTTCGTGGAACTCTACAGCGAGAACTTCGTGCTGTTCGATCAGACCGTGGAAGTCGCGGCAGGCGTGAAGGCGCGTGTGACGGGTGGACACACGCCGGGACACTGTGTCGTGGAGATTGCGTCGGATGGCGAGAAACTGACGTTCGTGGGCGACGCGCTTTTCGAAGTCGGTTTCGACAATCCCCAGTGGCAGAACGGCTTCGAGCATGACCCCGAAACGGCCCTGGACGTTCGTCTGGCCCTGATGAATGAGGCCGCTGAAACTGGCGCGATGCTGGCCGCTGCGCACGTCGCGTTTCCGTCCGTCGGGCACGTGATCAAGAACGGTAACGGGTTCCGCTTCGTGCCGGTGCATTGGGACTACTGATTGACGCTTGCGCAATCGTGGGCGCCGCGGGTCGCAAGACGCGCGGCGTTTTTCGGACAGCACCTCATGAACTTCTCAAAGGCGCTCACCATGCGATCTGACATCTTCCTGCGCGCAAGCCTCTGCGCCGCAGTGCTTTGTTCTGCAATGCCGGCCGCCGTTTTTGCTGCGCCCTTCACCGTCAAGGTCGATGGCCTCGACCGCCGTGGACAATTTGCGAATGCACAGGTCTACGACGGCTTTGGGTGCCACGGCGAGAATGTGTCTCCACGCATCTCGTGGTCCCATCTCCCGCCTGGAACGAAGAGCATCGCCGTGACCATTCACGATCCCGATGCGCCAACCGGTGGCCTGGGGTGGACGCATTGGAACGTCGTCAACATTCCCCCGTCGGAAACGGCAATCGAAAAGGGCGCGTCGGGAAATGCACGCCTGCTGCCCGTGGGCGCGCTCGAGACCATGACGGATTTCGGGGCGCCGAAGTACGGCGGACCTTGCCCGCCTGAGGGGGAGTTCCACCGATATATCGTCACGGTTTCCGCACTCGGCATCCCTGCCGTCGACGTAAAGGCGGCGTCCAGCCCCGCCCTTGTCGCGTATCAGATGCACGGCAATGTCATTGCCCGGGCGAAGGTTGTGGCGAAGTACCGCCGAGCGTCGAAGTGAAGTGCTGGAGTCGAGTGGAGGGTGCCAATGGAACCATGTCATTGGCACAGACCGCGCAGACCGACGTCACATGTCCTGGGTCGGATACCGCGGCAACGAAAAATGAATGGCAGCGCCTCGCGGCGAGTTCTCGCTCGCCCATATGCGGCCGCCGTGCGCGTTGATGATCGTCCGGCAAATCGAAAGCCCCATACCCAGCCCGGCCTCCTTCGTGGTGTAGAACGCGTTGAACACGCGATCTACCCCCTCCCCGAAGCCCGGGCCCGAATCGCGTACGGTGACTGACACGCCTCCCACCTCATCGCTTCCCGTACGGATATGCAATTGCCGGACGGCGGCGCCAGCGAACGACATCGCCTCGAGCGCATTGATGATCAGATTCAGGAACACCTGCTGCAACTCCACCCGGTCGCCCTCGATACACGGCAATCCCTCCGCGAGCGCCGTCGCCACGGTGGCGCCGTTCTTTTTGGCTTCTCCCTGAGTGAGTTCGATCACTTCGCGGATCGCTTCGTTGATGTCGACAGGCTCCTTCCTTGGCGGCGCCTTCCGAATCAGTTGTCGAATGCGTCCCAGAACGTCCGCAGCGCGATTGGCGTCCCTGACGATCCGGTTGAGTGCGAGGTTGACCTCGTCGATGCCGGGTGGCTGAAGGTGCAGCCATCGCAGTGCCGCATGGGCGTTGGTCACGGTAGCGGCGATGGGCTGGTTGACTTCATGCGCTATTGACGCCGCAAGCTGCCCCATCGTGGCGACTCGATTCGCGTGCGCGACTTCGGTCTGCACCTCCCGATAGCGCCGCTCAGTCTCGCGAATTCGCGCCTCCGCCTGCTTTTGCTCGGTCAGTTCGAGAACAAATGCGACCCCCTCCTTCCTGTTGGCCGCAAATGTGGCCAGGCCGACAACCACAGGAACGCGCGTACCGTCCTTTCTGATGTATTCCTTCTCGAAGGGCGTCACGCGACCTGTGCGTCTGACCTCCAACTGCTTTTGGTTGGCGCCATCGTGTAATTCCACTGGCGTCATGTCCCGCCAGCGTAGCCGCCCCGCGTCGAGATCGTCGCGGTCATAACCCACAATGCGAAGAAAAACGTCATTGGCTTCCAGAATCGCGCCGTCCGTGTGCCAGACAAGAATGCCGATAATGTTGGCATCGACGAGGCGTCGGATTTTCGCCTCGCGCTCCTCGACCTCACGATAGAGACGGGCATTCTCCAGCGAGATCGCCGCCTGCGACGCCACCAGTCGGAGCACCGCGATTCGGGCGGGGCTGAATGCCCGTGCGAAGAGGTTATTCTCAAGGTACAACGCGCCGGTCAGTTTCGTCTGATTCATCAAGGGCAAGCATAGAATCGAGCGAGCGCCATGCTCCCGGATATAGGCGTCAGTGGCAAAGGCGGGTTCTGCGGCGGCGTCACCGAGAATGAGGCTCTCCCGGGTACGCAACACATGGTAGAGAATCGACTCCGGCAACATCGCTGCACTCACAGGCACATCGCATAGCTGCAGTTGAATGCCGTCCTCGCGCGTGTTCGCCTCCGCCGCGATGCGGTGGTCGTCACGGACGGTCAATATCAACACGCCCCGTTCAGCGCCTGCCTGTTCAATGGCCGTGCGCATTACCATGTCGATGAGGTTTTCCAGAACGATATCGCCGGAGGCCGCCTGCACCAGCTTGATGACAGTCGCGAGATCGAGGTGGTCAATCGAAGTATCCATCGTGGCTATCGCGCCGGACGTCACCCAGTCCGCACGCTGGAAAGCGCTCAGGAACGGATAATTTTCCTCCAACTGCCTCACCTTGCCGTCAGCCCCCCAGCGCCGATATCCGTGACGGGCATCCTGCATATAAACATGCGCAATTCTCCGGAGCCCGCGGCCCCCATAGAAGCGAAACGCAAGCTCGTTGGCTAACGCCTCGACGTGGACGAAGCCACCATTTTGCGCCGACTGGATCGCCTGCTCGTAAAGCATCTCGGCGTCGATCAGTCGGTCCTCGAGTCGGGCGATCTCCGCGCCGACGAGCGCCGTATGGCTTGTGAAATTCTCCGAGCAGAGATCCGCCCAGATTTGCAACTGATCGTGGTGGCCGCTCAGTTCGTTCAGGTAGGGCTCGAGATCGCCAGCCGGATGAAGGTCGCACCAGGCAGACTTCGCAAGCGCGGCGTAGAAGTGATACTCCGCCTCCTCCAGGAACGAGTGCAAGCTCCAGAGAAGCCGGTCCGCGTTTGCAGCGGCTACCACGGCTACCTCGTAGTCGCCGGCGAGATAACGCGCCTGTAGTTTCCAGACCCAGTACGCGCAAGCCTTCATCGCCTGAGGCGGTTTCGCCAGTTGCTGTTCGACTTGAGACTCATTGAACCGTTCGTCGTCAAGGCAGCCAAAGACCGGCGTTATCCCCCGCAGCATCCGGATCAGCGCGAGTTGCTGTTCGATATAGTCAGTAACAAGGCCGAACCGAACCGCCTTTGCGTATGCGAGGCCCGATTCGGCCTCTCGTTGTGTCTCCGTCAATGTCTCGCCAGTCCAGAGCAGATGCGAGACAAACTGGCTGCAGGTGAACGCACCGAAAGAGAGATCGCCGGTTCGGTTCGCGATTTCGAATATTTGCCGCAGCTGTTCGCCGCAACTTCGCACGGGTTGCATCCAGCGTTCGACCCACGCAGAAAACGATAGGTAGGTGCGGGCTTCATAGCGGACGAGACCGCGACGCTCGACGAGTCTGCAGCCAAGCCGGCCGAATTGAAGTCCGGCCTGGTAGTCACCGAACAACCGCCCGGCGAACCTGGGAAATTGTGCGAAGGCCACGCACGAAGCATCGCCGTTTCCGTGTTCGAGGCTGAGGTTGATTGCCTTGCAGATCGTCAGGCAAGCGAGTGTCCCGTCCGTCAGCAAGGCGGGCGCGACCAGTTTTGTCAGTGCTTCGACCGTGGCAAGGGCCGCCACATCTGTCATAGGCGGCAGATCGATCAGGTCCTCGACGGATCGCTCACCCAGTAGTGACCAGATACGTTCATATTCGCTGCGCATCGTCGCTTCCAGCGGATGCGGCAACCATTCAATGCCGACATGACGCAGGAAGCCGAGGCCGACCGCCACCGCGCTGATGCTTTGGTCAAGCACCATATAAAGATCCATCTGCCAGCAGGCGACCCGGCTCCGCTCGAGCGTCGTCGTTGCACGTTCGGACAGCGCCGCCAGTCGCACTTCGGTATCGGACAGTTGGCCCGTCAGGAATTCGCACTCGGCCCGCCCCAGTTCCAGCGCAAAGCACAAGTCATGCCGGCGCCGCCAGCACTCCTCGCTCAATAATTTCACGCCGGCCTCGAAAAAGGCGAGTGCCGAGGCATAGGCTGTTGACGCCCTTGCGCGCTGTCCTGCGAGCAAGTTGAACTCTGCCAGCTGTTCGCGCTCGCTACGTTCGCTGATCAGTGCGTGCCCGTGATTGAGCTGCCCGACGATCTCGAAGATCGCCTCCTCGCGCCGCTCCGGCGGTGTCCGTTCAGCCAGAAGCCGGCCGATCCGCAGATGAGCTTCGGCACGAGCCGCAACGGGAATGAGAGAGTAGGCGGCTTCCTGAACACGATCGTGAACAAAAGCGTAAGCGTCGCCCCGTCGCTCGACCAACTCCTGACGCGCTGCCTCCCACAGGGTCACGGGGACGGCCGGTTCCGGAATTCCGAAGACTGTCGACAGCGTCGCGATATCCGACACGTTGCCCAGGCACGCGAACTGTTGCAGCGCGCGCCGGGTCTCGCCAGGCAAGCGGGCCAGCTTGCCCACCATGAGGTCCACCACGTTGTCGGAATATCCCTTGGCATGGATACGCCCCATGTCCCAGCGCCAGACCATCGCGTCATAGTCGAACGTCAGCAGCCCCTCTTCCGCAAGCGACTGCACGAGCTGGACGACGAAAAAGGGATTCCCTGCGGTTCTCTTTTCCACGAGTTGCGCCAAAGGCTCGACACTTGTGGGCTCACAATGCAGCGACTCCGCAATCAACTGCCCGATGTGCTCGCTCGAGAGTTTCGCCAGCTTGATTTCCTCGATCCTCCCCCCCGCATTTCGAATCGCCCGAAACGTGCCGGTCAGCGGATGCGACGGATGGACTTCGTTGTCGCGATAGGCGCCGACGAGCAGCAGGTGGCGCAGATCGGATGCGCTTAGCAGATCCGCGAGCAAATCCAGACTCGCGCCGTCAAGCCACTGCAAGTCATCCAGGAAGAGCACGAGTGGATGCTCTGCGGTGGCGAATACCCCGATGAAACGCCTGAACACAAGCAGGAACCGCTGTTGCGCCTGTTGCGGATCGAATTCAGGTGGCGGTGGTGGCTCGCCGATGACGAGCTTGAGCTCGGGAACGAGATCGACCATGAGTCCCGCGTCGTCCCCCAATGTCTCGAGCAACGCGTCGCGCCATTTCCCCAACTCGTCATCGGGCTTGCCAAATAGCGCACGCACCAGACTTTGAAAAGCCTGTGCCAGCGTCGAATAGGGGATATCGCGTTTGTACTGGTCGAACTTTCCGGAAGCGAAGAGTCCGCCCGACGGGACGAGCACTTTGTGCAGCTCGTTGACGACAGAGGACTTGCCGATACCGGAATAGCCGGATACCAACACCAGTTCCGGCTCACTGCTACTGACCACCCGAGCGAATGCCGCGCTCAGCATGTCGACCTCGCGTTCCCGGCCGTACAGCTTTTCCGGGATCAACAGTCGATCCAGTGCACCGAGTTCATCCAATGGGAAGTCGTCCACGCGCCGCTCGCGTTCCCATTGCGCCAGGCAGCGCCGGAGGTCATGTTCGACACCCACAGCCGTCTGGTACCGCTCTTCGGCTGTCTTGGCCAGCAGCTTCATGATGATGCCGGACACTGCGCCAGGGACGCTCACGCGCCCGATCGGCGGTACGGGTACCCTGGCAATATGGCAGTGCACCCATTCCATGGGGGCGGAAGCCGTAAACGGCAGCACGCCCGTCAGCATCTGGTATAGGGTGACGCCCAGCGCATACAGATCGCTGCGCGAATCGATGGAGCGATTCATCCGGCCGGTCTGCTCGGGCGCCATATAGGCGAGCGAGCCGGCAATGGACTCAGGCGGCTCGGGTGCCCTTCTCTCACGAGGCAAGCGCGAAGCAAGCCCGAATCCGGTGAGGCGTGCCTGCCCGTCAGTGCAGTTCACGAGAATATGATTGGGCTTGAGATCCTTATGGACAAGCCCATGCTGGTGGAGCTTCACCAACGCGGCGGTAATCCCGACAGCAATGCGCAGGAAACGCCCCGTCTCCATGGGGGCACCGATCAGCCGCGTGAGAGGCTCGCCCCCCGGGTCCTCGAGCATTAGCCTCGTGCGCCCGTTTTCGCTGAGCAGCTTCAGCGGTCTTACCGCCCATGCAGCATCAAGATGGTCCTTCAGCCCGAATTCGTGTGCAAAGCGTTCGAGGCTGGTCCGCAGGGGATGCTCGGTGGCCGGATAGACATAGAGCACACTGTCTTCGCCCCGCTCGCCCGAACGCGTCGCACGAGACACAATCCGGTCCCCATCATCCCAAAGCACCTGAAGTCTCTCGCCCATCGGAACCGACACCCTATGTAGTATCTGGCGCCTCCGGCAACCGACCTGCTCCGGGAAGCACCTTCACGTTCTGGCCGAACATGCCCCGTAGCTCAGGCAATGGCAAGCCATGCCGGCGCGATCTCGATTCATGCGCGTAGCCCCTCTTTCGAACCGATTCCAGGCTCCCGCGATGTGCCTGACCATGGAATCTGCCGGTTCGGAATCACGTCGATCATGCCGGCTCCGGGATCAACTCTCAAGATAAGCGACTAATACATAGGTGCTACTTCCCATGTCGTTCATGGGAACTACACAGGTTACCGTTGCGCACCGATTGACGTTCTTGAAACGCCTGGCAACAGCGCCATTCGAACCGACGCTAGTCGTTGGACTGTGGCTTCACGCCCAACGACCCCGAGTGTCGGACGAGGTCAGCGATGGAGCGGGCCGACATCTTTCTCATGACCTGGCCACGATGAATCTTCACGGTCACCTCGCTGAGATTCAATTCGTAAGCGATTTGCTTGTTCATCCAGCCCGACACCACGAAGCCCATGACTTCCCGCTCGCGCGGTGTCAGCGAGTCATAGGCAGCGCGCAGCGCCGCACTGGATTGTTCCGCCACCAGACGTTGACCGTCGCGCGCCAACGCATTGGCGACGGCATCGAGCATGTCCTGATCACGAAATGGCTTCGCCAGAAAATCGACAGCGCCGGCTTTCATCGCCTTGACCGTCATCGCAATATCACCATGACCGGTCATGAACACAATCGGCATGCGCACATCGCTGTTCATGATCTGCTCCTGAAACGCAAGGCCGCTTTCCCCTCGAAGCCTCACATCAAGAATCAGACAACTCGGCGCATGACTCTTCCGACACGCAAGAAAGTCCTGCGCAGATTCAAATGTTTCTACGCGCAGCCCGACGGAGCGCAGCAGCGCGTCGAGCGCCTGCCGGATCGACTCGTCGTCGTCCACCACATAGACTACGGGATCCTTGCGATCGTCGTGCTGCGGGGGCATCGTGGAACGCAACCGCGAGCTCATCACTCCTCCTTACAAGCTGTTCTCTGTGCCTCGAGCCGAGGACCCGACGTCATGCCCGGTGCCCGGACCGCGCAATAACTACGAATATACTTGTCGCAGTTATGAGAATCAAGATTTTTTCCGAGCGACGAGTACCGCCTATTTGAGGGTCAGATGATCATCCAGGCTTTACCGAAAGGACATGGTGATCTTTGTCGCCGGTACTGCCACTCACGCTATGGCAAAGCGCTTGCGCATGGAGAATGTAGGCAGCACAATAGTACGACTTGAAATGTCGGAGTTTGTGATGGCCTTATTCAGTGCCGGGGTCGAGTACGGGATCCACTGCCTGCTCTTCCTGACGGATGAAAAGGGAGATAGTCGCGACGCCAGCGTTCGTACGCTCGCCGAATTGCAGGGCGTGCCTCCGGAACTCCTGGCCAAGGTTTTCACGAAGCTCGCGAAGGCTGGCCTGGTAGTCGCGACCGAAGGCGTTCGAGGCGGCTTCAAGCTGGCGCAGCCTGCCAACGAGATCTCCGTTCTGGACATCGTCCGAGCCATCGACGGAGATAAGTCGATCTTCGAGTGTCGCGAGATCCGCGGCAGGTGCGCCATCTTCGATAACGCGCCACCGGATTGGGCGATGCGCGGTACCTGCTCGATCCATGCAGTCATGCTGACGGCACAGAAAAGGATGGAAGAGGCTTTGGCTCAGCAGACCATCCTGGACCTGGCCAGGAGCGTGGGTCGCAAGGCACCTCAGTATTTTCACGAGGACGTAGTTCGCTGGCTGGATGCTCGTTAAGTTTCCCGATCAAAGCGCCGCCCGGCCGAAATCAACCGTCAATGAGGTTCAGAAACCGTTGAACCCTCGCATTTCGGTTGTCCTGAAAGAACCTCGCCGGGGGCGCATCTTCCACCACGACGCCGCCATCCATGAAAACGACACGGTCGGCGACATCTCGCGCAAAGCGCACTTCGTGAGTCACGACCAGCATCGTCATCCCGTCTCGCGCCAGCTCCCGCATCACCTGGAGGACCTCCTCTCTCAGAACGGGATCGAGTGCCGACGTCGGCTCATCAAACAAGATGACGTCCGGATCCATCGCAAGCCCTCGCGCTATCGCGACTCGCTGCTTTTGCCCTCCTGACAGGCGCGACGGATACTCGTTTGCCTTCGCGCTCAGTCCGACTCGCTCCAGCAGTTGCATTCCAATCCGCGCTGCGGCGTTGCGATCGATCTTCTTGACGCTGACCGGTCCTTCGATCACATTTTCGAGCACTGTCCGGTGCGGAAACAGATTGAACGACTGAAACACCATCGCGGATCGTTGACGAATCTGCGCAATCTTCTTCCTGTTCTCGCGAGACAAATTCCGCTCGGTGCCACACACCACTTCGGTGCCACAAACCGTAATGGACCCGGCGTCCGGTTGTTCCAGAAAATTCAGCGAACGCAGTAACGTGGTCTTTCCGGAGCCCGATGGTCCCATGATCACGACCACCTCGCCCCGGGCGACGCTAAACTCCACACCGCAGAGCACCTGATTGCCACCGAACGATTTCTTCAGGTCCCTGACGCTGATTGTGATTTCCGTAGTCTTCATTGATATCGCTTCGACGTCTTGCTTTCCAGTATCGTCTGCAAGATTGTCAGGATCTGGTTTACCACCCAATAGATGAGGCCGACGATCAGGAACATCTCCATATACCGGAACGTGGCCGCTCCCACCTGCTCGGCCACCCGGGTCAATTCCACGACGGTAATCGTGGATGCCAACGAGGTGTCCTTGATGAGCGCGATCATGCGACTGCCAACCGGAGGAATGGCAATACGAAGCCCCTGCGGCAAGATCACCCGGGACATGGCCTTCCAGTACCCCATTCCGAGCGACATGGCGGCCTCCCACTGTCCTTTGTCCACCGCCCCAATACCCGCCCGGAAATTCTCACTGAGGTAAGCGGCAGCGAACAGCGTGAGCGCCAGCAAAGCCGCAGGCACGGGCTCGAGCGTCAGGCCATAGTGCGGCAGGCCAAAGTAAATCAACAGAATCTGTACGAGCAACGGCGTACCTCGGAATACCGACACGTACGCAAAGGCGAACGCTCGCAGCACGCCGAATCGCGACAGCCGCGCAAGGGCGACCAGCAACCCCAGGATCGACCCGAAGGTGAATGCCCCGAGCCCCAGGAACACCGTCATCAGAACGGCGTCCTTGAGCAGAGGCAAGGAACGAATGAAGAGCTCACCCATCCGTCACTCCTTATCCGCGTTCGCTTTGGCGATAGCCCCGCGCATATCGAAGTCGCTGCTCACCCATTGCTTGGCCAATCGATCGACCGTCCCGTCCGCCAGCATCTCACCGATGGCCTTGTTGACGGCTGCCGTCAGTGCCGGCTGGTGCTTCGCAAGGGCTGGCGCGGACAGCTCATAGGTCAACGGCTCTCCAACCTCCTTCAACGGCAGCTTGTTGACCGTGGCATAACGCAGACCACCGAAATGAGACACGATCACCGCGTCGACACGCCCATTGGCAAGATCGCTGAATAGAAGGCCGCCGTTGTCGTACGAGCGCAATTCAGACGTCGCGAGATGCCTTCTGGCCCAGGACTCGTTGCTGGAGCCCGTTGTGACGCCGACGCGCTTGCCCTTAAGATCTCCACGTCCTTTGACGGACGTGTTGTCGTTGCGCACGAAGATCCGAAAGTCTTCCGCGCCATACGCGGTACCGAAGTCCACCTGCTGACTGCGCTCGGTCGTCGGCGTCAGATCGTTCATCACGACATCGTATTTGCCCGCTTTCAGGCCTTCGATGAAGTTCTTTCCGGAGTCGGCGATGAACACGACCTTCTGAACGCCCATTCGCCTCGCAACCTCTTTGGCAATCTCGACGTCGTAGCCTGCCGGTTGATTCTTCTCGTCAAGCAAACTCCATGGCGGGCTGCTCTGCGTGTTCGCGACACGTAACACGCCGTCGGCCATGATCCTGGGAAGTAAATCGGCTGCGTGCACCGTTGACCAGATTCCGAGCAGCGAGCAGAGCGCAATGGCACGTGCAAGTCTTGTTTGAAATGTCCCGTTTTCCATGTTGATTCCCTGTGTCAGGAGAGGCAAGGCGTCGTGTAAGCGGCGTACTGCGAGAGGCCGTGCGCCAGGTCGTCGATGAGGCGTTGCGTGTCTTCCAGTCCGATGGAGATGCGAAAAATCGGCTGCTCTGTCATCGGATACCGGCGTGATGCCTGAATATCTGCGGGATAGAACGCGATCAAACTGTGCGTCCCTCCCCAACTCGCGCCAATCGAAAAACACGTCAGTGAATTGAAGAACGCGGCGACGGCATCTTCCTGCGCTGGCTTCAAAATGAATGAGAACAGGCAGCCGTTGGCCGTAAAGTCTCGCTTCCATCGTTCGTGCCCGGGGTCGCCGGGCAATGCCGCGAACAGCACTTGCTCTACAACAGGGTGTTGACTCAACCAACTCGCCACCTCCAATGCACTTCTGCCCTGTTGCGCGAAGCGCAGCGCAAAGGTCTCGAGCCCGCGCAGGACCAGGAAGCAGTCGTCCGAGCTCACGGCGTAGCCCATGACAGCTTGCGTTTCCCGCAGTCGCCCGTACAGGCTGAAGTCGTTCGTGCTTACGGAACCCATCAGCAAGTCCGAGTGTCCGCCGAAGAACTTCGTCGCCGCCTCAACGCTCATGTCCACGCCATGTTCGATCGGGCGGAACCCGAGCGGACTGGCCCAGGTGTTGTCCATCATCGTGAGAATGCCGCGTTGTCGTGCCAGCGCCGCAATCGCGGGGACGTCCGGGATTTCCATGGAAATCGTCGCCGGCGACTCCAGACAGATCATTCGCGTCGTCGGCAAAATGTACGCATCGATCTCACTGCCGATGTCCGCGGGATAGTAGTCGACGTGAACGCCAAGACGACCCAAGACATCGCTCGCAAATGCCTTGAGACCGCCGTAACACGCATCGGACATCAGTACGTGATCGCCGGCTACTACGAACGGCATCACCGCACTGACGAGCGCGGCCTGTCCCGACGGAACAACAACGCAGTGATTTGCCCCCTCGAGCAACGCAATCTTCTGCTCGAGCTCACGGTGCGTCGGTGTGCCCGTAACGCCATAGCTGAAGCCGTCGGGCTGACGCGACTTTCGTGCAACAAACTCCGCGTAAGAATCGAATACGATCGTCGAGGCCCGGAAAACGGCCGGAGAAAGACTTTGGAAATCGTGGACACGGGAATCGACCGGTGGCTTGCTCATTTTTCAATGCCGATGAAAAGATGCATGCATTTTTCATCACCCGGTCACATCGTTCCACCCTCGGTGCTTCTTGGTCCAGAAGCCTGACTTATTGCAAAAATGTTGCCACACGACTTTCCGCCGAGGCGGCCTGAACCCTCAATCGACGGTGCCCTCGCAGCAGGAAAACCACCCGAGAGGTACCGACTTAGCGACATCGCCTCGTCGTCAGGAAAACTGGCCGTCGAGAAGCTTGTTGACTCTCTGCGTTTCCGATTGCAGTTGTAGACGCAAGTACTTCAAGAACGCCTGGCCATTCGTGGAAATCGGCCGCCCCGGACGCATGACGAGCAGCGTGCGTGCGTTGATCGCCACTTCCAGACGCCGGATCACGAGTCCGCGGGGGATGAGATCCAATGCGGCAATGGGATTGACAAGCGCCAGCCCGACGCCAGCCAACGCCATCTCGCAAGCCGTTGCCGAAAGCGGCGTTTCAATCGCACGATGCAACGTCAGGCCGCGCTCGGAGAGCGCCGCTTCGAGTCGCGCCCTCCCAAGGTCTTCCGGGTTCATGTCGATAAAGGCGTCCGATGCCAAATCCTCCAACCGGATCACACGTCTCGAACGCAGCGGATGCTCGGGTGACATGGCGATCACGCCGGAAAGCGTAGAAAAGTCGGAGTGTTCTACGTTCTGAACCGCAACCTCGTCGTTCATTAACCCGAAATCCACCAGCCCGGCGGAAACCAGTTGGTAGACCTCCTTTGAGCTTCCCACCTGCAACGACATCCGGACATCGCGTGTCTGCGGTGCGAATGCAGCAATAGCCCGCCCCACGAAAGCAATGCCCAAGGCGGGGTACGAGGCGATGGACAGACGGCCGAGTCCAAACATTCGCAAGCTTCGGATTCGGTGTTCGATTGCCTCATAGCCGACGAACAGCTTGTCTACCTCCGTCATGAGCGCGCGGGCTTCTTGCGTGGGCTGCAGTCTCCCGCCGATTCGATCGAAAAGACGCAACCCTGCCAACGCTTCCAGCTTGCGAATCGCCTGGCTGACAGCCGGCTGCGACACCGAAAGCAGTCGCGCCGCCTTGCCCGTGGAACCGGCCAGCATGACCGCTCGAAATGCCTCGATTTCCTTGATGTACACCAGATATCTCCCGCCCCAAATCAAGACCGAACAAGGACGTCACGAAAAAAAAGCTGGCGGCCCCAGGGGAAGAGACGCCAGCCAACGGTGAGCGCAATCTACAGTGGACTACGCACGAGACGACTCGGTCGAGCAACGCTCCCGGATGACCTGCGGCAAGGCGCGCGCACCCTCCGGCAAAGCGGGACAGGAAGCCAACGATGCACGCCACTGGTCACCGACTCAGGTGACTCGCGGCGTGCGGGCAACGACAGACGGAATACGACGCAGGTGCCGTCGACACACCGCGTCGAGAATGGGCGCCTACTGTTCCAGCGTCAGAATCGGTGCGCCCTGCTTCTTGATCAGGAACACAACGAACTTGGCGGGCTTGGTTTTGCTGGCGTTCCGTCCGACGGTGTGAACGTCGTCGGGGCCTTCATGGAAGGTTTCGCCCGCCTTGAGCGTGACTTCCTTGCCACCTCTCACGTTCATCACGACGCTGCCTTCCAGCACGTAGACGAAGCCGTGAGCGTCGTGGCGGTGAACCGGATCGGCGGCGCCCGGTGCGTAGTCCACAACGATCATCTGGACTTCCTTGCCCGGATACTCCGGCAACGGCTGCGTGAGCAGCGGCTTGACGCTGACGTCGCCGGCCCCTGCCGGAGGCGCCGCCAGCAGTTGCCCGGACATCAGTACGGTCGCGGCTGCGAGCACAAGACGTTTCATGTCGTTACTCCAGACCGGCCTTGTCGAGACCGAAGGCCTTGTCCGACGATCCCGGCACCATGCGGAATGCCACGTTCAGGCGATTCCATGCGTTGATCGAACCGATCAGGAACGTCAGATCCGACAGTTCTTTTTCGGAATATTGCGTGAGGACACGTTCGTAGATCTCGTCCGGCACGCCCTGCGCGCCCAGGTGCGTGACGGCTTCCGTCCACGCCAATGCGGCGCGCTCGCGAGGGACAAACAACGTCGACTCGCGCCAGATCGCCACGTGGTGCAGGCGCAGTTCGCGCTCGCCGTGGATTTTTGCCTGCTTGATGTGCATGTCGACGCAGAACGCGCAGCCGTTGAGCTGCGATGCGCGGATCTCGACAAGCTCACGGATGTTGGTCTCGATCGTTGTCTTCTGGAACAGCGCACCGAATTCGATGAGCTTCTTCGACAATTCCGGCGATTGCTGAAAAAAATTGAGACGTTGGGTCATGGCTTTCTCCTGAGGTGCCAAGGGATAGGGCATAAAAGGCCGGCATCGCATGTTGCGACGCAGATGCCTCTTGCTACCCATCGTAAGTCTCGACATGGCAAGCCGGTAGTCCTCGGACGGTGCCCACTCTGTTGCCTCAGAAGCATCAATCGGCCGGCATCTCACCGCTTAGCGTGGCCCGATACTCGCTTGGCGATACCCCGAATCGCCGTTGGAACTTCCTGTGCATTTGCATTTCGCAGCCCAGCCCGCAAGCAATTGCGATCGAATCCAGGGACAGACTGGCGTCGTGCAGCAACCGTAACGCGGCTTCAAGGCGGAAGTGCTCGACACTCATCGATGGCGTGCGGCCCGTCTTTTCCTTATAGACGCGAGCGAAGTGGCGCGGACTCATGCCGACCTGCCTCGCCAGCACATCGACGGACAGCACCTCGTTTGCGAGATTCCGAATAACCCACAGGTGCAGGGCCTCGAACATCGGAACGGGACGGCTTTGCGTCGTCAATATTTCCTGGCGCGATGGTCGGGCTTCGCTGCAGGCCATCGGGACGGCCAGATCTCTGGCGGTATCACGTGCCACGTCATGACCACAATCGGTCTCGACCATGGCCAGTGCAAGGTCGATTCCGGTGGCGACACCGGCGGACGTCCAAAGCAGGGGCTGTCTCGCGATCCGGGCATCCGGAGCGACGGCCCCCGAAGGACTCCCCTCGCGGAAACCCGACAGCATGGTCCAGTGTGTCGTCGCCCGTTGACCGTCGAGCAGGCCGGCGTAGGCAAGCAGAAATGCCCCGCTTCGCACCGAAGCCACCCGGCGAACGCCGGGCACCGCACGTGTCAGCCACTCGATCAGCGCACGCTCAGATCTCGCCACGTCAAGTATGAACGGCGCACCCGGCAGGACGATGGTATCGATCGCACTCAGGTCCACGGTGCCCAGCGCCACCGTGTGTATCTCGGTACCTTCGACGGTCCTGACCGCGCCCCCGAAAACACTGGCGATACGACAGCGGTACTCCGCCATGCCCTTCGTCTGCGCATGCCTGGACCCGGCCCAGAAGACCGCCTGAGGACCCGCAATGTCGTGCAGGCTCATCCCTTGATATGCAATAAAGACAACACTGCGCGACATGCCTCAATGCCCCCTTGTCTGGTTTTCACAGGCAAAGCACGATCGGGGCGTGCGCTACCTCACTTGCCACGTCCAGTGAGCCGGTGAGGTGTGCCTGGATATTTTGGGGCCGAGTCTAGTATCCGCACCGATGCGCGACAAGACGATCTGTCGATCACCCGCGTTTCCAGTTAAGCACCAATCAAATCATGACGATTGGCATACGCCAGCTGTCTGGCAGGCTGGCAGAAATTCTGGATTCATTGTCATTTACCTCGCTTTGCACGATCGCTAAGCTCGATAAACAAATCCACCCGCCTGGGTGGTCCGATCGATGGGTACCCCATCGGCATCCTGGCGATCAGGTTCCGTCGGGAGAGGTAGGATCGGTTATCACCACATTGCAAAACTGTGAATTCGAGACGGTGCCGGGGGCTCCTGGCACCGTCTCGGTACGACGAAGGGCGAAAGTATGAGTATGGCGATCGACCAGAGACGCGGGCAGCCATTGCCCGCGGGAGGTGACGCGCGAGGACCCAGGCCGAACAACGTGTCTTTTCGGGGCAGGCAATCATGAACCGCCCCGACAAAATGGGACGCAACGCGGAACTCGGTCCGCGAGGGCATGTAAACGCGCTTTCCACAAGTTTTGCGGCGAGCTACGCGGGCATCATGGCGTTCATGGCGGTCGCGCGTGAAGGGAGCTTCACCAAGGCAAGCGAAAGCCTGGGCATCGGCCGTTCGGCTGTCAGCCGCAACGTGCAGAAACTCGAGAAGCTACTGATGACCCGGCTGTTCCTACGTACCACCCGCACGACACAATTAACGCGTGAAGGTGAGCGATTCTTCGAGAACTGTCGCCACGGCGTTGCTCACTTCACCGCAGCCATGAACGAGATGCTGGAGCTGCGACAAGGTCCGCCGCGTGGCCTGTTGCGTATTCGATCGACGGCCGATTTTGGCAGGAAAGTCGTCGCCCCCCTGCTTGAGGCGTTCGTCAGAACGTACCCCGACATCTCCGTCGACCTGCAGTTCGATGATCGCCCCACGGATTTCGCTACCGATCAGATCGATATCGCCTTCCGAAATGGCCGCATCGAGGATTCGAGCATCATCGCCAGACGGCTGATTCCGATGCAACTGGCGTTGTGTGCTGCGCCTTCCTACGTCGAAAAGTATGGCCTGCCGCAATCGCTTGACGAATTGCCTCACCACGAATGCATCAATTTCCGCACCTTCACCGGACGATTGCACGACTGGGAGTTCAACGTCGACGGCGCCGTGCAAAAGTACACGCCGACCGCCCGCATGACGTTCAACGACGCAGACCTCGTGCTGAAGGCCGTGCTGCGCGGATGGGGAATTGCGCAACTGGCGGAATACCAGATAGGCAATCACGTTGAAAGGAACGAACTCGTGGTGGCCCTCGGCAGACATTCTCCCGAGGACCTGGGCCATTACATTTGCTATCTGAGTCGTCAGCATTTGCCAACACGCGTTCGCACCTTCATCGACTTCATGGCCGAGCAGATCCGGGAACAACCGCTGCATCGGATTGCCGAATGGAATTCCGGGGACCTCGCAACCTCGGTGCCGTCGTAGTAAGCAAAGTCGTCGCACGGAAACGCCATTCCGCCTCACCGCCCCCGCGCCGGAACCCACGACATTGATGCATTTTCGGAAACGCTCATGCGTCCCGGCCATCTCTACTCCAGTGCCGCTTTCACGCCTACCATTGCCCCATACAGTGTCTGAACGAACGACGGGAGTTCACCATGCGGCGATACCCGCGTTACACGCGTTACACGCATTACCCTCGTTACCCTCGCTACGCGCATTGCCCGCATTGCCCTCGTCATGCACCGGGAATTCTGCTGGCGTGTTGGGTCGCGGTGTCTACGCTCAACGTCGGTCTGGCAATGGCGATCAGTTGCAGCGGTGCGATCTGATGCCTCCTTCCGAGATGTCTCCTGTGGCGATCCGTCCTCCCGCCACTTCGACCCGCCTATGGCGGGTTTTTTTTGCCTGTCGGAAGATGTCCCTCGCTTTGCGTCCGGGGGCAATGCAAAGCGCGTTTCGCTACGACGCTCGCGCCGCGAGTGCTTCAGCAACGAATTCGAGAAAGCACCTTGCACGCTGTGGAAGTCGGCGCCCCAATGCGTGCACCGCCTGAACAGGCATCGAGCGCAATGGCAGATTCGGCAACAACAGCCGCAGGCGATCGGCATCGAGCTCCGCCTGCACCGCCGGCTTGAGCATCTGCGCAATACCCAAACCGTTGAGCGCCGCAATCTTCATCGCCTCGCCACTGTCGGAGTCAAAGGCGCCATCGACGGACAAACTACCACCATCGGCCAGCAGGATCGGCACAACCTGCCCTGCCAACAGATACCGAACATGCCGATGCTGCGCCAATTCCGCAGGATTTCGCGGCACACCGAACCGGGCTAGATAATCCGGCGATGCCACCAGTACGAGCGGCAACTCGGCCAAACGACGGACATACAACCCCGCCTGTGTCACGTGACCGGCACGCAGGGCCACGTCGAAGCCTTCCTTCACCAGATCGGCGTGTTGGTCACTGAGACTGACATCCAGCCTGAGGCCGGGATACTGGCGCAGCAGTCGGGATGTAATGGGGTCGAGTAACGTCCGACCAAGATCGCTCGGCATGCTGACCCGGAGCTTTCCCGCCACGGCCGAAGTCGTCTTCAGAACTTCCGACGCCTCCTCCAGTCCACGGACAAGCGATGCCACCCGCGCGTGGTAGGCCTTGCCGTCGTCGGTCGGATAGAGCGCGCGGGTGGACCGATGAAACAACTTCACGCCGAGGCGGGCCTCCAGTCTCGCAATGCTTTTGGATACGGCAGACGGCGTCGTTCCGAGCCGCTTGGCGGCACCGGTAAAAGACCCCGCCTCCATGGCGCGGACGAACGCTGACAAGCCGTGCAGATGTTCGATGGACATTGATGACAGATTCGCACGAATGAATGGTTCAGTGAAGGACTAGTGGATCAACTCCCGCCCGTTTAGATTCACCGCTTGATCAACGCTTCACAACTCCATCATGAAAAAGCTCTCAGGAAAGATTGCCGTTGTCACAGGGGCGAATAGCGGCATCGGGTTTGCCATTGCAAAGCGGTTCGTTGCCGAGGACGCCAGGGTCATTGTGGTTGGCCGGCGCGCCGACGCCGTCAATGAGGCCACGGCATTGCTTGGTGAGCGTGCCTATGGAATCACGGGCGACCTCTCGGACATGACCACGCATGACCGGGTCGCGCAGTCGGTTTCAGAGCGCTTCGGTGGCGTCGACATCTACGTCGCAAACGCGGGCATGAACGTAATAACGCCCTCCGATCGGGTGTCGATCGACGAGTACGACGCGCAATTCGCAACGAACACGAAGGCAACGTTTTTCGGCGTACAAAAGATCGCCCCGCTCATTCGCGACGGCGGTTCCATCGTGCTGGTCAGCTCGATCGCCAGTCACAAGGTGTTGGACGGCCACGCGGTATACGCCGGGAGCAAGGCCGCGACGGAAGCTTTCGCCCGCAGCTGGGCGCTCGAGTTCAAGGCGCGACGTATCCGTGTGAATGTCATCAGCCCCGGGCCGACCGACACCCCCATTCTCGGAAAGCTCGGAATACAGGAGCACCAACGCCCGGAATTTGAAACGTCGATGGCGGGCGCGATCCCATTGGGTCGAATGGGGCAAGCGTCGGAAATTGCAGACGCAGCGCTGTTTCTGACCAGTGACGAGGGACATTTCATCACCGGTGTGAACCTGCGAGTCGATGGCGGCATGTCGCTGGCTTGATCCGAATGCCGCCGCAGTGCCGTCAGGAAAGCCATTGACGGATTTGCGGCGGCTTCATGTCGGACATTGCCCCTGTCAGGCCTACCGGGATTGCGATCGCATCCAGTCGCTGTAGGAAATACCCCCGAGGCGAGCCTCGCCCTCGGGCACGAGCGTTCCCTCCTGAAGCAACGCGCCGAAGTACAGTGCGTCAGGATCCGCCACAACGGCACGGGGATCGCCGATGTCCTTCAAATAACGCTGAACCAGACCGCTCATGGGAAAGCGTTCGGGCCCTGCGATATCGAACACCGCGTTCGTGGGCGGCAACACGGCAGCGTCGGCGACAGCATGCACGACATCGTCGGATGCGATGGGCTGGATAAGAGCCGTCGTGAGCCGTATTGCGTCGGTTTGACCGGCCGATTGCACAATCGCGCCCAGGAATTCCAGGAACTGGGTCGAATGCACGATCGTGTAGGGAATGCCGGCCTTTCGGATCAACGCTTCCTGAGCAATCTTGGCGCGGAAGTACCCGCTCTGCGCCAGTTTATCGGTGCCGACAACGGACAGGGCGACATGGTGCTTCACACCGGCGACCTTCTCCGCCACGGCCAGATTCCGTCCTGACGTCTCGAAGAAGTGCAGGACTGCCGCGTCCTCGAACGACGGCGAGTTCGCAACGTCCACCACGACGTCTGCACCGGTCAACGCCTGGCTCAGGCCCTCGCCCGTCAATGCATTGATGCCCGTCGAAGGGGCTGCTGCAATCACTTCATGACCTTGCGAGGCCAGTCGTTTCACGACCTTTGCACCGATCAAACCCGTACCGCCAATGACTACGATCTTCATCATGCTTCTCCGCGATGGACGTGGACCACTTCCACTGTCCCGGCATACTAGGCAACGCTACGCCCCCGCGCCAGAGCACACCAGGGTACACAGTGTTGCCCGAATGGCATCAATCGTCATACCCGAGCCTAGCGGTTCGAGTTACGACGGAATTCCCCCGGCGACACCCCGAAGTGCCTGTGAAACGTGACCCGCATGCTCTCGACGCTGCCAAATCCGCACTCCCGTGCGATGACGTCGATGGGCTTGCTGACGTCCTGCAACAAGCGTCGCGCAGCCTCCAGACGAAACTGCTCCACCCCCTTGGCCGGTGTACGACCGGTTCGCTGCTTGTAGACACGCGCAAAATTTCGAGGACTCATGCCAACGTGCTGCGCCAACCGCTCGACGGACAAGTCCTCCTTCGCCAGATTCTGGACGATCCACAGGTGTAACGAATCGAAGCGCGGCACCTGTCGGCTTTGCGACATCAGCATCTCGCTGAGTTGCGGCTGCGCCCCGGACCGCTTCATGTAAACGGCAAGCTCCTTCGCCGCGTTTAACGCCACTTCGTGGCCGTAATCCGCCTCGACCATCGCAAGCGCAAGGTCGACGCCTGTCGTGACGCCGGCAGAGGTCCACAGGTCCTGTTGTTGCACGAAGATCGCATGACGATCCAGATCGACCGTAGGAAAGAGTTCCCTGAAGCGATCGATCATGGCCCAGTGTGTTGTCGCTCGCTTGCCGTCCAGCAGCCCCGCAAACGCCAGCAGGAACGCCCCGCTGCACACCGAAGCAACACGACGTACGGGTTGATGCGCATCGGTCAGCCATTCGATCAGCGCCTTTTCGCGCTTCGCCACCTGGAGAATACCGGGCGACCCCGGCACGATGACGGTATCCACCGAGTCGAGTCCGATCGCGCCGAGCGGTATCGTCTGCATGACGGTCCCCTCCACAGTCGTCACGGCGCCACCGCGAATGCTTGCGGTGTGACAGCGATAGCCTGGCATCCCCCGTTCGCACGCGTGACTGGATGCGGTCCAGAACGCCGTTTGCGGACCCGCGAGATCCAGCAGGCTGACATCGTCATACACGACGAAAAGGACATTGAGCGGCCGGTCTTCGGTACGACCTGAGGGTGGGGGCGACGAGTTCGTATCCATGAGAAAAAGCCGCGTTGAAGGTCGGATGTGGGGTCAATGTCGCCGTCGGGTCGGATAGCCCGTCACGGCGACGTTGTCCGCACTCGGGGAAATCGCCTCGAGGGTGCCGCGACATCACGCTCTCAGACTATCCCAGGCGGCAGGCACAAGACAAATCGTCGACAGGGGTGCCCTGAACGGCCACCGGGCCTAGTTTTTCCATACTTTGGTATTACCCGACGATGCCACAAGGAAAGCGCCACTACCCTGTGGAAGCATTGTGAATTCGAGGTGCATGCGTATTCTTGAATCACAGTCGCAGGGGAGTCGCGCGAGCGATATTGACGTGACCTCCGCGGTTCTGAGTGCACTACCTTTGGAGCCTTCCATGAGTCAGCTAAGCCTTTCGCAGGGCGACTTACGCCCGAGCCTGTCGAATCATGCGGACTATCTGTCGAATTGTTTTTCGACGAGCTACACCGGCATCATTGCCTTCATGGCAGTCGCTACCGAAGGGAACTTCGCGAAGGCTGCCGACCGGCTCGGGATCGGGCGCTCTGCCGTCTCGCGAAATGTCCAGCGGCTCGAAGAGCAACTCAGCACGCGCCTGTTCCTGCGGACCACCCGGACCACGAGTCTCACACGAGAAGGAGAGCGCTTTTTCGAGCACTGCAACCTCGGTGTCACACACATCGTCAGCGCCATGAACGACATGCTCGAACTCCGTCACGGTCCGGCCACCGGCACCCTGCGCGTGTCCTCGTCAAACGGATTCGGGCGAAATGTCGTCGCCCCGCTGCTGCTTGAATTTTCCAGGGCGTACCCGGATATCTCGGTCGAGTTGCTGCTCGATGACAAGCCGGCGGATTTCGTCGTCGGCAAGATCGACGTCGCCTTTCGCGACGGCTACCTCGAGGATTCGAGCATTATTGCCAAGCGCCTGATCCCCATGCAAATGGTCGTTTGCGCGTCTCCCTGCTATGTGCAACGCAAAGGACTACCGTCAACGATTGACGAGCTTCAGGATCACGATTGCATCAACACGAGAGGGGCCACCGGCCGTGTGTTCGACTGGGAGTTCAAGGAGAACGGTCTGCTGCGGAAGTACCTGCCGACATCCAAGCTGACGTTCAACGACTCCGATCTGGTACTGAAAGCCGTGCTCGACGGCCGGGGCGTCGCGCAGATGCCGGCTCACCAGATCTGGGATCATGTCCGACGCAATGCGCTCGTCACCACGTTGACGCAGCACACCTCCATGGACCAGGGCCATTACATCTGCTTTCTCAGTCGGCAACACCTGCCCGCTCGGGTTCGCGTCTTCGTGGATTTCATGACGGAGCACGTGCGAGCACTCGACATGAACGAGACCGGCGTCGATAGCCTTGGCTCGTCGTCACAGCGACAAGCCGCGTAGGGCACGCAGGCTCCGCCTGCTCACGGCGAATCGACAACCCCGCCTGCGCTGCATCATGTGGCGGCTCACAGGAGAGGCACCTCATGGAAAGGTCCGCCTCGCGATCCAGGTATTCATAAAGGCCCGACATCGCGACCGCCACGATGGCGGTGGCAAGCCAGAGGGCAATGGTGTTGAGCGTCTTCACTTGAAGGCCCCAGAATCGAGCGCCCACGCGGCGCAGTATGGCAACACAAGGTCCGGAACGCCGAGTTCAGCGAACCGGACCTCGCTGATCGTTCAGGCTCGCGCCTGACCGGCTTCCAGGCCCAAGGCTCGCGCTACACCGCCCCCGTAGTCCGGATCGGCTTTGGCACAGTGCGCCACGTGGCGCGCCTGGATGTGTCGGGACACGCCCGCCATCGCTCGCGCCGTATTCTCGAACAACGCTTGCTTCTGGGCCGGGGACATCAGTCGGAACAGGTCTCCCGGCTGCTGGAAGTGGTCGTCGTCGACACGGTGCTCCCAATGTGCAGCAGCGCCGTCCAGTGCCAGTGGCGGCTCACGGAAGTCCGGTTGTTCTGCCCATTCCCCTGCGCCATTCGGCGAATAGGCGGGCGTCGCACCGTGGTTTCCGTCGACACGCATGGCACCGTCTCTGTGATAGCTGTGAACCGGACACCGTGGCGCGTTCACCGGAATCTGCTGGTGATTCACGCCCAACCGATAGCGCGCCGCATCGCCGTAGGAGAAGAGGCGCGCCTGCAGCATGCGGTCCGGAGAAAAGCCGATACCCGGGACAATGTTCGACGGCGCGAACGAGGCCTGTTCGACTTCGGCAAAGACATTCTCCGGGTTTCGATTCAACTCCAGGACACCGACCTCCAGCAGCGGGTATGACTTGTGCGACCAGACCTTCGTCAAGTCGAACGGATTGACATCGTGCGCTCGCGCCTGGGCTTCGGTCATGACCTGCACATACATGGTCCAGCGCGGAAACGCGCGACGCTCGATGCTCTCGAACAGATCCCGGTGATGGCTTTCGCGATCGGCCCCGATCAGCTCCCCCGCCTGCGCGTCCGTGAGATTCTCGATACCTTGCTGCGTCTTCAGTGTGAACTTCACCCAATGACGCTCGTTGGCTGCATTGACGAGGCTATAGGTGTGGCTGCCGAATCCGTGCATGTGACGAAAGCTCCTGGGGATGCCCCGGTCGCTCATCACGATCGTGACCTGGTGCAAAGCCTCGGGAAGGAGCGTCCAGAAGTCCCAGTTGTTTTCAGCGCTGCGCATCCCCGTGCGCGGATCTCGCTTGACCGCGTGATTCAGATCCGGAAAGCGCAATGGATCGCGGAAGAAGAAGACCGGGGTGTTGTTGCCAACGAGATCCCAGTTTCCCTGATCCGTGTAGAACTTGAGCGCGAAGCCTCGAATGTCTCGCTCCGCGTCGGCTGCACCCCGCTCGCCGGCGACCGTCGAGAAGCGCGCGAAAAGCGGTGTCTGCTTGCCGATCGAAGCGAACAGGCTGGCTCGCGTATAGCGGGTAATGTCGTGCGTCACCGTAAAGGTGCCGTACGCGCCCGCCCCCTTCGCATGCATCCGACGCTCGGGAATGACTTCACGATCGAAGTGTGCAAGCTTCTCGAGCAACCAGACATCCTGAAGCAACGCCGGCCCACGCGGGCCGGCGGTTTGAATATTGAAATCATCGGTGACCGGCGCACCATTCGCCGTCGTCAGCTTCCGATCAGACATGGGGGATCTCGTCAGTGTGTCGGAAGCGTCTCGAAAGACAGGAATCGATCGAAGACGCTCCCAGTGGATGGTCAGCTACGCAGGAAGGCCAGAATGTCTTGGTTGAGCTGATCCTTGTGCGTTTCAGCAAGACCGTGGGGCGCGCCCTTGTAGACCTTCAGAATCGCGTGCGGAACGAGCTTCTTCGTTGCGCGGCCACCGACGTCGATCGGCACCACCTGGTCGTCATCGCCGTGCACGATCAGCGTGGGCATCGTGAATTTAGCAAGGTCTGCCGTGAAATCCGTTTCCGAGAAGGCCTTCACCGAGTCGAAGGTGTTCTTGAAGCCGCCCATCATGCCCTGGCTCCACCACGAGTCGATCATCCCCTGGGAAGGCTTTGCACCCGGTCGATTGAAGCCATAGAACGGGCCGCTCGCCACGTCACGGAAGAACTGCGAGCGATCCGCGAGCATTGCCGCCCGCATGCCATCAAAGACTTCCACCGGCACGCCGCCGGGGTTGCCGGGCGTCTTGGCCATCAGCGGGGGAACCGCCGACACCAGCGCGACCTTCGCCACGCGCGAGCTGCCATGGCGGCCGACGTAACGGGTCACTTCGCCCCCGCCCGTCGAGAAACCGATTGCCGTCACGTTCTTGAGATTCAGGGCATCGATAACCGCAGCCATATCGTCGGCGTAGTGGTCCATGTCGTTGCCGTCCCACGGCTGGCTCGAACGACCGTGACCGCGACGGTCGTGTGCAATCACGCGGAAGCCGTTCGAAGCAAGGAAGAATGCCTGGTAATCCCAACTGTCCGAGCTCAACGGCCAACCATGACTGAGCGTGACGACCGGACCATTCTTCGGACCCCAGTCCTTGTAATAGATGTCGACGCCGTCCTTGGTCGTAATTCGGTCGACGGCATGACCTCCCGAGGCGCCATGAGCGGCAACGCCGCCCGAATCGCGAGTCGGAGTGGCGCCGGCAACGCCTGGCGCGACGGCCGCGACGGTTGCCAGGACACCGCCCAGCATCAGATCTCGACGGTTCACGCCTTCAGAAGGCAATTGAAGTTCAGGTTTCATGCAATATGCTCCGGTTGCGGAAGGGATCGGCTCGCCGGTCAACTGTGTCGGCCGCGCGATGCGCCTATGGCGTTGGCGGCCTGCAGACGCAGGCGAGCGTCATCGTGAAACCCGGCCTTGGCGAAGACGCCAGCCGGGCACGGAGTGAATCGTAGGTGGGGGGCAATGCCGACGGTAGATACGCGGCACGCTTCATGGTGTTGTTCAAACAGCACCAATTCGCGCGGTATCGTGGGATCGCACAGTTTTGCGCCATCGCTTTGCCCGATGACGCCGTGGCGTGCTTTGGTTTGCTTTAGTCAGCGGCGTTCGAATGCGCAGGCACCGCAAACTGCACGACGGCGCCACACGGAGCGTTTGCGCTTGCCCAAAGCTCCCCGCCGTGAGCGTCGATGATCGAGCGACAGATCGATAGCCCCATGCCCAATCCTGTGGATTTTGTCGTGTAGAAAGGCGTGAAAACATGCGCCGGGTTGGCTTGCGCGAAGCCGGGCCCCGAGTCTCTCACCGTCACGAGCACGCCGCCCACCGACGATACCTCGGTGCTCACCTGCAAAAGACGCTTCGCGCATCCCCCCGAGCTCATGGCTTCCAGCGCGTTGAGGATCAAATTGAGCAGCACTTGCTGAAGCTCGACACGGTCACCCTCAACGCACGGCACCGCCTCCGCCAGCTGTATCTCGACCTCGGAGCCGCTCTTCCTCGCCTCGCACTGCGTCAGTTCGATCACTTCGAGGATAGCGGCGTTGATATCCACCTTTTCCTTCTTGGGCGGCGCCTTCCTTATCAATTGCCGAATTCTTCCCAGGACATCGGCAGCGCGATTGGTGTCCTTGACGATTCGGGTGAGCGCGAGATCCGCCTCATCGATATTCGGCTTTTGCAGGTTGAGCCATCGCTGTGCAGCCTGCGCGTTCGTCACGGTCGCGGCGATCGGCTGATTCACCTCGTGTGCAATCGACGCCGCGAGTTGCCCCATGGTTGCCACGCGGTTCGCATGCGCCATTTCCGTCTGTACCTCGCGATAGCGTCGTTCGGTCTCGCGAATTCTCTCCTCGGCCTGCTTCTGCTCCGTGATGTCGAGGACGAAGGCGACGCCTTCGTTCCTGCCGGACTCATAAGTGGCCAGACCAACGATGACGGGCACGCGCGTGCCATTTTTTCTCACATACTCTTTTTCAAACGGATCGACACGCCCGGTTTCCCTGAGCTCCCGCTGCTTCTGATCCGCACCCTCGTGCGCCTCCACAGGCGTCAGATCCCGCCAACGCAGCCGCCCCGCCACAAGATCGTCGCGTCCGTATCCAACGATTTGAAGGAACACGTCATTGGCCTCGAGAATATCGCCTTCGGCATTCCAGACAACGATCCCGATAATGTCGGCGTCCACGAGGCGCCGGATCTTTGCCTCACGTGCCTCGACGTCTCGATACAACCGCGCGTTTTCCAGTGAGATTGCTGCCTGCGATGCGATCAGCTTGAGCACCGCGATGCGTGCGGGGAAGAAAACGCCTGCCGTCAAATTGTTCTCGACATACAGTGCACCCACCACCTTTGCCTGGTTCATCAGGGGCAGGCATAGCACCGAACGGGCGCGGTTCTCGCGAATGTAGGGATCGGTGGCGAACGCATGTGAAGCCGTCGCGTCTTCAAGGATGATGCTCTCCCTTGCGCGCAGAACGTGATAGAGAATCGATTCCGGTAGTATCTGCGGGCTCACCGGCACATCGTGCAGTTGCACACGCACGCCCCCGTCACCGGTTGTCGCCTGTGCTGAAACACGATGATCGCCCCTTGCCGACAGGATCAACAGCCCTCGCTCTGCGCCCGCCTGCTCGACCGCCGTTCGCATGACCGTGTCGATCAGCCTTTCCAGGACGATGTCGCCAGACGCTGCCTGCGACACCTTGATGACGGTTGCCAGATCGAGTTGTTCTACCGGCGTATCGATGGTCATCGTCGACGCCGGCGTCATCCCGTTCGTTCGCCGAGACGAAATCAGGGAGGGGCAGTTCTCCTCCAGCTGCGCCACTTTTCCGTCGGCGCCCCAACGGTGGTAGCAGAACTTCGCTTCGCGCAGGTACACGCGAGAAATTTTTCCAAGTCCTCGCGCCGCGTAGAACCGGGAGGCGAGCTCGTTGGCCAGCGCTTCAATATGAACAAAGCCGCTCTCCTGTGCCGACAGGATGGCCTGCTCGTAGAGATGCTCCGCATCAATCAACCGGTCTTCCAGGCGGGCGATCTCGGCGCCCACCAATTGCGCGTGGCTCGAGAAATTCTCCGAGCACAGACCTGCCCAAGTCTGAAGATCCCGATGATGCTCGCCCAACACGCTCAAGTGCTGCAGGCGTTCGTCGGCAGGGATACTATCGCAATGACGCGCTCGCGCCAGCGCGGCATAGAAGTGATATTCGGCTTCCTCCAGGAAGGCGTGCAAGGTCCACCCCAACTCGCTCGCCCTTGAGGCCGCGTGCATCGCCGACTCGATGTCATCGGCAAAATAGCGTGCCTGCAGCTTTCTCACCCAGTACCAGCAAGCCGCTATCGCACCGGAGGGTCTCGACACGTGTTGCTCGGCACGTGCTTCGTCAAACGTATCGTCGTCGAGACAGCCGAATTTCGGCGTCAATCCTCGCAACATCCGGGTGATGGCGAGCTGGCTTTCCAGAAAATCGATGACGACGCCGAACCGAACCCGCTTCGCATACGCAAGGCAGCGCTCCGCTTCAATCTGCAGTTCGGAGAGCGGCACACCAATGAAGAGGAGATTCGATATGAGGCAGTTGCTCGAAAACGCGCCGTACGGCAGATCGCCAACACGATTGGCAATATCGAAGACGCGACGCAGTTGGGCCCCGCAGTTTCGAATCGGCTGCGCCCAGTGCGCGACGAATATGGAATATGCGTGATATGTCCGGGCTTCGTAGCGCACCAGCCCGCCTCGCTCCACCAATGCGCAACCGAGTTTTCCGAATTGAAATCCCCCGGGGTAGTTCCCGAAGAGCCGTCCGGCGAACCGGGCAAAGTTGGCATAGGCCACGCACGACGCGTCGCCGTTGCCATACTCAAGGCTAAGCGTGATCGCCCGGCAGTTCGACAGACAGCCGAGATTTCGGTCGGTCAGCACCGCCGAGGGTTGGAGCGATGTCAATACCTCGATCGTTGCCAGCGCAGCTGCGTTGCTCATGGGCGGCAGATCGATGAGATCGGAAACATCGCGCTCGCCGAGCAATGACCAGATGCGCTCGTACTCGCGACGCACCGTGGCTTCGTCGGGATGTGGCGTCCATTCGATACCGACATGACGAAGGAAGGCCAGGCAAACCGTCACGGCGTTTTGACTTTGGTCCAGCACCAGATACAGGTCGACCTGAAGACACGTCACACGGGCGCGCTCCTGCGTCGACATGGCTCGCGTCGACAGCGTGGCGAGTCGACACTCCGCCGCCGCAAGCTGTCCTGTGAGGAACTCGCACTCCGCGCGATGCAACTCCAGCGCGAAGATCAGATCATGCCGAAGTCCCCAGCAATCGTCGGCCAGTAGTCCGGCGCCGGTCACAAGATAAGCCAGCGCCGACGCATACGCCGTTGAGGCCTTGGCACGTTTCGCGGCGCGCAGATTGAATTCCGCCAATCGCTCCCGCTCGCTCGCGTCCGATATCAACGTCAATCCGCGATTGAGTTGCCCGACGATGTCAAAGATCGCCTCCTCCTGGCGGTCCTGCGACATCTGCGATGAAAGCAGTCTGCCGATCCGCAGGTGAGTCTCTGCCCGGCTACCTGCGGGAACCATCGAATACGCCGCTTCGTGAACCCGATCGTGAACAAACGCGTAGGCATCGCCGAGCGGCACGACCAGCTCTTGTCGCACCGCCTCCCACAGCATGTCGGGGACTGCGGCCCCTTCAACACTCAAGATAGTGGCCAGCGCATCCGTTTGCGCCACGTTGCCGAGGCACGCCATCTGCTGCAACGCCTGCTGCGTTGGCGCTGGTAGTCGGGTCAGTTTGCCTACCATCAGATCGACAACGTTGTCGGTAAAGCCTTTCGCATGGATGCCGTCAGCGTCCCAGCGCCAACGAAGCGCAATGTAATCAAAGTGCAGCAGTTGTTCTTCTGCCAGCGCGTGCAGGAATTGAATGACGAAGAATGGGTTACCCGCCGTCTTCTCCGCGACCAATCGTGCCAACGGTGCATTTCCCTCGGCATCGCCCTGCAAGGTCTCCTCGACCAACTGTCGGATGTGCTCGACGGACAGCGGCGTCAGCTTGATGTCTTCGACGCTTGCGCCCGCGTCCCGAATCGCCTGAAGCTTGCCGCTCAGCGGGTGAGAAACGTCGACTTCGTTGTCGCGATACGCACCCACGAGCATGAGGTAGCGCAGATTGGTGTCGGTCACCAGGCCTTCGAGCAAGTCCAGCGTCGCGTTGTCGAGCCATTGCAGATCGTCCAGGAAAAGCACCAGTGGGTGTGCCTGCGTTGCAAAGACCCCGATGAAGCGTTGAAACACCCGTAGAAATCGGCGCTTCGCCTGCGCAGCATCCAACATCTGAACCGGGGGCGGCTCGCCGATAATCAGCGCGAGTTCGGGAATGAGATCGGTGACGAGGCGCGCATCCGGCGCGAGCGCGCCCAGCAACGCGTCACGCCATGCAGCCAATTCGGCATCTGGCTTGCCGAGGAGTCCTCGCACCAGACTTTGGGCGGCCTGAACCAGCGTTGCATAGGGAATGTCGCGCTTGTACTGATCGAACTTGCCGGACGCGAAGAGCCCGCGCGGCGGGACCAGCACCTTGTGCAATTCGTTGACGACAGAAGATTTTCCGATACCGGAATAGCCTGAGACAAGGACCAGCCCTGATTCACCACTCGAGGCCACCCGTTCGAACGCGTCGCAAAGCGTGCCGACCTCGCGCTCGCGCCCATACAGTTTTTCGGGAATCATCAACCGGTCTCGCGAGCCGTGCTCGTCCAGTTGAAAACCATCGACACGACGCTGATCCTCCCAATGCGCCAGACAACGTTTGAGGTCGTGCTCGACACCCGCAGCCGTCTGGTAACGGTCCTCGGCAGTCTTCGCGAGCAACTTCATGACGATGTCGGACACCACACTCGGAACACTCACGCGCTCGGCAGGCGGCACGGGCATTCTGGCGATGTGGCAATGCACCCACTCCATGGCATCCGTCGCCCAGAACGGCAGCACGCCGGTAAGCATCTGGTAGAAGGTGACACCCAACGCATAGAGATCGCAACGCGAGTCGACGGACCGATTCATTCGACCGGTTTGCTCGGGCGCCATATAGGCAAGGGTGCCGGAAATGGTCTCGGGAGGTTCCGGTGCCTGGCGCTCCCGGGGCAACCGCGAGGCCAGCCCGAATCCCGTCAGACGAGCGCGTCCGTCCCCGCAATTGACAAGGATGTGAGTCGGTTTGAGATCGCGGTGAAACAGCCCGTGCTTATGGAGTTCGACGAGCGCGGCGGCAATGGAGAGCGCCATTCGCAGGAATTCTCCCGTCTCCATGGGGGCACCGATCAGCGTCGTGAGCGGTTCTCCGCCGGGATCCTCCAGCAGCAGCATGGTGCGGTCGTCCTCACGCAACAGCTTGAGCGGTCGGACGGCCCAGGCGGCATCGAGATCGTCCCTTAGACCGAACTCGTGGCTGAGCCGCTCGATACTGGCCGGCAATGGATGTTCCGCGGTCGGATACGCATAGAGAAAGCTGCGGCTTCCGCCCTCGTGCGGACGAACACCTCGAGAGACGATCCGCTCGCCATCGTCCCAGAGAATCTGAAGTCTCTCACCCATTGGAACCGTCGCCCTGTGTCAATCTTTATCAGCAGTCCTCAGCCGCCTGGCGTCGGACAGTTTCCCTAACGGGCGCCACGTCATTTTCCCGGCACATCCCGATCGGCGAACGTTGAAGGTATTTCAATCCACGTCATCGTAAAAACGACGATTGGCGGCAAAACCCGATGTGTTGCTGGCGTAGCTGTGCAGACATTACGCCATTGGTGAGAACACGTTCAGCATGAGCGACGCCCCGGCCGCAAGTTCGCGCCACGCTTGCCCTGCAACCGCCAGGCAGTCCGGGCCCTCCCACACGTCACGGGCAATTCGCCCCATGCCCCACCCGCAAGCAGCGCTGAAATCTACCTGATGCCGCGGAGAACGATAGCAGTTCTCGGTATGCAGTCAATACACCATATGATGCACTGCACTAATACGTCGGTACTATTCCCCGTCCGGGGTATGAGATTTACGCTGGTCACCTTCAAAGCATGTGCCGAAGTTCCCGCCACGCGGTCTGACGCTTAGGCATGTGCTACCTCTTTCCTGATGTCCGAGGCCGATCTCTTGCGTGCCGCCAAGATTGTTTCGATTGTTGACGATGACGAAGCCTTCCGCCTCGCGACGGGAAGTCTCGTGCGGTCGTTCGGTAGACAAACACACCTGTTCGGGTCGGCAGAGGAATTCCTGAGATCTGGCTGTCTCAACGAAACGGCTTGCGTGATCTCCGACGTCATGATGCCCGGAATGTCGGGGGTCGAGATGCTAATTCGGATGCGAGCACTTCATTACCAGATCCCCACCATTTTCATCACGTCGTTTCCGACGGCCGACCTGACGTCGAGAGCACTTGCCGCGGGCGCACTGGTGGTGTTGGGTAAGCCTGTCGAGCCCGATGCGATCGGGCATTGGCTCCGCGTCGCGCTTGACGAGCCATGATGCGCGCCGGTGGTGCGCTGGCCTCTCGTCGGGAGGCCATTTATCCGCGTTGTGAGTGTCACGGGGCCATGCGGTCGGCTCGTCGATGGAATCCGAGAAGGCCCGGACCGGCCGTACGACTTGCACCGGGCATGGGCAGGCTGGCACGTTCAAAGAATTGCGCCGCTACAGAAGTTGATGGAAATACCTGGATGGGCGAACGATGAAGGGCTTTGACGCCCCGCCCACTTCGCCGTGGATTCACTCGCCAATGCGGTGAGCATGATTGGACAAAAAGGTCCCTACCGCAGAAACAAAAATGCCCGCTAGGGTTAGCGGGCATTTCGTTGCAAAGCAAAGTGCTTGGCGGAGAGGGTGGGATTCGAACCCACGATACGGTATAACCGTATACCGGATTTCGAGTCCGGCGCATTCGACCACTCTGCCACCTCTCCAAGCGTTCTTTCTGCTTTGGTTCGCTGCCTGAGTGGCCTCAAGCAGCGAGAAAGAGATTATAGCCGAATTTCTTTGGCTGCCAACCCCTTTTTCAACTTTTTTTACTTGGCCGGATCGAGGCGTTCGATGCCGCCCATGTACGGACGCAGCACTTCGGGCACCGTCACCGAACCATCAACGTTCTGGTAGTTCTCCAGCACCGCCACCAACGCACGTCCCACCGCCAGACCCGAACCGTTCAGCGTATGCACCAGTTCCGGCTTGTTCTGGTCGTTGCGGAAACGTGCCTGCATGCGGCGCGCCTGGAAGTTCTCCATGTTCGAGCACGACGAGATCTCGCGATACGTGTTCTGCGCCGGAATCCACACTTCCATGTCGTACGTCTTCGCCGCACCGAAGCCCATGTCGCCCGTGCACAGCACAATCGTGCGGAACGGCAGTTCGAGCTTCTTCAGGATCGCTTCGGCATGGCCGACGAGCATCTCCAGCGTGTCGTACGACTGCTCCGGACGCACCACATGCACCAACTCGACCTTGTCGAACTGATGCTGACGGATCATGCCGCGCGTGTCCTTGCCATAGCTGCCCGCCTCCGAGCGGAAGCACGGCGTATGCGCCACCATGTGCATCGGCAACGCATCCTTGTCGAGCAACTCGTCGCGCACCAGATTCGTCAGCGACACTTCCGCCGTCGGAATCAGATAGAAGTTCTCGATGCGCTCGCCTTCGTCACCACCGCCGACCTTGCGCGGCACCTTGAACAGGTCGTCTTCGAATTTCGGAAGTTGACCCGTGCCACGCATCGACGCCGCATTCACGATGTACGGCACATACGTTTCCGTATAGCCATGCTCCGACGTGTGCGTGTCGATCATGAATTGCGCCAGCGCGCGATGCAGACGCGCAATGCCCCCCTTCATGACCGAGAAGCGCGCACCAGCCAGCTTGGCCGCTGCGTCGAAGTCCAGACCCAACGCCGCACCGAGATCGACGTGATCGCGCGGCGTGAAATCGAACTGACGCGGCGTGCCCCAGCGGCGCACCTCCACGTTCTGCGTTTCGTCCGAGCCGACCGGTACGCTCTCGTGCGGCAGGTTCGGCACGCCCAGCAACAGATCCGACAGACGCGTCTGAATCTCGTCCAGACGCACAGACGACGCCTTGAGCGTGTCCGCAATGCCACCGACTTCAGCGATCTCGGCCGAGGCGTCTTCGCCCTTGCCCTTCTTCATGCCGACCTGCTTCGAGAGCGCATTGCGGCGCGCCTGCAGCTCCTCGGTTTGCGTCTGAATCTGCTTGCGCTCCGCCTCGAGTGCGGCAAATGCCGCCACGTCCAGCGTGTAACCGCGCGCCTTGAGTCGCGCAGCAACGCCGTCGAGGTCCTTGCGAAGAAGTTGAATGTCGAGCATGGTGGGATGTCTGTCGTTAGCGGCCCACACACGTGGGCCATGAAATTCGTTCTGGCCGCCCCGCGCCGTCTCTCGGCGCCGAATGCGGCATCAAACCGGGGATTTTACCAAACGCACAACGGGATGACCCCATTTGGCACGTTCGGTGTTCGGCGCCTGCCACAGTCCGGTGAGGACTTGCCCTTATGAGACGGCGGCAGCGTTCGCGTCAGGCCGATTCGTCGTCGGACGGCTCGGCCGGTGGCGCCTTGTCGGAAGACGTCCCGCCCGCACCGGATGCCTTCACCGGCGCCTCGGATTTCCTCCCCTTGGCATTCGCTCGCCGCCATTCGGCGTCGAGCGACTTCAGCCAGTTGAGCTTCTCCCCAATCTTGCCTTCCAGCCCGCGCGGCACCGGCCGATACCAGTTCTGCGCACGCAAGTCGTCGGGGAAATAGGTCTCTCCTGCGGCATAGGCGTCGGGCTCGTCGTGCGCGTAGCGATACTCATGTCCGTAGCCCAGCTCCTTCATCAGCTTGGTCGGCGCGTTACGCAAATGAATCGGCACGGCGCGCGACTTGTCTTTGCCGACGAAGGCCCTCGCCTGGTTATACGCGTTGTAGCCCGCGTTCGACTTCGGTGCCGACGCGAGATACAGAATCGCCTGCGCCAGTGCCAGTTCGCCCTCGGGGGTGCCGAGACGCTCGTAGGTTTCAGCGGCGTCGAGCGCAATACGCGCCGCGCGCGGGTCGGCCAGGCCGATGTCCTCCCAAGCCATGCGAACGATTCGTCGAGCGAGATAACGCGGGTCGGCACCGCCATCGAGCATGCGACAGAACCAGTACAGCGCGCCGTCGGGCGAGCTGCCACGCACCGATTTATGCAGGGCGCTGATCTGATCGTAGAAGGCGTCGCCGCCCTTGTCGAAGCGGCGCAGATTCTCGGCGAGAACACTCGCGAGCAATGCTTCGTCAACAGTATCGAGATCCTGAGACGTCGCCGCCTGCGCCACGATCTCGACGTTGTTGAGCAATTTGCGCCCGTCGCCGTCGGCCGAGTCGATCAGCGCCTGACGCGCTTCGTCGGTAATGCCGATGTCGTCGAGTTCATGTGCTGCGCGCGTGACCATCTCGCCCAGCTCTTCGTCGTTCAGGCTCTTGAGCACGTACACGGCAGCGCGCGAGAGCAATGCGCCGTTCACTTCGAACGACGGATTCTCGGTGGTGGCGCCCACGAAAATGAAGAGTCCCGACTCGACGTGCGGCAGGAAGGCGTCCTGCTGCGCCTTGTTGAAGCGATGCACCTCGTCGACGAACACGACGGTCTGCTTGCCATGCGCGCGCTGGATCTGTGCGGCCTCGACCGCATCGCGAATGTCCTTCACACCGGAGAGCACCGCCGACAGCGCGATGAAATAGGCCTTGAACGCGTCGGCCATCAGGCGCGCGAGCGTGGTCTTGCCCACGCCCGGCGGCCCCCACAGAATCATCGAGTGCGGACGGCCCGCTTCGAATGCCACACGCAAAGGCTTGCCCTTGCCCAGCAAATGGCGCTGGCCAATCACTTCGTCGATGGTATGGGGGCGCAGGCGCTCGGCCAGAGGCACCGAAGCCGACAGCGGGGCGTCGTGTGGCATGTTCTCAAGCAGCGCGGCCGGGGATGTCCCCGGCCGCATTCGGATAATCAGATGTCCCCATTATGCCAGCCCGGCGGCCGGCATGCCCGTAACACGGGTCTCGGTCACTTCGGCACTTTCACTGCCGTCGTCACGACGCCAGGCATGGGCAAAAACGCGCGACGCTCACCCCTTGATCAGATCGGCCCCCTTGGGCACGGTGAACTTGAAGTTATCTGCCGGCATGGGCGGGTTCTTCTGGATCTTGTCGAACGTCAGCAAGGTCACGTTACCGAACGCGTCGTAAAGCTCCATCGCGGCAAGATTGCCGTCGCGAAACCCGATGCCCACGCGCTGGAACTGCGTGTCCTGCGACTTGGGCTTCAACTCCACCCAGTCGATGCCGTTCTTCACGCCGGCATCCTTGAGCGAGAAATTCTTCTCGATGTCGTTGCTGCCGAACAGGATCGCGGCAGGGCTCGCGCCCAGCGACGCGCCGAGCTTGCGCTCGGTCACCTGATTCAGATCCTTGTCATAGATGTAGAGCGTCTCGCCGTCAGCCTGCAGCAACTGATCGTAGGGTTTGACGTAACGCCAGATGAAGCGGCCCGGACGCGAGAACTCGAAGGTCCCCGAGGCCGTGTTCGTCACCTTCATGGCGCCGTCCTGCTGGCCCTTGACCTGCTTCTGCTCGAACTCGCCACGCGCCGACTTGACCTGCGCCACAAACGCCTTGAGCTGCGCCGTGCCGCTCGCATACGCGGGCGCGACCAACGCGGCCAACGTCACACCGACGGCGCCCGCCACGAGCGGCAGGCTTCGCTTGAATCCCAGCATGTTGCTTATTCTCCTTCGCGATTGGGCACCAGAATTTCCCGGTTGCCGTTGCTCGCCATTGCCGACACCACGCCGGACTGTTCCATCTGTTCGAGCAGACGCGCCGCGCGGTTGTAGCCGATGCGCAGATGCCGCTGTACCAGCGAGATCGACGCACGGCGCTGCTTGAGCACCACGGCAACGGCCTGATCGTATAGCGGATCGGACTCGCCGCCGCCCTCGCCAGTTCCGCCACCCGCGCCGTCGACACCACCATCTTCGCCTTCGGCAGCACCATCCAGAATGCCTTCGACGTAATTGGCTTCGCCTTGCTCCTTGAGCCGTTCGACCACACGATGCACTTCGTCATCGGCCACGAACGCCCCATGCACACGTAGCGGCAAGCCGGTGCCCGGCGGCATGTAGAGCATGTCGCCCATGCCGAGCAGCGTCTCGGCACCCTGCTGGTCGAGGATGGTGCGCGAATCGATCTTCGAGGAAACCTGGAACGCCACACGCGTGGGCACGTTCGCCTTGATCAGCCCCGTGATCACGTCGACCGACGGGCGCTGCGTCGCCAGAATCAGGTGAATACCCGCCGCACGCGCCTTCTGTGCGATACGGGCGATCAGCTCTTCGACCTTCTTGCCGACGACCATCATGAGGTCGGCCAGTTCGTCGATCACGACCACGATGTACGGCAGACGCTGCAACGGTTCCGGCGCGTCCGGCGTAAGCGAGAACGGATTCGGGATGTGTTCTTCGCGCTTGGCCGCGTCGTCGATCTTGTTGTTGTACCCGGCGAGATTGCGCACGCCGAGCTTGCTCATGAGCTTGTAGCGGCGCTCCATCTCGGCCACGACCCAGTTCAGCGCATGGCCTGCCTGACGCATGTCCGTGACCACCGGGCACAGCAGATGCTGAATCCCCTCGTACATGCTCATTTCGAGCATTTTCGGGTCGATCAGGATCAGGCGCACCTGCTCGGCCGTCGCCTTGTAGAGCAACGACAGGATCATGGCGTTGATCCCCACCGACTTGCCCGAACCGGTCGTACCCGCGACCAGCAAGTGCGGCATCTTCGCCAGGTCGGCCACGACAGGCTTGCCACCGATGTCCTTGCCGAGTGCCAGCGTCAGCAGCGACGGCGAATCGTTGTAGATCTCCGAGCCCAGAATCTCCGTCAGGCGCACCGTCTGGCGGCGCGGATTCGGCAACTCGAGCCCCATGAAATTCTTGCCCGGGATGGTTTCGACCACGCGGATCGACACCAGCGAGAGCGAACGCGCCAGGTCCTTCGCCAGATTCACGATCTGGCTGCCCTTCACGCCCGTGGCCGGTTCGATCTCGTAACGCGTGATGACCGGCCCCGGATAGGCAGCCACGACACTGACCTCGACACCGAAGTCCTTGAGCTTCTTCTCAATCAGACGCGAGGTGAACTCGAGCGTCTCGCCGGAAACGGTTTCCTGTGCGGCCGGCGCCGGATCGAGCAAGGCGAGCGGCGGCAGGATCGAGTCGGGCAGATCGGCGAACAGCGGCGCCTGCTTCTCCTTCTCCACGCGCTCGCTCTTGGGCACGACCTTGACCGGCGGCACGATCTGCACCGGCTCATGCACCTCGGCACGCACGCGGTTCTGCACGACGGCCCCCTCGCGTGCGATGGCCGCCTCCTCGCCCATACGACGGTCCTGACGCGCCTCGCGACGGCGGCGAATCACCGTGCCCGTATCGAGAATCAGCGCGCCGAGCTTCTCTGCCGCCGACAGCCACGAGAAATGGAACAGCAACGACAGCCCGAAGGCGAAGATGAGCAGCAGCGCGAGCGTGCCGCCCGTAAAGCCGAGCGCATGCTGGAAGAAGCCGCCGACGGTTTCGCCGATCACGCCGCCCGACGCGCGCGGCAGTTGCACCTTGAAGCGGTAAAGACGCAGCGATTCGATACCGGCGCTGGAGAGCAGCACCATCAGGGAAGAGACGATTTCCACCCAGCCGCCGCTGGCGAGACGTTCGCGCAGCGGGGGGGCTTCACGTCTGGCGGAAATCCGGCGATAGCCCGACACCACGCGCCGGCCGATGAAGACGACCAGCCAATAGGCGGACAGGCCGAGCGTGAGCAGCAGCATATCGGCCACCCAGGCGCCGACGCGCCCCGCCCAGTTGGCAATGCGCTCCACGTGCGCCGCATGCGTCCAGCTGGGGTCCAGACGGCTGTAGGAGAACAGCGCCATCAACAGGAACACCATCAGCGCGACCTGCGCCATCCAGCGGATTTCATGGAAAAGGTGCGTCACCCGATTGGGCAACGACGATCCGGCACCAGCAGAATAAGAAGATTTCGTCGTCATCAAGCCATGGGGTTGGGCGGGCAGACGGGCGGCCTGCCGCGCGGCAAGGCTCCATTGTAAACAACTATTACATTCGTTAATGCAGGAAAAGGTGACAAGCAGTAACGCCGGGCCTTCCCGGGCCGTTCGGTCACCCTTCGCCGAGAGCATGCCGCACGACGGTGCCTTGCATCCCGTGCATCTGCCCCCAAATTCGGAGTGTGTCCTGCCATCGCGGCCATTGTGCCGCTTTTCATGCGCGCGATGCGCCGGGCGTCCCGCCTGGGCTATCGCGACGATTGGCAGGCTCCATCAACGAAACGACGTCGGCCCTTTATAATGTCGGTTTGCGCCAGTCCCGATGCCGCGTTCGAGCGACCGGGGCCGGCGCCAGCCCCTACCCCCTTTCCGGTGAGTCCGTCCATGTCCGTCGCCAAGCACGCAAAAGTCCTGATTCTCGGTTCCGGCCCCGCCGGCTACAGCGCCGCCGTCTACGCCGCGCGCGCCAACCTCAACCCCGTCCTGATCACGGGGATAGCCCAGGGCGGTCAGTTGATGACCACCACGGACGTCGAGAACTGGCCCGGCGACCCGACCGGTGTGCAAGGCCCCGAACTGATGGCCCGCATGCAGGCGCACGCCGAGCACTTCAACACCGAGATGATCTTCGATCACATCCATACGGTGCACCTGAACGAGCGCCCGCTGCGCCTGATCGGCGACGCCGGCGAGTACACGGCCGACGCCCTGATCATCGCCACCGGCGCCTCGGCGCAGTACCTCGGCCTGCCGTCCGAAGATGCCTTCTCGGGCCGCGGTGTCTCGGCCTGCGCCACGTGCGACGGTTTCTTCTACAAGGGCAAGGAAGTGTGCGTGGTCGGCGGTGGTAACACGGCCGTCGAAGAAGCGCTCTACCTCTCCAATATCGCCAGCAAGGTCACCGTGATCCACCGCCGCGACAAGTTCCGCGCCGAGCCGATCCTGATCGACCGTCTGCTGGAGAAGGCCAAGCAGGGCGTGGTCGAACTCAAGTACGACCACGTGCTCGACGAAGTGACCGGCGACGACTCCGGCGTGACCGGCGTGCGCATCAAGAACGTGAAGACCGGCGCCCATGAAGACATCGGCCTGCACGGCGTGTTCATCGCCATCGGTCACAAGCCGAATACGGACATCTTCGAAGGCCAGGTGGAGATGAAGAACGGTTATATCGTCACGCACAGCGGCCTGAACGGCAACGCCACGGCCACGAGCGTGCCGGGCGTGTTCGCCGCGGGCGATGTGCAGGACCATATCTACCGTCAGGCCATCACCAGTGCCGGCACGGGCTGCATGGCCGCACTCGACGCCCAGCGTTACCTCGAAAACCTCGACCAGTAACGTACGCCGCGCCGTGTGGCGGCGCCCTCGTTGTGTGAATCTTCCGGACTTGTCCGATCCTTCATGCAGCGCGGGCGCCGTTGTCGTTTTGTCCGTCCGTCGCTAATCCGTCACTGACCTTGTTCGCACGACCATGAGCAAGAAGCCACCGAAACTCAGCCTCGGCGATCTCGCCAGCCTTCGCGAGTCGCTCGCCAAGGAAACCGCCGCGCGCGAAGCCGAGCGCGTGGCCGCCGCCAAACGTGCCGCCCAGGCCAAGCGCGATGCCAACGTGTTCCGCGACAGCATCGGCGACATCGCCCCGATCGCGGGCAAGGGCGCGACGAATCGCGTCGAGCATCCGCGTCGCCCACCCGAGCCGGTGGCACGCCAGACGCAGGAAGACGAAGCGGCCGTGCTCTTCGAATCGCTCTCGGACGAGTTCGACCCCGAAGCACTGCTCGATACCGACGACCGCCTGTCGTATCGCCGCCCCGGGATCAGTCAGGACGCCGTACTCAAGCTGCAACGCGGCGACTGGGTGGTGCAGGCGCAGATCGACCTGCACGGCATGCGTCGCGACGAGGCCCGCGAGTCGCTGTCCGCGTTCCTGCACGACGCCGTCAAGCGCGGCCTGCGCTGCGTGCGCGTGATTCACGGCAAGGGCCTCGGCTCGGTGAACCGCGAGCCCGTGCTCCGGGACAAGGTCCGCGGCTGGCTGGCGCAAAAGAACGAAGTGCTCGCCTGGGCACAGGCACAAGGACGCGACGGCGGGGGCGGTGCGCTGGTAGTATTGCTCCAGGCTGCACAGACGCGGTCGCCGCGCGGGTAAGCAACGCCGCGGATCACGACGTTTCACTCACAGGATTCGCCGATGATTCATGAGATGAGCGCCCAGTTGCATACGGTCCTGGCCATCATGGAGGCCATCGCCGTAATGTCCTGCGCCATCTCCGGCTTTGCCGAAGCCCGCAAGCAGCATCTCGACCCGGTCGGCGCGTTCGTGCTGGCCTTCGCTACCGCCTTCGGCGGCGGTACCTTGCGCGACGTACTGCTCGACCACCGCCCGTTCTACTGGGTGCAGCATCAGTGGTACACGGCCATCATTCTCGTGCTCTCCCTGTCTACCTCCGGTGTCATGAAGCTCGTCTCGCGTGTGGCGACCGAGCGTGTGCTGCTCATCACCGACGCCATCGGCCTGGGGTTCTTCAGCGCGTCCGGCACCTCGCTCGCCTTGCAGACCGACATGTCGGCGTTCATGTCCGTGATGATGGGCGTGATTACCGGCGTGGGCGGCGGCGTGGTGCGCGACATTCTCTGCAACGAAGTGCCGCTGGTACTGCGCGATACGCGCCCGTACGCCGTGTGTGCCTTCATCGGCGGATGGATCTACATTGCGCTGACCTACGCGGACCTCGATCCCCTATATACCCTGTCGATCAGCGCGCTGTCGGTCATTTTCGTTCGCCTGATCACGGTGGCATTCGACGTCCGCCTCAAGTCATGACCGGATCCCTCACGAAGTGACGTTGATCCGGCCGCGACATCGCCCGTAAACGCCAAAAGGGCGACGCCGCTTGCGCAGCCGTCGCCCTTCTCGATCCATCCAGGTCCCGCTTCCCCTGCCTCCCCCGCTTCCCCCGGCACCGCCTTCGCGCCCGCTGGCGCGTCGCGTCACCGGTCGGGGCCGGCCGTCAGACCGCCTGTTCGCCCTCTTCCCCGGTACGGATGCGGATCACGCGCTCCACGTCGGTCACGAAGATCTTGCCATCGCCGATCTTGCCGGTGCGCGCGGCGCCGAGCACGGCGTCGATGACCTGCTCGGCCTGCGCGGCGCTCACCACGACTTCGATCTTGATCTTCGGCAGAAAGTCGACCACGTACTCGGCGCCGCGATACAGCTCCGTGTGGCCCTTCTGGCGGCCGAAGCCCTTCACTTCCGTGACAGTCAGACCCGTCACGCCGACTTCGGCCAGCGCTTCACGCACTTCGTCGAGCTTGAAGGGTTTGATGATGGCAGTTACGCGTTTCATTGTCGCCTCGATATCTTGGTTGGATTGTTCTGTAAATTCGCCGGGCTATTGTACCGGGCCGGGGGCGGCACGCCGATGACAGCGCGCCACGCCCGACGCGGGCTCAGGCATGCGGGTCGTCGGGCACCGTATCGAGGTCCGCCAGCCACACCACCGACTCCGAATCGCTCGGCGCGCGCCAGTCGCCGCGAGGCGACAGCGAGCCGCCCGTGCCGACCTTCGGCGCGTTCGGAATGCACGAGCGCTTGAACTGGCTGGTGCGGAAGAACCGGTCGAGGAAGATCCGCAGATTCCGCTTGATCGCCACCAGGTCGTAGGCATGGCGCGCAAGATGGCCCTCGTCCGGCCAACGGCCGACGGACGCATCGTGCCACGCACTCCACGACAGGAACGCGACCTTGCGCGGCGCGTAGCCGAAGCGCAGCGTGTAGTAGAGGTTGAAGTCCTGCAACTCGTACGGCCCGATAAAGTGCTCCGTGCGCTGCTCGGGCGCGCCGTTGGCCTTGCCCGGCACCAGCTCCGGGCTGATCTCCGTCTCGAGAATATCGATGAGGACGTTGCGATGCGCCGCGCCCTTCGACGACTTCACGGCCTGGGCCGACGCCGCGCCGCCCAACTGCCCGGTCTCGGCCACCCAGCGCACCAGATGCATGATGAGCGTCTTCGGCACGCTGGCGTTCACGTTGTAGTGCGACATGTGATCGCCTACGCCGTACGTGCACCATCCAAGCGCCAGCTCGCTCAGGTCGCCGGTACCGATCACGATCGCGCCGAGATGGTTCGCCAGACGGAACAGATGATTGGTGCGCTCGCCCGCCTGCACGTTCTCGAACGTCACGTCGTAGACTTCCTCGCCGCGCGCGAACGGATGATCGAGGTCCTTGAGCATCTGCATGCAGCTCGGTCGGATGTCGATCTCTCGCGCCGTGCAACCGACCGCGTCCATCAATTCGCGCGCCTGACGCAGCGTGCGCTCGCTGGTCGCGAACCCCGGCATCGTGTACGCGAGGATATTGGTACGCGGCAGTCCGAGGCGATCCATCACCTTCGCACACACGAGCAGCGCATGCGTGGAATCGAGACCGCCGGACACGCCGATCACGACCTTCCGAATATTGGACGATGCCAGGCGCTGCATGAGCGCCTGCACCTGGATGTTGTAGACCTCGTGGCAGCGCTCGTCGCGACGTTGCGCATCGGCCGGCACGTAAGGGAAGCGGGGCACGACGCGTGCGAGCGGCAATTCGGTGTCGCGCGGGATCGTGACGTCGACCTTTACGGTGCGAAAGCGCGCGACCTCGTCGGCATGACGGCGCACGGATACGCCGAACGTCGTCTGATGCATGCGCTCGCGGGCGAGCCGCTCCAGATCGACGTCCGCGAAAATCAGATGCGACTCGCTCGCGAAACGGTCCGACTCGGCGAGCATGTCGCCGTTTTCGTAAATCAGGGCCTGACCGTCCCAGGCGAGATCGGTGGTCGACTCGCCCTGCCCGGCCGACGTGTACAGGTACGCCGCAAGACAGCGTGCCGACTGCTGACCGACCAGCTGATGACGATATGCCGACTTGCCCACCACGACGTTCGATGCCGACAGATTGACGAGGACCGTCGCGCCCGCCAGCGCCGCGAACGACGACGGCGGCACCGGCACCCAGACGTCCTCGCAGATCTCGATGTGGAAACGCAGCAACGGCTGGTCGGCGGCTTCAAAGATGAGCGAACCGAACGGCACGTCGTTGCCGAGCAGCGTGACGGTATCGACGCCGGCATCGTCCGCCGCGTTGAACTGACGCGCTTCGTAGAATTCGCTGTAGTTCGGGAGATAGGTCTTGGGCACCACGCCGTGGATGCGCCCGCGTGCGACCACGACCGCGCAATTGAACAGACGCTGCTGCACCCGCACCGGCATGCCGACGATCAGCGCCGCCCCCAACGCCTGGCTCGCGGCCACGATATCGGCCAGCGCAGCGTTGCACGCGTCGAGCAACGCACGTTGCTGGAACAGATCCTCGCAGCTGTAAGCGGGAATCCCCAATTCGGGGAACGCGACAAGCACCGCCCCGGCGGCGTCGGCTTCCCGGGCAAGCGCAATGGTCTGCTCGGCGTTATAGGCGGGATCGGCTACACGGCATTGCGGCACACCAACGGCCACACGCGCGAAATCGTGGTTATAGAGATTGAGGAATCGGTTGGTCATGTCGGCGGCTACCAGGCATCGCCCATGTGCCAGCCCGTCGCAGGCGGGGCGGCCTCGCTTGGCGCGCCCGCCCGGCGCGAGCGGCGGACGTGAGAACGCCAGTATATTACGCGAGGCCCCGTCTTGCCGGGGCCTGCGGCGCGGGACTCAGCGCGAACCGTCCGATGCCGGGCGTTTGAACGGTGTGTGCGCCTCAAGCTCGCCGATATGCTCGTCCATGGCGGTCGTCTCCGCGTCGAGAAATTCGGCGATGGCGTCGGCAAAGCGCGAATCCGCGATCCAATGCGCCGACCACGTAGGCGTAGGCAACAGCCCTCGCGACATCTTGTGCACGCCCTGCGCGCCGCCCTCGAAGCTGCGCAGCCCGTGGGCGATGCAGTATTCGATGCCCTGCGCGTAGCAGGTCTCGAAGTGCATGCCGGAGACGAAGTCCGTCGTGCCCCAGTAGCGGCCGTACATCGTGTCGCCACCGATCACGTTGAGCGCGCAGGCAAGCGGTTCGCCCTCGCGCTCGGCCATCACGAGCAGCAGCGCGTCGGGCATCGTGGCGTGCACCTGCCCGAAGAACCCCCGGCTCAGATACGGCGCATTCCAGTGCTCACGATAGGTGTTCTCGTAGCACTGGTAGAAGAAGTCGAGTGCGGCATCATCGATCTGTGCACCGCGCAGCCAACGGTAAGTCACCCCCGCCTCGCGAACGCGGCGCCGGTCCTGTTTGAGCTTCTTGCGCTTTTCCTGATTCATCTGCGCGAGGAAGTCGTCGAACGCGGCGAAGCCCGGATTCTCCCAATGGAACTGCACGCCCTCGCGCAACAGGTAGCCCGCCTCAGTCAGCGCGGCCAGATCGTCATCGTGGGTGAACAGCACGTGAATCGACGACAACTCGACCTGCCTTGCAAACGCAATCGCGCCGCGTGCGAGCGCAACACGGTCCGCATGGGTGCGCGCGAGCAGACGCGGTCCCGTCACCGGCGAGAAGGGCACGGCGCACAGCAGCTTCGGGTAGTAGTTCAGGCCGTGACGCGCAAACGCGTCGGCCCACGCGTGATCGAAGACATACTCGCCGCGCGAGTGCGATTTGACGTAGAGGGGCATGGCCCCCAGCAACGTTGCGCCGGCGAAGTCGTCTGACGGATCTCCCGCGTGCATGAGCAGATAGGCCGGCTGCCAGCCGGTGCGCTTGGCTGCGCATCCGCTCGTGTGCATCGCGTTCAGGAAGGCATGCTGCACGAAGGGATTGCCCTGCGCGAGCGCATTCCACGCGTCGGCCGGCACGTCTTCGATGGAATGTACGACACGAATGACTACGTCGCTGCTCACTGCTCACCTCGTCTGCGAATCTGCGGGTCGAACGCCACGCCCCTGGCGTGGATACCGCGTTGAAACCGAACTGGTTGCCATTGTCGCCGAACTTGACGGCGCTTTCAGACGGGCAACAAAAAACCCGGCGCGCAGCCGGGTTTTTCGATGTCGACGTGCGGCGTTTCGTACAACCATCACGAAACGTCGCGAAGCATCACTTCTTGGCGTTGGCCACGCCGTCGACGATTTCCTTGTGGGCGGCGTCGATGCCTTCCCAGCCTTCGACCTTGACCCACTTGCCCTTCTCGAGCGCCTTGTATTGCTCGAAGAAGTGCTTGATCTGGTCCTTGAGGTAACCCGGCACGTCGTCCATCGACTTCATGTGCGCCGTCATCGGGCAGATCTTGTCGACCGGCACGACCACCAGCTTGGCGTCCACGCCCGATTCGTCGGTCATGTTGAGCATGCCCAGCGCGCGGCAACGCACGACCGAGCCGGCCAGCAGCGGGAACGGGGTGACGACCAGCGCGTCGACGGGGTCGCCGTCGCCGGCGAGCGTCTGCGGAATGAAGCCATAGTTGGCCGGGTAACGCATGCCCGTGCCGATGAAGCGGTCAACGACCAGCAGGCCCAGATCCTTGTCGGCTTCGTACTTCACCGGGTCGCTTTGCGCCGGGATCTCGATGATGACGTTGAAATCGTTGGGGATGTCCTTACCGGCAGGCACGTGGTTGAAGCTCATGATGGCATTCCTGTGTATGAAAATGGGCGTGCCGCCGCGCGGCGCGCGCGCCCGCCAATCGGCCGGATGCCACGCCGCCCGACGGCAATCGGGCGCGGAACATTATAGCGGGTTTGCCCGATTTCCCGGCAGTGCCGGCAGCCGGGCCAGCCGCTGCGGCGTGAGTTCGTCCACGCTGGCGCACCCGAGCAGTTGCATCGTCGTCTGCAGCTCGCCGAGCAGCAGCGTCAGCACCCCGGCCGCACCGGAGCCGCCGCGCGCGGCCACGCCGTACAACGGCGCACGGCCAAGCAGCACCCCTTTGGCCCCGAGTGCCACGGCCTTGGCCACGTCGGCCCCGCGCCGTACGCCGCCGTCGACGAACACCGCCATGGCGGGACCACCTGCGCCGACCGCCTCGATAATCGGCACCAGCGCCTCGAGCGGCGCCAGCGTGCTGCCCAGTTGCCGCCCGCCGTGGTTCGACACGACGATGCCGTCTGCGCCGTGCGCCTGCGCCAGTCGCGCATCATCCACGGTCTGAATGCCTTTGACGAGCACCTCGCCCGGCCAGTGACGTCGCACCCACGCGAGGTCGTCCCAACTGAGCGAAAGATCCATCTGCCGGCTGAGCATCGCGGCGTGACGCGCCAGATCGGCGCGCTCACCCACGCTCTTCGCAATGTTGCGCAACTGCGGCGCGCCGTGGGAGAGCATCTGCCAGGTCCAGTGCGGATGCCGCAGACAATCGCCCACGAGACGCGGCGTGAAGCGCAGCGGCAGCTTGAAGCCGTTGCGCACGTCGTGATCGCGCTTGCCGTGCACCGGCGTGTCGACCGTGAGCAACAGCGTGCGAAAGCCCGCTTCGCGCGCGCGGCGCATCATGCTCTCGGCAATCCGGCGATCCTGCTGCACGTACAGTTGCAGCCAGAGTTCGCCATCGGGCACCGCCGCACGCACGTCTTCGAGCAACGACGTCGATGCCGTCGACAGCACGAACGGCAGCCCCGCGTCGGCGGCGGCGCGCGCAAGCAACTCGTCGGCGCGCGGCCAGAACAGGCCGTTCAGGCCCGTCGGCCCGACCACCATCGGCGCGGCCGAGTGGCGTCCCCAGAACGTGGTGACACTCGAACATTGCGACGTGTCGGTCATCACGCGCGGCGAAAAGCCCCATTGCGCGAACGCTTCGCGATTGCGTCGCAACGCGTCGCCGTCCTCGGCCCCGCCCTCCAGATAATCGAACGCCAGCTTCGTCAGCCGTTGCCGGGCGGCCCGGCGGTAATCCTCCACGCAGGAAAACGCGTGCATTGCTCCCCCTATCCCGATGTCTGCGCATGTCCGTGCCGCCCGTTCCACTGGTTCCGCTGGTCCCACTGGTTCCGCGCCTCGTTGCCGGGGCAAAGTTCACGACCTGGGCACAAACAATTGCATTACAATCAAAATCATTACAATCCGAACATACCTACGCACCCCATGCCGCGCCAATCCGCCCGGTCGTCCCACGCGGTCGAAGACACCGCAGTCCCCACTTCCGGCGACGTCCCGGCCGCCGCGCCGCGTTCGTCGCTCTTCGTCGGTTCGACGGAGAAGACCTTTCAGGTGCTGCACGCCTTCGACGGCCCGGCGCGTTACATGACGCTCGGCGACATTGCCAAGGCCGCGGACCTCGACCGCAGCGCGACCCAACGCCTCGTGCATACGCTCGAAGCGCTCGGCTATCTCTACCGCGTGCCCGAGACCCGCACCTATGGCCTCACGACCAAGGTGTTGCAGTTCTCGTACAACTACATTCGTGCGAACGAGCTGGTCGACAAGGCGTCGCCCTATCTCCTCGACATCAGTCGTCGCGTGGGCGAGACGACCAACCTGCAAGAGCTGGACGGCCACGAGATCGTGTTTGTCGCGCGCTTTCCCGGCCAGCATCTGGTGAACATCGATATCGTGGTCGGCGCGCGGCTGCCCGCGCTGTTCACGGCGTCGGGCATCGCGATCCTGTCGCGCCTGCCCGATACCCGCGTGCGCGAGATCCTCGCGAGCGCGCCGCTCGAACCGATGACGCCCTACACGCTCACCGACCAGAAGAAGCTCGTCGACCGAATCCAGACCACGGCACGACGCGGCTACGCCATCATCGAGAACGAGACGGTGATGGGCGACATCTCGGTCGCCGCGCCGATCACCGACCACGACGGTCACGCCGTGGCCGCCATCAACATCTCCGTGCCGACCTCGCGCTGGACACGCGAGCGCGCCGAGGCCGAACTCGCCCCGCATATCCAGGTCGCCGCGACCTCGATTTCGAAGTCGCGACTGTCGACGTTCCGCCGCTGAAGTCTTCGTCGAGTCGATGGCCGGTCCGGACACGGATTCGGCCGATCCGCCCGTGGCAAGTCAGCGCATCAGGCGCCCGCCGCCCGAACCGCCGGGCGGCAGCCCCCCATCACCGTCCTTCGAAAATCGCCAGTTGACGGGTCAGTTCCGTGCGCAGTTCGGCCGACAGCGCCGCCGCGGGCGGCACGAGCGGTGCGAGCATGGACGGGGCGTCGACGCCGATCAGATCCATCACCGACTTCATCGGCCCGGGGTTCGTCTCGGCAAACGCCAGGTTCATCAGCGGAATCAGCGAGCGATGCAGTTCCAGCGCTTGCGCCGTCTTGCCTTCCGAGGCCAGCGCGAAGATGCGTTGCCATGCCGTGGGCAGCAGCGACGCCGTCACCACGATCCCGCCACGCGCACCGGCCGCCACATGCAGCGGGAACAACGTGTCTTCCCCGCTGAGCACCGCAAACGACTCGTCAACGCCCGCCACGGTGCGCAGGAAGTGCCACATGTCGGTGTTGCACGCCTTCATGCCGATGATGTTCTCGTGACGCGAAAGCTCGTGCAGCACTTCCGGCGCAATCGCAATGCGCGTGCGATACGGAATCTCGTAGATCAGGATCGGCAGCGGCGACTCGTCGGCGTAGCGCAGGAAGTAGTCACGAATGCCTGCCTGCGTCGGGTTGGTGTAGTACGGCGTGAGCACGAGCAGGCCGTCGGCACCGGCGGCAGCGAAATCGCGGCCGGCTTCGATGGCGTCGTGATAGCCCGGGTCGAGCACGCCGGCGATCACCGGCACGTCGCGGCCGTGCTCGCGCACCTCCTGTGCGGTGAGTTCGGCCATGCGCACGCGCTCGGCGCGCGAGAGCGCCCCGTATTCGCCGGTGCCGCCGAGCGGCACCACACCGTCGATGCCTTGCTTCAGGAGATAACGCAGCAGCGCGCGCGCGGCGTCGGCGTGAATCGTGTCGTCGGCATTCACCGGCGTGGGAATCGCCGGCAGGATGCCCTTGAGTTGTGCAGAGCGAAGCATGAGTTAAACGTCCGTGGTTCGTGAGTTCGAAAGCATCGGAAGATGCACGGGTTGTGAAGTGCGCTTCACCATCAGGTCGCGAGGCTGCGTCGGCGCAAGCGCTCGGCCACCCAGATGAGTGCGGCGATGAAAAGGAACAGGCACGTGGAGACGGCGGCGATCACCGGCGAGATCTGCATCGTGATCTCGTCCCAGAACTGCTTGGGGAGCGTGGTCGACAGCCCGCCCGAGGTGAACAGCGCAATCGTGAGTTCGTCGAACGACGTGGCGAACGCGAACAGGAACGACGACAGCAGGCCCGCGCCGAGAATCGGGAAGGTCACGCGCCGCAGCGTCGCCCACGGGCGCGCCCCCAGGCTGTACGCCGCCAGATCGAGTCGCGTGTCGTAGTTGCGAAGCACCGCCATCATGGTGATGACGACATACGGTACGGCCACGACGGTGTGCGCGAGCGTGAGCCCGACGCTCGAACCAACCAGCCCGATCCTGGCGAAGAAATAGAACACGCCGACCGCCAGAATCATGCGCGGCACGACAATCGGTGCGAGCACGAAGGCGAGCATCGCCGACTTGCCGCGCATGCCGCCACGCACCAGCAGGAAGGCGGCGGGCGTGCCGATGAGCATCGACAACAGACCGGCGCCAATACCGACGAGCATGGAGCGTGTCACGGCCTGCATCCACAGCGGCGAATCCCAGATCTGCTGATACCACTGCAGCGAGAAACCCTTCGGCGGCCATGCCAGTCCCGAAGCCGAGTCGAACGACATCGGAATCATCAGCAGCGCCGGCGCCGCCAGGAACACCACCAGCAGGAAGACGACTACCCGCAGCGCCAGACCGTCGCCCGGCTCGCTGCCCGCGCCCTTGCGGCGCGGCATCGCGCGCAACAGCAGATCGGTGGCCGTGCCCAGCGTGGCGAGTACGGTTTCGCCGAGCGCGCGACTCCAGCCGCCACGACGCTTGCCGGTCTTCACGTCGCCCGCGCCGCCGGCCATCGTCGAGAGTCCGACCATGCGGTCGTAGACGAAGAACACCACCAGCACCACGGCCAGCAGCAACACCGAGATCGCGCCCGCAAAGCCCCAGTTCAGGGCCTGCATCACCTGATCGATGATGAGCTGCGTAATCATCGTTTCGTGACGTCCGCCAAGCAGCGTCGGCGTAATGAAGAAGCCGATGGACGTGACGAACACCATCAACGCACCGGCCGCCACACCCGGCAGCGACAGCGGGAAATAGACGCGCCAGAACACCGTGCCCGGCCGCGCACCCAGCGTCGACGCCGCGCTCGGCAGACGCCGATCGATGTTTTCCATGACGGAGAGCATCGTGAGTACGGCCAGTGGCATTAGGGCATGCACCATGCCGAGCACCACGGCGGGGAAGCTGTAGAGCAGCGAGAGCGGCGCATCGATCAGGCCGAGATCGAGCAACGTGCGATTGACCACACCGTTCCGCCCGAGCAGCACGACCCAGGCGAAGGTGCGCACGAGAAAGCTCGTCCAGAACGAGAGCAACAGCCAGAACAGCAGCCGTTGCTTGCGTGCACCGGTCAACGTCGAGAGACGATAGGCGATCGGATACCCGGTCAGCACCGCGAAGACGGTCGTATAGAGCGAGATCTTGAGTGTGATGAGCAACACCTCGACATACACCGACGAGGCAAACAATCGCTGGTATTCGACGAGCGTGAAGCCCGCTTCGCCGCGAATGCTGAGCAACAGCAACTGGCCGACCGGATAGATCAGCATGACCGCCAGCAGCACGACGATGGGCGCGGCCATGAGCAGCGGGCGCACACGCGCACGCCAGCGCGCGCGACGCGGCACCGGCTGGGCGGGTTGGGAGGAAGACGGGCGAACCACGGCGGAGGCACTCATCGCTTACCCCGCGATCGCAACGGCGTCGTCGGCGCGCCACGCGAGGCCGAGCGTCTGCCCGATCTCGAAACGGTTGCCCTGGCGATGCGTCGGGAACGCCGCCACGAGCGACTTGCCCGCGTCGCTGCCCGTGACCGGCGATTGCAGATACAGCTTGGTCATGCCGCCCGTGACCATGATGTCGGTGAGCTTCGCCGAGATCGTCGCCACGCCGTCGGCGGCCGGCTCGCCGTCGTGCACGTGCAGGTTCTGCGGACGCAGCATCAGCTTGACCGTTCGGCCGCGCTCGACCTGCGGGTCGTAAACCATCGCCCCGGCCCCGCTCGCACCCTGCGCGAACTCGACGCCGGGCATCGCCACCCGCACCTGATCGCCGGCGCGCTCCAGCACGGTGGCGTCGAGCAGATTGGACTCGCCGAGGAAGTCGGCCACGAACACGCTCTTCGGACGGAAGTACAGATCGTCCGGCGTGCCCAACTGCGCGATTTCGCCCGCGTTCATCAGGCAGATGCGATCGGACATCGTCATCGCTTCTTCCTGATCGTGCGTCACGTAGACGATGGTGGTGCCCAGCTCGCGGTGAATGCGCTTGATCTCGAGCTGCATGTGATCGCGCAGCTTCTTGTCGAGCGCGCCGAGCGGCTCGTCCATCAGAATGATCGATGGCCGGTAGACCATGCAGCGCGCGAGCGCGATGCGCTGCTGCTGACCGCCCGAAAGCTCGCGCGGATAGCGCTCCGCCACATGCGGCAGATGCACCATTTCCAGCGCGTTCATGACCATCTTGCGAGCGGCCTGTGCGTCGGTGCGACGCATCTGCAACGGGAAGGCAATGTTCTCCGCCACGGTCATGTGCGGGAACAGCGCGTAGTTCTGGAACACCATACCGATGTCGCGCTCGTACGGCGCACCGTACGTGACATCGGTCCCGTTGATGCGGATCGCGCCCGCATCGGGCTGCGACAGACCGGCGATGAGCGAGAGCAAGGTGGTCTTGCCCGAGCCGCTGGGGCCGAGCAAGGTCAGGAATTCGCCCTGGGCGACATCGAGGTCGGTCGGTGCCAGCGCGACGAAATCGCCGTAGCGCTTGGACAGGCCCGAGACTTGGAGATTGGCAATGGTCATGAGATCAGCACCCCATCAAACATGAAACAAAACGGCAGGTGAGGATCAGGTCAGGATCCAGCGATTGAAGCGTTCGAGCGCGGCGCTCTGGTTCTGTTGCCAGAACTGCGCGTTGATGTGCACGCCGCTCTTCATGTTGTCCGGGAAGGTCGGGCAGTTCCTGGCGATCTCCGGCTTCACGTAATTGAACGCCTCGGGCTGCGTCATGCCAGCCGGGAAGTACTTCACCAGTTCCGCCTGACGCTTCGGATCGCTCGCGAACTTGATGAACTCGCGGCACGCGGCGGCATTCGGCGTGCCCTTGAGGATCGACCAGTTGTCGCAGCCCCAGACGTTCTGGTTCCACACGATTTCCACCGGCACGCCGTTGGCCTGCGCCGACTGGGCGCGCGAGGCCCATGTGGCGACCATGTCCACTTCGCCCGAACCGAGCATCTGCTCGACCTGCGCGCCCGTGGTCCACCACACGGCGACTTGCTTGGCGATCTTGTCCAGGCTCTTGAACGCGCGGTCGAAGTCGCACGGATACACCGACCCCGGTGCTACACCGTCGGCCAGCAGCGCTTCCTCGATGGTGTCGAACGGATACTTGCGAATCGAGCGACGCCCCGGGAAGTCCTTCACGTTCCACAGGTCGGCCCACGACGACGGCGCCTTGCGGCCCTTGAACGCATCGGTGCGATACGCCAGCACCGTCGAATAGACGTTGGTGCCCACGCCGAACGGCGACATGTACTGCTTCGGAATCTTGGCGATGGTCGGGTCAGATTCAAGACCGTGACGCTCCAGATACTCCTTGCCGCCGGACGTCAGCAGCAGGATCGCCGGCTGGCTGATCTTGGCCATGTCCCACGTGTAGCTGCCCGCTTCGACCATGCTCTTGATCTGTGCCGTGGGCTCCGCGTTGGCCTGCACGCCGACCACCTCGATGCCCGTCGCCTTGGCGAACGGCTTGTAGTACACGGCGTCGTAGGCCTTGGTGTAGATGCCGCCGTCGTCGCGCACCACGATGCGCTTGGATGCGGCGCGCGAGGGCGTCCAGACGAACGGGAACGCCACGGCCGTGGCGCCGAGCAGCGCCGTCTTCATGGCCGTGCGGCGGCCCGGTTGTGCGAGCGTCGCGCCGTGCTCAGTGGTCGTGTCGAGTGCGTGGCTGGGGCTTGCGGAGGTCTTGCGTTTCATCATGGTCTCCGGTCTTCACTGGGAGGGTGGGCGCGGCGACGGATCTCTGTGACGACATAGCCGCCGCGCGCGCAGTTAGGGCAAAACAAACGGCAAAACTGGGTGGGCGCGTGATCGCGCGGTGAAGCGGCTCAGGGAACGAGGCGCCCCGGGTTGAGTAATTGCGCGGGATCGAGCGCCGCCTTCACGCGACGCATGAGCGCAAGCTCTGCCGGCGACTTGTAGCGCGCCATGAGCGGCAGCCCCGTCTGACCGACGCCGTGCTCGGCGCTGAACGTGCCCGACAGGCGCGCAGCCACGTCGTTCACGCACGCGCGCATCGCGTCGCCCATCGACGCGCTGTCGGCCAGCGCCGCCCAGTCGTCGAACGAGAACATCGGAATAAAGTGCACGTTGCCGTCGCCCATGTGGCCGACGACTGCGATATCGAGACCGGGCACGATCGCGTGCACGGCGCGCGTTGCCGCTTCGATGAATTCGGGCACGCTCGAGACCGGCACGGCGCAGTCGGTCGTCAGGCCGATCGCCGCCTTCTTGTTCGCTTCGCTCACGCTGTGACGCACTTCCCACAGATCGGCGCGCTGCGTCTCGTTCGCGGCGACGACCGCGTCCTGCACGAGCCCCCGCTCGATCGCTTCGCCCAGCGTTTCGGTCAGCACCGCTTCGAGCCCTTCGGCGTCGCGCGTGTCGCCCAACTCGACGAGCACATGCCAGTCGTGCGCGCCCGTGAGCGGATTACGGCGATTCGGCACGTTCGCGAGCACCAGTTCGAGCTGGTGTCGATTCATGATTTCGAAGGCCGACAAACGCGAGCCGCACACGTTCTGGAACATCCCCAGAATCTGCTGGGCCGCAGACGGATCGCGTGGCGCGAACCAGGCAAGCGCGTGATGCGTGGGCAGCGGGTGCAGCTTGAGTGCCGCGGCCGTGATGATGCCCAGCGTGCCCTCCGCACCGATGAACAGATGCTTGAGATCGATGCCGGTGTTGTCCTTGCGCAGTGCGCGCAGGCCGTCCCACACGGTGCCGTCGGCCAACACCACTTCGAGGCCGAGCACGTTCTCGCGGGTGTTGCCATAGCGCAGCACGCTCGTACCGCCGGCGTTCGTCGAGAGCGTGCCGCCGATCTGGCACGAGCCCTCGGCGCCGAGACTGACCGGGTACAGACGCCCGGCTTCGGCAGCCGCATCCTGCACGGTTTTCAGAATGCACCCAGCTTCGACGACCATCGATCCGTTGGCCGCGTCGAGGTGCCGGATGCTGCGCATGCGCGCCAGATTGAGAATGACCGGCGCCGGACCTGCAGCCGGTGGCACCGCGCCGCCACACAGGCTCGTATTGCCCCCTTGCGGCAGGATCGGCACGCCAGCAGCCGCGCACAACTTCACGACTTCGCTGACCTGCAACGTCGACGACGGCAGCGCCACACACAAGGCCTCGCCGCGGTAACGGCCACGCCAGTCTTCCGTGTAACCGGCAGTGTCAAGCGCGTCGCCGAGCACACCGTGCGCACCGAGTACGTCCTGCAACCGGGAAATCAGCGTGTCGCGCGTGACTGCATCGTTCATTGCCTGCCTGCTCCTGAATGACCTGGAAGTGCCCGAAACTGCCCTGAACGCGCCGGACGGCGTGGGTTCGATGCTTTCGTGTCGACAGCCGAAGTACCGTACCGCTTGCCCGTCTGGCGATTCGATGTAATCAAGGATAGGCGAGAAAAAATTGCAATAAAATCTCTTTAATTGCATTCCAATCGTTTTAGGTGTTTATGCGGATGTGACCGATACGGCGGTCAACGCCCTCGAGAGTTAAGTGATAATGGCTCCACCCTTGACACGAGGTGCCGTCGACATGCCCGAAGCTACACACTTCATCGGCAATCAATGGATCGCGCCCGCAAAGCGCGCCGCCAGTTCTGCCACTTCCGCCAGCGCCGCCAACGCGGTCATCGCCGTCATCGATCCCTCCGACGGACAGCCCTTCACCGACATTGCCCGAGGCGACGCCGAAGACATGGACCGCGCCGTGAAGGCCGCGCGCGCGGCGTTCGAGGGCGACTGGGGACGCACCGCCGCCGCCGAGCGTGGCCGCGTGCTCTATGCGTTTGCCAATATCCTCGCCAAACATCAGGAGGCCCTCGCGCAACTCGAGGCGCGCGACACCGGCAAGCCGCTCAAGCAGGCACGTGCAGATGCAGCAGCCATCGTGCGCTACTTCGAGTTCTACGCCGGTGCGGCGGACAAGCTGCACGGCGAGACGATCCCGTATCAGCAAGGCTTCACGGTCTTCACCGTGCGCGAGCCGCATGGCGTGACCGGTCACATCATTCCGTGGAATTACCCGCTCCAGATCTTCGGACGCAGCGTGGCCGCCGCGCTCGCGACCGGCAATGCCTGCGTGGTCAAGCCCGCCGAGGACGCCTGCCTGTCGCTGCTGCGCGTGGCCGAACTCTCGCTCGAAGCAGGCCTGCCGCCGGGGGCCCTGAACATCGTGACGGGCTACGGCGCCGAGGCCGGCGCTGCCCTCGCCCGGCACCCGGGCATCGATCACATCTCGTTTACGGGTTCGCCCGCCACCGGCACGCTGATCTCGCAAATGGCCGCCGAGAACCACACGCCGGTCACGCTGGAGCTGGGCGGGAAATCGCCGCAGATCATCTTCGCCGACGCCGAGATGGACGCCGTGCTGCCGGTCGTCGTGAACGCGATCGTCCAGAACGCCGGGCAGACGTGTTCCGCCGGTAGCCGTCTGCTGGTGGAGCGCGACGCCTACGAAACCGTGCTCGCGCATCTGGCCGAAGCCTTCGCACGCCTGCGCGTGGGGCCGTCGCAGGACGACCTCGATCTCGGCCCGCTCATTAACGCGCGCCAGCAACAACGCGTGTGGGACTTCCTGTCGGAAGCGCAACACGACGGCATTGCGGTCATGTCGCAAGGTGAAGTCGTGCATAGCGCGCCGGAGGCCGGGTTCTATCAGGCACCGACGCTGCTGCGCGACGTGCCGCCGACCCATCGCCTCGCCCACGAAGAAGTGTTCGGCCCGGTGCTCGCGGCCATGCCGTTCACCGATGAGGCGGATGCCCTGCGACTGGCCAACGGTACGCCCTACGGTCTGGCGGCGGGCGTCTGGACACGCGACGGTGGCCGTCAGATGCGACTGGCGCGCAACATTCGCGCCGGTCAGGTCTTCATCAACAACTACGGCGCCGGTGGCGGCGTGGAACTGCCGTTCGGCGGGATGAAGCACTCGGGACACGGTCGCGAAAAGGGTTTCGAAGCGCTCTACGGCTTCACCACGCTCAAGACCGTGGCCATCCGGCACGGTTGAATCGCGCCGCCCGCCCCACATCGCACGCGAACCACCCGGGTACTCCGAAGCGGACCGCGCGTGCGTACCCGGCGCGAGCACCTCGCACCCAAGAAGCAACTCACGAACGAAGGAGACAAGGCATGCGTTTGCAAGACAAAGTGGCCATCGTCACGGGCGCCGGGTCGGGCTTCGGCGAAGGCATCGCCAGGACATTTGCGCGCGAAGGCGCGGCCGTCATCGTCAACGATCTGAACCGTGAAGCCGGCGAGCGCGTCGCCGGGGAAATTGCCGAGGCCGGCGGGCGCGCTGCGTTCGTCTACGGCGATGTGTCGCGCGAAGACGATCACGTCACCCTGCTCGACGAGGCCGTCACGCGATTCGGGCATCTCGACGTCGTCGTCAACAATGCGGGCACCACGCACCGCAACAAGCCGCTGCTCGAAGTCACCGAAGCCGAGTTCGATCGTGTGTATGCGGTCAACGTCAAGAGCATCTTCTGGAGCGCGCGCGCCGTCATCCCGTACTTTCAGCAGCGCGGCGGCGGCGTGATGATCAACATTGCGTCGACGGCGGGCGTGCGTCCCCGCCCGGGGCTCGTCTGGTACAACGGCAGCAAAGGCGCCGTCATCACCGCGAGCAAGGCGATGGCGGCCGAGTTCGGTCCGCAGAACATCCGCGTAAATTGCGTCAATCCGGTGATCGGCGATACCGGCCTGACCGCCGAATTCATGGGCGTGCCCAACACGCCCGAGAACCGCGCGAAGTTCCTCGCAGGCATTCCGCTCGGACGCTTTTCCACGCCGCAGGACATCGCCAACGCGTGCCTGTATCTCGCCAGCGACGACGCCGCCTTCATCACCGGCGTCTGCCTCGAGGTCGACGGCGGGCGTTGCATCTGAGCCATCCACCGCTTTTCGCTGTCCTTGAAGTCCCTGTAGTCGGTTGCACCTGCAGTTGCCGTAGCAGTTGTCGTACTCACACCATAACGATAGACAACACAACGTCAAACCGGAGGAGATCCGTATGAACAGCGTTCCGACGCCCCCGTCGCCGATGACCGACGCCCCATCGGCGGACTTCGAAGCCGCCACCTATCGCAAGGTCGGCTGGCGGCTGATTCCGTTCCTGCTGCTGTGCTACGTAGTCGCGTATCTCGACCGCGTGAACGTGGGCTTCGCCAAGTTGCAGATGGTCGGCGACCTGCAGTTCTCCGAAACCGTATTCGGTCTCGGCGCGGGCATCTTCTTCATCGGCTACTTCATCTTCGAAGTGCCGAGCAACGTGATCCTGCACCGCGTGGGTGCGCGCGTGTGGATCGCGCGGATCATGATTTCGTGGGGCATCATCTCCGGTGCGACGATGTTCGTGACGACGCCCTCGATGTTCTACGTCATGCGCTTCCTGCTCGGCGTGGCCGAAGCGGGCTTCTTCCCCGGCATCATCCTGTACATCACGTACTGGTACCCGGCGTCGCGGCGCGGCCGCATGACGGCGTTGTTCATGACGGCCGTCGCGCTCTCGGGACTGATCGGCGGCCCGCTCTCGGGCTGGATTCTCAAGGACATGAGCGGCGCGAACGGACTGGCCGGCTGGCAATGGATGTTCCTGATCGAAGCGATTCCGTCGGTGGTGATCGGTATCGCCGTGCTGTTCGTTCTCGACGACCGGATCCGCGACGCCAAGTGGCTCAACGACGCCGAGAAGACGATGCTCGAGCGCAACATCGCGAGCGACGTGCTGACCAAGGAAGACCTGCCCCTGAGCCAGGTCTTCTCCAGCCCGCGCGTGTGGATGATGAGCCTGATCTACTTCTCGTTCGTGATCGGCCTGTATGGCGTGGGCTTCTGGCTGCCGACGATCATCAAGGCCACCGGCGTCACGGACCCGTTGCAGATCGGCCTGCTCACGGCGATTCCGTACTTCTTCGCCGTGATCGCCATGGTCGTGGTCGGCCGACGTTCGGACCTGCGCGGCGAGCGGCGCTGGCACATTGCGATTCCCGCGTTCCTCGGCGCCATCGGTCTGTTCCTGTCGACGACATGGAGCCACAACACGCAACTCGCCATGGTCGCGCTCACGCTCGCCACGATGGGCATCATGATCGTGCTGCCGTTGTTCTGGAGCCTGCCCACGGCGTTTCTCGGCGGCACGGCCGCCGCGGCCGGTATCGCGATGATCAACTCGTTGGGGAATCTGGCCGGTTTCGTCGGCCCGTACCTGATCGGCTTCCTCAAGGACACCACGCAGAGCACCAATAGCGGCATGTTCCTGCTCACGGCCTTCATGATTCTGGGCGGTTTGCTCACGTTGGCTGTGCCGGCGCGGCTCGTGAACGGCGATCGCGCCGCCCACTGAACCCGAGGCGGATCGCCTGACAAAACCCCGTCTCGGCCGCCAAGACCGAGACGCCACGGGGCGGCTGGCTGCGCCGCCCCCTTGGGAGTAACATGGCCCAGGCCGTCCTCGCCGGGACGGCCTGTTTTTTTGCCCCCAGACATTCGCATGCCCGCCACCGACTCACAGACGACGCCTGCCGGCGTCTCGCTCACGCCCGCCGAGGTCAAGCAGATTCTCTCGGGATTGCTGCTCATCATGTTCCTCGGCTCGCTCGACCAGACCATCGTCGCGCCCGCCCTGCCCACCATCGCGCGAGACCTCGGCAGCTTCGACGCCGTGTCATGGGTCGTCACCGCCTACCTGCTCTCCTCGACCGCAATCACGCCCATCGTCGGCAAGCTCTCCGACCTGTTCGGGCGGCGCGGGGTCATCGCGGTCAGCGTGGCCGTCTTTCTCGTCGGATCGGTGCTGTGCGCCCTGGCGCCGAACATGCTGGCGCTGATCGTGGCGCGCGGTGTGCAGGGCCTCGGCGGCGGCGGACTGATCGCGCTGTCCAATACCGTGATTGCCGACATCGTCTCGCCGCGCGAGCGCGGTCGCTATCAGGGCTACATTTCGGGGATGTTCGCCGTCTCCGGCGTCGCCGGCCCGGTCACGGGCGGCGTGTTCGCGCAGTACCTGAACTGGACGCTGATTTTCTGGATCAACATTCCGCTCGGCCTGCTCGCCATCTACCTGAGCGACCGCGCGCTGCGCCGGCTGCCGCGTCGCGAGGGCAAACCGAGCATCGATTATCTCGGATCGTTGCTGCTCATCGTGGCGACCGTCTGCCTGCTGCTCGCGCTCACCTGGGGCGGCCATCGCTATGCGTGGTTGTCGCTCGAGATCGGCGGGCTGATTGTTGCGGCCGTCGTGGTCGGCGCCGTGTTCCTGCGGCATCAGCGTACCGTGCGCGAGCCGCTGCTGCCGCTCGCCCTGCTCGCCAACCCGGTGTTTCGCATGACCTCCACGATGGCCGTGCTCGTCATGATGGTCAACATCAGTATCGGCATCTACGTGCCGCTCTATCTGCAGTTGCAGCGCGGCGAGTCGGCCAGTAGTTCGGGGTTGATGCTGATTCTGCCGCTGTTGGGCATCGTCGTCGGCGCGTTGAGTTCGGGGCATTACATGCGCGCGACGGGACAATACAAGCGGCCGCCGCAAATCGGCCTGCCGGTGGCGTTCGCCGGACTCGCCATCATTGCGCTTGGCGTGCAGTCGTTGCCGCTCGTGGTGATCGGCATCTGCCTGGGGCTGGTAGGCATCGGCTTCGGCTCGGCCATGCCGGTCATGACCGTGGCCACGCAGAACGCCGTCGCACCACGCGACATCGGGATCGCCACGGCAGCGCACGCGTTCTTTCGCGCGCTGGGCGGCATGATCGGCGTGGCCGCGTTCGGCGCGCTCATCGTCGGCCTGCTGGTGTCGGGCGACAGCGGCGGCGCACCGCGCGAGCTGACCGACTTCCTGCGTCCGGGCGGTGCGCCGGCCGGGATGGAAGATCATCTGCGACTCGCCTTCGGCGCCTTCTTCGCGGGAAGTGCCTTCATCGCGGCACTCGCCATCGTCGCCCTGAGCCGGTTGCCCGAACTGCCGCTGCGGCAAAGCTCGGGGAACGAGGCAACGGCGATCGAATGAGGTTGGTCGCACAGACGGCCTTGTGATCGGCCGGATCAGCCGCCTGTAAACGACGACACCCGCATTACGCGGGTGTCGTGCTTTTGAGACCGGCTTTCGCGGATCAGGCCGTGGCGCAAGCCCGGTAGTGACGGTTGGCCTGCTCCATCTGACCGAGCCCCTCGAACAGTTGGGCCAGCGCCAGATGCACGCGCTGCTGCAAATGGCGGTCGTCGGTGTGACGCAGCGCGCCTTCCAGGAACGTTTGCGCCTTGCCCCACAGGCGTTGGTGCTGACACAGCTTGCCCAGCGCGTAGAGCAGGTCGGGATCGTTCGGATGGCGCTGTTGCCAGGCTTCCGCCTTCTGGATGAGCGGCAAAGCGTCGCCGCCCGCACATTCGGCATAGCGACGCAGCAGGCGCGGGTCCCAATGCTCCGCCAGCGCGGCTTCCACGATATCGCGCGCTTCGCGCGGACGATCGAGCGCAATCAGCAGTTCGGCCGCCACGTCCGCAATGCGGGCGGACGTCCGCGCGTCGGCGGGCAACTCATGCCAGCACTTGAGCAGCGCGTCGGCATCGTGGCGGTGATCGCGCAGAATGCCTTCGCTCGCCGTCTGCTTGAGCTTGGCGGCCAGCGCCGGGTGCAGCGCTTCGCGCTTCTCCAGCACCTTGAGCAGATTCAGCACTTCCGGCCAGTGCTTCAGGTGCTGATGCGCACGCAGGGCAACGAGCTGCGCCTGCATGCGACGTGCGCCCTGTGCGCGCATCTCGGTCAGCGCTTCGAGCGCGCCTTCCGCATCGCGGGTGTCCACACGCAACTCGGCCGTTTGCAGCAGACGCGCTTCCTCCAGATTCGCCCCCTGCGCTTCGTCGAGCCACGCGTCGCGACGCGCAAACTCGCGCATCCGGTGCGCTGCGCGCGCGCCGATGATCGCCGCCACGCCGCGATTGTCATCCTGCTCGGCTGCCTCGCGGGCCGCCTTCTCCGCACGGGTGTAGCGTCCGGCAAAGAGGTTGGCCACAGCATCGCGCAATGCGATGTTCGCGCGGCGGCTGCGTTGGCGATTGCGGTACGCGGCCACGCGCTCCGGCATCTTGTAGATGTTGCGCAGAATTCGAATGATGACGTACAGCGCCACGAACAGCGCGAGCAACGCCAACACGAACAGGTTCAGCGATACGTCCACCCGGTACGGCGGCACCAGCATCACCACCTGCCCGTGATTGAACGTGGCCAGCACGGCGAAGCCGGCCGCCACCGCGAACAGGAGCGTCAACCAGATCAGTCCTCGCATGCCCGGCTCCTTACGGCTTTTCCTTGACGTCCTTGACCTGACCGATGGCGGTCAGGCTGGCGTCAAGGGTCGGCAGTTCGATCGTGCGCGCGCCCGAATCGATCTGATCGAGCAGTGCTTTGACCGCGATCACACGGCGCGACTTGCCATCGAAGTACTTGTCGAGCGCCGCCTGAGCGACGGTCACATCGCTATGCACGGCCGAGGCATTGCGCGCGAGCAACGCCAGACGCGCGTTGAGCAGTCGCAGCTTGAGGTTCGCCCGCAGGAAAGCGCCCTGTTCCGGCGCCACGAGCATCACGTCCGGATCGTCCAGACGGCGCACCTGCACCAGTTGCTTGAGGCTGCCCAGCATTTCGGACGACAGACGATGCCACGTGGCAGTCCAGCCCGTCTCACCTGCGCCGCTCGGGCCGCTGGTGTCCGCCTTCGGGGCGATGCGTTGCTCCTCGGCCTGCAACGGCAGCGTATCGATCATCGCGATCGCCTGATCGAGCTTGCCGGTCAGTTGCGGCAGATCGGCCGCCGGGACGGCCTTCAGGCGGTCGATGTCCTTGCGGAGGGCGTCGCGCACACCGGCGAGTTGCGGGGCACCGGTACGGGCCAGGCGTGCATCCGCGCCTTCGAGCGCGATCAGCGCGCCGCGCACGTTGCCGGTGAGCTGCAGTTGTTGATTGGCACTCGTGACGATCTGCTCGGTTTCGGCGAGCACCCATTCGTCACGGTTGTGGGCAAGCTCCTGATAGAGCTGTTCGAGCGCGGCCTGCTGGCTGCGGGAATCCGCCACGCGGCCTTCGAGCGCCGTGAGCCGGTTCTGCAGGTCGCGCTGGTTGTCGAGCGCCTGCGCCGTGCGCACCTGCGCCTGCATCACCTGCGAGTCGCCCGCCTGCTGACGACGCGCCATCTCCTGCTGCACGCGGTCGAGCTTCTGGTTGAGCGACCAGCCGCCGATGCCGGCGCCGGCCGCCAGGAGCACGAACAGCAGCCACGGTAGCGCCGCGCCCGAGCCGCGACGCCTCTGCGGCGGCTCCGGCGGTTGCCACGCGGGCGGCACGCCTGCCGTGCCGTAGGTCGCACCGCTCGAGGCACTCGAGCCGGTCGATCCGGTGGAATAAGTCGCCGTCGGGCCGGTCGACGCCGACGGGTTTTGAGAAGACTCTGGAACGCGATTATCTGTCGTCATGCTTGACTTGAATGGGATCCGCCCATGTTTTGAGTGCTGCCAGCAAGTTCTCGTCGCCGGGCGCGCACTGCGTAATCCTATCAAACCCCGCCGCTCGCGCGGCATCGGCGATGCGTGCATGCGACGTCAGGCACGGCGCCGCAAGGATTTGCGCGAGCACTTGCGGGGTGCCCGGGGTATGGATGCCGTCGCGCGTACCGTAGCGTGCCGCCAGCAATGTGGCCAGATGCCGCACCGCTTCCGAGCTCGTCAGCACCCAGACGCACGGCGATACCGATGCCATCCGCGCTTCAAGCGCGGCCCATGCGGCGGCGTCCGGCTCGGGTGCGCGGCGCGTGTACGCGCTCACGATGTCGACCTGCGCGCCGTTCGCCCGCAGGGTATCGGCGAGCAGCTCGCGCCCGCCGTCACCCCGAACGAGCAACACCCGGCGTCCGGCCAGTGCCGTCAGATTGAGCTGTTCGAGCAATGCCTCCGAATCGAAACGCGCGGCGGGGCCGCCCGGCGGCACGATCACGCGATGCCGGGGCGGTGCGATGCCCGCGTCGGCAAGCGCTTGCGCGCTACCCGGTCCGACCACCGCGACGGGCAACGTCGGCGGCCAGAAGGCGCCGGCATCGGTATCGCCGGGGAGTGCCGTGTCTCGATTATCGAGAGATTGCAGGTCAGCCCGCCGCGCCAGCGCGTGCGCCACGGCGTTGGGTGATACAAACACGGTCAGCGCATAGGACGACAAGTTGCGCAACGCGTCGTCGAGTGCGCGCAACGCGTCGGGATCGGCCTGCGCGGCGATGTGCAGCAACGGGAACGCCAGCGTGTCGATACCCGCCCCGTTCAGGTCCCGGGCGAAGCTGTCCGCCTGACCGTCGGGGCGCGTGAGGATCGCGCACAGGGGGGCAGACGCACCGGAAGCGCGCAGCCCGGCATTCGACGGCGCGGGAGGCGATGACGCAGGGAGCACCGGCGTGCGCGGGCTCAAATGTCTGAATCCTTCGCATCGGACGGCGGCACCAGCGCCAGTCCACCCGCATCGATGAGCTCCTGCGCCACGCGACGGCCCAGCGCCTCGGCGCTCGCCACATCGCCTGCGGCAACGTTGGCCGCGCCTTGAGCGCGCAAGACCGTCGCGCCGTCCGTCGACGCAATGAAGGCGCGCAGCGTCAACTCGCCTTGCGGCGTGAATTCGGCGAAGGCGCCCAGAGGCACCTGACACGAGCCGCCCAGTGCACGCGAGACGGCACGCTCGGCGCTCACGGCCAGCGTGGTGCTGGCGTCGTGCAGCGGCGCGAGCCATTGCAGGATTTCCGGACGTCCGGCACGCACTTCGATGCCGAGCGCACCCTGACCCGCGGCAGGCAGGCTCGCCGTCGTCGGAATCGTGGCCCGGATACGTGCGCCCAGCCCCAGGCGCTTGAGACCGGCGGCGGCGAGAATGATCGCCGCGAAGTCGCCCCGGTCGAGCTTGCCCAGACGCGTGTCGAGATTGCCGCGCAACGGCGCGACCTTGAGATGGGGGTATTGCGTGCGCAGGCTCACCTCGCGGCGCAAGCTCGACGTGCCGACCACGGCCCCGGCAGGCAGGGCGTCGAGGCTGTCGTAGTCGTTGCTCACGAAGGCGTCGCACGGATCTTCGCGCTCGAGCACGGCCGCCAGCGTGAAGCCGTCGGGCAGTTGCATCGGCACGTCCTTGAGCGAATGGACGGCGAGATCGGCACGTCCGTCGGCAAGCGCCAGTTCGAGTTCCTTGACGAACAGCCCCTTGCCGCCGACCTTCGCGAGCGAGCGGTCGAGAATCTGATCGCCGCGGGTCGTCATGCCGAGGATACTGACGCGGCACTGCGGATATAATTTGTGCAGCGCGTCACGGACGTGTTCGGCTTGCCACATGGCAAGACGGCTCTCGCGCGACGCGATCACCAGGGTTTCAGGAGCAGCGAAGTTCATTCAGCAACCGCGTGAAGACCAAAAGAAAAAATGGTAACACGCTTGACCGGCCCGAACGGCTGGTCTCGAGAGGAGCGACATGAAGAGCAGCGCAAAGGCAAAAGCCCCACAAGAGGGCCTCGCCAAGTCGGTCGGCAAGACGTCTCCCGCGAAGGCAGCAGCCGCGGTCCCATCCATTTCCCCGAAGGTATCGGACGCGTCGCGCGTATCCGGTGCCGAGGACATCGGCAAGGCGCCCAAGGCCCGCCGCTCTCGCGAGGACAAGGACGCCCCGCTGCGCGAGGACATCCGCTTCCTCGGCCGCCTGCTCGGCGACGTGCTGCGCGAGCAGCAAGGCAGCGACGCCTTCGATCTCGTCGAGACCATTCGCCAGAACGCCGTGCGCTTTCACCGCGAAGGCGACCGCAGCGCGGCCCGCGCGCTCGACACGCTGCTCAATGGCCTGACCAACGAGCAGGCCATCCAGGTGGTGCGTGCGTTCAGCTACTTCTCGCACCTGGCCAACATCGCCGAGGACCGCCATCACAACCGCCGCCGCCGCGTGCATGCGCTCGCCGGCAGCCGCGCCCAGCCCGGCACGATCCGCGCCGCGCTGCAAAGCCTCAAGGACGCCGATCGCGCCGATCCCGCCACATTGCAAGCCTTCTTCGCCAGCGCCCTCATCGTGCCGGTGCTCACCGCCCACCCGACCGAAGTCCAGCGCAAGAGCATTCTCGACGCCGAGCGCGAGATCGCCCGCCTGCTGGAGCATCGCGACGACGCGCTCACCGAACGCGAGTCGGTGCGTAACACCGACGCCATGCGCGCCTACGTCACCACGCTGTGGCAGACGCGCATGCTGCGCAGCTCGCGCCTGACCGTGGCCGACGAGATCGAGAACGCACTGTCGTACTACCGCGCGACCTTCCTGTCCGAGATCCCAGCCCTGTACGACGACGTGAGCGCCGAGCTGCACGACGCCGTGCCCAGCGTGCGCGCCGAAGGCCTCGGCCGCTTCCTGCAGATGGGCAGCTGGATCGGCGGCGATCGCGACGGCAACCCGAACGTCACCGCGCAGACGCTGCAACTGGCCATCACGCGCCAGGCCACCGAGATCTTTGCGCACTACCTCGAGCAGGTGCACTTGCTCGGCGCCGAGCTGTCCGTCTCGCAACTGCTCGCCGGGGCGAGCGACGCACTGCTCACCCTCGCCCGCCGCTCGCCCGACGACTCACCGCACCGCACCGACGAGCCGTATCGCCGCGCGCTGATCGGCGTGTATGCGCGACTGGCCGCCACCGCACGCGAGTGGGTCGGCCACGTGCCGCATCGCGGCGCCGTCGGCGACGCCAGTCCTTATCTCGACGCCAGCGAATTCATCTCCGACCTGAACACGGTCGTGGCCTCGCTCATGGCGCATCACGGCAGCGCGCTGATCTCGCAGCGCCTCGGCCCGCTGGTGCGTGCGGCCGAGGTGTTCGGCTTCCATCTCGCGAGCATCGACCTGCGTCAAAGCTCCGACGTGCACGAGGCGGTCATCGCGGAGCTGTTTGCCAGGTCCGGCGTCGAGGCGAACTACGCCAAGCTCGATGAAGACGCCAAGCTCGCCCTGCTGCTGCAGGAGCTGCGCGAGCCGCGTCCGCTCTTTTCGCCGTACCTCGACTACTCGCAGCGCACCCGCGACGAGTTGGCCGTATTTGCCGCCGCGCGTGAGATTCGCGCCCGCTTCGGCCCGCGCGCCGTGCGCAACTACATCATTTCGCACACGGAAACCGTGAGCGATCTGGTCGAAGTCATGCTGCTGCAAAAGGAGACCGGGCTGTTTCAGGGCGCGCTCGGGGCCAAGGGCGCCAAGGCCGTCGAGCCGAAGGTCGGCGCGATGGTCATCCCGCTGTTCGAGACGATTGCCGACTTGCGCAATGCGCCGGTCATCATGCGCGAGTTCTTCGACATCCCCGGCATGTCGGATGTCGTGGTGCAGCAAGGCGGCGAGCAGGAAGTCATGCTCGGTTATTCCGACAGCAACAAGGACGGCGGCTTCCTCACCTCGAACTGGGAGCTGTATAACGCCGAGCTTGCCCTCGTGCATCTGTTCGAAGAGAAGGGCATCCGGCTGCGCCTGTTCCACGGCCGTGGCGGCACGGTCGGTCGTGGCGGTGGCCCGACCTATCAGGCCATCCTCTCGCAGCCTCCGGGCACGGTGAAGGGGCAGATTCGCCTGACGGAGCAAGGCGAGATCATCGCCAGCAAGTTCGCCAACCCGGAGATCGGACGCCGCAATCTGGAGACGATCGTCGCAGCCACGCTCGAAGCGACGCTGCTGCCCAGCCGGAACCAGCCGCCGCGTCTGGCAGCTTACGAGCAGGTCATGCAGGCGCTTTCCGATACCGCCTTCTCCGCCTATCGCGACCTCGTCTACGAGACGCCGGGCTTTACCGACTACTTCTTCTCCGCCACGCCGATCGCGGAAATCGCCGAGCTCAACATCGGCTCGCGCCCGGCGTCGCGCAAGTTCTCCGATCCGAAGCATCGCCGCATTGAAGATCTGCGCGCGATTCCGTGGGGCTTCTCGTGGGGGCAGTGCCGTTTGCTCATCACGGGCTGGTACGGTTTCGGCAGCGCCGTAAGTGCCTACCTCGACGGTGACGCAGAGGCAGCAAGCCGCGACAAGCGTCTCGATACACTGCGTCAGATGGTCAAGCGCTGGCCGTTCTTTGCGAACCTGCTCTCGAACATGGACATGGTGCTCGCCAAGACGGACCTCGCCGTGGCTTCCCGCTACGCCGAGCTGGTGCCGGACGAGAAGCTGCGCAAGCGCGTGTTCAACCGCATCGTGGCCGAGTGGCAAAGCACGACGCAGGCGCTCGCGCTGATCACCGGTCACGACGAGCGTCTGGCAGACAACCCGCTGCTCGCGCGCTCGATCAAGAACCGCTTCCCGTATCTCGATCCGCTCAACCACTTGCAGGTCGAACTGCTGCGCCGTCACCGTGCCGGCGAGTCGGATGAGCGCGCGCGACGCGGTATTCACCTTTCGATCAACGGCATTGCGGCCGGCCTGCGCAATACCGGCTGAATCGCGTCGACCCCGCCCGACCGTGAGCTGGCGCTGCATCGCGCGGCGCCAGTTCACGGCCGTTTCCGATCACCCCTTGGGAATCTCCCCAACGACACGCGGTCGATAGGACGGTATATTTCGACGGATTCGACCCGATGGCTGCCGGGGGGCCACTCCATCATGCATTCCGATTCCACTGCTTTCCCAGCGCGCACGGCGTACCGCCGTGCCATGCGACGTGTGGCCGCTGCCGTAGCGGGCGCACTGCTCTGCCTGCTGGGAACCACGGCGCAGGCCGACACTGCTGCCCAGACGGCCGGGCAAGACGTCAGCGCCGCCGTCTTCGATACGCCGTCGCACTTCGCTGCCGCCCCGCATGGGGTGCGTGGCTTCGCGATCCGCCTGGTCTCGCAGACGCTCTCCACATCGCCCACTCGCGCGACCAAGCCCCGCCAGGTGGTCGATCCGGTGTTCGATCCGTTGATGAACGGCATTCTCGAGCGTCTGGCGATCAGCGAAGCCGTAGCCCGGACCAAGTTCGCTTCCGGCAAGCCGATCCAGGATCCGCCGCGCGAACAGGCCTTGCTTGACAGCGTGGGAGACCGGGCGACGCAGTTCGGGTTGACGCCAGCACAGGCGCGCACGTTTTTCCGCATTCAGATCGAGGCGGGCAAGCTGGTACAGACCGCCCTGCTGGCCCGCTGGACCCGTGAGGGCCGGGCGCCGGGCGAGCCGGTGGACCTGACAACGCGTCTGCGCCCCGCGCTCGACCGGTTGGGCACCTCTCTGCTCCACGATCTCGGCCGCGTGTGTGCGCTGCCCGACGATCCGCAACGCATGGCGCGCATTCATCAGGCACGCGAGCGTATCGCCCGGGCGGCCAAGCTCGAAGCGTTGCAACGTGCGGCGTTCGACGAAGCGACCTCCGGCCTGTGCCTGTCGGCACCACCGCGTGTCTGGACACTCTCGTGGGTGCAGTAAGCACGCCCCCGGCGACCCGAGCGTCTCGCGTGTCGTAGCGCAGGCGCCGGGGTTGTATAATTGCGGTTTGCCGTGCCCTGCCACGGTTCGCTTCAGTCTGCTTCACTCCGCCCAGGTGGGCCTCGATTAGCCACGCTACGACAATGACCTCCCAACTCCACAAGAAAGGCGAAGCCTGGTCGGCCCGCTTTTCCGAACCCGTTTCCGAACTCGTCAAGCGCTATACCGCGTCGGTATTCTTCGACAAGCGCCTGGCGCTGTTCGACATCGACGGGTCGCTCGCCCACGCCGACATGCTGGCCGCACAAGGCATCATCAGCGCGCAGGACCTGGCCGATATCCAGCGCGGCATGACGCAGATTCGCGGTGAGATCGAGCGCGGCGAGTTCGAGTGGCAACTGGACCTCGAAGACGTTCACCTGAACATTGAAGCGCGTCTGACCGCGCTGATCGGCGACGCGGGCAAGCGGCTGCATACCGGCCGCTCGCGTAACGACCAGGTCGCGACCGACATCCGCCTGTGGCTGCGCAGCGAAATCGATCGCATCGGCGAGCACCTCGGCGATCTGCGCCGCGCCCTGCTCGATCTGGCGGACCAGCACAGCGCCACGATTCTCCCCGGCTTCACGCACCTGCAGGTTGCCCAGCCGGTCACGTTCGGTCATCACCTGATGGCCTACTTCGAGATGTTCAGCCGCGACGCCGAGCGCATGCTCGACGTGCGCCGCCGCGTGAACCGCCTGCCGCTGGGTGCCGCAGCACTGGCCGGCACGAGCTACCCGATCGATCGTGAGCGCGTTGCCGCTACGCTCGGCTTCGAAGAGGTCTGCACGAACTCGCTCGACGCCGTGTCGGATCGCGACTTCGCGATCGAATTCACGGCGGCCGCCGCGCTCGTGATGACGCACGTCTCGCGTTTCTCCGAAGAACTGGTGCTGTGGATGAGCCCTCGCGTGGGCTTCATCGACCTGGCCGACCGCTTCTGCACGGGCAGCTCGATCATGCCGCAGAAGAAGAACCCGGACGTGCCCGAACTGGCGCGCGGCAAGACCGGCCGTGTCAACGGGCATCTGATCGGCCTGCTCACGCTGATGAAGGGCCAGCCGCTCGCGTACAACAAGGACAACCAGGAAGACAAGGAGCCGCTGTTCGACACGGTCGACACCGTCATCGACACGCTGCGCATCTTCGCGGACATGGTGCCGGGCATCAAGGTGCGCGAAGCCAACATGCGCAACGCTGCGCTGCAAGGCTTCTCGACGGCAACCGACCTGGCCGACTATCTCGTCAAGAAGGGTCTGCCGTTCCGCGATGCGCACGAGATCGTGGCTCACGCCGTGAAGATCTGCTCGGATCGCGATATCGATCTGGCGGACCTGTCGCTGGCCGAACTGCAGAAGTTCTCGCCGCTCGTCGGCGAAGACGTCTTCGACTACCTCACGCTCGAAGGCTCGGTCGCCAGCCGTAACCACATCGGCGGCACCGCACCGGCGCAAGTACAACGCGCCATCGCGGCCGCCCGCGCGAAGCTCGCAAAGTAAGTCGCTCGCGGCGTCCACGCCAACGAAAAATGCCACCTCGAGGGGTGGCATTTTTTGTATCGGCGCCCCGGTGCATCAGCGCACACCGGGACATCGGCACCTCGCTCAGAACATCGGCAACGACAGGAACCCCTTGATGACGAGCGCATTGAGGATGTCGATGAAGAACGCCCCCACCATGGGCACGATCAGGAACGCAATGTGCGACGGCCCGAAGCGCTCTGTCACCGCCTGCATGTTGGCGATCGCGGTGGGCGTTGCGCCGAGCCCGAAGCCGCAGTGGCCCGCGGCCAGCACCGCCGCGTCGTAGTTGCCCCCCATCACCCGGAACGTGACGAAGATCGCGTAAGTGGCCATCGCCACCGTCTGGACGACCAGAATGACGATCATCGGCAACGCCAGCGTCGACAGGTCCCAGAGTCGCAGCGACATGAGCGCCATGGCCAGAAATAGCGACAGGCTCACGTTACCCAGCACCGACAGCGAACGATCGAACACTTCGTAACCGACCAGCGACAGCAGGTTACGCACGACCACGCCCGTAAACAACACACAGACGAACGTCGGCAGTTCCAGCGGCGTGCTCGACAGCCACTGCGCGATCAATTCGCCACCCAGCAGGCAAATGGCGATCATGGCCACCGTCTCGATCAACGCCTGCGCCGTGATCAGACGCACGGTATGGGGCTGCTCGAAACCCTCCGGAACGTCGCTTTGCGCGCGCTCGGCGCCCGGCACCTTGCCCCGCAGACGCCCCACCAGGAAGCGCGCCACGGGCCCGCCCAGCAGGCCACCGAGCACCAGACCGAACGTGGCGCAGGCCATCGCGATCTCCAGTGCGGATTGCACGCCGTAGCGCGCCGAGAGCGTCTCGCCCCACGCCGCCCCGGTGCCATGTCCGCCGGCGAGCGTGATCGATCCGCCCAGCAACCCCACGCCCGGCGGCAATCCCATGGCCATGGCGAGGCTCAGGCCGATGGCGTTCTGCATGATCAGCATGCCCGCCACGATGGCCAGAAACAGCACCAGGCGTTTGCCGCCCGCCTTCAGGCTGGCCAGATTGGCCGACAGGCCGATGGTCGCGAAGAACGCCAGCATCAGCGGTCCTTGCAGCGACGTGTCGAACCGCAATTCGAAATGCCCGAACTGGCGCAGGGCGAGCGTGGCAAGGGCGACCAGCAGGCCGGCGGCCACCGGCTCAGGGATGCTGTACGTGCGCAGCGGCCCGATCCATTCCACGAGCTTGCGTCCCATCAACAGCACCAACGTGGCACAGACCAGCGTGCCGTAAGTGCTGAACACCAAGATTCCGGTGACGTCCATGATCCCTCCTGCGCAAAAAATGCGTCGAGTTTAGCAATCCGGGCCACGCAAAAAGATGGGAAACATCCCAAAAACAAGAGACTCGAGCAAAAACACAAAGTACACGTTTTCATCCAGGTCGCATCAATTTACGAGGATTTCGCGTCCATTCACAGCAGATTCGATGTCACCCACGCATGGCCTCACGCGCATACGCTGACACCCCCCCGAACCACGCAATCCGGACACCCAAAACAGGCGTATATGGCGCGGCACAAAAAAGCCCCGTGCTTTCACACGGGGCTGCATTCTGCGTCCGGAAATGGCGCCCGAACCGGCGCCGGACGACGATTACTGGCGCACGCAATCCACGAAGTACTCGGGACGTCCGTCCACTTCCTCGACCACCAGGCCGTGAATATCGGTATGGAAGCCCGGGAAGCGCTCGTTGAAGTCGCGGGCGAAGCGCAGGTACTCGATGATCGCCGCGTTGAAGCGCTCCCCCGGAATCAGCAGCGGAATACCCGGCGGATACGGCGTGAGCAGCACGCTGGTGACGCGGCCTTCGAGTTCGTCGATGGGCACGCGATCGATCTGACGATGGGCCAGCTTCGAGAAAGCATCCGTGGGCTTCATGGCGGGTTCCATGTCCGAGAGATACATCTCGGTGGTCACGCGCGCGACGTCGTTCGCCTTGTAGACGCTGTGGATCTGATCGCACAGGTCGCGCAGGCCGATACGCTCGTAGCGCGGGAACTGCGCGACGAACTCCGGCAGCACGCGCCACAGCGGACGGTTATGGTCGTAGTCGTCCTTGAACTGTTGCAGTTCGGTCACCATCGAGTTCCAGCGGCCCTTCGTGATACCGATGGTGAACATGATGAAGAACGAGTACAGACCGGTCTTCTCCACGATGATGCCGTGCTCGGCCAGATACTTGGTGACGATGGCCGCCGGGATGCCGCTCTCGCCAAACTCGCCGTCCACGTCGAGCCCCGGCGTGATGATCGTGGCCTTGATCGGGTCGAGCATGTTGAAGCCGTCGGCCAGATCGCCGAAGCCGTGCCAGCGCTCATTCGCACGCAGCACCCAGTCGTCGCGGTGGATCGCGCCTTCGTCGCCCAGATGCTCCGGGCCCCAGACCGAAAACCACCACGAATCGCCGTACTCGCTGGCCACCTTGCGCATGGCGCGGCGGAAGTCGAGCGCTTCGACGATCGACTCTTCCACGAGCGCCGTGCCGCCCGGCGGCTCCATCATGGCGGCGGCCACGTCGCACGACGCAATGATCGCGTACTGCGGCGACGTCGAGGTGTGCATCAGGTACGCCTCGTTGAAGCGGTACGTATCGAACGTGCGCGCCTCCGAATCCTGCACCACGATCTGCGACGCCTGCGAAATACCGGCAAGCAGCTTGTGCGTGGAGTGCGTGGCGTAGATGGTCGCTTCCGACGAGCGCGGACGGCCCTCGCCGATGGCGTGCATGTCGCGGTAGAACTCGTGGAACGCCGCGTGCGGCAGCCAGGCTTCGTCGAAGTGCAGCGTATCGATGTTGTTGCCCAGCACTTCCTTGATCATCTCGACGTTGTAGATCACGCCGTCATACGTGCTTTGCGTGATCGTCAGGATGCGAGGCTTGGCGTTCGGGTCGCGCTCCAGCACTTCGCGCGCAAACGGGTTCGCCTCGATCTTGGCGCGAATGACTTCCGGCTCGAATTCCGACTTCGGAATCGGGCCGATGATGCCGAGATGGTTACGCGTCGGCGTGAGGAACACCGGTACGGCGCCCGTCATCGTGATCGCGTGCAGGATCGACTTGTGGCAGTTGCGGTCGACCACGACGATATCGCCCGGCGCCACGGTGGCGTGCCACACGATCTTGTTCGACGTCGACGTGCCGTTCGTCACGAAGAACAGGTGGTCGGCATTGAAAATGCGCGCTGCGTTGCGCTCCGACGCGCCCACCGGACCATTGTGATCGAGCAGCTGGCCGAGCTCTTCCACGGCGTTGCAGACGTCTGCACGCAGCATGTTCTCGCCGAAGAACTGGTGGAACATCTGGCCCACAGGGCTCTTCAGGAACGCTACGCCGCCCGAGTGGCCCGGGCAGTGCCAAGAGTACGAGCCGTCGGCCGCGTAGTGCGTGAGCGAGCGGAAGAACGGCGGCGGCAGCGAATCAAGATACGACTTGGCTTCACGGATGATGTGACGCGCCACGAACTCCGGCGTGTCTTCGAACATGTGAATGAAGCCGTGCAGCTCGCGCAGGATGTCGTTCGGAATGTGGCGCGACGTGCGCGTCTCGCCGTACAGGAAAATCGGAATGTCCGGATTGCGGCGGCGCACTTCCTGCACGAACGCACGCAGGTTGATGATGGCCAGCGCGAGCTCACCCTCGCCTTCGCCGCCCGCTTCGCTCGAGAAAGTGCCGAACTCGTCGTCGTCGATGGACAGAATGAAGCTCGATGCGCGGCTGGCCTGCTGCGCGAACGAGGTCAGGTCACCGTAGCTGGTGAGGCCGTTGACTTCCATGCCCTCGGCTTCGATGGCTTCCGCCAAGGAGCGAATCCCGGATCCCGAGATGTTTTCGGAGCGGAAGTCCTCGTCGATGATGACGATCGGAAAACGGAATTTCATTGGCGTTCCTTCGACAAAAGAACGAGCCACGGTCCGACACGGCCGTGGCTCTGGGGCAAAACGAATTGGGGGATGCTCACCGGCGGCGAGGGTCTGGCGTATCAGGCTAGGTTTTCGGCAGCGTGACGCCACGCTGTCCCTGATACTTGCCGCCGCGATCCTTGTACGAGGTCTCGCAGACTTCGTCGGATTCGAAGAACAGCACCTGAGCCACGCCTTCGTTGGCGTAGATCTTGGCCGGCAGCGGCGTCGTGTTCGAGAATTCCAGAGTCACGTAGCCCTCCCATTCGGGTTCGAACGGCGTCACGTTCACGATGATGCCGCAACGGGCATACGTCGATTTGCCCAGACACACGGTAAGCACGCTGCGCGGAATGCGGAAGTACTCGACGGTGCGGGCCAGCGCGAACGAATTCGGCGGAATGATGCAGACATCGCTCTCGACGTCGACGAAGGACTTCTCATCGAAGTTCTTCGGGTCGACGATCGTCGAGTTGATGTTCGTGAAGACCTTGAATTCAGGCGCACAGCGAATATCGTAGCCATAGCTCGACGTGCCGTAGCTGACGATCTTTTGCCCGTCCTGGGAATACCGGATCTGCGACGGTTCGAAGGGCTCGATCATGCCGTGCTCTTCGGCCATACGCCGGATCCACTTGTCGGACTTGATGCTCATGGGTGGGCCTGAATTGGGGTAGTACGTGAAAAAGTGGGCGTATTTTACGCGATTGTTGCGGTGCGGTGAGATTTTCCCCCGCACCGCGCCGCGCGGGGCTCGCGAGCCCCTCCAGCAGGCTTTCCTCAGGTGTTCTGCACCACGATCGACGGGAACTTGCTCGTCATGTCCTTCTGCTTCGCAGCGATCTTGACGGCGACCTTGCGAGCGATGGCCTTGTAAAGCTCGGCCACGCGACCGCCCGGGTCACCCACCACGCTCGGCATGCCGGCGTCCGCATGCACGCGGATGCTCATCTCCAGCGGCAACTTGCCCAGCAGGTCGACATCGAAATCGTGGCTCATGCGCTCGCCGCCGCCCACGCCGAAGATCGGCTCCTCATGGCCGCAGTTCGAGCAGATATGCAGGCTCATGTTCTCGATCAGGCCCAGAATCGGCACACCGACCTTCTCGAACATCTTCAGCCCCTTGCGCGCGTCGAGCAGCGCCAGGTCCTGCGGCGTGGTCACGATGACCGCGCCCGTGACCGGTACCTTCTGCGCGAGCGTGAGCTGGATATCGCCCGTGCCCGGCGGCATGTCGACGATCAGGTAGTCGAGGTCGTGCCAGTTGGTCTGGTTGAGCAGTTGTTCGAGCGCCTGCGTGACCATCGGGCCGCGCCAGACCATTGGATTGTCCGGCTCGATCAAAAAGCCGATGGAACTCGCTTGCAGGCCGTGACCGACCATCGGTTCGAGCGTCTTGCCGTCCTTCGACTCGGGCTTGCCGTGAATGCCGAGCAGCGTGGGCAGCGACGGGCCGTAGATGTCGGCGTCCAGAATGCCCACCTTCGCGCCCTCGGCGGCCAGCGCGAGCGCCAGGTTTACCGCCGTCGTGCTCTTGCCCACACCGCCCTTGCCCGACGCCACGGCGACGATGTTCTTGACGTTGGGCATGAGCTTCACGCCGCGCTGAACGGCATGCGCCACGATTTTCTGGTCGATTTCGACCGCAACGCGCTCCACGCCGGGCAGCTTGCCGACGGCTTCGGTAATGCGCGCGCGCATGGCCTCGAACTGGCTTTTCGCCGGATAGCCGAACTCGATCTGGATTCCGACGTGGCCGTGCTCGGCCGCCACCTGTTTCACATACTTTCCGGCAATCAGATCGAGCCCCGTATCCGGGTCGACGATGCCACGCAGCACTTCATTGATTTGGGCGACTTCCATGGTCTCTCACTCTGTCGGGCCGCGCCGGACAAAGCCCGGCGAAGCGCTAACAACTTGTAACATCCGTGGCGCACGCTCTCGATTAGCATTCGGGGCGCGCGTGTTATGGGGAACCAGCCGTCGCGGCAATCTGTCCTTGCCTGCGGTCGACACTCAGCGCTATTGTAAAAGACGGCGCGCCGACGGGTTCAAAACCCCTGCGGTTCGCACGTGCTTCGACGAAGTGCTCACGCGTGTCTCATCACTGCTAGCTAATCGAGAAGGAGCTCCACATGAATAAGAATACTCTGCGCGCTTCCGCGCTGGTCCTGGTCGCTGCTGCCATGCTGGCCGGTTGCCAGACGCAGCAAGGCACCAACACGGCGGTCGGCACCGGCGTCGGTGCGGCCGTCGGGGCGGGGCTCGGCAACCTCATCGGCGGCAACACCACCGGCACCCTGATCGGTGCCGCCGTGGGCGCCGCCGCGGGCGGTGCGGCCGGTTACAACTGGCAATCCATCCGGAACACGCTGGGCGGCCACACGGCCGGAACGGGCACCACGATCACCGAACAGCCGGACGGCACGCTCAAGGTCGCCGTGCCGAGCGACGTGACGTTCGACACCAACAGCTACGCCATCAAGCCGAATTTCGCCGCCGTGCTCAACGACCTTGCCACGTCGCTGAACCAGAACCCCGGCATTACCGCTGTCATCGCCGGTCACACGGACAGCACCGGCAACGACGCGATCAACAATCCGCTGTCGCAAAACCGTGCCAATGCGGTCATTCAGTACCTGACCGGCCGTGGCGTTGCCGCGAACCGTCTGCAAGGCGTGGGCTACGGCTCGACCCGCCCGATCGCGGACAACAACACCGCCGCCGGCCGTGCGCAGAACCGTCGTGTGGAAATCACGCTGGCCGCCCCGAACCAGCAGGCGCCGCGCTGATCGCCAGGCCCGCCAGAAAGGTTCGTCGCTTGAATACATGCCCGGTTCGCCGGGCATGTTGCATTTCAGGGGCTGAACGGCCGCCCTTCCGTCGGCCTGTCCGTTGAATGCTGCGTCGCAGCATCGAAAGTCACCACATCGGTTGAACTAATCCGGTGTCGCGCCGCTCAGACCTTTCGGAAGTGCCTACCGTGGGCGCTTCCATCTCCTCTTTGTTATTGACGTTACGTGTGCCTAGTTCTGCCGGAACCTCGTTCCGGCTTTTTTTTGGCCGCTCGTCCCGGCCTCACCCCACCTCCGCCGCCTCCGCTGCCTCTGCCGCCTCCCCGGCCTGACACCGGCCTGACACCGGCCACATCGCCCCGTCTTCCCGCCACCCGGCGACGCCGGATTCCGCACCGCAGCGTCCGTTTGGGCGTCAACCCGCCCCGCCTGCTAGAATCGTCCTTTCCCGGTTCCCTCAACGCACAGTCAATCCTCATGTCCCGTCGCATTCTTGTCACTTCCGCCCTGCCGTACGCCAATGGCCAGATTCACATCGGCCACTTGGTGGAGTACATCCAGACCGATATCTGGGTACGGTTCATGCGGATGCAGGGACACGAGGTCTACTACGTGGGCGCCGACGACACGCACGGCACGCCCGTCATGCTGCGCGCCGAAAAGGAAGGGCTCACGCCCAAGCAGTTGATCGAGCGCGTCTGGAAGGAGCACAAGCGCGACTTCGACAGCTTCGGCATCTCGTTCGACAACTACTATTCGACGGATTCCGAAGAAAACCGCGAACTGTCCGAAAACGTCTATCTCGCGCTCAAGGATCAAGGTCTGATCGAAGCCCGCGATATCGAACAGGCGTACGACCCGGTCAAGGAAATGTTCCTGCCGGATCGCTTCATCAAGGGCGAATGCCCGAAGTGCGGCGCCAAGGACCAGTACGGCGACTCGTGCGAGGTCTGCGGCTCGACCTACGCGCCGACCGACCTGCTCAATCCGTATTCGGTCGTCTCGGGCGCCACGCCGGTGCGCAAGACGTCCACGCACTACTTCTTCAAGCTCTCGGACAAGCGCTGCGAGCAGTTCCTGCGCAAGTGGGTGGCCGGTCTCGCCCAGCCCGAAGCAGCGAACAAGATGAAGGAATGGCTCGGTGAAGACGGCGAATCCACGCTGGCCGACTGGGACATCTCGCGCGATGCGCCGTACTTCGGCTTCGAGATCCCCGGTGCGCCCGGCAAGTACTTCTACGTCTGGCTGGACGCGCCGGTCGGCTACTACGCCAGCTTCAAGAACCTGTGCGCGCAGCGCGGCCTGAATTTCGACGAGTGGGTCAAGCCGGGCTCGAACACCGAGCAGTATCACTTCATCGGCAAGGACATCCTGTACTTCCACACGCTGTTCTGGCCCGCGATGCTCGAATTCTCGGGCCATCGCACGCCGACCAACGTGTTCGCCCACGGCTTCCTGACCGTGGATGGCCAGAAGATGTCGAAGTCGCGCGGCACGTTCATCACGGCGCAGAGCTTCATCGACACGGGCCTGAACCCGGAATGGCTGCGCTATTACATCGGCGCCAAGCTGGGCAGCACGATGGAAGACCTCGACCTGAACCTCGACGACTTCATCGCACGCGTGAACAGCGATCTGGTCGGCAAGTACGTGAACATTGCCAGCCGCGCCGCGGGCTTCCTCATCAAGCGTTTCGACGGCCGCGTGTCGCCGGACGCCATGCAAGCGGCCCTGCTCGAACAGATTCGCGCCGCCGCCCCGCAGATCGCCGCGCACTACGAAGCGCGCGAGTTCGGCAAGGCCCTGCGCCTGGTGATGGAACAGGCCGACGCCGTGAACGGTTACGTCGACACGGTCAAGCCGTGGGATCTGGCGAAGGATCCCGAGCAAGCTCCCGCCCTGCACGAAGCCTGCTCGGTCTGCCTGGAAGCTTTCCGTCTGCTCACGCTCTATCTCAAGCCGGTGCTGCCGGTGACGGCCGAAGCCGTGGAACGCTTCCTGAACATCGCGCCGCAGACATGGCAGGACGTGAATCGCCCGCTGACCGCCGACAGCGCAATCACCGCATACAAGCATTTGATGACGCGTGTCGAGGGCAAGCAGGTCGAAGCGCTGCTCGCGGCCAACCGCGACTCGTTGCAAGCCACGGCACCGGCCACGCAAGCGGCTGCCGCCAAGGGCAAGGACAAGTCGGCCAAGGCCACGGAAAAGGCTGACACGGGCGCAAAGGCTGCCGATGACGGCGTGATCACCATCGACGACTTCGCGAAGATCGATCTGCGCATCGCGCGCATTGTCGATTGCAAGGCGGTCGAAGGCTCGGACAAGCTGCTGCAGCTCACGCTCGACGTGGGCGAAGCACAGACCCGCAACGTCTTCTCGGGCATCAAGTCGGCCTATCCGCAGCCCGAAGCGCTGGTGGGCAAGCTCACGGTGATGGTGGCGAACCTCGCACCGCGCAAGATGAAGTTCGGTCTGTCCGAAGGCATGGTGCTGGCCGCGTCGGCTGCCGACGAGAAAGCCGAACCGGGGATCTACATCCTCGAGCCGCACAACGGCGCCAAGCCGGGCATGCGCGTGAAATAACGCGCGAGTGCGACGATCGGGGAAGCGCCGCTTTCCCAAGCAAAACACCCCGAGTGCCTCACGGCCTCGGGGCGTTTTGTTTGATGCCGAACACTGTGTGCCGGTCAGCGCAGGTGATCGACCGGCAATGCCGTCGTGAACTTGACGGTTTCCATCGAAAAACTCGCGCTGATGTCCTGCAGATCGGCCACGCGAATGAGCTTCTTGTAGAAGCGATCGTAAGCGGCGATGTCGGGCAGATAGACCTTGAGCAGATAGTCGATCTCGCCCGCCATGCGGTGGATTTCCACGATCTCGGGCAGTTCGCGTGCGCCGGCCACGAAACGGACCATCCAGTCTTCGCTGTGGGTGGCGGCCTTGATGAAGACGAAAGCCGTCACGCGCAAGTCGAGTTGCTGCGGGTCACAGAGCGTGACCTGTCCGGTAATGACACCGCTTTCACGCAGACGCTGGACGCGCCGCCAACAAGGCGTCGGCGACAGATGCACCGCTTCGGCCAGTTCGCCCAGCGAGCGTGAGGCATCGGTTTGCAGATTTTCAAGGATAGCGAGATCGGTTTTGTCCACGATGCCTCTCTGGAGGAAAACTTTTCCAAATCCTACCCGATTTGCGAGGAAATTTGAAAGCCTTTACCCCGTGATGGCACGTAGACTTCGTAAACATTCCGAAATCAGGGGTCGTCATGAAAATCTTCACCCAGCATCCCGCCTCTGTCGGCGAAAACTATTTCCAGCACATGGGCTCGGCACTCTCGTTCGCGCTGCCGCTGCTCGGCGCGTTTCTGGCTTGCCTCGTACACGCCGTCCTGCCGTTCCTGTTCGAAAAGACCGGCAGCCGGATCATCGTCCGTCTGCACGAGCGCATGGTGACGAATCGCCATCGCCATGCGGCCCAGACAGACCACACCGCCGACGCTACCCGGCCGACACAGGCAACGCACTAAGCCGTCAGCGTTCGACGCTCGCGGTCGTTCCGGCCATGCCGGCCGGTTCGGCCGTTGCGGTGATCAGGGCCGTTCCGACGCCGGATCGGGCGAGCGCGACGTGACCGTCACCCGGCCGTCCGGGCCGAAGTGGGCGTTGAACATGCCCGGCGTGTTAACGCCGTCTTCGAGCCAACGCCAGCTCCACACCGTTTCCTTCTTCAGCCGATACTCCGCGACATTCGTCGGTTTGCCGAGCAAACGCCGGACCTCGTCCTGCGTCATTCCCGGCTGCACCTGCTGAATAGTCTCTGCCGACAGTGCCTGGATGACGTCGCGCAGTTTGCCGTCCGGCCCGATATCGACCATGTAGGTCCGCAGTCCGCCCGGCGCGCGCGGATACTCCAGACGACGCGAACCATCGTCGTTCTCCCACACGATCTCCGGCTTGCCCATCTGGTCGCGCACCTGCGCCTCGGTCGTGACCCCCGGCGTGAGATTGCGCAACAGCATGTCGTCCGGCTTGACCGCATTGAACGTGTCGCGCGCTTTCTCACGCACCTTGTCGATCTGCTGCTGATCGCAGCCGAACAGTCCCAACAGCCCCGCTAGCAAACCCATGGCGACTCCCCGGCGAAGGCCGCGTTGCGACCCTCGCGTCGAATGATCGAAACTACGCGACGTTGTCATCGGCATCCCTCCTCTTGTCTGTTCCGGTCGTCATCCACCGTCAGTCGAAACGGCGGTTGAACAACACATCGAAGCCCGACAGCGAACCGGTGCGCACCACCAACTGCCAGCGCCGCGAGACCTGCCACGTCACCTTCACGATACTCGCTGCACTGGTCAGGCTCTGTTCGTAGCCTAACGCGAAGCTGTCCGAGATCGCCTTGCCGACCTTCACGACCTGCTGGTCGTCGGGCAATCCGGCGTCGCTGGTGCCGATGCTGAACTCGTCGATCCCCAGATCCTGGATGACGCGCCGCCCGCCCGTGGCGCCAAGCAACGCGCTGGCCGCGCCCGCCATCGCCTGACGCTGGCCGAGGCCCGCACTTTCCGGCCCGTGACCGAACAGCAGCCACGACAGCTTCTCCTCGTCGGACACGTTCGGCTCCGACACGAGCGACACACGCAACTGCCGCACGGTGCCCGTGACCAGCACCCCGGCCGCGACTTCCTGATTGCGGCGCATGGCCTGAATGTAGACGTTGGGATTGTCGAGCGGGCCGACGAAGTTGATCTCGCCGCGCTCGATCGCGAGCTTGCGGTCGAACGCCTCATAGGTCCCCTCCGCCACCGTGATCGTGCCGGTCGCCCGCATCGGCGTCAGCGGCTCGCTTTGCAGGCGAACGCTACCGCGCAACAGCAGGTCGGCGCCACCGCCCTGGAAGCGGAAGTCGCGGCCCAGATTCAAGGCGAGGTCGATACGCGGCGAGAAGCGGCTCGCCGGCTTGTCACCGATACGCGCGGCTTCGTCGCGCGGATCGAGCGGCTTGGCACGCGCCTGCGCGCCGCCACGCACCACTACGACGTCGTCGCCCAGCCTCGGCGCGCTCGACGGCGGCAAGGCGAATCGCGCCCGGTCGACGGTGAAGCTGCCGTTCACGTTCATGGCGTCGCCGCCGCCCGTCGCCTTGGCCTCGCCACTCAAGGAGAGTTGCCGGTCGGGTGCCGCGAACAGTTGCAGCTTGTCGGCCGTGAGCGTGATGCCGAGCGTCGGCTCGGGGGTATCGAGCCGGATGTTGCCCGTGGCCCGCGCCGTGCCACCGCCACCGCCGGTCACGACGACATCGTTCAACACGATCTCGGTGGGGGTGAGCGCAATGCGCACCCGGCCGTCCTTTACGCTCACGCCGGTGTCGAACATCTGCACGGCGAGATCGTCGGCCGTCAGCTCGCCGGTCGGACGCGGCTTGGCCACCGTGCCCGCCAGCGTGACTTGCAGGTTCGCACGTCCCCGGAAGGAAAACTGCGCCCCCGCAATGTCCTCGAAACGCGACAGGTTCGGAACGACCACGGCGATGCGCCCGGACAGCGGTGCGTCATCGGGCACCGACGGCACCCCGTCTTGCACGCGAAGTCCGGTCTTCACGTCGGCGTCGAGCGTACCCACGAGCGACGACACGGCCTTGACCGTAGCGTTCGCCGACTGCCCCGACAGGTCGATACGCGTGCGCAACTCCGAGATGCCGAGCGCCACGCGCGCCCCTACGCCGCCCGTTTCTCCGGTGAGCCCGGGCATGCCGGTGATCGTCACCTTCACATGCTCGTCGATGCCGCCACGGCGCAACGTCACGTCGCCGCTGCGGCGAACGACTTCGATGAAACCATCGGCCCGCTGGCCGGCACGCACGTCCCACTTGCCGTCGAGCACGAGATTGCTCTCGACGGGCGACGATTCGCCGGTGTACGACTGCACCACGCGCAGCACCTGCGCGACGTCGAGTGTGTCGATGGCACCGGCCGTCTTGAGTTGCCCGTCGCCATAGTCGAGGTTCGTGAGCGACAACGCCCCGGCGCCGGTCACGAGTTTGGCCGCACCGAGATGCACGCGTTCGGCACTCGCCTCGACTTGCCACGGCGCCGCGAGCTTGAGCTTCGGCACGCCCGCGTTCTCGAGCGACTGAATGGTGCCGCGCCAGCCCGGCTTGCCACGCGTGTTGGTCACGGCACCGGCGGCGTCCAGATTCATGTCGAGCGGCGCCTGGCGCAGCTTGCCAGCGGCCTTCAGATGCAGCGTATGCGCGCCGCGCGTGCCTGCCAGCGCGAGCGAGAGGCGATCCAGACGTGCAATGCCGCTGGTGAAGCCGTTGCCGTCGAGCGTGACGTTCAGACGATCGCCGGCGGCGCCCGGCAAGCCGCCGCTCACGTCGACCTTGCCCGCCAGATGCTCGAGCTTCTGCGCCCCGAAGACGAGTTTGTCGGCGGCGAGCGTGGCCACCACGGCCGGTCGCTCGATCGTGCCCGACACCTGCCCGTCGAGTTGCAAACGCCCCGCGAGACCGAAACCGAGCTTGTCGAGCGACGGCGCATCGACGTTCACGGCCATCCGGTCGCCCGGCGCGCCGAAGCTGCCGCGCAACACCACCTTGTTGCCGGCGACGAGCAGATTGGCATCGCTCGGCAGCAGCCGCGTGCCCGCAAGACGCACGTTGCCCGCACCGCTCATCGGCAGGTCGGCATAGACACTGTCCTGCAACGCGAACTTGAGCGCGAGCCCGAATTCAGGCCGCAGCGTGCCTTGCGCGTCGAACTGCCCGGTGACGCTCGCCGTCGGCGTCTTCGCACCGCGCCTCGGCGGACCGTAAAGGTCGTACCACGCCGCAGGATCGAAGCGAGTGAGCTTGATTTGCGCGCGGTACGCGCCGGTATCACCGTTCTCAAGTACGCCAGTCGCCGCGACCTTGCCGTTACCCGCGTCGAGTGAGAGTGCATGGATCGTCGTGGCCTTCGCGTCCAGGCCGACATCGGCAGTCACGCGGCGCGACGCGTCGCGCCAGTCGAGAACGATGCGCTGGCCGGCGGCGTCGAGCTTGACGTCGAGCGGCCCGTTGAACTGTGTTGCCGGCAATTTGCCGTGCAACGCGCGCAAGTCGAGACCGCGCATCGTGAACGCAAAGCCGCCCACGGTGGCCTGCGCGCCGGTCCCTGCCTCGGGGGTTGCCGATGCCCCACCGTCGCCGCTTGCCACCGATGCCACCGAGGCCACCGAGGCCACCGAGGCCGCCGACGCCACGGGCGCTGCAGCGACTGCGGTGCCACCCGCTGCGATCGTCTCGCGACGCAACTCGCCGCTGCCGGTCAGCACAGCGCGACCGGCGAGCCTGAGCTCGATGCCGGTCAGCGCCTGACGCGTCGCGTCGAGCAGCACCTGTGTGCGCAGGCTCTCGACAGGCAGCGATCCTGCATCGATGCTGCCGGGTTTGGCGTTCGTCACCGAGACGGGCCCCAGCACGCGGAACGTCTTCGCCCCCGGCTCCGGACGCAGATCGGCCTGTACGGCGAGGTCGGCCTGCGGCGCGGAAGGCGCGAAGTCGCGCGGGTTCAGATGATCGAGCGCGATCTGCGCGCGCGACAACGGCACCGCCCCGAACGGCGACGCCGCAATGTGCGCGGTGCCGTTCAGCTTTTCGCCGCTGGCGGTCAGATCGACGACGAGCGCGTCGAGCGAGCCGGACAACTTCGCCGCCAGTGCCACGGGGATGTCGCCCGCCTTCGCCTGCAAGCCGACGTCCCCGCCCAGCGCGAACGGACGCTGACCGTTCAACTGCACGTTGGCCTGCCCCTCGCCATACGGCGTGCCGACATGCTCGATCCGGATCGTGTGCTGCGTGCCGTCGCTACGCGCGGCCACGCGGATGTCCTCCAGCACCAGCGCCGGCGCGTGCATCGTGAGCTTCGCCACGCGCACGTCGTCGAGCGTGAGGCCTAGCGGCAGCCGCAGGCTCGACGGCATCGTCGCAGGCTTGTTCGACGGCGGCGACGGCGCGAACGCCAGTTCGACGTCGCCCGCGTGGAGTTTGTCGACGGTGAAGTGCAACGGCCGCAAGCGCAGTCCCCAACGGCTCTCGAGATGGCTTACCGTGATGCGCGTCGCGCCGTCGAGATACTTCACGTCGTTGACGGTGAAGCCGTGCGCGAAGCTGCCGCTGCGCCAGTCGCCGGACAGTTTGCCGCCGAGCGTCGCGACGGCCGTCTGCCACAGCCAGCGGCTGCCGCGCTCGGTGGACATCGCCCAGAGCAATGCGCCGATCGCCAGCACGACGATCAGCAGCGCCGTGAACACCGCGCCGGCCAGCCAGCGGCTCCAGCGACGGCGCTGCGGCGGCGGGCTGCCCCCCGGCTCACCCGGACCACCCGATCCGGGTGGCGAAGGCGGCTGGCTTGCGCCGCGCGCCGAAGGGCCCTGCGCGCCGGGGTGCGTCATCGTCGGCTCTTGTCCTGCGTCGCGGGCGTCGGACGCCGCCATCGGACGGGTGACGGACATCGAAGTGTCGAGGGAGGTCGTCGTCATCAGAACGCCACCCCCAGCGAGATGGACGGACGGAAGCGCCGGTCCTGCACGCCGTAGCCGAGGTCGACATTCACGGGGCCGACCGGGCTGCGCCAGCGAAGACCGAAGCCCACGCCGTGATACAGCGGCGTGGGATGCTTGTAGTCATCGGTCGCCGTGCCGACATCCCAGAACACTGCCCCGCCCCATTCGCGCGTGACCCAGCGCTGGTATTCGAGGCTGGCCGTGCCGAGATATTTGGTCGGGAAGGTCGTACCGTTCTGCTGACGGCCGATGCTCTGGAACGTGTAGCCGCGAATCGACGACGTGCCGCCCGCGAAGAACAGCAGCGACGACGGAATGCGGTTGCTGTTCCCGTTCGTCAGTACCGCCCCCAGTTCGAGGCGCGCGAGTACGAGATCGCGCTGTCCCACCGGGAAGTACTGGCGGATACGGCCGTACAGCCGCGCGAAACTCTGATCGGTGAGCACGGGCTTGGCCGCGAAACCGATCTGCGTGTTGATGATGTTGCCCTTGCGCGGGAAGATCAGGTCGTCCACGTCGCGCCGGGTCCATGCGAAGGCGGGCACCAGTGCCTTGTTGACGAAGCGCGTACCGCCGTCGGGACGCTCGTCCGTGTGGTACCAGTCGAGCGTGTAGGCCCAGTCGTACCGGTCACGCGAGCGGGCCCGCTTGATGCCGATCTGCGCCGAGCGCTGATCCAGGCCGTTCAGGTCGGTGCGCTCGTATGACGCGCGCGCACTGTTGGTGTAGGCCGTGCTGTCCGGCGGCATCGCTATCTCCGCGTACCCGCCCTGACGGAACTGCTCCAGACGCGCCTGCGTGTCGAATGTCCATGCCCGACCGAACAGGTTGTAGTACGAATAGCGGCCGTTCACGCTGGCGCCGGTGTCGGTGGTGTAACCCACACCGCTTTGCACGCGCTGCGTCGGAAACTCGCGCACCTTCACTTCGACCGGGGCAAGCTCCGCCTTCTCGGGGTCTTCCGTCACCGAGATGATGACGTTCGAGAAATACGGCGTGGCCTGAATCTGGCGTTGCAGCTCCTGAATCCGATCGGCGTCGAACGGCTCGCCGACGTTCAGCGGGTTCACGTTGCGGATGATCTGCTCGGGATAGCGTCGCGTGCCGGTAATCACGAGCGGACCGAGCGTGAACGGCGGTCCGCTTTCATAGGTGGCGGCGAGCGAGGCGGCATGGTTGTCGGCGTCGATCACGGCGCGCGAAAAGCTCATCCTGGCCGCGTGGTAATGCTTCTGTCCGAGCTGGAACAGCGTGTCGTTCTTCGCCTTGTCCCAATCGGCCTGACGGAACGGCGCATCCACCGGCAATTCCCACGCGTTGTGCAACTGCTCGGCGCGCTGCGGCCACTGTTCGAGGATCGGGCCGGTGATCTTCACGTCGGTGTCTTTGATATGCGTGCGAGCCCCGGCGTCGACCGTCACGTGGACATCGCGCTTGCCGTTGATGGTGGCGACATCGATATGGGTAACCGGCGAAAAATAGCCTTCGGTCGACGTCAGTTCCTGCACCTGCGCACCCGCGGTCGCGATGAGGTGCTCGAATTGGGCGTCGCCAATATCGTCGCGCGTGGAGAAGCGCACGAGGTCGAGATTGTCCTTGAGAAGCTTGGCGAGGCCATTCGAGGCGTCGATCCGGACACGGTAGTCGGCCCGTGCGGGCATCGACAGCGAAAGGCCGCACGCGAGTGCGGCCAGAGCCACGAGCGTGGCGGGACGGGTGCGCAACGCACGCACACCGAAGCGACGGCAAACGTCGTTTCCGGGTTTGATCTGCGAGACGGTCAAAACCTTCCTTGGAGTCTTGGTCCGTCGGCCGGTGTCGCCAGCCAACGGCATACGGCTTATGGTGCCAATCGGTGCCCGGTTACACGATGCCATGCCTGCGTTGCGGCGTCACGCATCGTGCGCGGTGCGATGAGCCGTATTTGAACATATCCCCAACGCCGGTTCATCCGTATGTCCCAAAACCTGTGAAACCACCTGAATCGGTGAATCCGGATGCGTTTGCGGTAGAATCTGCGTCGATTGGCGCCGTTGCGACGGCGTCGCTTTTGCCTATTTTTTAAGCAATCCGACCATGTACGAGTCCGACATTACCCAATTCATCAAGCAATTGAAGGCCGAAAAGCCGACGCTGGAAGCGGAACAGCGCCAGGGCCGCGCCCTGCTGTGGGACAAGCAGCCGATCGATATGGACGAGCGCAGCCGCGCCCAACAATCGCGTGTGGCCCAGCAGCCGTACGTCTACCAAGGCGAGTAAGGCGCTGTTGTCCGCCCGCTCCGGCCGAGTCCTGCATTGAATCCGAGCACGCCCGACGACCCGTCGCATCAGTCCGAGCCGATCCCCGAGATCGCGCCGGTGTCTGAGCACGCGCCGGTATCCGGGGTGGCGTCTTCGGCAACGCCGCAGGACGATGCCGCACAAGGGCATGAGGCGTCCGCCCATCCGGCCGATGCCCACGATGCAGTAACGCCGGCCGCTCCCGCCGCGGCGGCGGAAGTCGCCGGGAGTCAGAAAAGCGCCGAGGGCACCGCTGCGGCAAAACCGCGCACCGCCACGGAGCTGCCCGCACCGCAAGACGGGCAGGACTCCACCCCGGACACGGTCGACGGCGTGGCGCGCGCGCGCCTTTACGGCGAGCCGCTCTTCGCGCTGCCGAACGATCTCTACATCCCGCCGGACGCCCTCGAGATCTTTCTCGAAGCCTTCGAAGGCCCGCTCGACTTGTTGCTGTATCTGATCCGCAAGCAGAACTTCAACGTGCTCGACATTCCGATGGCACAGGTCACGAAGCAGTATCTGCTGTACGTCGACCAGATTCGCCGGACAAATCTCGAACTCGCGTCCGAGTATCTGCTCATGGCGGCGATGCTCATCGAGATCAAGTCGCGCATGCTGCTGCCGGTCAAGAAGACCGACACCGGCGAGGAAGCCGAGGATCCGCGTGCCGAACTGGTGCGCCGCCTGCTCGAGTACGAGCAGATGAAACTCGCGGCGCAAAAGCTCGATACGCTACCGGTGCTCGGGCGCGATTTCCTGCGCTCGCAGGTTTATATCGAACAGAGCCTGCAGCCGCGCTTCCCCGATGTCGACGCCGAGGACCTGCGCGCTGCGTGGGCCGAAGTGCTGCGCCGGGCCAAGCTCGTACAGCATCACAAGATTTCGCGCGAAGAGCTGTCGGTGCGCGAACACATGAGTCAGATCCTGCGGCGCCTGCAAGGCGCGCGGTTCATGGAGTTCACCGAGTTGTTCGACGTCACGCGCGGCGTGCCGGTCGTGGTGGTCAACTTCATCGCCATGCTCGAACTTTCGCGCGAGTCGCTGCTGGAAATCACGCAGGCCGAGCCGTTCGCACCGATCTATGTGCGCCTGACCTATTCCCCCAACGCGTAAGGCCTGCCTGACTGCCTTACGCCACGAACGGAACCCCAATGAAAGTCATTCCCTCGATTCAGGAACTGCGCGACCAGATGCGCGGACAGAATCGCGTCGCCTTCGTGCCCACGATGGGCAATCTGCATGAAGGGCACCTGTCGCTCATGCGCCTGGCGCGCCAGCACGGCGATCCGGTCGTGGCCAGCATCTTCGTGAACCGCCTCCAATTCGGGCCGAACGAAGACTTCGACAAGTACCCGCGCACGATGGCCGACGACGTCGAGAAGCTCACGCGCGAGAATGTCTACGTGCTGTTCGCCCCCGACGAAAGGGAGATGTATCCGGAGCCGCAGGAATACCGCGTGGAACCGCCGCACGATCTGGGCGACATCCTCGAAGGCGAGTTCCGCCCGGGCTTCTTCAAGGGCGTGTGTACGGTCGTTACCAAGCTCTTCTCGTGCGTACAACCGCGCGTGGCCGTGTTCGGCAAAAAGGATTATCAGCAGTTGATGATCATTCGCAGCATGTGCCGTCAGTTTGCACTGCCCATCGAGATCATCGCCGCCGAGACGGTGCGCGCCGACGACGGCCTCGCGCTGTCCTCGCGTAACCGCTATCTGTCGGATGCCGAGCGCGCCGAAGCGCCGGAGCTGTATCGCCTGCTCAACCAGGTTCGCGACGAGGTGAATTCGGGCAAGACGGACTACGCGGCGCTCGAAGCGGCTGCGATGCAAACGCTCGTCGAGCGCGGCTGGAAGCCGGACTATGTGGCGATTCGCCAGCGCGCGAACCTGCGCGCACCGGCCCCGGGCGCGGCACCAGCCGAGAGCCTGGTCGTGCTCGCCGCGGCCAAGCTCGGCGCGACGCGTCTGATCGATAATCTGGAAATCTGAGCGCCGGGTGCGCGCCGCAGGGCTGCAAGGCCCGCGCCGCGTACCTGGCGCAAGTCGCGCCCGTATCGCCAACGGCGATAGCGAGCGCATCTTTTCGTCGCGCCGAGCGCGCGACACTGCAACACAAGAGGCAAGCCATGTACCGCACCATGCTCAAGTCGAAGATCCACCGCGCCACCGTGACGCATTGCGAATTGCATTACGAAGGCTCGTGTGCGATCGACGAGAACCTGCTCGAAGCCTCGGGCCTTGTCGAAAATGAGCAAATCGACATCTTCAACGTCAACAACGGCGAACGCTTCACCACCTACGCCATTCGTGGCGAGCGTGGAAGCGGCATGATCTCGCTGAACGGCGCCGCAGCCCGTCGCGCGCAACTGGGCGATATCGTGATCATCGTCTCGTACGCGCAGGTCGAAAACAAGGAAGTGCTCGCCGGCTTCAAGCCGCAGCTCGTGTTCGTCGACGAGAAGAACGTGCAGAAGGGCGAGCGCGATCACGTGCCGCTGCAAGCCTGGGAAGAAACGCGCGCGTTTGAAGCTGCCGCACAAACCGCCGCCAAGTAATACCGGCCACGGTGGACCGGCTTCAGGCCGATCCGCATGCCGCAGGCAATCACGACAAAGGGGCCCTCGGGCCCCTTTTGTCATGATGTTGCGACGAGACTTCCCCGCTGCCCCCCCTGCCCCCCTGCCCCCCTGCCCCGCCACCGGGGCCGGATCTCACTTGCCGACGAACGCCGTAATGCCGTCCCACTGGGGCAGATCGCGCTCGACACGCCCCGGCGCCACATCCCACAGCGTGAGCCCGTGCGCGGCGAGTTGCACATAGTTCTGCGTATTGCGCAGCATGCCGAGCACCGGCAGCCCGGCCTCCTCGCAGTACCGCGCCAACTGGTCGGCAGCACGCGTGCGCGCATCGACCCGCATGCCGACCACACCGATGCGCACATCGCCCTGACGCACGGCCTTCTCTTCCCCGAGCTTCTGCAGGAAATCGCGCGTGGCGAGGATATCGAAGATCGACGGCTGCAACGGCACCAGTACGTGGTCGGCCAGCTTGAGGATCGAGTCGAGACGCTTGCCGTGCAAGCCGGCCGGTGTGTCGAGCACCGCATGCGTGGTGCCCTTGGGCGGACGCGCGACTTCGTTGTGATCGACGTCCCATGTGACAATCGGGCGCACCTCACGCGGACGCAGCCCCAGCCAGGCCCGCGACGACTGCTGTCGGTCGGTGTCGCCAAGCATCACGGCGTGCCCTTGTGCGGCCAGAAACCCGGCCAGATTCGTCGCGAGCGTGCTCTTGCCCACGCCGCCCTTAGGATTCGCTACCACGATCACCGGCATTCTGGACTCCCCGAAATCGATTTTCCGCTCATCTTACAACGGCTCGATGGCGGGCCCATGACCCGCGATCCGTCACCATCGGACGCGATCCTCCGAGATTGTCCGGCGTCAGCGCAGGCAACCCCACACGCGAGGTAGATCGAGATGAGCCGCCAGCGAGTCGGCCAGCCGGTCGAGCGAGGCCTCGCGCAGCGCGTTGTAATCCTGCATTTCCAGATCGCGAGCGCCCGCCCAGCCCAGCAGCGCACCCAACGCCTCGGGCGTGTCGAACAAGCCGTGCAGGTACGTGCCCATGACCTGATCGTCGACGGAACGCGCGCCGTCGGGCACCTCGTCAGCCGGTGCGCGCGCTTCACCATCACCACCCTCACCCGCGCCGGCCTTCAGCCAGACCGCCGGACGGGCGAGCGCCGCCCCACGCGTCACGCCCATGTGAATCTCGTAGCCTTGCACCGGCGCATCGCCGGCGGTCAACCGTCCGGCGACCACACGCAGTTGCTTTTGCGTCGCCATCGTCGTCTCGATCTCCAGCCATCCAAGGCCGGTCGTGGTACCCGCCTCGCCTTCGAGCCCGTGCGGATCGTGAATCGCGGAACCCAGCATCTGCAAACCGCCGCAGATCCCCAGTACCTTGCCGCCATAACGCAGATGCCGGGCGATCGCCGGTTCCCATCCCTGCGCCCGCAGCCACGCCAGATCGGCGCGCACATGCTTGCTGCCGGGCAGGATCACGAGATCGCTCGCCGGCCACGGCTCGCCCGTGCCGACGTAGCGGAAATCGACCTGCGGATGGGCTCGCAGCGCATCGAAATCGGTGTGATTGCTGATGCGTGGCAGCGCCGGCACCGCCACCCGCAGACGGGTTTCGCCACTGGCCGCGCGATGGCGCTCGCCGGGCAACATGTCCTCCCCGTCCAGATGCAGCCCGTGCAGATAGGGCAGCACGCCGAGGACCGGAATGCCGGTACGCGATTCAACCCATTCGAGGCCGCTCGTCAGCAGCGACGGATCGCCGCGAAAGCGGTTGATGACGAAGCCCTTGATGCGCGCACGCTCGCTCTCCGACAGGCACGCGAGTGTGCCGACCAGTTGCGCGAACACGCCGCCGCGATCGATGTCGGCCACGAGCAGCACTGGTGCGTCGACCGCCTCCGCAAAGCCCATGTTCGCAATGTCGCGCGCCCGCAGATTCACTTCGGCCGGACTGCCGGCGCCTTCGACCAGCACGGCGTCGTAGCCGCTGCGCAAGCGCTCGTAAGCGGCCAGCACCGCCGCCATCGCGCGGGGTTTGTACTCGTGATACGCGCGAGCGTCGAGATCGGCTACGACCTTGCCGCCGATGATGACCTGCGCGCCCCGATCGCTGCTCGGTTTGAGCAGCACGGGATTGAAGTCGGTGTGCGGTGCGACGCCCGCCGCCTGCGCCTGCAAGGCCTGCGCGCGGCCGATCTCGCCGCCGTCGGCGGTCACGGCGCTATTGAGCGCCATGTTCTGCGGCTTGAACGGCGCAACGCGCACGCCGTCGCGATGCAGCAGGCGGCACAGTCCCGCGACCAGCGTGCTCTTGCCCGCGTCCGACGACGTGCCCTGAATCATCAGGGTGCCGCGGCGCGTGCACGGCGTCGCATCGAAATTGACAGGGATTTCACTCATGACGCGAATTATCGCATCGGGCACTCGTACAATATCGCCCATGAGTGCCATCGACCTGACCTTCGTGCTGGGCGGCGCGCGCTCCGGCAAGAGCGCGTTCGCCGAGCGCCTCGCCGGAGACTGCGGCCTGCCGGTGACTTATCTCGCCACGGCGGCCGTGAGCGATGAGCCCGAGATGCGCGCACGCATTGCGCACCATCGCGCGAGCCGTCCTGCGCACTGGCCGACGCACGAGGTCGGCCGGGATCTCGCGGGCGCGTTGCGCGACGTGGCGCGAGACGGGCAATGCGTGCTGGTCGACTGTCTGCCGCTGTGGCTCGCCGGCTGGCTGTGCCCGCCCGACGACCATCCCGACGGCCCGGCCAGCGACGCGCAATGGCACGATGTGGTCGAGTCGCTTGCCGAGACACTCGCCGCGTTACCGGGCAAGACCGTCGTCGTCAGCAATGAAATCGGGCTCGGCGTGATCCCGATGGGTTCGCTCACGCGCCGTTATGTCGACGAACTCGGACGTCTGAACCAGCGTGTCGCCGCGCTGGCCCCGCAAGTGCGCTTTGTCGTCGCCGGCCTGCCGCTGGCGGTCAAAGGATAATCGCCGATGCTCACCGGCCTCGCTCCCGAATCGCTCTGGCTCGCTGCCCTGATTGGCGTGCTGCTCGACGCCTGGCTCGGCGAGCCGCGGCGCTGGCATCCGCTCGTCGGTTTCGGCTACATCGCCAATGGGGTGGAAGCCTGGCTCAACGAGCCTGCCACGCGCGACAAGCCCTTCAGCGCGATGACGCGCGGGATGTGGGCATGGACGATCATGCTGTTGCTGCCCGTGCTGATTGCGTGGGCGCTGACGTTCCTGCCGGGCTGGGGCGGCGTGCTGTGGCAGGCGCTGGCCCTGTACGCCGCACTGGGTGCGCGCAGCCTGCGAGACCATGTGATGCCCATCGCCCGAGCGCTGCGTGACGGCGACCTCACGCAAGCCCGCGCGCTCACCGCACGCATCGTCTCGCGCGATACGGAGGACGCGAGCGCATCGGATCTCGCCCGCGCAGCCGTGGAGTCGACGCTGGAGAACGGCAACGACGCCATCTTCGGCGCGCTTTTCTGGTTCGCCATTGCGGGCGCGCCAGGCGTGGTGCTGTTCCGGCTCGCGAATACGCTCGATGCCATGTGGGGTTATCGCACCGACAAGTTTCTGTATTTCGGACGTCCGGCCGCGCGCATCGACGACGTCCTGAACTGGATTCCGGCACGGCTGACGGCGGCGAGTTACGCCATCTTCGGCGACGTGGCGCGTGCCATCGACTGTTGGCGCACGCAGGCCAGCGCGTGGTCCAGCCCGAACGCCGGGCCCGTGATGGCTGCGGGCGCAGGCAGCCTCGGTGTGCAACTGGGCGGCCCCGCGCGCTATCACGGCGAATGGGAAACGCGACCGGCACTGGGCTGCGGCATGGAGCCGTCGGCCAAACACATCAAGGCTGCGTGGCGGCTCATCTCCCGCGCCATGTGGATGTGGCTCATCGTGAGCGGCGCGCTCGCGCTCTTCGCCGCGTCGCAGGCCGACTCGATGCCCATCAGTGTGGTGTAAAGGCAATGGCTTCAATGGCTTCAATGGCTTCAATGGCAGCAAACGATGGCTTCGCATCAACGTCATCGCCCCCATCAGACGGTTCGCCTCTCGTGCCACGCCACGGCGGCAACCTCGGTGAGGCGATCCTCCGGTATCAGCGCCCTCGCGAAGACTGGCTCGATCTGTCCACCGGCATCAATCCGTGCGGCTATCCGGTACCGATGCCGCCCGCCAGCGCCTGGCGAGACCTGCCCGACGCCTTCGACGACCTGCGCGACGTTGCTGCGGCGTACTACGGCGTTGCCTCGCAGACCGTGGTGCCGTGTGCGGGCTCGCAGGCCGTCATTCGCACGTTGCCGACTTTGCTGAAGCCCGGGCGCGTTGCCGTCGCGACATTGACCTACAGCGAGTACGCGCCCGCGTTTGCGCGCGCCGGGCATACGCTCGTTCCCTGGGCCGGGCCGGAAGCCGGCATGCCCGACGTCGACTATCTCGTTTGGGTGAATCCCGATAATCCGACGACGCGACACGTAGCGCGCGAAACCCTCTCACGATGGCAAGGGCAACTGGCGGAACGCGGGGGGGTGTTGATCGTCGACGAAGCGTTCGCGGACGCGTTGGCCGACCCTGCGGCAGCGTCGATGACGTCGAACGTTGGCGAGGACGGGCTGGTCGTGCTGCGCTCCGTCGGGAAATTCTTCGGACTGGCGGGCATTCGTGCGGGATTCGCCTTGTGCCCGCCGGCCCTGGCAACGCGCCTGGCCGTATCGCTCGGCGCGTGGACGGTCAGCGGACCGGCACGGTTCGCCGTCCGAACCGCGTTGCGCGATACGGCGTGGCAAACGGCCACGCGTCAACGTTTGTTGCAGGAGGGAGCGCGGCTTCTGAAACTGCTGCGGGATCATGGCTGGCCCGCCGTCGGCACCCCGCTCTTCGCCTGGACGCCGCACGCAAGTACGCCCCAATGGCACGCGCAGTTGGCCTCGCTAGGGGTCTGGACTCGCTTGTTCGACGCCCGTCCCATCCCGCTTGTCACGGACATCGCGCGGCCCGGTGACGGCGCGCAGGCCACGCCTAGCCTGCGTCTCGGACTTCCCGCTACGGAATCCGAATGGCAACGCTTGCAGACCGCGCTCGGCACCTTGCGCAACACCTGACAGGGCCAAACACCGTTTTGGGGAACTGCCCAGGACCGCAGCCATCCAATTTTCCCGTTATGCTTCCCTTTAGGGTGCGACAGGTTGCGACGCGTCGAGGCGGTGACCCAGTTGGCTTACACCGTATTATTTGACGCGTGTTGCCACCCTTTTCGTTACAAATTGAAGCATTTCTGCAACAAATGCACACAGTCATCGCCTTAGGGCGCCGTTAGACTGAAGGTTCTTTCGCAAGGGCTTTCCCAAGATAAAAGGACGACCAAATGAAAAAACTGCCTCTGTTGCTTGCTACGCTTCTGACCGCCGCTGTTGTGACGGTGGGTTGCTCGAAGAAGGAAGATCAATCGGCCGCGCCGGCCGCCGACACGTCGGCATCGGCACCGGCAGCTGCCCCGGCGGATAACGCCCCGGCCAGCGACGCCAACGGCGCCATGAGCGCACCGGCATCGGAACCGGCGGCAGACGCCCCGGCCCCGGCCTCCAACTAACGCTGCAGAAAGACGCGCACGGCACTGCCGCGGACTGCGTTCAGTCATGCGGTGTACCGTGTCTCCCAGTGTCGAATTCAGGCTCCAGTAACGTGCCGACACTGTCCGAAATCGCCTGATGCATGCGTTAGCGACCGCGCCCCCTGAACTCTCCGGAGTCAGGGGGCGCGGTTGTTTCTGGGGCCTGCCTTGTGCGATTACCTCACCACCGTCACGCCGCCGTCGATCACGCCGTAGGCTTCCACTTTCCCGGTCCCGGTCGAACGGCTGCCAGTTTCCGAGCCGCCCGGTGCGGCACATGCCCCGAGCATCGTCGCCAGCACCAGTGCCAGCGCCCCGATCGTTCCAATATTTCGCATCGCGTCTTCGACTCCTCTACGCTTGAACTCCCGCGCTCACGGCCCGGGGAATCTTCGATTGAACCCGTGACGTCGACGGACAATGCCGTTCGGAGGTCACGTCACGCTTCGTTCGACAGCATCGGCGCGCTATCGGTTCGCGGGCGGAATGCGCGGAAACCTTGTCCGGATGGCATAACCCACTGACAATGACGCGTCCGCAGACGCGGCGGTCCTGCGCCTGCGCCGTCCAACACCCACATCACTACCTCGATGTCGCTCACCCCGTTCGCCCCGCGCAACCGCTTTGTCCTGCGACGCCCGTGCCGTCAACTGCTGGCGGCTTTCGCGACCTGTGCAGCCGTGTTGGCGACGCACGCCGCCCACGCCGCCGTCACCGTCAAGGACGACACCGGTGCCACCGTCACCCTGCCTGCCCCCGCGCAACGCGTGGTAAGCCTGTCGCCTCATGCCACCGAGCTGCTGTTCGCCGCTGGTGCCGGCGACAAGGTTGTGGGCGTGGTCGCCTACTCCGACTATCCCGAGGCGGCGCGCAAGTTACCGCGCGTCGGCGACAACAGCGCCCTGGACCTGGAGCGCATTCTCGCGCTCAAACCCGACCTGATCGTCGTGTGGATGCACGGCAACTCGCAACGACAGGTCGAAGCCCTGCGCCAGTTGAAGCTGCCGGTGTTTTACTCGGAACCGAAACATCTGACCGATCTGCCTGCGGCGATCGAGACGCTGGGCACCCTGATGGGCACGCCCGTGAAAGCGCAGGCGTCGGCAGAAGCCTTCCGCGCCCGCTACGAAGCGCTGCGCAAGCAATTCGCATCGCGCCCGCCGGTGCCCGTCTTCTATCAGGTGTGGACGCAGCCGCTGATGACGCTCAACGGCACGCACATGGTGAGCGACGTGATCCGCCTTTGCGGCGGCGTGAATGTCTTTGCCGACGAACCGGCGCTCGTGCCGCGCGTGTCCGTCGAAGCCGTGCTCGCGAAGCAGCCGGAGGCCATGTTCACCGCAACGCCGGGCGCGACGAAGTCCGACAAGCCGCTCGCCACGCTCGATAGCTGGCGCAAGTGGCCGCAGTTGCCCGCTGTGGCGCACAACAACCTGTTCGGCATCGACGGCGATCTCATCAATCGTCCCAGCCCTCGCATTCTCGACGGCGCGCGCACGATGTGCGAGGACCTCGATATCGCGCGCTCGCGCCGCACGTCGTCGACAAAGTAACGTTCCGGGCGGGGATCGGACGAACGCAGCGCCGGCGCTCCGGGAATCCGGGGCCGCCTGCCTGCCTACGCGTTCCAGCGGATCAGTCGCGCGTAGCCGTCGTCGGCAACGTGAAGCTGGCAGATGGCGCCGAAATCGAGCGTCCATGACAGGCACGCGGTCGTGGGCAGTCGCAATGCGGTGGCCGCATGCAGACGAATCGGTCCGGCGTGCGTGACGGCCACATGCACGGCGTCACTCCCGCTGGCGCTGCGGCGCAACTCGCTCGCCCACGCGTCCATCCGCAAGACAACATCGCGCGCCGACTCGCCGCCCGGGGCCGCAAATCCGGCCACGTCGCGCGCCCACGCATCGAGATCGTGACGGTCGATGCCAGACCACGGCTGCATTTCCCACGCCCCGAAGTCCATCTCGGCCAGACGCTCGTCTTCCGTCACACCGACGCCGAATGCCGTCGCCAACACGCCCGCCGCCTCGCGCGCTCGCTGCAACTGGCTGCTGTGGATCGCGGTGGGGGTGCGCCCGTCGAGCAGATGCACGAGACGCGCACGCATCGACGCGACCGTTGCATCGAAGCGTGCCGCATCCACCGCCAGATCGGTCCGGCCGTAGCAAAGCGCCGCCGACACGTCGGGGGGCGGATGCCGCAACAGGATCAGATCCATGCACACACCGTGAGATACAACGCGAGTTCACCGAGTTGTTGTGCGAAGCCCAGCGTGTCGCCGGTATAGCCCCCCAATCGCCTGCGCAAATAGCGAATGAACGCCGCTCGTAGCGCCACCAGCACCACTGCACCGGTCACGCCGGCGCGCCAGTCCGGCCAGACCCACCACGGCACGCTGCACAGCACGCCGAACATCAACCCGCCGAGACTCAGACGCTGCGCGATCGGTTTCGCCTTGCCCTCGGCACGCACGTAATCGAGCGAGCGCAGCAGGCTGATCGCCATGTTGCGGCTCGCGGCGTGCGCGCCGATCAGGACGACGGCAAAACCGCCCCATCCCACCGCCGCCTGAATGTCGACGAGCGCCTGCCATTTGACGGCGAGCGCCAGCCACAACGCGACAGCACCGTAGGTGCCGATGCGCGAGTCGTGCATGATCTCCAGCACACGCTCACGAGCGAACGCCCCACCGAAGGCGTCGACGGAATCCGCGAGGCCGTCTTCATGAAACGCCCCGGTGAGCAGCACGCTCGCCGCGAGCCCCAGCGCGATGGCCAGGCGCGGCGACCACAGCAAGCCCATCGCGACCGTCAACAATGCGACGAGCGCGCCGACGAATACGCCGACGAGCGTGAAATAGCGTGTCGCGGCGTTCAGTTGTTCCGGCGAATAGCCGACCCACTGCGGAATCGGCACGCGCGTGAAGAATCCGAGCGCGGTGAGGAACAGCCGCCATTGTTCCCGAATTCCCCCGAACGACGCGTGCGCCGGTGGCGTCTGCGCCACGAGGTCGCGCGACGATTCACGCGAGGCTTCGCGGGAATCCTGCGACGGATCGGGGAAAGGTCCTGTCATTGCCCGTCGGCCTCACGGTCGCTCACGCCGGCGCCTTCAAACGTTGCCATCTCGCGCAGGAACGCGGCCGCTGCCTGGACAACCGGCATCGCGAGCGCGGCGCCGGTGCCCTCGCCCAGACGCAAACCGAGTTGCAGCAACGGTTGTGCACCCAGCACGTCGAGCATGGCACGATGACCGGTTTCGTCAGACGCGTGGGCAAACACGCAGTAATCGAGCACTGCCGGTGCCACGCGCGCCGCCACCAGCAGTGCCGACGTGCTGATGAAGCCATCGACCACGATGACGACTCCCAGCTTCGCGGCCGCGAGATACGCGCCCGTCATCATCGCGATCTCGAAGCCGCCGAACGTGGCGAGTGTCTCGAGCGGATCGGGGACGTCGCCGGCCAACGGGTGCGCCGCCAGCGCGCGTTCGAGCACGGCGGTCTTGCGCGCCAGACCGGCGTCGTCCACGCCGGTGCCGCGCCCCACGCACGCCGCAAGCGGCAGGCCCGTGAGGCGTTGCATCAGGCACGCCGCCGACGACGTGTTACCGATCCCCATCTCACCGAAGCCGATCATGCGCGTGCCGCGTGCCGCGTGCGTCACCACGCGTGCGGCCCCGGCAGTCAGCGCCGTCTCGAGCTGTTCCCGGGTCATGGCGGGCGCATCGAGGAAGTTCTGCGTGCCGCGCGCCACGGGAATATCGACCAGCGACGCATGCGTGGGGAAATCAGCAGCGACACCCGCGTTCACGACCTCCATCTCGATGTTCTGCGCACGGCAAAACACATTGATGGCGGCGCCGCCACGCAGGAAGTTGAGCACCATCTGCGCAGTCACCGCCTGCGGATACGGACTCACGCCCGCCGCCACGACGCCGTGATCGCCCGCGAACACGAGCATGGCCGCACGCGTGAGCTCAGGCGTTGCGCGCTGTTGAATCCGGCCGACCTGCAGTGCCACACGCTCCAGCGCGCCGAGACTGCCGGGCGGCTTCGTCTTGATGTCGATGGCGTGCTGCAGGGCGGCGTCCATCGCCGTGGACGGCGCGGCGATGTCGAACAGATCGGTGAGCAAAGGGCTGAAAGCGGTCATACGTAAGGACTTCCTGAAACGGTGATGCTGAAATTACATTTCGACGCCGGGCTGCGCGCGAATGCCGTCGGCAAACGCGTGCTTGACCGGTGTCATGTCGGTCACGGTGTTGGCCGCGTCGATGAGCGCCTGCGGCGCGCCACGACCGGTGATGACCACGTGCTGCATCTCGGGGCGTGCCTGCAGATCGGCGATCACCGTGTCGACGTCGAGATAGCCGAGCTTGAGCGCGATGTTGAGTTCGTCGAACAGCACGAGGCCGAACGACGGATCGCGCAACATGCGGCGCGCCTGCTCCCACGCGGCTTCCGCCTTGGCGATATCGCGCGTCCGGTCCTGCGTCTCCCACGTGTAGCCCTCGCCCATCACATGGAACTCGCACTCGTCGGGGAAGCGGCGCAGGAATTTTTCCTCGCCCGTGGGAATCGCGCCTTTGATGAACTGCACGACGCCCGTCTTCATGCCGTGGCCCATCGCGCGCACGACCATGCCGAATCCCGAGCTCGATTTGCCCTTGCCGTTGCCGGTCGTGATCACGATCACGCCGCAGTCGCGCTGCGCCTGCGCGATCTTGTCGTCGACCACGGCCTTCTTGCGCACCATGCGATTGCGATGGCGCTCGTTGCGGCCGGCGTCATCAGGGGTATCGGAAGCGTCAGCGGACGATGGGGAGGTCTCTTGCGTCATGGGCGGCACCTGTCGGAACTTGTCGAAAGCGTGCGTGCGACACGGGTCGTCGCACGCGGATGTGAGTGTACGCCGGGTGGCGCGGGCACGGCGAGGCGTTCATCCGCGCGAACCCGGCAGACGCACCGGCACGAGGGCTTCGTCGTCGCCATCGCGAATGAGCCGTAGCGGATAGCCGAAGGCGTCGCTGCAATGCTCGGCCGACAGCACGTCGCGCACGGGGCCGGCGCGCCATCCGCCACGGCCGTCGAGCAGCAAGGCGTGCGTGGCGAAGCGTCGCGCGAGATTCAGATCGTGGCAGGAGAAGACGACCGCCGCATCGTCGCGAGACGCATGGCCGGCCAGCAATTCGAGGGCGTCGATCTGGTGATGCAGGTCGAGGTGCGAGACGGGCTCGTCGAGCAACAGCAACGGCGTTGCCTGCGCCAGCACCGCGGCCAGCGAGACGCGCTGGCGCTCGCCACCGGAGAGCGTGGTCACGTCGCGCTCGGCGAAGTCCGCCAGACCGACCTGCGAAAGCGCCTGCCTCGCGATGTCGATGTCGTCGTCCGACTCCCACGCGCCCCAGCGTCCTGCGGCGAGGTACGGATGACGTCCGGCGAGTACGACTTCGAGCGCGGTCGCACCGAAGGCGTCTCTGGCCTGCTGTGGCATGAGCGCACGCACCTTGGCCAGCGGCGCCGGACGCCATTGCGCCAGCGGCTTGCCGCCGATGTCGACGCGCCCGCTCGCGGCGAGCGTGGCGTCGCGTTGCGGTTTTCCGTCGAGCGTGCGCAACCCGGCGAGCGTGCCGAGCAACGTGGTCTTGCCCGCGCCGTTGGGACCGGCGAGACACCAGCACTCGCCCGGCGCAACGCTCAGGTCGAGCCAGTCGACCAGCACGCGCTCACCCGCATGCAGCGTCAGCGCGTGCGTTTGGAGTAGCGGTGCGCTCGTCGCAACGTTCACCGGGAAATTCGTGGGATGGCTCATCGGATCGCCCTGCGCGAGAGCAGCCAGAGGAAGACCGGCACACCGATCATGGCGGTGATGACACCCACGGGCAGTTGCGTCGGCGCGATGATCGTGCGGGCGATCAGATCGGCTGCCATCAGCAACGCGCCGCCTGCGAGCGCGGCCGCCGGAAGCAACATGCGTTGGTCGTTGCCGAAGCGCAGCCGCAGGATATGCGGCACGACGAGGCCGACGAAGCCGATGCTTCCCCCGGTGGTCACCGAGACCGCCGTGGCCAGCGACGCAGCCAGGTAGATGCGCGCACGCAGCGGGCCGACGGCCACGCCGACGGCCTGTGCCACGGCGTCGCCGCGCAGCAGCACGTTCAGGCGATGGGCGACGGGGCAAACGATGAGCAGCGCCACGGCGAGTGCCGCGAGCGGCAACGCCGCCCGGTCGACACCGTTCAGGTCGCCCGTGAGCCAGAACAGCATGCCACGCAGGCTGGCGTCTGGTGCGAGGGTAAGAATGAGGGTGGCGAGTGCGCCGAAGCCGGCCGCCATCATCACGCCGGTGAGCAGGAGTTTGGTGCTGCTGTCCTGATCGCCGGGACGCAGGAAGCTGCGGTGCGAGAGGGCCATCACAATGGCAATGGCGGCCAGTGCGCCGAGGAAAGCGCTTGTCTGCACCCAGAAGAACGGCAGCATGAGCGCGAGTGCGCCCAGTGCGGCCACGCCCGCCCCGCCGGAGATGCCGAGCACGTAGGGGTCGGCCAGCGGGTTGCGCAGCAACGTCTGCATGAGCGTGCCGGCCACGGCGAGCAGGCCGCCGCACGCGAATGCCGCAAGCGCACGCGGCAGGCGCAGGCGCCAGACCACGTCGCCCGCGAGGCCGGCGTCGTGGCCGAGTACGAGCGTGCCGATCTCACGCAGCGAGACCGGCACGCTCCCCAGCATGAGCGACGCCACGAGAATGACCAGCGCAATGCCGGCCAGTCCCGTCCAGATGACGAGGGCGCGGCGCAACGTCATGCGTCGCTACGCCGTGCAACGCCCGCAGGCGTGTCGTCAGAACTGCTTCCAGCCGAGCGAGACGTAAATTGCCCGTCCGAGGGTGTTGTAGCCATAGACCGTCTGGTAGTTCTTGTTGAAAACGTTGTCCAGGTGCGCCGAGACGTACCACGATTTGTCGATATCGTAGCGCGCCTGCAGGTTCACGAGCGTATAGGCGCCGAGATGCTGGCCGCCCGTATCGTAACGCTCGCCGCTGTAGAACACGTCGCCGCCCACCGTGTACTTGCCGAGAAACTTCTGGGACAGGCCGATCGAGGCGTATTGCTTCGCTCGGCGTGCCAGTACCTTGTTCGCATCGAGATCGGTCGGGTTCTGACGCGTGAACGACGCATGCACGTCGGTGCCCGTCCACTGGATCTTGCCCTGGTACGTCAGCTCGAGGCCTTCGACGCGGGCATTCGCCACGTTCGCGGCCGTGAACGGATACACGGGCAGCGACTGGATCAGGTTCGTGTAGCTGGTGCGGAACAGCGCCAGCTTGGCCAGGCCAAAGTGCTCGTCGTAGAACTGCACGGCGAGTTCCTTCGAGATCGAACGCTCCGGCTGCAGGTTCGGATCGCCATAGCCCGGATAGAACAACTCGTTGAAGGTCGGTGCGCGGAAGCCATCAGACGCATTGGCCATCAGCTTCCACTGATTCGTCAGGCGATAACCGTAACCGACCCAGTAGCTGTTCGCGCCGCCGAAGTCGGAGTAGATGTCGCGGCGCACGGTGGCCTGAACCTCGTGCTTTTGCGCAATCACGCCTTCGTAGCCGACATAGAACGAGTCGAGGTGGCGGTTGTTGCGGTTGTAGACCGAGCTGCTCTCGACCGTTTGTTCCTGACGCGTGTAACCGGCAATCAGCTTGTGATCCGGCATGAAGGCGTATTCGTTGGCCCAGTCGATCTGGTTGGTCGACGTGTGGAAGTTGCCGTTGCCATTGCCGTTCAGGTAGTTGTAGCTGTAGTCATCGCCCTGCGTGACAGTGAAGCGCGTATTCCACTTGTCGGTAATGTTGCCCTTGGCATAGGCGGAGATCTGACGCACGCGGGCATCGGTGTCGTTCAGGTCGGTCGGCTTGCCGTAGGCGTTGTCGTAGCTGGTGCTGCCGTCGCTCTGGAACAGGCGCGCGCCGACTTCCCACGTATCGCCCAGCTTGCGCGAGAGCGAGGCGCTCACGCTCGTGTTGTCGTCGCCGTTACGATTCGGGTTGACCTTGGGGAAGAAGCGCGGGTCCTGCGCCGAAATGCCATTCGTGTGAAAGCGCGAGACGTCGAGCGAGAAACGCGTCTTGCCCTCGTCGAACGAACCGGCGATACCGGCGTTGGCCTGCGTCGTGTTGTTCGTGCCGTAGCCGATTTCCGCGTAGGCACGGGGCGGACCGCCATCGCCCTTGCGCGTGAAGATCTGGATCACGCCGCCCACGGCTTGCGAGCCGTACAGGGCGGACACGTTACCGCGCACGATTTCGATGTGGTCGATTTGCGACACGGGGATCTGCGCGATGTTGGTCGTCCCGCTGGTGGCCGAGTTCACGGGCACGCCATCGATGAGCACCAGCGACGAGTTCGACGCCGCGCCGCGCATGAAGATGCTGGCCGACGTGCCGAAGCCGCCGTTCTGCACGATTTCCACACCGGCCTGACCGCGCAGCAGCGTCGGCAGGTCCTGCGCCTGGCTGGCTTCGATCTGCGCGCGCGTGATGACGGACGTGGACGCCAGCGTGTCCGCAAGCTTTTGCTCGGTACGCGAGGCTGTCACGACGGTCGTGTTGAGCGCAGCATCGTTCGACTGCGCTTGCGCGCCGACACTCGCGGCCAGCATGGCAGCAGCCAGCGCGACATGCGCAAGACGGCTCGGAGCGGAAACAAAGGCGGCAGGTGCCGAAGCGGGACGTGCAAAAGCAGGCGCGTGCAGCGCCATCGCGCGATCGTGGGAGCGCATGGTCTGGTGTGACTTCCGTAGTTTTCTTATTGCCCAGGCCCGTTCCCCCGCGGGCCGCCGGCGCAAGGGGAGCGCCGAAAACACGTCACGAATGCAAGGCATCGACACATGAAAACGACGAATGCCGCCAACGGCTACGCCGGGCGGCATGGGCTTTCCCCACTCACTTGCGGCCGGTATCCGGGCTGGTCATCATGGCGCCTGACCGGCCTTCCCGCGAGCGGATGGCTCACAGTGGCAATGGAGGCGAAGCGCGTTTTCGGAAACCTTTGTGACCGAAAGGATGACTTACCGTTGCGGGGGCAGCACAGGTTGGCCAGCCCGTGTGGGGACGCGGCTCCCTGTTTCCCGTTTAACTGCGCATGCCGGGGGGGCGTGCGCGAGCACCGAAGTGCCGCAAGTGTAGGGGCCATTCGAATGAGCGTCAATGCTCGTTCTTCGGGCGTTGGCCGCCGATTCCGTTAGAATGTAGGGCAATCAAGAGGACGCAGCCCGATGCTCACCGATCTCGACAATCTCACCGACAAAATTGAACAGTTGGTTGTGATCAGCCAACGTTTTCATCAACACAATCAGGCTCTGCTCGCCGAGCTCGACCGCGCGCGCGCGGAATGCGACGACACGCGCACTGCCATCGAGCAGTTGCGCGCCGAACGCGACGCCCTGCGACTGCAGCGCGACCAGCTCGCCGCCAAGATCGACGAGGCACAGGTTCGCCTGAATGCCATCCTGGAAAAACTCCCGAGCCAGAACCCCACTGAAGGGCAGATGGATCTTCTCGGCACCCCCGGTGGAGAACACGCATGACGATCAAGCAGCTCGAAGTCAATATCCTGGAACAGTCCTATCGCCTGGCCTGCCCCCCGGAGCACGAAGCCGATCTGCTCGCTTCGGTGTCGCGTGTCGACGCCGAGATGAGCAAGGTTCGCGCCCAGAGCAGCGTGCGCGGCACCGACCGGATTGCCGTCATGGCAGCCCTGAGCCTGGCATCCGAATTGCTTGCCCTGGAAAAAAGTATTGCTGCAGGACAAGCATTCCCTGCCGAAGAAATTCAGAGTAGAATTCAACACATGGACGAACGACTGAGCGCAGTGATCGATCAGTATCAAAGCTGAACAACACAAGCCACCGTTCGATTCAAAAGGTTAGTTTTCCCTGCCTGGTTCGCGAAAGTCATAGATTCCTTGAACCAATGCTCTGTTGCAGGTTGCGGAAGTTTGTAGTGCTGGCGTGAGCGTCACTCTGTCTGATGAACCCAAAGCGCTACTAACCGCGACCACCTTGAACCTCACGGTTCAGGATGCCGGCTTAGCGGCTGAGGCGGGGACCCAATACACGGCACTGCGTACGCAGTGCCGTTTTTTTTCCTGCTTTTCGTTCGTTGCGACCGCAAGGACGATAATTCCATCACCCAATGAAAATGGCGGCCCGCAGGCCGCCATCGTTTTTTCGGCGGGCGCGTGGCCCGACCGGTCCGATCAGAACTGCGATTCGTTCAGCGACAGCGCCGAATCCGCGCCTTCCGTGATCGACTGCGCCAGGCCCGGGGCTTGCGTGAGAATGTGATCGGCAAAAAAGCGTGCCGTGCCAATCTTGGCGTCGTAGAACGGCGGATCCTGATCGCGCAGCTTCTGCGCCGCAAGCAACGAACGTCCCATCTGCCAGCCACCGAGCACGATGCCGGCAAGCTTCAGATACGGCACGCTGCCGGCGAACACACCATTCACGTTGTCCTGGGCATTGGCGACCACGTAGTCGACGACGATCGACAGCGCCTCACGCCCCTTGGCCAGACGCTCCGCCACGACTTGTCCCACGCCGCCGGCCGCACGCAGTTCGTTTTCCGTCGCCATGATCTGCTCGCACAGCGCCTGGGCCACGGCACCGCCGTCACGCAGCGTTTTGCGGCCGATCAGGTCGTTCGCCTGAATCGCGGTCGTGCCTTCGTAGATCGGAAGAATGCGCGCGTCGCGATAGTACTGCGCCGCCCCCGTCTCTTCGATGAAGCCCATGCCGCCATGCACCTGCACGCCGAGGCTCGTGACCTCCAGCGACATCTCGGTGCTCCATCCCTTCACGATCGGCACCAGGAACTCATAGACAGCCTGTGCGCGCTTGCGCTCGGCTGCGTCGCTCGCGTGATGGCCGATATCGGCCTGCGCGGCAGCGACATACGCGAGCGAGCGCGCACCTTCGGTCAGCGCGCGCATCGTCATGAGCATGCGCTTGACGTCGGGGTGATGAATGATCGATACGGCTTCGCGCGACGTCCCGTCCACCGGACGGCTTTGCAGGCGATCACGTGCGTACGCCACCGCGTGCTGATAGGCACGCTCGGCCACGGCCACGCCCTGCATGCCGACGGCGAAACGCGCGGCGTTCATCATGATGAACATGTACTCGAGGCCGCGATTCTCTTCACCGATCAGGTAGCCCGTTGCGCCACCGTTATCGCCGAATTGCAGCACCGCCGTCGGGCTGGCCTTGATCCCGAGCTTGTGTTCGATGGACACGCAATGCACGTCGTTACGCGCGCCGAGTTTGCCTTCGGCGTCGACGTTGAACTTCGGCACGATGAACAGCGAAATGCCCTTCACGCCCGGCGGCGCATCGGGGGTGCGTGCGAGCACGAGGTGGACGATGTTCTCGGCCATGTCGTGTTCACCGAACGTGATGAAGATCTTCGTACCGAAAATGCGATAGGTGCCGTCGGCTTCGCGTTCCGCACGCGTGCGGACCAGCGCGAGGTCGGAGCCGGCCTGCGGCTCCGTCAGATTCATCGTGCCGGTCCATTCGCCGGAGAGCAGCTTCGGCACGTACAGTGCGCGCTGCGCGTCGGAGCCTGCCGTGAGCAGAGCCTCGACCGCACCGTCGGTCAGCAGCGGGCACAGCGCGAACGACAGGTTCGCGGCATTGAGCATTTCCGTGCACGGCGTGGCCACGAGCTTGGGCAAGCCCTGACCGCCGAATTCCTGCGGATGCACCACGCCTTGCCAGCCCGCTTCGGAGAACTGACGAAACGCTTCCTTGAAGCCCGGCGTGGTGGTCACGACACCGTCTTTCCACGTGCTCGGTTGCTGATCGCCAATGACGTTCAACGGTGCGAGCACTGCCTGATTGAAACGCGCCGCTTCTTCGATGACTGCCTGTGCGAGTTCGGGAGAAGCCTCTTCATAGCCGGGCAGCTTCGAGATGCTCGTCAGGTCCGCCAGTTCGTTCATGACGAACTGCATGTCCTTGATCGGGGCCTGATAACTCATGTCGTTCCTCCAAGGGATTCCGATTGCCTGCTGAGGGTGGCGAATGCCGGGATTCTTGTTGTTCTGTTTGACCGATTCGCATGAAGACGCCCCGCCATCGCTGGCCTGCCTCCGCATGCGGATCGGC
>NZ_JBEBXS010000001.1:0-634538 GCF_040391475.1 Pandoraea pnomenusa | reverse complement strand
TACCGGCCTGTCACGCCGGGGGTCGCGGGTTCGAGCCCCGTCCGCTCCGCCAAACGAAGAAAGCCCAGGCTGATGCCTGGGCTTTTTTTATTCCCCTCTCGCTTGCCGTCATCCCTCGATTTCGGCCGTGTCTAACGCCGTTCCAGCAAGCTTTGCGGGCCTCGGCGCCACTTTTTCCCTCACGAATGTAATTCCGAAATGGTCCTGCGGTATTTTCGCAGCATTTCTCGGGAATTCGCGCACTTTGCGCATTGCGACAGCCTGATGACGGGACGTCCCGGATTTGCCCGCCGAGACGCCCTGAAGTGTTTCGATCAGCGGACCAGGCAAGGGCGCTTCGGATCGAATTTCCAGTCGGTGATGAGGTATTGCATCGCGACGCTGTCATCGCGTGCGCCAAGACCATGCTCGAGATAAAGCGCGTGGGCGGCGTCAATGGCATCCATATCCAGCGTTACGCCAAGGCCGGGAGCGCTCGGTACCTGCACGTTGCCACCGACGATCTGCAACGGATTGCGGGTGAGGTACTGGCCATCCTGCCAGATCCAGTGCGTATCGATCGCCGTGATCTTGCCGGGCGCCGCTGCGGCCACGTGCGTGAACATCGCCAGCGAGATATCGAAGTGATTGTTCGAATGCGAGCCCCACGTCAGTCCCCAGTCGTGGCACATCTGCGCAACGCGTACCGCGCCCTGCATCGTCCAGAAATGCGGATCGGCGAGCGGGATGTCGACCGACTGCAACTGGATCGCGTGGCCCATCTGACGCCAGTCCGTGGCAATCATGTTGGTGGCCGTCGGCAAGCCCGTGGCACGACGGAATTCCGCCATGACTTCGCGACCGGAGTAACCGTTCTCGGCGCCGCAAGGATCTTCCGCGTAGGCAAGTACGTCATGTTTGTCGCGGCAAAGACGGATGGCTTCGTCGAGTGACCACGCACCATTCGGATCGAGCGTGACGCGTGCCTGCGGGAAGCGTTTGGCCAGCGCGGTGACGGCTTCGATTTCCGCGTCGCCGTCGAGCACGCCGCCTTTGAGTTTGAAGTCCTGGAAGCCGTAACGCGCATGGGCGGCTTCTGCCAGTCGGACAACGGCATCGGGCGTCATGGCGACTTCGGTGCGGACTCGCTCCCACGCGTCGCGAGCCGAATGGTTGTCCGCGTAGGGGAGGTCGGTTGCCTGCCGGTCGCCGATGAAGAACAGATAACCGAGCATGGCCACTTCACTGCGTTGCTGCCCTTCGCCCAGGAGCGCGGCGACCGGGACCTCGAGATGCTGGCCGAGGAGATCGAGCAGCGCGGCTTCCAGCGCCGTGACAGCGTGAATGGTGGTGCGCAGGTCGAAGGTTTGCAGCCCGCGTCCGCCGGCGTCACGGTCGGCAAACGTGCGTCGTGTGCGGCCGAGAATCGCCTGAATGTTCGCGACCGACTGGCCGACCACGTAGGGGCGGGCGTCGTCGAGCGTCTTGCGGATCGATTCGCCGCCGGGGACTTCGCCGACGCCCGTATGTCCGGCGCTGTCCTTCAGAATGACGAGGTTGCGTGTGAAGAACGGGCCATGCGCGCCACTGAGATTCAGCAGCATGCTGTCGCGGCCAGCGACGGGGATGACGCGCAGTTCGGTAACGATTGGGGTTCGGCTCATGGCGTGGGATTTGAATCAGACCAAAGGGCGTGGGTGACGGCATGTTTGTTGTATGTCGTCAGACAACATTCTATGGAAAGATCGATCGAATGCCTTTGCGGGTATACCCCATTCGTCAATAAAATCGCGCGAGTGCAACGGCAGACGGGCCGGGCAGGAGGCGGACATGGATATCCGTGCGGGCAATTTTGTTGTCGTACAACTTGAGTGGGCCGACGACGCTGAAGGCACGGTAACGCGGCTGACGCGTGAAACGTACGACGCGTTTTTCGCTGGCGTCGACAGTGTATTGAAGGGGCGGCAGAGCGGGGCGCCGGTGGGGGTGTCTGCAGATGCGCCCGCGGCGCCCTCATCGGCGGGCGTCGGCCCTTAACTCTTGTTCCGAACGACCCAGCGCAGATACAACAACAACCCGAACGCGGCGACGCCCAGACTGGCGCTGTTCGCGAACCAGAAGCCCGCCGCACCGTGGAGCCACGCAGGGGTGAAGCCGCCGACGTCGAAACCCAGCACATAACCGCCGCCCAGCCCGACGCCCCAGAGCGACACGGCGTAGATGACGGTCGGCACGACCGCGACCTTCCACGCGCGCAGCACGAACACGGCGTTCACCTGCAACGCATCGAACACGTGGTACAGGGCCACGATGGCGAGCAGCGGTGTCGTCACGGCGGCGACGAGCGGGTCGGACGTGTAAGCGGCCAGAATCAGCGGGCGGCCGATCCACATGAGGATGGCCAGCAACACGCCCAACGTGCCGGCGAATTCCACGCCCCGACGTCCGATCAGACGCGCCAGGGCAAAGTCGCGTGAGCCGATGGCCTGCGCGGTGAGCGTCGACGTGGCGATGCCGATCGACATCGGCAACATGTACATGAGTGCGCCGAGGTTGGCGGCGATCTGATGCCCCGCGAGCGTCACGTCACCCAGTCGTGCGATGAAGATCGCCATGAACGAGAAGGCGGTGACTTCAATCAGGTAGCTGAGCCCCATCGGCACGCCGAGTTTGAGCAGTCCGCGAATGGCGTGCCAGTTCGGCCAGCAAAAGCGCGAGAAGACCCGGAACTCGCGCAACTTCGCGTGGCGCGCCATCAACGTGAGTCCCAGCCCGCAGGACACCCAGTTGATGGCTGTCGTGGCAATGGCACAGCCCGTGCTGCCGAGCGCCGGAATGCCGAGGCGCTCCACGCCGTAGATGAGTGCGAGATTCAGCGGGACCTTGAGCGCAAGCCCGGTCACCTGAATCGCCATGACGATGCGCGGTTGCCCGACGGCCGTCGACAGCGATGAGTACAAACGGAAGAGCAGCGCGGCAGGCAGACCGTAGGCCAGTGTCTGGAGGTAGGCGCTGGCCCGTGCCTCGAGTTCGGGATTGGCTTCCGAGAGTTGCAGGATGAACTGCGGATGCGACAGGATCAGCACGCCCGGTATGGCGAGAAACAGCGCCAGCCAGAATGCCTGACGCACTTCCTCGCCGATGGCGTCGCGCTCGCCTGCACCGAAGAGCTGCGCCACGATCGGCGAAAGCGCGACCAGAATGCCCATCAGGCCGACGTACACCGTGATGTAGATCGAGCCGCCGAGCGCGAGCGATGCGAGATCGAAGGCCGAAGCGCGGCCGACCATGGCGGTGTCGATGACCCCGAAGGCAATCACCGCCAGTTGGCCGATCAGCACCGGCCAGGCAAGCCCGGCAATGCGTTTGATGTCGTGCCACATGGTGTGTGCGCCGGCTCCGGTCAACGCGGACGCGCCGCGCGATGCCACGGACGCTCCTGCAGCACGTAGAGACGGAATCGTTCGTCGCGGTCGGATGCGCGGCGGCCTTCCCAAAGCAGGCGCCACTCATACGGCGCGAGCGACAGCGGCTCGCTGTAATCTTGCGAGTCCTGACGCAGCAGCACGTCGCAGTCGTCGCTGGCCGAGCCGAAACGCATCTTGCCGAAGTAAGCGAACGAAGCGAGTTGCGCATCGCCCACGCGTGCGGTGCGGATGCAGGTGTAGTCGGCGGGCAGATGCGCGGCGATCTGCGCCGCCACATCGCGATACGTCCGGCCATAGTTGACGACCGGCAGCCAGAGTGTCATGAGCAGCACCCACATCAGTGTCGTGCCGCCCGAGGAGAGCACCACGCTGCGCCACAGTACCTTCGGGCTGCGCGACACGCGCCAGGCGACCAGGGTTACCCACGCACCGGTGACGAGCAATGCGCTGATCAGGGTGATCCAACTGAACTCGGGGACGAAGCCCGGCACCAGACGCCCCAGGTTGCGTGCCGTCGATGCCGGAAAGCCGGTAATGCTGGCGAGCCATACGATCCAGACGAAGCCGGCCAGCACGGTAAACGACAACACGGCGAACCAGTCGATGGCGTTGACCGTGCCGCGCTTGAGCGTGGGCAGGCCGAAGGCGGCAATGATCGACAGCGCCGGCAGCGTCAGCATGAAGAGCTGGTTGCCCTGCTGTGCCTGCAACACGATCAGCAGGAGGATCATGATGGCGAAGGCCAGCGCGATGGCGATGTGGGGCGCACGTCGCATGCCGCGCCACGAGTACAGCGACCACGCGGCAAGCGGCCACGCCGGCCACGCGAACAGGGCCAGGTTCTTGGCGAGATAGCTCAACGAGTTGGCGGTCGGACCGCTGAAGGTGTCCACGCCGATGTCGGCCCATTCGCCCAGCCAGGCACGGGCGCCGTCGGCGAATTTCAGTGCGGCCAGCGGCCACGTGCAAGCAATGAGTAGCGCGATGGGCGTCGAGACGACCAGCAACATGCGCAGCGGCAGGGCGCGGCACACGATGGCCGCCCCCATCCCTGCAATCCAGAGCGAGAGCACCATCAGCGGCGACGACGCGAGCGCCATGCCGCCCAGCGCCAGCCCAAACCACACGGCGCCCTGGCGCGGCTTGTCGAGGCTGCGCACGAGGCCGTAGATGGCCATCGAGATGAGCGTGAGCTGGCCGACGGCGGACGTGGTTTCGTGGCCGCGTTCGGCCAGGCCGAAGCAGGCGAGCAGAATCAGCAGGGCGCCGTCGGCGAGCGTGCGGCCGTAATCGCGCGGCTCGGGTTCGCCACCGAAGGCGTATTTGAACGGTTGCACTTCCGGACGGCGGCCAAGCAGGTACGTGCCGTACCAGATGAATGTGCAGGTGACATAGAAGCACAGCCCGGTCACGATGCGTGCGGCGTCGGGGGCGTCGAGCCAGGAGAAGGTGCGAATGGCGAGTGCGCCGAGCCACGAGACGAGCGGGCCGTTGTCGTAAATGGGCTTGCCGGCGATGTTTGGCAGCAGCCAGTCGGACAAATGACCGTGTGCCATCGTCCACATCACGCCGAAACCGGCGGCGTCCTCGTTCTTCCACGGGTCGCGTCCGAACAACCCCGCCAGCACATAGATGACGCAAATGGCGATCAGCAGCGAACGCGGAAGCGCGCTGGTGGCGGAGGCGGTGATGCGAACTCGTTTCATAGGCCGTGCGACATGACCGGCGCACGCGCCGGATCGGGGAGACTCAGAGGGCGAACCGGAACCGGTTCGGGGGTGAATCCTAAGGTAAAACTCAGGGTGCGACTTCCGGCAAGACGATCGGGCGAATGCTCAGGGAAAGTCCGTGGATTCCCGAAAAGCCGACAGTATGACAGTAACCGGCATTTCAGCGCAGATCAGGCCAAAGAAAAAGGGCAGCCTGAGCTGCCCTTTTCCAATGCTTTCACAACGCCGGGGTGTTGCCCCCGATGCGCTGACCCGCGAACTGCTGTCGGGTCCCGCATCGCGTTGTATGGCGCGTCGCCGAAACTTAGGCGATCTTGCCGCCGGCGCGGTTGCCGAACTTCTGACGGAACTTGTCGACGCGACCAGCCGTATCCATGATGCGCTGTTCGCCCGTGTAGAAGTTGTGCGAAGCCGACGACGTATCCATCTTCACGAGCGGATAGGTCTTGCCATCCTTCTCGGCCGTTTCCTTGGTCTGGATCGTCGAGCGGGTGATGAATTCGAAGTCGACGCCGGGCGTCATGTCGCGGAACAGGACTTCGCGATAAACCGGGTGGATGCCTTCTTTCATGATGTACCTTGGGTTAGGTCGGTAGCCAGTCTGCGCGAGCCCCTTGGCCCGCTAACGCCGTCACTGTCATGCGACTGGGAAGGCGTCAACCACTTTCCGGGTGAGTAAAACGCGCATTATGCCATGAAAACAATGACTTTCGCAAAGTTTTCATAGGGTTGCGACGGGGGTGGCGGACGGGCCGTCGCCCGGCCCGGTGCCAGACGCCGGATCTTGCAGGAAATATCGCGAAAACAGCGTGTACAGGGCCGGATATTCTGCCCGGAAGGCCTCTGGCGCCACGAAGAACGCCTCGGCACACACCGCGAAAAACTCCGATTCGTGCTCGGCGGCGTAGGGGTCGAGCAGCGAATTGGCCGCGAAGACCTCCCAGTGGGTATCCGGCACATTGGCCACGTGATGGCAGAACGCCTCGAAAGCGGGATCGAACACGTCGCACCAGGTGTCGGCCGTCAGGTCGCCGTGCAGGCGCCGCAGCATCGGCGGCACGCCGTCCGCTTCGCCGCCCTCCATGTCGATCTTGTGGACGAATTCGTGAATCACGACGTTGTACGCAAGCGCATCGCTGGCCTGCACGTCTTGCCACGAGAGCACCACGGGACCGCCTTCCCAGGCCTCGCCGCTGGCTTCCTGGGCGATGTCGTGCACGACGCCGGCTTCGTCCTGCACGGTCTTGCGAATCAGGAACTCGCCCGGATACAGGACGATTCCGGTCCATCCGCGATAGAGCGCGCTGGGCAGATGGAGAATCGGCAAGCAGGCCTGCGCGGCCACCGAGACGCACATCGCCTCGGTGAGCGGCAGGTCGTGTGCTGTCGAGAAGTGCTTGTCGGCCAGGAAATCGGTGGCGAGGGTGCGAAGCTTGTCCAGCTCGTGGGTGCTGCGGCGCGACAGAAACGGCAGGGTGCCCACGACTTCCTGCCAGATGTCGTCGTCGATACCGGCGCGTTGGGGGGATAACCGGAAGCGGGCAAGCAGAGTCTTGAGCATGTCGGGCGTCGCCGGAAGTGCGGCGCTTCATCAGGGGTTCGTGCGGCGTCGGACGGGAGGCCCTTGGGCGCCAGTGACGCTAGCACTTCGATTCTAATTTAGCGGCCCTTGAAATGCTGCAAAGTTCGCGTCAACCCGTTGACCTGCGTTGCGCGAGCTTCGGCGCCGTTTCCCAGCGAACGGCACGGACACCTGCGGTGTCGCCCAACCTGGAGACGAGGTGCACGAGCGCCGCGCGCCGGCTGCGCTCGCAGCGCAGCACGTAGTCGAGTTCCATCAGGTAACCGCCCGAACGCTCGGTGCGATTCGCCGCCTCGGGGGCGAGGCGTTCCGCGCGTAGCGCATGGCGGACTTGCGCGTCGATGGCGTGGGCTTTCGACGCGAGCGCGAGTACCACCAGCCGGTATTGGGGCGACGAGGTGTTTGCCTGTCCGGTGGCGCTGGACGTCGGTGCGAGACGTGCCCGGGCGCGATCGAGCAGCGTGGGAATGAGCATTTGCAGCGTCATGGTGTCCTCCTGAATTCAAGGGCCTGGGACGGCGGATGCCGGGGCGTGGCGATGCGAGGCAATGCTTGCTGCAAAGGCCCAGTGTCGTGACGAACGACATGACAGGGCGGTGCGGCGCGCAACGCGATGCAAGATTGGGACGCAAGCGTCGGCAGGCTCTGCGAGACCGTTCGCGAGACGCCCCTCGTTGGATAGCGGGGCGTCAGGTGCGAACGGGCATGCCGAACGTGCCTCGTTCCGGAGGTGCAAGCACTTCCGTCAAACGTTGTACTGCGGTCAGGGTGCGGGAAAAACGGGTCGCCTAAGAGATGGCGATGGATGCACTACCGCTGCGGTATTGAGCCCGGCAGCGGCAGTCGATGACGACTGCGGGTTACCGGGCCAACGCCTCGCCGGTCATTGCCGACGCTTGCGTGCTACTAGAGCAACTGCCCACGGAAAACTCCGTCGTAATAGGAAAGACGCAATTGTAGGGTTTTGTGATGCATTTGTAAAGAAAATGCGGCGATTTCGCGGCTTTTTGTCGCGAATGTGGTGACATTCCCGTCGATTTTGCGGAATTTTGCTGCCGCCTCGGGATCGCGATGTCGCGCGGGGGGGGCTGGCGTCGGGCGGCGCATGGACCGTCCGACGGCACCTCAATCGGGCAACAATTTCCCTGGATTCATCAAGCCGAGCGGATCAAGCGCCGACTTCAGCGTGCGCATCAACGCCAGTTCGACGGGCGACTTGTAGTGCGCGGCGGCATCGCGCTTGTACTGGCCCAGACCGTGCTCGGCACTGATGGTGCCTCGGTGCGCATGGACGCTGTCGTGCACGGCGGCGGTGACCGGCGCCTGATATTGCCGCAGGAAATCTCCCGGATCGACCCCCTCGGGGGCCATCACGTTGTAATGCAGATTCCCGTCGCCGAGATGCCCGAAGGTCACCATGCGTGCCCCGGGGGCGATGCGCTGGACGATCGGGTCGGTCGCCTCGATGAAGGCGGGCACTTGCGAGACCGGCACGGCAATGTCGTGCTTGATGTTCAGGCCCGTGGCCGACTGGGCGAGCGGGATGCTCTCGCGCAGGTGCCAGAGGGCGTTCGACTGGGCGAGGTTGCCGGCCACGATGGCGTCGCGCACGATGCCCGCCTCCATGGCGGCGCTGAGCAGGCGCTCCAGCAGATCGCGCGCGTGGGCTTCGCTTTCGTTATCCGAGAGTTCGAGCAGCACACTTTGTGGGTGGGGTTGCGCGAACGGATAGCGTTGTTGCGCAAAGACTTGCGCCACCAGTTGCAGGCAGAAGTCCGACATCAATTCGAAGCCGGTGAGCAGCGGGCCGGCCATGCGTTGCGCGAGATTCAGGAGCGCCAGCGCTTGCGACGGGCTATCGAGCGCCGCGAGCGCCGTCATGCGTGCGGCAGGCTGCGCGAACAGCTTGAGCGTCGCCGCCGTGATCAGGCCGAGCGTGCCTTCGGCGCCGATGAAGAGGTCGCGCAGATCGTAGCCGGTATTGTCCTTGCGCAGACCGCGCAGACCGTCCCACAAGTCGCCCTGGGGTGTCACGACTTCCAGCCCCAGGCACAACTCGCGCGCATTGCCATAGCGCAGCACGGCGGTACCGCCTGCGTTCGTGGCGAGATTGCCACCGATGGTGCAACTCCCCTCGGCCGCCAGACTCAGCGGAAACAACCGGTCGGCCGTTGCGGCAGCGGCCTGCACGTTGGCCAGCACGCAGCCGGCCTCGGCAGTCAGAGTCATGTTCTCGGCATCTACCTGACGAATGCGATCGAGGCGAAGCAGGCTGATGACGACGCCGCGCCCGCTCGTATCCGGCGTGGCGCCACCGGCGAGGCCCGTGTTGCCGCCTTGGGGTACCATCGGCACGCCGTGCGCCACGCACAATCTGACGAGAGCGGCGACTTGTACTGCGTCCGATGGGCGTAGCACGGCAAGGGCGCGCCCGTGGTAGCGCTTGCGTTGATCGATGAGGTAGGCGCCCGTGTCCGCCGGATCGAGCAGGACATGGTCGCGCCCGAGCAGGTCGCGGCAGGCGGTGATGAACGGCGTATCCGACGTATCGGACGTATGAGACGTATCAGACGTGTTGGTCATGGCGAAGAAAGCGTGGCGTCGGCCCCGTGCGTCACGTCGAGTGGGGGCGCTGCGCAGAGACGCGCCATGGTGTTCATCGGGGACTTCCTATTGGGCCGCAGCCGCGCGGGCTTTCGCGGCGCGCTTGAAAGGGCGCAGATAGAAAATCGTCGCGAAGAAGAACACCGCGGACAGCGCTGTTTCGATCCACGCGAGCGTCGCCGAGAGGCCGGTGTCGGACATGCCGCGCACCACGCCTTCGGCAAGGAAAAGCAGAATGAACATGCTCGACCACTGGAGCGTGTAGAGATCGCCGCGCAGCACGCCGCGCAGCGGCAGGAGCAGCAACAGCGCCTTCAGTACGAGCCACGAGCCACCGGGACGCAGCGGCGCGAGCCACAACTCCCACGCGACCGACAGTACGATCAACGCCAGCAAGCTGACGATGCTCACCATCCGAAGCACGGGCGCTGGGGCCGGTGCCGGCAGCGTTGAGTGGCGGACGTTCGCGTGCTGGGGCAGGTCGGGCGGCGTGGCAGTCATGGGCTTGTCTCTTGGGCCGGGGTTGCTGCAAGGCGGCATCGCCTGCGCCGGGGCGGGAATCGGCCGGCGCTCAGGCGCGTTCTGTCTTGTTCAGGTTCGCGCCGCTTCGCCGGATTCGCATCGGGACGCGGCGCAAGCGCTCATTCTGCCAGCTTGAGGGCCGCTCGTGCGAGTCGCGCGCCGAGCGCCGACGCCAACTGGCGCTCGTCGGCAGACAGCGGGTTGCCGTCGTGTGCGAAATGCGTCGCGCCGTAGGGGGAGCCGCCGGTGCGGGTGCTCGACAGGGCGGGCTCGGTGTAAGGCAGCCCCATGAGCAGCATGCCGTGGTGCAGCAGTGGAATCATCATCGAGAGCAGCGTGCTTTCCTGTCCGCCATGCAGGCTCGCGCTCGACGTGAAGACGCACGCCGGCTTGCCCGACAGCGCACCCGAGAGCCATTGCGGCGTGGTGCCGTCGAGAAAGTACTTCAGTGCCGCCGCCATGTTGCCGAAGCGGGTGGGCGAGCCCAAGGCGAGACCGGCACATTCTTCCAGATCGCGCAATTCGACGTACGGGGGGCCGCTGTCCGGGATGTCGGGTGCGCTGGCTTCGCACACGGTCGACACGGCGGGGACAGTGCGCACGCGCGCCTGCGCGCCGGGCACGCTGTCGATGCCGGACGCGATGCACTGTGCGAGTTGTGCCGTGGTGCCGTGACGGCTGTAGTACAGGACGAGGATTTCGGTCATGAAGTCGGAATCGGCGGATGCCGGGAAGTGGCGGGGGCGGGGCGACAGGCAAGCGGGTAAACCGCCGGTTTCCCTGGGTCTGGAGTCGAAAGCAAGCAAAAAGTGCGGGTATTATAGGGCGTTCCCGGTGCCGTAGCGGATCGTGCGCGACGAACGAAGTCGGCGTGTTTTCCCCGCCTGCGGCGCCACCGTTTCCCTTCGAGGAGCCCGATTTGCCCAAGCTGCCCCGCATCAACTGGAATAACGTTCGCCAATTGCTGCGATACGCGCTCGCGCGCGCGCAGGACGACCGGATTCCGCAAGTGGCGGGCAGCCTGACGTTCACGTCGATCCTGTCGATCGTACCGTTGTTTGCCGTGACCTTCGCGCTGTTCACGGCGTTTCCGATTTTCAATTCGTTTCGCGATGCGCTGCAGGGATTCCTGCTCGAGCATCTGATGCCCGAGAGCGTCAATGCGCAGATCTTCCGGTATCTGAACCAGTTCGCGTCGAAAGCGACGGGCCTGACGGCCTTCGGTCTTGTCGGTTTGCTGGTGACGGCCGTGCTCACGTTGATGACGGTCGAATCGGCGTTCAACGTGATCTGGCGAGTGCCGCGCCCGAGGCCGATCGCGCAGCGCGTGATCATTTACTGGAGCTTGCTCACGCTCGGCCCGCTGTTGTTCGGTGTGAGTCTGTCGATCAGCTCGTATATCTTCACGCAGTCGATGTCGTTGGTGAGTACGCTGCCGCCAGCGGTGGCGTCGTTGCTCAGCCTGATTCCCCCCGCGTTGACCAGCGTGGCGTTCATGCTGATGTATGTCTACATGCCGAACTGCAAGGTAGACTGGCGCGACGCGCTGGTCGGCGGCATCGTGGCAGCCATTGCCTTCGATCTGACCAAGCGTGGCTTCGGCCTGTACATCCGTCAGTTCCCGACTTATACGGCGGTCTACGGGGCGTTCGCCGCCGTGCCGATCTTTCTGCTGTGGATCTATCTCTCGTGGCTGGTGGCGTTGCTCGGTGCGACCATCACCTCGGTGCTGCCCGCGCTGCGCATGGGGCACTTTCAATATCCGCGTTTCCCGGGCAGCGATCTTCTCGACGGGCTGACGCTCATCCACCTGCTCAATCAGGACCGCGAAGCGGGCGGTGGCGGCCTGACGACGCAGCAACTGGCCCGTTCGATGCGCACGAGTCTCGAGCATGCTGCCGATTTGCTGGCGCGTCTGGAGCGCATGAGCTGGGTGGGACGCCTCACGATGCATCCGCCTTCCGAGCGCTGGCTGTTGCTGGCGAACCCGCGAAAGGCGAAGCTGGCACCGTTGGTCGCGCAACTCGCCCTGAACGTCGACGAACTGGCACGACAGATGGAGCGCCATGCGCTCGATGGTGCGCACATCGCCGAAATGCTGCGTGAGGGCAATTGGGACGTGCCGTTGGCCGACGCGTTGCCATGCGTTCGTCCGGGGGACGATGGGGCCGATAGGGACGATAGGGCCGATGGAGACGAACGCGAACGGGAAGGCGATCGAGCGCGCGACGGCGCGGATGATCGGACCTCCGGCGCTACCGGGCCCGGGCAGGGCCGCGAAGGACCCGCGGGACGAAGTGCGCCGGAAGACGCTAAAGCTTGATGCGTCCCAGGCAGATATCCCGGAACATGACCCAGTCGCCCATCAGACTGTAGACGGGATGGCGAAACGTGGCGGGCCGGTTCTTTTCGAAGAAGAAGTGACCGACCCAGGCGAACGCATAGCCACAAACGATCGCTGCCGGTAACCACCACACATTGCCTGTCACGGCAAACGCGACCAGAAGGGCGATCACTCCCCACGAGCCGACGAAGTGCAGTCGACGGCACGCGGCGTTGCGGTGTTCGCCAAGATAAAACGGATAGAAGTCTGCGAACCGGTGAAACGCCGGCGCGCTTTCGGGCGTTTGTCGCATGGCAAGCCTCCTCGTTTCGTTGTGAGGGCGACGCGTTCAGTGTCGCATGAATTGCTTGAGGGCATCGAGCAGGGCGTCGGGCTGTTCCGTCATGATGGCGTGTCCCGCATCCACGACGGTGACCGTGACGGGCGCGCCTGCAGTGCGCAGCGTGTCGAGCAATCCCTGGGCCGCACGCGGTGGCGTCATCTGGTCGCGTCGGCCCAGTACGGCAAGCACGGGGCAGGTCACGCGCGTCGCAGCCTCGTCGCCTTGATCGTAGCGGTTGCACGCTTCGAAATCGGTGAGAAACACCTTCGCAGGATTGCGCTGGGCCACACGTTCCATCAGTCGTTGATTGCCCCCCCATGTCCAGAAGCCCGGGCACGGCGCAGACGGCTTTGCCGCGAGCGTGCTGTGCGACCACGCATTGACGAGAGCAATGGCCTCCGGCTCGCGCTCGGCGGCCGCTTCGAGCAGCACGTCGGAAACCTTCATCGGATACGCGGTGCCCACAAGGGCGATGCGCGTCACGCGCTCGGGATGCCGCGCCGCCGCGTCCAGCGCGATCAGGGACCCCATGCTATGACCGACCCACGCGGCATCGCGCACGCCCGCCGCGTCGAGCACCGCGACCACGCAGTCCGCCATCTCGCCGATGGTCTTCAACGGCGCGCCGGTACTACGATGATGCCCGGGCAGATCCAGTGCGAGCACGTTGATGCCGTGGTTGGCGAGATACCGGCTCTGCAGGCCCCACACACTGTGATCGTGCTGCGCACCGTGGAGGAATACGACCGTGGGCTGCGCCGGATGGATCGCCTTGCCCGCGGTGTAGGCGTAGACGTTGTTGCCGTCGATGTCGAAGTTCATCGGGCTTGTCCCTTCGAGGAGGATTTGACTGCCGCCTTGAGGCCGCGCTTGAGGTCCTGGATCAGATCGTCCGGATCTTCCAGGCCGATCGACAGGCGCACGGTGCCTTCGCCAATGCCCGCAGCCGTCAGCGCCGCAGCATCCATTCGGAAGTGCGTGGTCGAGGCGGGGTGAATGACCAGCGAGCGCGCGTCGCCCACATTGGCGAGATGCGAGAACAGTTGCAGCGACTCGATGAAACGGCGGCCCGCTTCCCGATCCCCCTTGAGATTGAAACTGAACACGGCACCCGCGCCGCGCGGCAGCAGGCGCTTGGCCAACGCATAGTCGGGGTGCGATGGCAACTCCGGATAGGCGACGCCGGCAACGGCGTCGTGCCCTGCGAGGAAGTCCACGACGCGCCGGGCATTGTCGACGTGACGTGCCATGCGCAGCGGCAGCGTTTCGATACCTTGCAACAATTGCCATGCCGCCTGCGGGTGCAGGCAGGCACCGAAGTCGCGCAGTCCCTCGCGCCGTGCACGCAGCAGGAAGGGGGCGACGGAGTTTTCCTCCGCAAAGACCATGCCGTGAAAGCCGTCGTAAGGTTCGGTCAGCTCCGGAAATTTGCCGCTCTTCTCGAAGTCGAAGGTGCCCCCGTCGATCAGGACACCGCCGATGGTCGTGCCGTGTCCGCCAAGGAACTTGGTGGCCGAGTGATACACGAGGTCCGCGCCATGATCGAAGGGTCGGATCAGCCAGGGCGTGGTGAACGTACTGTCCACGAGCAGGGGCACGCCGGCGTCGTGCGCAATTTGCGCGACTTGCCCGATGTCGAGCACATCGAGGCCGGGGTTGCCCAGCGTCTCGCCAAAGAACAGACGGGTTTCGGGGCGCACCGCCGCACGCCACCCGTCGATGTCGCCAGGGCGCACGAACGTCGTCTCGATACCGAAGCGTCGCAACGTGTAGTGCAGCAGGTTGTGCGAGCCGCCATACAGCGCGCTCGACGCAACGATATGCGAACCCGCGCCCATCAACGTGGCGATGGCCAGATGCAGTGCGGCCTGTCCGCTGGCCGTCGAGATCGCACCCGCGCCGTTCTCCAATGCAGCCATTCGTTCTTCGAATACGGCATTGGTCGGGTTCGAGATGCGGGAATAGACGTGCCCGGCGCGTTCCATATTGAAGAGTGCGGCCGCCTGATCGGCGTCGGAGAACACGAACGAGGTCGTCTGGTAGATCGGCGTGGCACGCGCCCCTGTTGCAGGGTCGGGGGCGGCCCCGGCGTGCAGGGCGAGCGTGTCGAAGTGCGGTACGGACATGTCGAAGAGGGCCTCGCTGGTAGCTGGACGTTGACTTGACGCTGACGTGTGACGCGGACTTTACGTATACGGCAATCCTAGCATTACCTGTCGGCGTGCCGACACGCTTTGCGTGCTGCATCAGGGAAATTGCGGTGTTGTCCGATGTCGCGAATGCGGCGATGTCCGAGAGGTGACACGGAATCGGCCGAAAACCCGCGCCGCACGGACATGTGGGTGCCTTTTGCCTTTCCTTTTCAAACGCTTTCCGATAGCATCCTTTGAACAGGTTCCAACGATTATTCATACGGGGACAGCGGTGCGCGCGCCAGCGAACGCCGTCTCATCCGTCTCGCAAGCCGAAGTCTTGGCGAAGTGCGGCAATACGTCGGGCGGCAGCGTTCCGCCACGATTGCCCGAGCATTACAAAGAGGAGTGTGTGCCATGCGTGTGTCTGACATCCTGAAAGTAAAGGGCAACACCCTTTTCACCGTGACCCCGGAGACCTCGCTGGCGGACGCCGTCGACACGATGGCGGAACACGACATCGGCTCGCTGGTGGTGATGGAGTACGGCGATCTCGTGGGCATGCTCACCTTCCGCGAGATCATCAACACGATCAGCAAGAACGGCGGAACGGTCGGTGGCTCCACGATCCGCAAGGTCATGGATGACCATCCGCTCACATGCACGCCGGAGACGGACGTGAACGAAGTGCGCCGCATGATGCTCGAGCGCCACGCCCGATATTTGCCGGTGATGGACAACCGCACGCTCATGGGCGTGATTTCGTTCTACGACGTGGCGCGCGCGGTCGTCGAGGAGCAGTCGTTCGAGAATCGCATGCTCAAGGCATACATCCGCGACTGGCCCGCAGAGGAAGCGGAAAACACCAAGTGAGTGCGCCCAGCCAGCGCGGGGCACGCGGCGAGGGCCACCAATCACGACTGCTGAAACAACGGCGCTTCGCGCCGTTTTTTTGGACGCAGTTTCTTGGCGCGATGAACGACAACGTGTTCAAGATCGCGTTCACGTCGCTCGTCACTTACCACGCGTCGCTCTTTCAAAACGTCGACGGCAAGACAGCGGCGTTTCTCATTTCGGCGATTTTCATCGCGCCGTTCCTGCTCTTTTCCGCCACGAGCGGCCAGATTGCCGACAAGTGGGACAAGGCGCGCCTGATCCGTTTCGTCAAAACGCTCGAAATCGCGATCATGGCCGTTGGGGCCGCCGGTTTCGTGTGGACGAGTGCGCCGCTGCTCTACGTCTGCACCTTCCTGATGGGCTTGCATTCGACGCTCTTCGGGCCGGTGAAGTATGCCTATCTGCCGCAGCATCTCGCCAATCACGAGCTGGTGGGCGGCAACGGGCTGGTCGAAATGGGGACCTTCGTCGCCATCCTGATCGGCACGATCGTCGGCGGTGAGTTGGCGGGGGCGGGCGCGGCGTCGCTGCCCTGGATCGGCGGTGTCTGTCTTGTGTTGGCAGGGTTGGGGCGCCTGGTTTCCCATTGGGTGCCGCAAACGCCGGCGGCACAGCCGGGTCTGCGCATCAACTGGAATCCGTTCACCGAGACCTGGCGGAATCTGCGAATTGCGCGCACGGATCGCGCCGTCTTTCAGAGTCTGCTGGGCATTTCCTGGCTCTGGTTTCTCGGCGCGACATTCCTGGCCTCGTTCTTCAATTTCGCCCACGACGTGCTCGGCGCCGATCCGGATGTCGTCACGTTGCTGCTGGCGATGTTCTCGATCGGCATCGGGATCGGTTCGCTGTTGTGCGAGCGCCTCTCGGGCGGGAAAGTGGAGATCGGGCTGGTGCCGTTCGGCTCGATCGGCATGACCGTGTTCGCGGTCGATCTGTACTTTGCCAGTCGTGGCGGCGCGGGTGCCGGCACGCTGCAGACGGTCGGACAGTTTGTATCGCAACCGGCCCATTGGCGCATTCTCGCGGATCTGTTCCTGCTGGCGATGTTCGGTGGTTTCTACAGCGTGCCGTTGTATGCATTGATCCAGAGCCGCAGTGCGCCGTCGCATCGCGCCCGCATCATCGCGGCAAACAACATCCTCAATGCGTTGTTCATGATCGTGTCGGCGTTGATGGCGATGGTGCTCACCAAGGCGGGCTTCACGATCGATCAGTTATACCTCGTGACCGGGGTGCTCAACGCATTGGTCGCCGTGTATCTCTACACGCTGCTGCCGGAATTCCTGATTCGCTTCGTCATGTGGCTGCTGCTGCATACGATTTACCGGATCGATGTCGAAGGCGCGGACCAGATCCCGGACGATGGGCCTTGCGTGCTGGTATGCAACCACGTGAGCTTCGCCGACGCCGTGGTGATCGGCGCGTCGATCCGGCGGCCGGTCCGGTTCGTCATGGACCACCGGATTTTCCGTATTCCGGTGCTGTCCTGGTTCTTCCGGACCGTGAAAGCGATTCCCATCGCGCCGGCGCATGAGGACGCCGCCGGGCTCGACAAGGCATACGAGCAGATCGCCCAAGCGCTGGCAGCGGGAGAAGTCGTTTGCATATTCCCGGAAGGAAAGCTGACGGCATCGGGGGATCTTCAGGTCTTCCGGCAAGGCGTGCAGCGCATCATCGAGCGCACACCCGTACCGGTGGTGCCGATGGCATTGCGCGGCCTGTGGGGCAGTTTTTTCTCGCGGCACGGCGGCGCTGCAATGACGCGGCCGTTCAAGCGCGGCATTCTGAATCGACTGGAGCTTGTCGTCGGCGAGCCCGTTGCACCCGCACAAGCAACACCGGAGGCCTTGCGCGAGAAGGTGCTGGCGCTTCGGGGGCCGTGGCCGGTCTGACCGGTCGAGTGTTTCCCCGGCATCGCGGCGGCGATCGGAATTCTCCGACGCCGCCTCCGGACTACCCTGAAAATGCAGCCATTCGGCCGACTGGCGTCACGTGATGCCGCATGGGGCGGGGCGATACGGCGGGATCGCTGGCATAATACGGCTTTCCCGTCTCACCCGAACCTGATCCCCGTATGTCTGGCAATACGCTTGGTACCCTGTTTACCGTTACCACTTTCGGCGAATCGCATGGCCCGGCCATCGGCTGCGTGATCGATGGCTGTCCGCCGGGAATGGCGCTCACGGAAGCCGACATTCAGGTGGAACTGGATCGGCGTCGTCCCGGCACGTCGCGACATGTGACGCAGCGCAACGAACCGGACGCCGTCGAAATTCTCTCGGGCGTTTTCGAAGGGGTGACGACCGGAACGCCGATCGCCCTGTTGATCCGCAATACCGATCAGCGCAGCAAGGACTACGGCAATATCGTCCAGACGTTCCGCCCCGGGCACGCCGACTACACCTATCTGCAGAAATATGGCGTGCGCGACTATCGCGGCGGCGGCCGCTCGTCGGCGCGTCTGACCGCGCCCGTCGTGGCGGCAGGCGCCGTGGCCAAGAAGTGGCTGGCCGAACGCTACGGCGTGCAGGTGCATGGCTGCATGACGCAACTCGGCGACATCGAGATTCCGCAGACCGACTGGTCGCAGGTATCGCAGAACCCGTTCTTCGCAGCGAATGCCGATGTCGTCCCGCAACTCGAAACGTATATGGATGACCTCCGCAAGGCGGGCGATTCCGTCGGCGCGAAGCTGCGCGTGATCGCCACGAGTGTGCCGGTCGGCCTGGGCGAGCCGTTGTTTGACCGGCTGGACGCCGACATCGCCCATGCCATGATGGGGCTCAACGCCGTGAAGGGTGTGGAGATCGGGGCAGGCTTTCGCAGCGTCACGCAAAAGGGCTCGGAGCATGGCGACGAGCTGACGCCGGAAGGCTTCGTCGGCAATAACGCCGGTGGCATTCTCGGCGGCATTTCGACGGGACAGGACATCGACGTTTCGATCGCGATCAAGCCCACGTCGAGCATTCGCACACCGCGCCGCTCGATCGATGTCACGGGACAACCGGCGAATGTCGAGACGTTCGGCCGGCACGATCCGTGTGTTGGCATCCGCGCCACACCGATCGCCGAGGCCCTGCTGGCGCTCGTGCTGATCGACCATGCGCTTCGTCACCGCGCGCAGTGCGGCGACGTTCAGGTCGGCACGCCGGTCATTGCGGCGCGCGCGCCGGAGTGAGTTCGACAGCCCATCGGTGATTCGGGCGGTTTCATACCGCGACGACAACCGGACGCAAAGCAAAACGCCAGACAGCTCGTCTGGCGTTTTTTGTTGCTATTCCCCTATTCCCGGCATTGTGTAATGGGGCGCTCGTCTCGGGCAGCGTAGAGCGTGCCTTCCGGCCCCTTGCTCCACCAGATCAGCGTCGGGCCGACGTGCTTTTCACCGCTTGCGGCGCGCGTGGGTTTGAGCACTTCCCGTTGGCCCATCCAATACAGCGTGACGTTGCCACCGAGGTTGTGGTCGTCGTAGACGACCAGCGCCACGTGCTGGTTGTCGCACAAGTACGACACCGACTTCGCCTGCGCTGCGCCACACGTCAGCGCGAGTACGCCCGCCAGCGTTGCCGCCGAGCGCCATGCTGAACTTCTCGACATCATGCCTCCTCGCCATTGGCGGTGATTCGAAACTCGTAGGACAACGCTGCCGTCCGGCAGTTGCCCTGTCCCGCGCATTTCGTTCGTGCCAATAAAAACCGCCGGGCGAACCGGCGGTCGAAATGCATTACATGTTCGGGTAGTTCGGCCCGCCGCCACCTTCCGGCGTGACCCACACGATGTTCTGCGTCGGGTCCTTGATGTCGCACGTCTTGCAATGCACGCAGTTCTGCGCGTTGATTTGCAGACGCTCCGAGTCGTCGTCGTTCTTCACGAACTCGTACACCCCGGCCGGGCAATAGCGTTGCTCCGGACCGGCGTATTCGGACAGATTGATGCCGACCGGCACGCTGGGGTCCTTGAGCGTCAAGTGCGCCGGCTGGTTCTCTTCGTGATTGGTATTCGAGATGAAGACCGAGGACAGACGATCGAATGTGAGCTTGCCATCCGGCTTCGGATAGACGATCGGTTGGCATTGCGCCGCAGGCAGCAGGCATTCGTGATCTGCCTTTTTGCGGTGGATCGTCCACGGCATCTTGCCACCGAGCAGCTTCTGCTCGATGCCGGTCATGAGCGTGGCAACGGTCAGGCCCTTCTTGAACCACTGCTTGAAGTTGCGCGCCTTGTTCAGCTCTTCATGCAGCCACGATTGTTCGAACGCGACCGGGTAGGCGCTCAGTTCGTCGCGCTGACGATCGGCGCCCAGGGCGTCGAACGCCGCGTCGGCGGCCATCATGCCGCTCTTGATCGCGGCGTGGCTGCCCTTGATGCGGCTCACGTTGAGGAAACCGGCTTCGCAGCCGACCAGCGCGCCGCCCTTGAACACGAGCTTCGGCAGCGCCAGCAGGCCGCCCGCCGTAATGGCGCGTGCGCCGTACGAGATGCGCTTGCCGCCTTCGAGGAAATGCCGGATCGACGGATGGGTCTTGTAGCGCTGGAATTCTTCGAACGGCGACAGATAGGGGTTGCTGTAGTCGAGGCCGACGATGAAGCCGACGGCGACCTGATTGTTCGGCAGGTGATACAGGAACGAGCCGCCGTAGGTCTGCGCGTTGAGCGGCCAGCCGGCGGTGTGGATCACGAGCCCTTCCTTGTGCTTGGACGGATCGATCTCCCACAGCTCCTTGATGCCCAGACCGTAAGCCTGCGGATCGCGTCCCTCGTCGAGGTTGAACTTGCGCATCAACTGGCGGCCGAGACTGCCACGCGCGCCTTCCGAGAAGATCGTGTACTTGGCATGCAATTCCATGCCGAGCTGAAAGTTCTCCGTCGGCTCGCCGTCTTTGCCCACGCCCATGTTGCCGGTGGCCACGCCCATGACGGCGCCGTTCTCGTCGTACAGGATTTCGGCGGCGGGGAATCCGGGGAAGATCTCGACGCCCAGCGCTTCGGCCTGCTGACCGAGCCAGCGCACGACATTGCCCAGGCTGATGACGTAGTTGCCGTGATTCTGGAAGCAGGCCGGCAGCAGCCACGACGGCGTGGCGGTGGCACCGGTTTCATTCAGGAACAGGAAGCGGTCTTCGACGACGGGGGTGTCCAGCGGTGCGCCGAGTTCCTTCCAGTTGGGGATGAGTTCCGTCAGGGCCTGCGGATCCATGACGGCGCCAGACAGGATGTGAGCGCCGATTTCCGAGCCTTTTTCCAGCACGCAAACGGAAATTTCCTTGCCAGCTTCCTGGGCGCGCTGCTTCAAACGGATAGCCGTGGACAGGCCGGCCGGACCGCCGCCGACAACGACGACGTCATACTCCATCGACTCCCTCGGGCCGTACTGCTCAAGCAGCTTGGGATCCATTGATGCTCCTGTTATAAACGTTAGAATTCGTGGGTGCGGCCATTTTCCGGGAATGAACAACACCTCGCAACCGCATATTAATAGCACGATCGTTCGGTTTGGTAGGTAGGAAGCTCTAGCGGCGAGCCGGGTTGGCGATGCCGTCGTTCAATGGGTCTCCGGGCTCAAGGGAGAAGAAGATGGGGCGTTCGCTGAATCTGGAAGGCAAGGTGGCGATGGTGACGGGGGCGTCGAGCGGGCTGGGCATGCAGTTCGCCACGGTCCTCGCGCAGGCTGGCGCCAAGGTCGTGCTGGCGAGCCGCCGTGTCGAGCGGCTCAAGGAGTTGCGCGCCGAGATCGAGGCGCAAGGCGGCGCGGCACACGTGGTGCCGCTCGACGTGACCGACTACGACAGCATTCGTGCCGGCGTGGCCCACGCCGAGACGGAGGCGGGCGCCATCGATATCCTGATCAACAACTCTGGCGTGTCGACGCAGCAGCGATTGGTCGATGTCACGCCGCAAGAGTACGACTACGTGCTCGATACCAACACGCGGGGCGCCTTCTTCGTCGCGCAGGAGGTCGCCAAGCGAATGATTCGCCGGGCCAAGGGCGATCCGCAGCGACAGCACCGGATCATCAACGTGGCCTCGGTCGCGGGGCAACGTGCGATTTCGATGCTCGGCGTGTATTGCATCAGCAAGGCGGCGGTCATTCACATGACACATGCGATGGCGCTGGAATGGGGGCGCTTCAATATCAACGTGAACGCCTTGTGTCCCGGCTACATCGACACCGAGATCAATCATGAACACTGGCAGACGGAAGCCGGCCGCAAGCTGGTGCAGATGCTGCCGCGTCAACGGGTCGGACAGCCGAGCGATCTCGACGGGCTGATTCTGCTGCTTGCCTCGGACGACTCCCGATTCATCAACGGCTCGATCATGACGATCGACGACGGTCTCGCGGTCGGCTAAGCGTCGCAGCAGATAGTCGGCCTCGCCACGGCAGGTTCCGTCCGATTGCGCAGGCTTGCTGCAACGCGGCAATCGGGGATTGTCCGAGGCAGTCAGTGCGAGGGAGTCGAGCGCATAATTTCCCGACGCTCAAGGGATCGTGCAGGGCGTCGTATTGATGTCGGATCCCGAATCATCTCGAGGACAACATGCGTAATCAAGGCTGGCGGGGGCTCGTCGGAGTCGCGCTTGCCCTCGCCGTAATCGCGCCGCCGCTGGCCGCGCAACCCTATAAAGCGGAATACTCGCTGTCGATCGTGCCCGATGCCGGGACACCCTGGGGCAAAGGCACGCAGCTCTGGGCAGATATGGTGCGCGAGCGCACGCGTGGACGCATCAATATTCGGTTGCACCCGGGCGCCGCGCTCGTGGGTGGTGATCAGACGCGCGAGTTCACCGCGTTGCGTCAGGGGGTGATCGACATCGCCGTCGGGTCGACGATCAACTGGTCGTCGGCCATTCCCGAGTTCAACGTTTTCTCGCTGCCGTTCCTGCTGCGCGGCTATCGCTCGCTCGATGCACTCACGCAAGGCGAGGTGGGCCGCGAACTGTTCCGCCGCGTGGAGGAGCAGGGCGTGGTGCCGTTGGCGTGGGGGGAGAACGGCTTTCGGCAACTGAGCAATTCGCGACGTGCGATTCGTTCGCCGGAGGATATGCGCGGACTGAAATTCCGCGTGGTCGGATCGCTCCTGTTCAACGACATCTTTACGGCGTTGGGCGCCGTGCCGACTCAGATGACGTGGAACGAGGCGATCCGGGCATTGCGGGCTCGGAAGATCGACGGTCAGGAGAACCCGATCACGATCTACAACAATGTGCGGCTCGATACGGTGGGGCAGCGCTACATCACGGTGTGGGATTACGTGGCCGATCCTATTGTATTCGTGGTCAACCGCCAGGTGTGGGACAGCTGGACGCCGCAGGATCGCGACATCGTTCGCGATGCCGCGGTGGAGGCGGCACGCTTCGAAGTCACGCTCGCCCGAGAAGATCTCCTCACCACGGGGCGCGGCATGTGGGACGACCTCGAAGCCCGTGGCGTCAAGGTCACGCGACTCACGCCGGATCAGCGCCAGCGTTTTGTCGACGCCACGCGCCCTGTCTACGCGAAATGGAAGGCGCTTGTCGGTCGAGACCTCGTCGAGAAGGCCGAGGCCGCCGTGAGGGACGAAACGGCCGCCGCTCGCAAATAGCTTCGTCGCTGGGGCTCACTTCGACTTCGCTCCGGGCTTGCCTCGGAAATGTCTTACCGGGACGGCCGTCATCGTCCGAAAGCGCGGCAGAACCCGCCCAATCGCCCGGCAGCACCGCACGAACGTTCGCCTGACGCGCTACACTTGGTTCCCATGACGCCCTGTCCACACCCGGCAGGGCGTTGATTTTCATCATGGGGAATTTGCAGTGTCGGCTGAATATAAAGAAGTCTTTCGTATGAGCATGCCCATTCGCTGGGGCGATATGGACGCGTTCGGGCACGTCAACAACACGGTCTACTTCCGCTACATGGAGCAGGTGCGTATTTCGTGGCTGGATACGCTGAACATTGCATCGGAAGAGAGTTCGACGGGGGAAGGACCCGTCATCATCAACGCGAACATGACGTTCCTGCGTCAATTGCGCTACCCGGGCGATGTCGATTGCCGCATGTTCGTCGGCGCGCCGGGGCGTAGCAGTATCGATACGCGCTTCGAACTGCGCCGGGCCGATACGCCGGACGTTATCGTGGCCGAGGGCGGCGCGAAGATCGTGTGGGTGAACTACCAGGAAGAGAAGTCCGTGCCGTTGCCGGACGCGGTACGCGCCTTGCTCGCGTAAGGCGAGGAAACCAGCGGTGGGGGCGGGCGGGCCTCGGGACCCGAAAGCCCGCCGGGGTCGATCAGTTGCCGAGCAGGCGCTGGACGAGTTCGGTCGCCGTGCCCGCACCGTACTTCTGCATCAGGCGTGCGCGGTAGATGTCCACGGTGCGCGGACTGATCTCGAGAATCTTGCCGATCTGCTTGCTGGTCTTGCCCTGGACGAGCTGGGCCGCGATCTCCCGCTCGCGCGCGGTCAGCGCCACGGCAACACGGCGCGTGGCCGAGATGTCCTCGAAGGTCCAGAGGCCGGCGGCGTGGGGATCGTTGACGTCGAGCGAGCGTCCCGTCACGTGACACCAGAATAATTCGCCGTTGGCGCGGCGCATGATGCGCTCATCGGAGTACACCCCCTGCGCGGTCATGATCGGCGGAATTCGCTCGCCGATACGTTCGAATTCTTTCGGCGACGGATACAGCACCTGAAACGACTGGCCGACGAGTGCTTCGGGTTCGTAGCCGAAAATCTTGCCGAGCTGGCGGTTGCAGTCCTCGATGATGCGCTGGCGGGAAATGACCAGGCCGACGGGGGCAATGTGAAAAGCGGTCTGGTAGTCGAACGTCGGCATGGCGGCGGGCATGGGGGCGAGACGGATCCGGTCGGGTCGTGAGCTGCGGCTTGCCGCGCGGGAAGATATGTAATTTGACGTATTGTGCCCCATTTGGGCGCCACAGTAAGCTCTATGATTGCATGAGGGGCGTGGCCGGGCGGAATCGCCTGGCGGCGTAAGCCTCGCAACGCGTGCGAGCGCGGCATAATTTCAATTCTCAACCGAGGGAAAGGGACAAACGATGAACAAGGTATACGCCAGCGCCAAGGAGGCGCTCGCCGGTGTCGTCGCAGACGGGCAAACGCTCGCCGTCGGTGGCTTCGGCCTGTGTGGCATTCCGGAGGCCCTGATCGCTGCGTTGCGCGACTCGGGCGTCAAGGGGCTCACCTGCATCAGCAACAATGCCGGCGTGGACGGCTTCGGTCTGGGTCTGCTGCTCGAGACACGTCAGATCAAGAAGATGATTTCCTCGTACGTGGGTGAGAACAAGGAATTCGAGCGCCAGTATCTGGCGGGCGAACTCGAACTCGAATTCACGCCGCAGGGCACGCTGGCCGAGAAGCTGCGCGCCGGTGGTGCCGGTATTCCGGCTTTCTTCACGAAGACGGGCGTGGGTACGGTCGTCGCAGAGGGCAAGGAAACGCGGGAATTCGACGGCGAGACCTACGTCATGGAGCGCTCGCTGCGCGCCGACGTTGCGCTGGTGAAGGCGGCCAAGGCCGATCGTGCCGGTAACCTCGTGTTCAACCGCACCGCCCGCAACTTCAACCCGGTGGCTGCCATGGCCGGCAAGATCACGATCGTCGAAGTCGAAGAGCTGGTCGAGACCGGTTCGATCGATCCGGACGACGTGCATTTGCCCGGCATCTTCGTTCAGCGCATCGTGCTGAACGCGCATCCGGAAAAACGCATCGAACAGCGCACGGTACGTGCCAAGTAAGCGCCGAGATCAAGGAGATAACCATGGCATGGAATCGTGATGAAATGGCGGCGCGCGCCGCGCGCGAGCTGGAAGACGGCTTCTACGTGAACCTCGGCATCGGTTTGCCGACGCTGGTGGCAAACCATGTGCCGCAAGGCATGGAAGTCTGGTTGCAATCGGAGAATGGCCTGCTTGGCATTGGCCCGTTCCCGACGGAAGACGAAGTCGATGCCGACATGATCAACGCCGGCAAGCAGACCGTGACGACCCTGCCGGGCTCGTCGATCTTCTCCTCGGCAGACTCGTTCGCCATGATCCGCGGCGGCCACATCAATCTGGCGATCCTCGGTGCGATGCAGGTCAGCGAAAAGGGTGACCTCGCCAACTGGATGATCCCCGGCAAGATGATCAAGGGCATGGGCGGCGCGATGGATCTGGTCGCGGGTGTCGGTCGCGTGGTGGTGCTCATGGAGCACGTGGCCAAGGGCGATGCGCACAAGATCCTGAAGGCCTGCGACCTGCCGCTGACCGGCGTGGGCGTGGTCAATCGCATCATCACCGACCTCGGTGTGATCGACATCACGCCGGATGGCCTCAAGGTGGTCGAACTGGCGGCGGGTGTGACCAAGGAAGAAATTTCGCAGAAGACCGGGGCACCGCTCGACACGAGCGCTGTCTGACGCTTCGGCGACGCGCCGGTGGTCGTGCTGCGGTGAGTTGCGCATGACCCCCGGGGCTTGGCCTTGCTGAGGGTCGTCGGGGCCGTTGAACCCGGTGGCTGGTGGAAGGCGAAACGGGCGGGGATTTCCCCGCCCGTTTTGTTTTGATGTCACCCGAGAGGGGCCTCGGAGTGTGTGAGGCGCATCGGGGAAGGACCTCGGAGCGTGTGAGAGGCGCCGTAGACCGGCGCGCGACGCTTACTGGGCCGCCCAGCCGCCGTCCATGTTCCATGCGGCGCCGCGCACCTGTGCGCCGGCGTCGCTGCAAAGAAAGACGGCAAGTGCGCCGAGTTGTTCGGGCGTGACGAACTCGCCCGACGGTTGCTTCTCGCCCAGCAGCGAGCGCTTTGCGTCCTCGCCCGACAGATGATCGCGCGCGGCGCGGTCATCGACTTGCTTCTGGACGAGCGGCGTGAGCACGAAGCCGGGGCAGATGGCATTGGCTGTCACGCCGGTCTGCGCATTTTCCAGTGCCGTCACTTTCGTCAGGCCCACAATGCCGTGCTTCGCAGCAACGTAGGCCGACTTGCCCGCCGAGCCGACAAGGCCGTGCACCGAGGCAATATTGATGATGCGTCCCCAATTGCGGCTGCGCATGCCGGGCAGGGCCAGGCGCGTTGTGTGAAAGGCCGATGTCAGGTTGATCGCGATGATCGCGTCCCATTTGTCCGTCGGAAAATCCTGAATCTCCGCAACGTGCTGGATGCCTGCATTGTTGACCAGGATGTCGACGCCGCCGAACTCCGATTTGGCGTACTGCATCATCGCCTCGATCTCGTTCGCGCGGCTCATGTCGGCGTTGTGATATCCGACGCGCGTGTCCGTGTGCCCCGCGCGCGTCGCCGCATCGGCAATGGCCTTGCGTGCTGCGTCGGCATCGCCGAAGCCGTTGGTGATCAGGGTAGCGCCCTGTGCGGCGAGTGCTTGCGCCATGCCCAGACCGATGCCGCTGGTCGAGCCTGTCACGAGGGCGATTTTTCCTTTCAGCATTGCATCGTCTCCGTTGGGAGGGGAGGTGAGAATGGGGGATGTCGATACGCGCCGCCGTGCGCCGTGATCGTTGTGCCACACGATGCGTCAATCTGCGGACTTTGCGTCGCCCATGAGTGACCTCATTCTAGCTTACGCATCGCGACAAGCGCGGTAGAATTCGGGTCTGGAAACCGATCCGATGAGTCTGCCATGTCGAGCCACGTGCCGCGTCTGTCGAACGTTCAGTGCCTGAGTCCGTCCGGGTTGCATCGTATGGCGTATTCGGAGTGGGGCGACCCCGATAATCCGCGCGTGCTGCTTTGTGTGCACGGACTCACGCGTTGCGGCCGCGATTTTGACGCGCTGGCGCAAGCGTTCGCGAACGACTACCGTGTGGTGTGTCCCGACGTGGTCGGGCGCGGGCAGTCGTCCTGGCTGGTCAATCCTGCGGGCTACGTGGTGCCGCAGTACGCCGCCGACATGGTCACGCTCATCGCGCGTCTTGGGGTTGCGACCGTCGACTGGTTCGGTACCTCGATGGGCGGGCTGATCGGCATGGGGCTGGCGGGGTTGTCGGATACGCCGATTCGCAATCTGCTGCTCAATGATGTCGGGCCGCATATCGATGCGCCGGCACTCGCGCGTATCGGGCAGTACGTCGGCATTCCGAAGCGTTTTGCCTCGATCGACGAAGGGGCGGCGTACATCTGGTCGATTTCGTCTGCTTTCGGGGCGCATACCCCGGAAGAATGGCGGGCATTGTGCGAGCCATTGCTCAAAGCCGACGGCGACGGCTACGTGCTGCGTTACGATCCTGCTATCGGGGCGGCGTTCTCCGCGGTCTCGCCCGAGGCGATTGCCGCAGGTGAGGCCGTGCTCTGGGCGTCGCTGGCCGCGTTTCCCGGGCGCACGTTGATCGTTCGTGGCGAGCAATCGGACTTGCTCTCCCGGACCACGATGGACCAGATGCTGGCACACGCACAACATGCGCGTGCCGTCGAAATACCTGGCGTGGGCCACGCGCCCACGTTCGTGCATGCCGATCAGATCGGGATCGCACGCCGATTTTTTGATGGATACGCCGACTGACATTCGCCATCAGGGCGCATTGCGGCAGCGGTCCGTAGTACGAAGAACACGAGGAGTCTTACATCATGGCTGTACAACGTTTCTATGTCGAAAAGCGCTGGTCGGACATGGCCGTGCACAATGGCACCGTCTATCTCGCGGGCCAGACGCCCGACGACCGATCGCAGGACATGGCGGGGCAAACGCGCCAGGTGCTCGCGCACATCGACCGCCTGCTCGCCGAGGCCAATAGCGACAAGTCGCTGATTCTGTCGTGTCAGATCTTCATCTCCGACATGAAGTACTTCGGTGAAATGAACCAGGTGTGGGACGAGTGGGTGCCGGCAGGTAATGCGCCCCCGCGCGCCACGGTGCAGGCGTTGCTCGCCGACCCTGCCATGCTCGTTGAAATCGTGGTCGTGGCCGCTCAACGCGAAAGCTGAGCGCGCGACCCGCATCATCCGGGGTGCTCGGCGCCCCGCGCTCCAACATGACTCAACATCAAGCACCGGCATCCACTGGGTCGAATTCGATAGCGTCGCCAGGCGCCACGAATTCGGTTCCGGGTGTGGGTGATGCACATTTGCCCGCCACGCTCGACGACGCACTCGCGTTTGCCGAGTCGCTGTGCGGTGAGCACGTGCTCTCGTCCGGCGAACCGATCATGGCGCATGCGCGCGGCATGATCGCGATTCTCGACACGCTTCGCGTGGACGAGGCGACCCATCAGGCGGCCGCGTTGTTTTCCGCCGTCGAATTCCTGCCCGATCCGCAGGTCACCTTGACCCAGAAGTTTGGCGCCGAAGTGGCTGCCCTCGTCATTGACGTGCGCAAGCTCCAGCGACTGTCTGGCGCAGGCGCTCGGGCCGCGCAGGCCATGCCCGCCGACGGGCGCGATCGCGATGCATCTGCCGAGCGCAAGTCCCAGGTCGAAGGGCTGCGCAAGATGCTGCTCGCCTTCGCGCAGGACATTCGTGTGGTGATGATCCGGCTGGCGTCACGTCTGCAGTCGTTGCGCTGGTACGCGGCGCAGAAGAAGGCGCCGCCCGAAGACATGCCGCATGAGGTGCTGGAGATCTATGCGCCGCTTGCAAACCGTCTGGGTATCTGGCAACTGAAGTGGGAACTCGAGGATCTGGCGTTTCGTTTCCTCGAGCCGGTGACGTACAAGCAGATCGCCAAGCTGCTCGAGGAAAAGCGCGTCGAGCGCCAGACGTTCATCGAAAGCGCGATTCAGCGCCTGAAGGACGAGTTGGCGCGCGCCGGGGTGGGCGCCGAGGTGTCCGGCCGCCCGAAGCACATCTACAGCATCTGGAAGAAGATGCGGGGCAAGGCGGTCGATTTCGCCGAGCTGTACGACGTGCGTGCGTTCCGTGTGATCGTCGATGACATCAAGGATTGCTACACGGTGCTGGGCATCGTCCATAACCTGTGGCAGCCGATTCCGAAAGAATTCGACGACTACATCTCGCGTCCGAAACCGAACGGCTACAAGTCTTTGCATACGGTGGTCATCGGCGACGACGGCCGGGCGTTCGAAGTGCAGATCCGCACGCACGAGATGCACCATTTCGCGGAGTACGGGATTGCGGCGCACTGGCGTTACAAGGAGGCCGGCCAGCGCGGTTATGGCGGCGCGTTCTCTGCCAACGAAGCCTACGACGAGAAGATCGCGTGGCTGCGCCAGTTGCTCGCCTGGAAGGACGATGTTTCCGATACGGTCGGGGCGGAAGGCGCTGCGCAGCCGTGGGAGCAGCTCAAGCGCGCGACGATCGACGATCACATCTATGTGCTGACGCCGCAGGCCCGCGTGATTGCGCTACCGCAAGGCGCCACGCCGGTCGATTTTGCGTATCACCTGCATTCCGAACTCGGCCACCGTTGCCGGGGGGCGCGGGTCGACGGGGCGATGGTGCCGCTCAATACGCCACTGCAGAACGGGCAGACGGTCGAGATCGTCACGGTCAAGCAGGGCGGCCCTTCGCGCGACTGGCTCAACGCCCAGTTGGGGTATCTGCAGAGCCATCGGGCGCGTCAGAAGGTGCGGCAGTGGTTCAACGCCATCGATCTCGAAGAGACGATTGCGCACGGGCGCACATTGATCGACAAGACGTTGCAGCGCGAAGGCAAGACATCCGTCAATCTGGAAGAGCTGGCCGCGCGACTCGGCTTCCGGACGCCCGACGATCTCTATGCATCGATCGCGAAGGACGAATTCAGTCTGCGGCACGTCGAGCAGGCCCTTTCGGGCAATCTGCCCGGGCCGGAGCCGCGCGACGAAGATACGCTCGTCGCGAAGAAGAGTCTCGACACGAGTGTCACGCAGGGCGCCAAGAGCGGCGTACTGGTTGTCGGCGTGGGGGCGTTGCTCACGCAACTGGCCAAGTGCTGCCGGCCGGCACCGCCAGATCCGATCGTCGGCTTTGTCACGCGTGGCAAGGGGGTGTCGATCCATCGGCAGGATTGCGCCAGCTTCCAGGCGATGAAGGCGCGCGCTCCCGAGCGGGTAATTCAGACGGCCTGGTCATCGGATGTGCTCGAAGGTCGGGGTGTTGCGGCTTATCCGGTCGACATTCAGATCGAAGCGACCGATCGTCAGGGATTGCTGCGCGATATCTCGGAAGTGTTTTCCCGCGAGAAGCTCAATGTAACGGGCGTCAGCACGCAGTCGCGGGGGGCGCAGGCTTTCATGCAGTTCACCGTCGAGGTGCGCGATGGCGGGCAGTTGCAGCGGGCGCTTGCCCAGTTGACGGGGGTCACGGGCGTCGTGTCTTCGCGGCGACGCTAGCGTCGGGAGGTTGGCGGGATACCGCACCAAAGCCTTTGTTGGTGCGGTTTTTCGTCGGCAGGCACAATAATCGCTTGGCGACTGGCCGAAATCTTGCTAGAATCTCGTTCTCTTGCAATAGGCTCGTAGCTCAGCTGGTTAGAGCACCACCTTGACATGGTGGGGGTCGTTGGTTCGAGTCCAATCGAGCCTACCAACGAATTTGATGCATTACAGTCCGCGAGACCCCGCAGACACAGGCGCAGGAAAAACACTCATGTTGAAGACCGCCCGAACTTTCACAGTGGTGAAGGTGCGACGTTAAGTCGAGGGTGTTTTTCGTCTGGATGCAAGGAATGAAGAGACGGCCTCGACGACAGTCGAGGCCGTTTTTTTTCGTCGTTTTGCCGCGTGGCGTGGGCCGCGCGTGACGTTTTTGCGCATGGGAGTGCGACATGATTTCGGTACGTTTGCCTGACGGTTCGCAACGCCAGTACGAAGCCCCGCTCACGGTGGCGCAGGTCGCCGGTTCGATCGGCACCGGCCTCGCCAAGGCCGCCCTGGCCGGCCGCGTCGACGGCAAGCTGGTCGACACGTCCTACCTGATCGATCACGATGTGAGTCTCGCCATCGTGACGGACAAGGACGCCGACGGCCTGGACATCATCCGCCACTCGACGGCTCACTTGCTGGCCTACGCCGTCAAGGAGCTCTTCCCTGAGGCGCAGGTCACGATCGGGCCGGTCATCGAAAACGGCTTCTATTACGATTTCTCGTTCCATCGCGCGTTCACGCCGGAAGATCTCGAGGCCATCGAGAAGAAGATGCACGAGCTCGCCAAGAAGGACGAGCCGGTCACGCGCGAAGTGCTCTCGCGCGACGACGCCGTGCGCCTGTTCATGTCGATGGGCGAGAAGTACAAGGCCGAAATCATCGAGTCGATTCCGGCAACGGACGAAATCGGCCTGTATCGCGAGGGCAAGTTCGTCGACCTCTGTCGTGGTCCGCACGTGCCGTCGACGGGCAAGCTCAAGGTCTTCAAGCTGATGAAGGTCGCGGGCGCCTACTGGCGCGGCGACGCCAAGAACGAGCAGCTGCAGCGCATCTACGGTACGGCCTGGACGAAGAAGGAAGACCAGGACGCCTATCTGCACATGCTCGAAGAAGCGGAAAAGCGCGATCACCGCAAACTCGGCCGCGCGCTGGACTTTTTCCACATGCAGGAAGAGGCGCCGGGCCTCATCTTCTGGCACCCGAAGGGCTGGACGCTCTGGCAGCAGGTCGAGCAGTACATGCGCCGCGTCTATCGCAACAACGGCTATCAGGAAGTGAAGGGGCCGCAGATTCTCGACCGTTCGCTCTGGGAAAAGTCGGGGCACTGGGAGAACTACAAGGACAACATGTTCACGACGGAATCGGAAAACCGCGCCTACGCGCTCAAGCCGATGAACTGTCCTGGGCACGTTCTGATTTTCAATTCGGCACTGCACAGCTATCGCGACCTGCCGCTGCGTTACGGCGAGTTCGGTCAATGCCACCGCAACGAGCCGTCGGGCGGTCTGCATGGCCTGATGCGCGTGCGCGGCTTCACGCAGGATGACGGTCACATCTTCTGTACGGAAGACCAGATTCTCGAGGAGTGCGTGAACTACACGGCGTTGCTGCATGCCGTGTACAAGGATTTCGGCTTTACGGACATGATCTACAAGGTCGCCACGCGCCCTGAGCATCGCGTCGGTTCGGACGAAAACTGGGACAAGGCCGAATTTGCGCTGATGGAGTCGCTGCGCCGCTCGGGTTGCGAATTCGTGATCGCCGAAGGCGACGGCGCGTTCTACGGTCCGAAAATCGAATACACGCTCAAGGACGCCCTTGGTCGTCAGTGGCAATGCGGTACGATGCAGGTCGATTTCTCGATGCCCGAGCGTCTGGACGCCGAGTACGTGGCCGAGGACAACAGCCGTAAGCGTCCGGTCATGCTCCACCGCGCCATTCTGGGTTCGCTCGAGCGTTTCATCGGCATTTTGATCGAGCACCATGCTGGTGCAATGCCGGTCTGGCTGGCGCCGGAGCAGGTCATCGTGCTGAATGTGTCGGAAAAAACGGCCGATTACGCCCAGGAAGTGACGAAAAAGTTGAAAGAACAAGGGCTTAGGGCTCGCTGCGATTTGCGCAACGAGAAAATTAGCTATAAAATACGCGAGCACTCTCTGCAGAAAGTTCCTTATCTCGTGGTAGTTGGGGACAAAGAGCAGGAGGGGAATACGGTAGCCGTGCGTGCCCGTGGCGGCGTGGATCTGGGTGTGATGCCCGTTGACACGCTCATCGAACGCCTTGCGCAAGAGTGCGCAACGTTCCATTAACGCCTGTCGGACAGCGCGGCTAAATTTTTGACTTTTTTGAGGATAAGCAACATCGCTACCGATAAGTCGCATCGCATCAACGGCGAAATCACCGCGCCCGAAGTGCGTCTAACTGGCGTTGACGGCGAGCAGCTCGGCATCATGAAACTGGCCGAGGCTTTCCGTCTGTCCGAAGAAGCTGACGTTGATCTGGTGGAAATTGCGCCGCAGGCGCAGCCGCCGGTGTGCCGCCTGATGGACTATGGCAAGTTCAAGTACCAGGAACAGAAGAAGGCGCACGAGAACAAGCTGAAGCAGAAGGTTGTTCAGATCAAGGAAGTCAAGTTCCGACCTGGCACCGACGACGGTGACTACAACGTCAAGTTGCGCAATCTGAAGCGGTTCCTCGAAGACGGCGACAAGACCAAGATCACGCTGCGTTTCCGCGGCCGTGAGATGGCTCACCAGGAAATCGGTGCCCGTATGCTGGAACGTCTGAAGAGCGATCTCGAAGAGTTCGGTCAGCCGGAACAGATGCCGAAGATGGAAGGCCGTCAGATGATCATGGTCATCGCGCCGAAGAAGAAATAATGTCGTGGCGGTGTCGAGTGACACCGCCAGGCAGCAAGGAATTGCCGCCACGGTCCGCAAGGGAAGTGGCAGCGATGCAGGGTGCAGTTCGGCCCTGAAAATAAGTGATCCCGGGTTCTACAAGGGGCGCGATTTTGGCGTCACACCTGTGATCATGTTAAAAACCCCGGAGTTTTTCATGCCCAAGATGAAAACCAAGAGCGGTGCCAAGAAGCGCTTTCGCGTGCGTCCTGGCGGTACCGTCAAGCGTGGTCAGGCCTTCAAGCGTCACATTCTGACGAAGAAGACCACCAAGAATAAGCGTCACCTGCGCGGTGCCGTCGGCGTTCATGAGTCTGATCTGAACTCCGTACGCGCAATGCTGCCCTTCGCTTAAACCCCGACTTAGATAGGAGAGAAACATGCCTCGAGTCAAACGTGGGGTCACCGCACGGGCCCGCCATAAGAAAGTCATCGCAGCTGCCAAGGGTTTCCGCGGCCGTCGCAATAACGTCTTCCGCATCGCCAAGCAAGCGGTCATGCGCGCCGGGCAATACGCCTATCGCGATCGCCGTAACAAGAAGCGCGTGTTCCGCGCCTTGTGGATTGCGCGTATCAATGCAGGTGTGCGTCAGCACGGTATGACCTACAGCGTGTTCATCGCTGGTCTGAAGAAGGCCTCGATCGAACTCGACCGCAAGGTGCTGTCCGACATGGCCATCAACGACAAGCCGGCATTTGCCGCGATTGTCGCCCAGGTGAAAGCCGCCGTCGCAGCCTGAGCTGTAATTAGCGTATAGCGCGTTTCATCGCGCGCCATTCGCCAGGAGGGGGCTCTCATCGGAGCCCCCTTTTGTTTTTCGCCTGCCGCTTGCCTTTTTCGCACGCTTTTTTGCTTGAACATGCGGCCTTCGGACCGCCTAACTTGAGTCTGTAGCATATGGATCTGGAACTTATCGTCAGCGATGCGCAGCGTGCGTTCGCCGCCGCTCCCGACGCCGCCGCGCTGGAAAACGAGAAAGCCCGCTTTCTCGGCAAGACCGGCCAACTGACCGAGTTGCTCAAGGGCCTCGGCAAGCTCGATCCCGAAGCGCGCAAGACCGAAGGCGCACGGATCAACGCGGCCAAGCAACAGATCGAAGGCGCCCTGCAGGCGCGCCGCCAGGCCATGGCCGACGCGCTGCTCGACGCGCGCCTGTCCGCCGAAGCCATTGATGTCACGCTGCCCGGCCGCGGCCTGGGCGCTGGCAGCCTGCACCCCGTGCTCACCACCTGGGAGCGCGTTGAACAGATTTTCCGTTCCATCGGATTCGACGTGGCCGACGGCCCCGAAATCGAAAGCGATTGGTTCAACTTCACTGCACTGAATAGCCCGGAAAACCATCCGGCGCGTTCGATGCAGGACACCTTCTACGTCGAAGGCAACGACGACGCCGGCAAGCCGCTCCTGCTGCGCACGCACACCAGCCCGATGCAGGTGCGCTACGCGCGCATGAACAAGCCGCCCATCAAGGTGATCGCGCCCGGCCGTACCTATCGCGTCGACTCGGATGCCACGCACTCGCCGATGTTCCATCAGGTCGAAGGCCTCTGGATCGCCGAAGACATCAGCTTCGCCGACCTGAAGGGCGTGTACACCGATTTCCTGCGCAAGTTCTTCGAGCGCGATGACATCCAGGTGCGTTTCCGTCCGTCGTACTTCCCGTTCACGGAGCCGTCCGCCGAGATCGACATGCAGTTCGAGACCGGCAAGAACGCCGGCAAGTGGCTGGAGATCTCGGGTTCGGGTCAGGTGCATCCGACCGTGATCCGCAACATGGGTCTCGATCCGGAACGCTACATCGGTTTCGCATTCGGCTCCGGCCTCGAGCGCCTGACGATGCTGCGTTACGGTGTGCAGGATCTGCGCCTGTTCTATGAGAACGACCTGCGCTTCCTGCGCCAATTCATGTAATCGATGCCGATGGCCCCGGGCTGGCGCGACTAGCCGCTGCCGCCGGGCTTTCGGAAGTGAAGACTTAACTGCGAGCGAACTGATCCATGCAATTCTCTGAATCGTGGCTGCGTACCCTGGTCGACCCGGATTTGTCGACGGACGCGTTGGCGCATGCCCTGACGATGTCCGGGCTGGAAGTCGAGGAAACCGATCCCGTCGCCCCGCCGTTTAACGGTGTGGTGGTGGCGAAGGTGCTCGAAGTCGCCCGTCACCCGGATGCCGACCGCCTGAATGTCTGTCAGGTCGACGCCGGCACTGGCGAGACGCTCACCATCGTGTGCGGTGCACCCAACGTGGCGCCGGGCATCAAAGTGCCGTGCGCGACCGTGGGCGCAGCATTGCCGCCTGCGGAAGCCGGTGGTGCACCGTTCCAGATCAAGATCGGCAAACTGCGCGGCGTGCAGAGCTTCGGCATGCTGTGCTCCGCACGTGAGCTCAAGCTCTCGGAAGACCATGCCGGTCTGATGATCCTGCCGGAAGACGCGCCGGTCGGCATGAACATTCGCGAGTATCTCGATCTCGACGATACGGTGTTCGTCGTCAAGCTCACGCCGAACAAGGCCGACTGCCTGTCGCTGCTCGGTGTCGCGCGCGAAGTGGCCGCGATCACGGGCGCACCGCTCAAGGATCTGCCGGGCCAGGGTGCCCAGGCCGCCGCGATCGACGATACGCTGCCGGTGCGTATCAGTTCGCCGGAAGGTTGCGGACGCTTCGGTGGCCGCATCATCCGTCACGTGAACGCGGCCGCGCCGTCGCCGCGCTGGATGGTCGAACGTCTCGAACGTGCCGGCCAGCGCAGCATTTCCGCGCTCGTCGATATCACCAACTACGTGATGCTCGAGCTGGGCCAGCCGCTGCACGTCTACGATCTGAACCGTCTGCAGGGCGGGATCGACGTGCGCTTTGGCCGCGCAGGCGAAACGCTCAAGCTGCTCAACGAACAGACTGTCGCGCTCGACGAGAGCGTGCTCGCCATCACCGACGCCAGCGGCCCGATCGGCCTCGCGGGCATCATGGGCGGCGATTCGACGAAGGCCGGTCTCGAGACGCAGAATATCTTCCTCGAAGGCGCTTTCTTCTTCCCGCACGCCATTCAGGGTCGTGCGCGCAAGTACAACTTCACCAGCGATGCGTCGCACCGCTTCGAGCGTGGTGTCGACTTCGCGGGTAATGTGCGTGCGCTCGAACGTGCCACGCAACTCGTGCTCGAGATCTGCGGTGGCCAGGCCGGACCGCTGGAAGACATCGTTGCCAAGCTGCCGGAACGCACGCCGGTGAAGATGCGCGTTGCGCGCGCCGTCAAGATTCTCGGTGTGCCGGTGACCGAGCAGGAGATGGCTGCCATCTTCACGCGTCTGGGCTTGCCGTTCACGCTGAACGACGGCGTGTTCGACGTGACGCCGCCGTCGTACCGTTTCGACATCGAGATCGAAGAAGATCTCATCGAAGAAATCGCACGCATCTACGGATTCGACCGTATCCCGGCCAACCCGCCGGTCGCGGCGAGCGAAATGCGTCCGACGAACGAAGGTCGTCGTTCGCAGCATGCGGTGCGTCACGCCGTCGCCGCGCGCGATTATCACGAGACGGTCGGCTTCAGCTTTGTCGACGTCGAGTGGGAAGCGGACTTCGCTGGCAACGACAACCCGATCAAGCTGCTCAACCCGATCGCCAGCCACCTCGCGGTGATGCGCTCGACGCTCATCGGCAGCCTGATCGCGACGGCGCGTTACAACCTGAATCGCAAGGCGTCGCGCGTGCGCGTGTTCGAAATCGGCCGCACGTATCACCGTGACAACACGGTGGCGTCGGGTGAACTGAGCGTTGGCGGCTACCGTCAGCCGCTCACCGTGGCGGCGCTCGCGTACGGCCCGGCACTCGAAGAGCAGTGGGGCGCCGCCGCACGTCAAGTCGATTTCTTCGACGTGAAGGGCGATCTCGAAGCGTTGCTCGCTCCGCGCGTGGCGCGTTTCTTGAAGGCCGAGCATCCGGCATTGCACCCGGGACGCAGTGCCGCGATCGAAGTCGATGGCAAGCGCGTCGGTTTCATTGGTGAGTTGCACCCGCGCTGGCAGCAGAAGTACGACCTGCCGCACGCCCCGGTGCTGTTCGAGATCGAGGCCGAGGCACTGTTCGTGCGCGATGTGGCGAGCTACGAGGAAATCTCGAAGTTCCCGCCGGTCACGCGCGACATCGCACTCGTGGTCGATCAGGCACAGCCCGTGCAGGGTCTCCTTGACGCAATGCTGGCCGCTCGTCACGACGATCCGGCATGCGGCATCGTGCAATCGGTTCGCCTGTTCGACGAGTTCCGTCCGAAGGCCGGCGCGGCTTCGGGCTCCCTGGGCGCGCAGGACAAAAGCGTGGCGTTTCGTGTTACTCTGCAAGACCCCTCGGGTACGTTGCAAGACGAGACGGTCCAGGGCGCCATTAACGCACTGGTACAACGGGTAGAAGGGTTCGGCGCACGTTTGCGCGCTTGAAACCCGGCAAAAAAACTCGGTTGCGAGTGGGTTATCGCACTGTCATCGCCATCGCGTGGGACGTATGAACGAAATGAATCCTGGTGAATTTGAAGCCATGCTCGCGGCGCAGCGCATTGCGCTGGGCCGCAGCGAAGTGAACGAGGTCTCGACCGAAGCGCCGACACTGACGAAGGCCGAACTGGCCGAGTTGCTGTTCGAGCATGTCGGTCTGAACAAGCGTGAAGCGAAGGACATGGTCGAGGCCTTCTTCGAGTCGATTCGCGATGCGCTTGAGTCGGGCGACAGCGTGAAGCTTTCCGGCTTCGGCAATTTCCAGTTGCGAGACAAGCCGCAGCGGCCCGGTCGGAACCCGAAGACGGGCGAGGCCATTCCGATTGCCGCACGTCGCGTCGTCACCTTCCACGCCAGCCAGAAGCTCAAGTCGATGGTGGAGTCTGGCGTACTGAGCAAGTAAATCCCGGCCGCCGCTTTCTGTGGCGGCCGCTGGCTTTTTGTCCGCAATCTAACCGTCGTCCCATTCTGCTAACGCTGCGATGGATCACGTTGCCTTGCCGCCGATTCCCGCCAAGCGTTACTTCACTATTGGTGAGGTGAGCGAACTGTGTGGCGTCAAGCCGCACGTTCTGCGCTATTGGGAGCAGGAATTCACGCAGTTGCGCCCGGTCAAGCGGCGCGGTAATCGACGGTACTACCAACATCATGAAGTCCTGCTGATCCGGCGTATCCGGGAGCTGCTCTACGAGCAGGGCTTTACCATCAACGGTGCCCGCAATCGGCTCGAAGCCGACTCGCCGCGCAGCGCCCGTGCCGCTGCCGGGGGCGCGCGTGCGTCCGAGGCGGAGCAAGGGGCAGGGCAGGGCGAAGGCCCGCTCGACGTCGACGACCTGCGTCGGCGCCTGGAATCCGTCATCGACCTGCTCAAATCCTGAGCCAGTCCGCAATCCTGTCCGCAATCACGCGTGTTGCACCGCCGGGCAGCGTCCTTTGGACGCTATCTCCGGGATTCTCCTAATGCAGTGGCAGCCGAACTGTCCGTAATCCGAGATATGGCACGCCGCAGGGCGGGTGGGGGCTCGTCCGTTCGAATGCGGTCGACGCGTCGTGCTACCCAGGGGCCGGCGAACGTCTTCCGGGGGCGCTGCGATTGCCTTACACTTGCCGGAAACAAAGGCGTCCCGCAGCGACGCCCCAGGATCCTCTAGACAAACGGGCCAACACCGAGCTCTTTGCGCCGGGCGCGAAGGCTGAAAGGATCTCGATCTATGGCGGAACCGAGCACGGCGGAAGCGCGACGCGGACGTTGGACGACGTCCTATCGCTCTATCGTCGCGATTCTGATTTTCGGCGTTCTGATCCTGGTCCTGATGTGGACGGCCGTGCTTTGGCGTGTCTCCATCGAACACAGGGCGATTCTGCGCGACACCGCAGCATCGGCCTCGACGGTGGCCACGGCGCTCGAACAACAGACGCTACGTGCCATCCGGCAGGTCGATCAGATTACCCGCTTCGTAAAGTACGAGTACGAGCGCCGTCGCGGCGATTTCGATCTCCAGCGCACGCTTAACGAGGGGATCGTCGCAGACCGGTTCATGGTGCTGGTCAGCCTGGCGGACGCGAACGGCAACGTCTTCGCGGCCACCATGCCGAACACGACCGGTGTGAACATCGCCGACCGGGAGCATTTCCGGGTCCACGTCGAAAATGCCAGCGACAGCCTCTACATCAGTCACCCGGTCTTCGGGCGCGTCTCGCGCAAATGGGTACTCCAGTTCACCCGGCGCCTGAATAACCCCGACGGTTCGTTCGCGGGCGTCGTGGTCGTGTCTCAGGAGCCCAGCTACTTCACCACCGACTTTTATACGAACGCCGTGCTCGGCCAATATGGCCAGATCGCCGTGATTGCGGATGACGGCGCGCTGCTCGCGCGCAGTACCGGGGCGAGTGTGGCGATCACGGGCACGGGCGAGTTACCGTCGTTCTCCCCCGAGCAACGCATGTCGGGCGTCCAGCGCGACCCTATCGATGGCATCGAGCGCATCGTGGCCTATCGTCATCTGCGCGACTATCCGCTGGCCGTGCAGGTCGGGCTGTCGATGGACGAAGAGTTGGCCGAATATCGGCACGTGGAGCGCGTCTATCTGACGATGGCGACATTCGTCTCCGTGGCGCTGGTCGTTTTCTTCGCGCTGATTGCCTATCTGATGCAACGCTTGATTGGCCGCGATCAGCAGCTCACGCGACTGATTTCCTATGACGCCCTCACCGGCCTGCCGAACCGGTACGCCCTGATGGAGGCATTGCGCGCGACGCTGTCCCATCCCGAGCGTGTCGGAAAGGTTGCCCTGCTGCACATCGATCTCGACAACTTCAAGAGCGTGAACGACACGCTCGGTCACGCGCAGGGCGACGAGATCATTCGTCAGGTGGCCGAGCGGTTCGTGCCTCGCATGCCACCGGGGGCCATGCTCGCACGGTTTGCGGGCGACGAGTTCATGGTGCTGCTCGAAGGCGACGACGCCCCAGCGCAAGCCGAGCCGCTCGGCGAAACGCTCCTCGCAGCGCTCAAGGCGCCGATGCTGGCCGACGGCACCTCGTTCGCGCTGCACGCCAGCATCGGCGTCTCGTTCTGGTCCAAGCCGGAGGAAACGGAGGCGGATCTCATCAAGAAGGCCGACCTGGCCATGTACTCCGCAAAGGAAGCGGGCAAGAGCGTCGTGCACGTCTATACCCAGCAGATGACGTACCCGGCCCACCAGCTCGTCGTCTGGGAGCGCCAGATGGAGCAGGCGCTGGCCAACAACGAATTCTTCCTGGCCTATCAGCCGATCATTGCCCTCGGCGCCGATTGCGTCTGCGGCATGGAAGCGCTGATTCGCTGGCGTCACCCGGAGCGGGGTGTTCTGGCGGCTGGCGAGTTCATCCCGCTCGCGGAGACGACGGGGCAGATCGTCGCCATCGGCGAATTCGTGCTTCGGCAAGCCTGCCGTCAATTGGCCGAGTGGCGCGAGACGCCGATGCGCGCGTTGAAACTTGCCGTCAACGTCTCGTCCGTCCAGTTCTGGCGGGGCGACATCGGTGAGCTCGTCGAGCGTCTGGTCAAGGAATACGACATCGAGCCGAATCGGCTGGAGCTGGAAATCACCGAATCGGTGATGGTCAAGAATCCGGCGCTCGTCGAAATGAAGATCGCGCAGTTCAAGCGCGCGGGCGTGCGCATTGCGCTCGACGATTTCGGCACGGGCTACTCGTCGTTGTCTTATCTGACGCGTTTTCCCGTCGACACACTCAAGGTCGACCGGTCATTCGTCGAGTCGATTCCCGACTCATCGCGTTCGTGTCTGATGATCTCGAACATTGTCAACATTGCGCGCTCGCTGGGGATCGAACTGATCGTCGAAGGCGTGGAGAACGACCGTCAATTGGATTGGTTGCGCCATTTCGTACCGATCTACGCACAGGGCTATTTGTTTTCCCGGCCGGTGGAAATCGAACAGTTGGATTCGATAATTTCGCGTTTTGGCATTTGTGGCTAAAACGAGAGGAATTGACGTGCAAATATTCGGCTAGTTAATAGATTAAATAGGGGTTCAGAATAAATCGTTCGTCCGACGTTATTTCGTACGGCATCACCGTCGGAGTGCTATAGAATCTCCGGAATATCGCAAAACATGCGAATCTCCTTCAACGGCAGTCGGCGCCGGGCACGGTGCACTGTCAACTGCTTGCAATTGTTGGGGAGCACAATACGAGGCAGCAAGGATTCCAAGGCGCGGGGCGCGACAAGCCGGGGATCGGAAACGGGGAAAAGAGTTTGACGCGCAGACCAGAATTGGCATGCATTCGCAGGCATCGGGGATGCCGGTCGTGACCAGAGATTCTGTCCGGGGAAAAGACAGAAACGCGACTCGAAAGAGGCGAAGACTTTGCCAATGCAATAACTGAAAAATAATAGAACGAGCGTTTGATTTTCGGATGAGGATAAGGCATTGGCTTTATGCCGCCTGTGTCTCGGTCGGCGTGCTGGTCGCCTGCTGGGTTGCGGCGGACCGGACCGCCACGTCACTGGTCGGCGACAAGCTTGCGCAGAGTGTCGATGCGGGACAAACGGTGGCCGATCGGGTCGCCGACGGCATGATTCACGCCATCAATACCGATCTGGCAATGGTGCGCGCCATTCCCTCGACACTGGCCGAGGTGGATCTGCTGCGCGACGTGTTGCGCCCGGCGCAAGGCGGGGCAGCCACGCCCGAAGCGGCGGATCGTGCCAATGCGTTCCTGCACGGTGCGCAGGGATACTTCGGTGTCGACCGGGTGTGGGTGATCGATACGCATGGCGTGTGCGTGGCCGCAAGCAATTTCCGCGACGCGCCGTCGCCGATCGGTCAGTCGCTGGCCGGCTTGCCCTACGTCACCAACGCGCTACTCGGCGCTCGCTACGAGAACTACGCTGCCGGATGGGAGCATCAGTCGCCCGGACTCTATTTCAGCGCCCCCGTCTATCGCGAGGGCACGTTGATCGGTGTGGTGATGACCAAGATCGGACTCACGCGCTTGCGTCATTGGGTGGGTAGCGGCGAGTCGTTCATTACCGACGGCAACGGCGTAGTCATCATGGCCAACGATCCGCGCTTCGAAAATCGATTCATGCTGGACGGCAAGATCGGCACGCTGTCCGACGTCGAACGCATGGCGTTGTATCAACGCCATGATTTTGCGCATATGCCTATCTCCCAGTTCAAGCGGGCGCCGGGGCGCGCGAACGTCTGGGTGCCTCAGGAACTGCTCGACCGCATGTCTGCGTTCGGTGACTTTCAAAAGCCGTTCGTCATCGTGTCGCGTCCGAGTTCGAGCAACGATCTGGTCGTCTATGCCGTCGAGAACGTCGATGCCTGGGAAGCGCTGACGCGCCAGCATGCCAAGGATCTGGCGCTGTGTTTCCTGTTGTATCTCGGCGGTGTGGTGATTCTCGCGCTCGGGGGCTGGATCTACTGGCGCGAGCGCGCCCAGCACCGTCAGATGCGGCAGTCCAACGAGGAGCTGCGCGCGGCGAACAATCAACTGGCGTTCGAGGCGAGCTACGACGAGCTGACCGGCAGTCTCACGCGCCGCTACTTCTTCCATCGGTTCGAACAATTGCTCGAAGGTGCGCAACGCAAGAACGAACCGATGAGCCTCATCGTGGCCGATCTGGATCACTTCAAGTCGATCAACGACACCTACGGTCACGCGATCGGCGATCAGGTGCTTTGCCGTTTCGTACTTGTGTGCTCGTCGACACTGCGCGGCGACGACCTGATCGGCCGGATCGGCGGCGAGGAGTTCGCCATTCTGTTACCCGGCGCCAGCGAGCGCGATGCGCTGCGCGTGGCCGATCGTATTCGGGAGCGTTGCAAGCGCGAGTCGCTCGAGGGCAGCGAACCGCCGCTGCGCTTCTCCGCGAGCTTCGGTATTACGGAGTGGCAGGACGAAGACTCGCCCATGAACATGGTCGAGCGGGCCGACATGGCGCTGTATCGCGCCAAGCGCGCCGGCCGCGACCGCTGCTGGGTGTTTTGACGACAGGCGCGGTGCGCCAATGATCTCGGCGCGGTTACCAATGTCACGTTTGGTAACCAAAGAGCGTCGCCTTCGCTCGCATTTCAGCGGAACCTGCGTGTCTAACGAGTGAAAGCGTGGGGATGGGCCAGCAGGAGGGTCGCCGGTTGTCACCACGCAAATCACGAATCGTTCATGCGGGAGACTTCATCGTGAAACGCTTACTCATGCTGGCGGGCGGCGCTGCCGTCGCCATGACGATGGCCGGCTGTGTCGCCGTGCCTTACGGTGCACCAGCGTATGGCGACGCCTACTACGGCAATTACGGCTACTACGGCTATGGCCCGGGCTACGCCGTGGCGCCTGCGCCGGTGGTGACGCTCGGCGTGTCAGGCGGCTACTACGGCGGTGGCTACTATCGCGGTTGGCACGGCCGGGGCCGAGGCTGGGGCTGGCATCACTGATGCCGGGCCGGCGAGCCGATGGCTGGCGCCGACACTGCCGATGGCGTAGCGGCCGGTATCAGAACTCCGACAGCACGAAATCTTCCTTCGAGACGTCGCACTCCGGACAGCGCCAGTCGGCGGGCACGTCGGCCCAGCGCGTGCCGGGGGCGAGTCCGTCGTTCGGCGCGCCGTCGGCTTCGTGATAGATCCAGCCGCAGATCAGGCAGATCCAGCTCTTGAATTCGGTGGGGGTTTCCAGCGTGGCGGTCATGATGTCGGGTCAACAGGGAAAGCTTGCGCGACCCGCATTGTAAGGCACGCACAGGGCGGTGTCCGGCTCGCCGCCTGACGAGTGCATGCAACCTTAATCCAGATCAATTGACGCCGACATTCCGGGATAAGCGCAGATAAGAGCGGGCAAGCGCGGACAAGCGCGGACAAGCGCGAGGCAAGCACGCGCCGGACGCGTCCGGCGCGCGTGAACGACGCTGTCACTCACCAGTGAATCTGGTTGAGGAAAATCGGGGCCATCTGGGCAAGTGAATTGAGCAGCGACATGGCGGTGTCGCGATGCGACACTTCCTTCCACAATCGACTTTCCTTGACCACGCGGTCGCGGTCCTCCGGCGTTTTCACGTCGGGCGAGCGCAACTTCTTGATCAGGTCGATGACCGACGCGCGGTCGACGGTTTCCGTGACGGAATGATGGGCCAGCAGATCGTCGAGATGCACGCGTTCGTCTTCGGTCGTCGACGGTGCAGGGGTTGCAGAAGACACGGACGGCTTGTCGGATTGGGTCATACGAGACGTTCTCCCGAGAGTCACTGGAAAGCGACCGTCGCCGCGCAAAGGACTCGGGATCCGGCGTCAAGCGTGGGATCTCGCGTCATGCATAGCGAGGTATCGCATGTCTCAATCATAGGCCGAAAGCCCTGCGCTGCGAACCCTTCGGTGGTCGGGCGCGACGGCGCGCCGCAGGTGACGCGAGACCGGATGCATGGGCAATTGGCGCTGCGTTTGCGTCGAACTGCCCGGGCGTTTGTCTGCGTCTGTCGCGTGTCAGTGCGATGACGCACCGACACAGACGCGGGGCAAAACGTCAAGGGTAAAAAATTTATCCAACCTTGATGATCAAACGGGCAATCCTCTTGACAGCCTGTGTTGGCGGGCGTTTCGAGAGGGGTGTGCGAGGTTATCCAGTGGGTTATCCACAGAAGTTGTGGGTAACTCATGGGCCGCGAGACGCGGGACGACGGTGTCGTCACCATGACGCGCGCGTGAACTGTCACCGAAACAGCGGACGAAGCATCAGCAACGCGAAGAACAGTGCGACGCCCACGGGCAGAAGCCCGGTGAAGAAGGCAGGCCACGGCGAACGGCCTCGGCGGCGCGCACCGAACGACGAGATCAGGCCGGCGCAAAGACAGAGCACCCCGACGGCCCACGTCGGATTCGGATGCTTCAGCACCCAGGCGACTGCGGCAAGCAACCCGATCCACGCGAGCGGCGTGGCACCCGGCGGAGGCGGTGTGACGGCGCCGGGCGCCGGTTTGGCGGGCGTCGGCTTGTTGGACGGTGTGGGGTTGTCAGGCGTGTCGGCGGGCATCGAAATTCCGGAGTGGCGTGAGGCGTGACAACGATCTGGGATCGAAGCGGTCACACGAAAGCCGCAGCATAACAAACGTCGTCGACTGCCGCTCAGGACGCCAGGCCGTTGGCGCCATGCACGACGGCATGCCGGTACGCCGATGGTGCATCGACGTACCAGACCGACGTCGAATCGATATCCCGGGTCGGTGCGAAAGCGGGCGGTGTGGCGCACAGGTTGTCGAGATCGACGTAGTGTCTGGCGGGCTGCCTGGTGCGATCCGCATCGGCGCTCGGCTGGGTTGCAGGGCGCAGGGTTTCCCCATCGGGCGTCAATCGCAGGACAGCGCGTGGCAGGGCGCGCACGGCAACACAGGGTTGGTGAAACGCGTCGATGGGCGACGTGTTGGCAGGCGCCATCGACTGGGCGTGAGCGCTGACAAGGCCGCAGGCGCCGAGCACGAACAGGACGCATTGACCGAGATAGCGTCGCAGAAACCCACGCCGTCCGGTGACATTGTGGACGGTAGGGCGGGGCCGAAACGGGCGCCATTGACGCTCGTGGCCGTCAAGGTCGGAAAATGCGGCATGTCTCGGCGGCATGGCTGGCTCCGTCGGGGCGGTAGTCGTGGACGACGCCGGCAGGCGCGTCCACAGACGCGGCCCGGCGCTTTCACCCGACTGAAAGCCAGTATCGTGCCGGAATTCGTAAGCTGATGATTTTTATGTAATTTTTCTCGTCGTATGGCGAGAGTTGGTACGTCGCCCTGCATCAAGTGTTGCAGTTCCGAAACGTGCGCCGGAGAATCGACGCATGCGTGCATCGGTACGAGCGACGATATTCAGATTTCTCGGATACTGTATATAATTACAGTATTCCATTCCACGGCGAGACAGAACACCTCATGAAAGCCAACTATTCCATCGCCGACATCGAACAGGCGATCAACTACTGGACCAGTCATCAGGCGGCTGACAGCAATCTGTCGCTGTGTCAGTCCGCCCGTGCGCTCGCCAACGTATACGGCGAGATGATCTATCGCCGCGCCACGAGCGTGGCGGCCGAATCGCTCAACGCGGAGCAAAGTCAGGCCATCGAGACGGCCCTGCATCAAATGGAGCTGGGCCTGGCGCCCTGATTTACGAGGAAACGGGCGCCGGGGTTCGCCGCCGTGCCGACCACTGATCGAGCCAGTGTTCGAGGTCGCTCGCCGACAGGGCGGCGGAGAACAGGTAGCCTTGCGCCACCCGGTAGCCTTGGGCCACGAGCAGGTCGCGTTGCGCGTCGTCTTCCACACCTTCGGCGACCACCGTCAGATGCAGATTGCGGCCGATGCTGATGATCGCATTGGTCAGCGCACGCACGGTTTCGTCGCGTGCAATGTCGTGAACGAAGCTGCGATCGAGCTTGAGTTCCGACACCGGCAATCGCCGCAGATAACCCAGACTCGAATATCCGGTACCGAAGTCGTCCATCGACATGCGCACACCCATCGCGTGGACTTCGTCGATGATGCGAAGCGTGCTCGGATTGTGATCCATCAACACGCTTTCCGTGATTTCGATGGCCAGGCACGACGGCGGCAGTTCGTGATCCGCGAGCGCCTGTGCGATGGTGCGCGGCAGGTCGTGGTCATGGAAGTTCGTGGGCGAAAGATTCACCGACACGTTACCGATGCCCACACCGCGCCGGCGCCAGTCCGCCAGTTGCCGACACGACTCGCGCAGCGTCCACGTCCCCAACTCGCCGATAAGCCCGCATTCCTCGGCCAGCGCAATGAAGCGTGAGGGCGGCACCTCGCCATACTGCGGATGCGTCCAGCGCGTGAGCGCTTCCGCGCCGTACACGGTGTCGTCGAGCAGATTGATCTGCGGCTGGTAAAACAGCTGGAGCGTGCCGCGCCGCAAGGCGTCGCGCATGGCGGTTTCGAGTTCGAGCCGCTCCTGCGCGTGGATATTCATGTCCTCGTTGAAGAAGCGCACACTGCCCGGGCTGGTCATCTTCGCCTGGTACATCGCCATGTCCGCGCGTTGCAGCAAGATGTCGAATTCCTTGCCGTGATTCGGATACAGGCTGATGCCGAAGCTGCCCGACGGCGCAAGCGTCACACCGTCGACCTGACACGGCGCGCACAGCGCACTGCGCATGCGTTCGATGGCGATATCAAGCCGCTCGGGATCGCATTCCGTGAGCACGGCGACGAACTCGTCGCCCGACAGACGCGCCACAATATCCGCGCCGCGCAACGAACGTCGCAGGCGCTGGGCGATCGTGCGCAGCAGCACGTCACCCGCCTGATGCCCGAGGGAATCGTTGACCTGCTTGAAGCGATCCAGATCGATGAAGATGACCGCCATGCGCGTGTTCAGCTCAGCCGCGCTGGCGATGGCCTGCGCAGCGAGCACGTTGAGCATGCTCCGGTTCGGCAGGCCCGTGAGGCTGTCCGAGAAGGCCAGTTGGCGGATGCGTGTGCGCGACTCGTCACGCTCGAACGCGAGCTTGCAAAGATGCACACAAACGTCGACGAGGCGCTCGTGCAGGGCATCCGGGCCGCGTGGTGTGCGGTAGTAGAAGGCGAGCACGCCGAGCACGCGGCCGTCGTTCGCAATGATCGGCATGGCCCACGACGCCGCCAGTCCGAACTCGGCAGCCATCTCCCGATAACTCGCCCAACGCGGGTCGTGCGCAATATCTGTCACGATCACCGGACGCGCCTGAAACGCCGCCGTGCCGCAGGTGCCGACATTCGGCCCGATCTCGATGCCATCGATGATGTGGTGGTATTGCGCAGGCAGGCTCGGCCCGGCTTGCGGACGCAGCCGCCCCTCGGCGTCCACGCGCACGACCGACGCCATGACCTCCGGTGCGATCTGTTCGAGCTCACGGCATACGAGCAGGAGCACTTCCGCCAGTGGCGCGTCGCGCACCATCGCGGCAAGCGCCTTGTGCTGCAGGACTTCCTGAATCTTAGATTGCGTAATGTCGGTGAACAGCACCACGGCGTTCGCCAGCTTGCCGCTCGCGTCGAGAATCGGGTTCGTGACGACCGATACCCAAAGGGGGTGCTGTTGCGCCGTGCGCACGAGCACTTCGCGGTGGCAACTGCGGCCGTCGCGCGCCGAAACGAGACAGTCGGCGACGGCCTGCTTGACGTCCACCGCCGGCGCGCCGTCCGCCGGTTCGCCCAGCGCCAGCGTGCCGAACGGCACATTCACCGACTGGCCGACCACCGCCTGCGCGTCATGGCCGAACATGCGCGTGAAGCCCGCGTTGACATAGCAAACCTGACTTTGTGCGTCGGTGATCAGCACGGCGTTATCGGTTTCGTCGACGCCGAGCGAGAGCATGTGCAGGCGAGCGTCGTCGGCCGCCTGACGCTCCACGCGCGCGGTCACGTCGACAGCCAGCTTGATGACGAAAGCGAGCTGGCCGGCGTCGTCGAATACCGGGTTGTAAGTGGCTTCGAGCCAGATCGGACTGCCGTCGTGGCGGCGTCGACGTACCTGGTCGGTGTGCGAGCGCCGGGTGCGTGCCACTTGGGCGAGGGCGTCGCCGCAGTGCGGGTCGGCCGGTTCGCACAGGACCGCGTGCGCCTTGCCCAGCAGTTCGTCGCGGGTGTAGCCGAACTCGCCGAGCAGCTTGTCGTTGATGTCGACGATGATGCCGGCCGGCGTGAGCGTGAGCATGCCCAGCGAGCGGTCGAGCGCTGCCAGCAGCGCCTCGCGACCGGGCGCCGGTATGGCGCCACTGGACGGTGAACCGGGCACGACCATCGCAAGGGCCTCCTCGGACGTCCTGCGGACATTGTCGGGTGTGACTTGAGCTGCTGACACGCCAAAAACGCTTTCAAGTATAGCGGCCTGCGCGCGCAGGCTCACATGGGAGAAACCGGGAGAGCGTCACGCGGTGACGTCATGCCTGGCAGCAAGGATGCGGGGGCCGGCAAGATGGCACGCCGGGCCAATGCGATGGGCCTGACGGGCCTGGTGGCCCAATAGCCCTCGTGAGCTGTCGAATTCCGTGCCGTGGTGGATGCCCGGCCCGTGGCGGGATTTGCGTGGCATCCACCGCCTTCAGACCACGTTCAGGTCAGTTTCAAGCCGCTTTGACGCGAATGCGTACGCCACCGACCGAAACGGTCTGTCCGGCGCGGATCTTGCAGGTCTTGCGGGTCTCGATCTGGCCATCGACGCTGACCGCGCCATTGGCCACCATGACCTTGCCTGCACCGCCGGAATCGACTACGCCGGTGAGTTTGAGAAGGTCGTTCAGGGCGACGAATTCGCCAGTGAGTTCAAAAGTTACGTTTTGCATGATGGAGCGGATACTACGTAAAAACCCGAGGCGCGTCGACTGCCTGGCCTGCACGTGCCCTCGGGTGCGGGCAGCGGCCGGCAGGGCTTATCCCTCGAGCACCCGTTCGAGCCGGCGATCGGGGATCAACCACACGGCGGCCACCAGCGCGTACAGGGCGAGCGAGATGGCCGGCGCCACGAACGCGAGGCCGATGGCCACCGCATAGGCGACCACCGACACTTTGCCTTTGACGTCGCGCCCGAGTGCGGTGGCGAGTTTCGTGTTGCCGCCTTCGCCGTGTACGGCGAGCAGCGAGCGGGTCAGGATGTAATACGCCACGGCCGCCATGAAGAGCACCGCGCCATAGAGCGCCGTCGGCCATGCGGTGAAGTGGTTCTCGCCCAGCCAGTGGGTCACGAACGGGATCAGCGAGAGCCAGAACAGCAGATGCAGGTTGGCCCACAGCACGCCGCCCGAGACACGTTGCACCGCATGAAAAAGATGGTGGTGGTTGTTCCAGTAAAGGCCGACGTAGATGTAGCTCAGGATATAGGTGAGAAATGTCGGCGCGATCGGCAGCAGGTCCGCCAGTTCGCTGCCGTGCGGCGCTTTCATCTCCAGCACCATGATGGTGATGATGATGGCGATCACACCATCGCTGAACGCTTCCAGTCGGCTCTTGCCCATCTTGTTTACGGTCCGGTACGTGGCATTAACGGGGTTACAGCGCGGCGACGCGGTTGCGTCCACCTTGCTTGGCGGCGTACAACGCGCGGTCGGCGCGTTGGAGCAGCGCGCCGAAGTCGATATCGTCGGGAGCGAGACTGCCCACCCCGATACTCGCGGAAAACCGCACCGGGCCGTTGGGGCCGGGCACCGTCGCATTGCCGATGGCTGCGAGCAGGCGCTCGGCCGCCTGTACGGCACGTTGTGCGTCGGCCTCGGGAAGCAGCACGGCAAACTCCTCGCCACCCAGTCGCCCGATCACGGTGCCCTTGCGCAGCGTTGCGCGCAAGACCAGTGTCATTTCGACGATGACGCGATCGCCCACGGCATGGCCCCACGTATCGTTCACGGCCTTGAAATGGTCGATGTCCAGCATCAGCACGGCGAGGCGGCGCTGTTGCACACGCGCGGCCGCAAACTGGCGATCCGCCTGCATGAGGAAGGCACGGCGATTGAGCGCACCGGTCAGCGCGTCGCGCATGGCCATGTCGCCCAGTACGTGATTGACGCGGCGCAGTTCGAGTTCGTCGACCACGAGTGCCGACAGGTCTGCGAGCAGCCCGCGCTTCTGGTCGTCGAGTTCACGCGGTTTGCGGTCGATCACGCACAGCGTGCCCAGCCGGTGGCCCTCGGGCGTGCACAGCGGCGCGCCCGCATAGAAACGGATATTCGGCTCGCCAGTGACCATCGGGTTGTCGGCAAAGCGCCGGTCGGCGCGGGCATCGGGCACGACCAGCACGTCATCGCTCAGAATCGCGTGCGCACAGAACGCCAGCGAGCGCGGCGACTGCGTGGCTTCGAGACCCTGGCGTGCCTTGAACCACTGACGGCTTTCATCGATCAGCGAGACGAGCGAAATCGGCGCGCCGAGCACGTACGCGGCGAGTCGCACAATGCGATCGAACGCCGGTTCGGGTGGCGTATCGAGGATCTCGTAACGACGCAACGCCGCAAGGCGCTCCGCCTCGTCGGGATGGGTGCTGATATTCAGGGAATCTGCCAATGTCGACTCTCGATCGCTCACATTCGGGACGCCGTCAATTCTGCCGCGCGGGCCATCGCTTGGCAAATGCGGCGGCAAGGGACTGCGCGTGCCGTTCGTGCGCCAGAGTGCCTGTGCGGCTTGTCTGGCGTCTTGCGGTGTCTCGACGCTGCGTGACGATGTCGGAAAGTCGCTCATGGTTGGATTTCGAACGCTTCGCCGGTCTCGAAGAAGTTTCCGCCGGCGATGTAGTGGAGACTGCGCGGCATGCCGGGCGCGAACTGCCAGTGCCCATCGCGAAACGCACGCGGATCGGCCCAGGCTGCCACGACCTCACCGAGGAAAAGGTCGTAGCGATCCTGATTGTGCGGCTCGGGGATCACGCGACACTCTAGCCATGCCAGGCAGTCCTCGATGAGGGGGGCGCCGATGTGCGAGCCGGCGAAGGCGCGTACGCCGGTGCCGTCGGCGAACTTGTCGGTTTCGCGTCCGGAGATCGAGCCGACAGCGAGCGTTTCGCGGGCGATGGTGCGGGCGGGCACGTTCAGCGAGAATTCGCCCGACGCCTCGACCAGTTCGCGCGTGAGGGTATTGCGATCAATGACGACAGCGACCTTTGGCGGCGAGAAATCCAGCGGCATCGACCAGGCGGCGGCCATGACATTACGCCGCCCGGCGTGGGCGCTGCCCACGAGGACAGTCGGGCCGTGGTTGAGGAGCCGGTAGGCTTTCGGGAGTTCGACGGGCAGGCGTTCGGTCATGGCAGGCTCGGCAAGCGGAAGCATTGGTCAGGCGGCCCATGATAGCGCGGCGACGCGCTCGAACGATCCATGCCGGACGAAAAAGCGGCCCGCAGGGTGAGCTGCGGGCCGTACAAACGGCACGGTGCGGGGAGCGCGTGCCGGATCAGATGTGCATGCAGTATTTCATGCGTGCGTCCCAGTCCGGTCCCCATGCGGGGCGAGTCGCGTCGACCTATACTGGCGCGAGGTGCCAGCCCGAATCGAGATCGGGCAGCGCGCCCCCGGGGCGGGCGCGCCGACGCCAGCGAAGCATCACGTGAGAACAGCCAGCGCATTGCCTGCGGGTAGCCCGCGGCAACGGGAGGTATCGCATGAGTCGGTCGCAATCGTCGAACCCAGGGCAGGGCGATCTTCTGAGCGGCGACATGCCCGAGGTCAATGACGCCGGGTTGCCGGAAACGACCGGCCGACAGGCAGCGAACGTCGCGACACCGAACGGGAACGTGTACGTCGGCACGGCATCGTGGACGGACAAGTCGCTCATTGCCTGTAAGCGTTTTTATCCGCCGGGGCATTCGTCGGCCGAGGCCCGACTGCGCTACTACGCGAGCCGCTTTCCCATGGTCGAGGTGGACAGCAGCTACTACGCGATGCCGTCGGGATCCAACGCGCGGCTTTGGGCCGAACGCACGCCAGACACATTCGTCTTCAACATCAAGGCGTTCCGCCTGCTGACCGGCCATCAGACACCCCGCATTGCCTTTCCCAGGGATCTGCAATCCGAGCTTCCGCCGGGACCCAAGGCGAACCTCTATTACAAAGACATCCCCGCCGTGCTGCGCGACGAGATGTGGCGGCGCTATCTCGAAGCCATCGAACCGTTGCGCCGCGCGGGCAAACTCGGGCTGGTGCACTTCCAGTTTCCGCCGTGGCTCACGGGCAATCAGACAAGCCGCGAACACGTGGAGGACTGTGCGCAGCGCATGTCGGGTTACGACGTCGCCGCGGAGTTTCGCCATCGCGGTTGGTTCGAAGACAGGCATCGCGAGGCGACACTCGCATGGCTGCGCACGCTGGGCTGGGTCAACACCATCGTCGACGAGCCGCAGGGGTTTGCGAACAGCATTCCGCAGGTCTGGGAGACGACCACATCGCTCGCCGCCGTGCTGCGGCTGCACGGCCGCAATCACGAGACATGGAATGTGCGCGACAGCACCGTGGCCTCGGATCGCTTCAACTACGATTACCGCGAAGCCGAGCTGGCCGCGCTGGTCGATCCGATTCGCGTGATCGCCAGGCAGGTGGCCAGGATCTACGTCGTCTTCAACAACAATTATGAAGATCAGGGACAGCGCAACGCCCTGACCCTGATGCGCCTGCTCGGGGACGACGCGATACAGTAAGATGTTTCGCGAGCCGCAACATGCGTGCGAAATCGATAGCGTTATCGGAGACGACATCATGACGACCGACCGTCGCGTCACTTTCTATCACGCGCCCAACACTCGCTCGTCCGGCGTGCTGGTCCTGCTTGAAGCGCTGCAGGCCGATTACGACCTGCATCTGCTGCGTTTTGCGACCGGCGAGCAACGCGGCTCGGATTATCTCGACGTCAATCCGATGGGCAAGGTGCCCGCCGTGCGTCATGGCGACGCGGTGATTACCGAGCAGGCCGCCGTCTACATGTATCTGGCCGAGCTGTATCCGGAAAAGCATCTCGTGCCGCCGCCGGGCGACCCGCGCCGCGGTCCGTATTTGCGCTGGATGGTGTACTACGGCTCGTGCGTCGAACCGGCCGTCGTGGACAAGTCGCTCGGACGCGACAGTGCGGAGCGCTCGCGCTCACCTTATGGCGACTACGAGTCGGTGTTGTGGACCATCGATCGTCACTGGGCGCAGAACGAGGGCCCGTGGTGGCTGGGCGAGTCGTTCACCGCGGCCGACGCGCTATGGGGCAACGCCATGCGCTTTCTCACGCAGTTCAAGCTGATTCCGGAGACGCCCGCGATTACGGCCTACGTCACACGCTTCTGTGAACTGGACAGCGTTTCGCGTGCGCAGGCGCTCGACGCCGAATTCGCCAAACGCCTGTCGGGTTGAGCCCGAACCTCGACGCGCGGTCGCCGCGCGCCTGACGGCTTGCCTTACTTCGCTATCGTATCGATGACCGGCTCGCACTCGATCGGAAAGTTGACCGAGTTGGCCACGTAGCCCTTCTCATGCGCGGCGTGATGCAGCTCGGTGGCGAGTGCAACATCGCCGCCGGCGCGAATCGTGACGTGCGGATGCAGCACGATCTTCGTGAAGCGGCCTTCGGTGGCCGTATCGATCATCGTGCCGACCGCCTCGTCGCGATAAGTCTCCACCACGATCCCGGCTTCCGAACACAGGTGCAGATACCAGAGCTTGTGGCACGCGCTCGCCGACGCGACCAGCAGGTCTTCAGGATTCCACCGCGACGCATCACCGCGAAAGGCGGGATCGGACGAACCGGGAATCATCGGCTTGCCTTCGGTCCGGATCTCGTGATTGCGTCCGTAATCACGGTAGCCCGAAGTGCCGCTGCCCTGATTGCCGATCCACTCGACGCTGACCCGATACCGATGTTCGCCTGATGCCATGACTTGTCTCCGCATTGCGCTGGCGGCCTGAAGAATGGAAGGGGAGGAATGCCGAATATGCGCCGCCAGACCGCTTGCCATTCTCGCAGGAGTCCACGTGCGCGGCTGGCCATTTTCGGTCATCAATAACGCGGATGCCGTCGTCACCGTAAACGCGGTGCCGACCCGCAGGAAGTGTCAGGCCAGCGGCTCGGTGGTCAGCGTGCGCGTGAGGCCATGCATCGGACGCCGCATGGCAACGTCGAACGGGTTGGTCTGCGGGCCGATCAGTTCGGCCTGGCGCCGCAGCAACTCCACCACCATCGGCAGACGGTCCTGCGACAGACGGGCCGCGAGCGTGCCCACGCTCAATGCCGCGACCGCGTGCCCCGTGCGGTCGAACACCGGCACGGCCACCCCGGCCATGCCGTCGAGCACGCCGCTGTTGCTGCCCGCATATCCCAACTGCCGCACGCGTTCGATCTCGGTGCGCAGATAGACCTCGTCGAGCACGCCGTAGCCGCGCAACCGCGGCACGTTGAAGCGAATGATCTCTTCGCGCTCCGCTTCGGGCAGGAACGCGAGAATCGCCAGACTGCCCTGGCCGACGCCGAGTGCCACCCGCCCGCCGATGTCGCCCGTGAACGACCGGATCGGGAAGGGGCCTTCGCACATGTCGAGACACACGGCGTCGAAACTGCTTCGCACCAGCAGGAAGATCGTGTCCCCGAGGCTCGCGCACAGGCGCAGCAGCGACGGCCGGCACAAGGTGCGCATGCCACTCGGATTGCCGGCTTGTGCGGCCATTGCGAAGAAGTCGATGCTCAGACGATACAACTTGGACGTTTCGTCCTGTTCCACCACATGCTCGGCGATGAGCGCGTGCAGGATCCGGTGCACGGTAGCCTGACTCAGGCCCACGGCCTTGGCGATGTGCGTGACGCGCTCGCCTTCGGGTTTGGCGTCGCCCAGTGCCCGGATGACGGCAAACGTGCGTTGCAGAATACCCGCGCCGGCAGCGTCCGGCGTGGGCGCGCGAGTTGAATCGGAGGTGTTCATCAGGGTCTCGAATATTCCGTCAAACGGAATACTAGCGCACGGCGATATAAATTGAAAACGGCCCGCAGGGTGCGAATTCGGAAAAAACATCCATTATTTGCTGGGAGTTAGGGATTATCCCGAGGTGGTAGTGCGAAACAAAACTCGCATTCCATCTGTGAAATATTCCGTCAATTGAAATAAACATAAAATTTATCTCATTTCACGGAATCATCGTCTTGCGACCGGCAATTTGGCTCGCTACTGTTCGAGGCAATTGCATTTCTGGCGGCGCGCACGCGCCCGAAGGTCGTGACCATGTCTTTCCTGACTTTGACGGATGTTTCCAAGACGTTTGGCGAGCTGAATGCCGTCTCGAACGTCAATCTCTCGGTGGAGAAAGGCGAGTTCGTCTCGTTGCTCGGCCCGTCGGGATGCGGCAAGACCACCACGTTGCAGATGATCGCGGGCTTCGTCGAAACCACGACCGGACGCATTACGCTCGACGGACGCGACATCACGCACATGCGCCCGAACAAGCGCGGCCTGGGCATCGTGTTTCAGAGCTACGCGCTGTTCCCGCACATGACGGTCGCGGACAACGTCGGTTTCGGGCTGGAGATGCGCGGCGTCGACAAGGCCGAGCGGCAGGACCGCATTCGCGAAGCGCTCGCCCTCGTGCGGCTCGACGCGCTCGGTCATCGTTTCCCCCGCGAGCTCTCCGGCGGTCAGCGTCAACGGGTGGCCATCGCCCGAGCGGTGGTGATCGCACCGCCCGTCCTGTTGCTCGACGAACCGATGTCCAACCTCGACGCCAAGTTGCGCGAGGACATGCAGTTCGAATTACGCGCGATCCAGCGCAAGATCGGCACGACCACGATCATGGTCACGCACGATCAGTCCGAGGCGCTCTCGATCAGCGACCGCGTCGTGGTCATGGAAGCGGGACGCATCACGCAGGTCGATACACCGTATCGCGCCTATGAACGGCCGGAAACGCCGTTCGTCTCGCAGTTCATCGGCAAGGCCAACATGCTCGTGGGCCGTGTGTCGGCGCGCGACGGCGAACATCTGCATGTCGAACTCGGCGCGCAGTTGACGCAACGCGCCTCACTCGCCGAACTCTCGCCGCGCGAGCGCAGCATGGCGGTGGGCGACGCGATCACGCTGTGCCTGCGTCCGGAAAAGGTGCGGCTGTGCGCCCCGGCCGCCGGCCGTCTGTCCGCGACGGTGACGAGTCGCTTTTTCCTTGGCAGCCAGTGGCTCTACCGCGTGGACAGTGCGCTGGGTGAAGTGCTGGTGTGCTGTCAGAACGAAGGCGGTGAGCCGCTGACCGAAGGTGCGCCGGTGGGCCTCGACTGGCAGGCCGAAGCGGTGCGCTTCATTTCGCCGGGGGCGGCGGGCGCCCAGGAGCGTGCCCATGGCTGAGACCCTGCAAGCGACGCGCCCACGCGCTTTGCCCACGGCCCGCGCGCCGTGGCACGCCTATCTGCCGATGTGGGTCATGAGTGCGCCGGCCATGCTGCTCTTCGTGGCACTGGTGCTGATCCCGTTGCTCATGACGCTCGCGCTCACGTTCTATCAATTCGATCCGGCGAGCGGACCGATCGCGGCGTTCCAGTTCGAGAACTACCGGGAAGTGCTGTTCGATTCGTACTTCCACACGATCTTCCTGCGCACGTTCGGCATCTCGCTCACGGTCACGGCGGTGTGCGCAGTGGTCGGTACGTTCGAAGCCTACGTGCTCTCGCGCATGGGCGATCCGTGGCGCTCCCTTTTCCTGCTGGTCATTCTCTCGCCGCTGCTCGTGTCCATCGTCGTGCGCGCGTTCGGCTGGAGCATGCTGCTCAGCTCGGGCGGTCTGATCAATCAGGCGTTCGCACTCGTCGGCATGGGGCCCTACAAGCTCGAATACACCCACTTTGCGATTGTCGTGGCGCTGGTGCACGTGATGCTGCCGTTCATGGTCATTCCGGTGTGGACATCGCTGCAACGGCTCGATCCGCAGACCGAGAACGCCGCGCTCTCGCTCATGGCGTCGCAGGCCACCACGCTGCGCCGCATCGTGCTGCCGCAGCTGGTGCCGGGCATCCTGTCGGGCAGCCTGATGGTGTTCGGCCTGTCGGCGAGCGCCTTTGCCATCCCGAGTCTGCTGGGCGGACGCCGCCTCAAGGTGGCGGCCACCGCCGTGTATGACCAGTTCCTCAGCTCGCTGAACTGGCCGCTGGGCGCGACCATCGCCGTGTTGCTGCTCGTTGCGAACCTGATCGTGATGCTGACGTACTACCGTCTGCTCGAGCGCCGCTATTCGCGCAGCATGGGCTAAGACGCGTCGCCTTCCGCAGAACCGAACCCACTCGCCATCATGCGTAAAAACAGTCCCCTGGCGCTCGCGTTTCACGCGCTCGTCATCCTCTTCGTGCTCGCCCCGATGATCATCGTGGTGCTGGTCGCGTTCACGCCGGAGCAGACGCTGTCGCTGCCCACGCGTGGCATTTCGCTGCGCTGGTTCCGCGCGATTCTCGACTATCCGGATTTCATCGCGTCGTTCTTCACCAGCCTGAAGCTCGCGTTCCTGTCGGCCACGCTCTCGCTGGCGATCGCGCTGCCTGCCGCGCTGGCCATCGGCCGTTCGCGCTTTCCGGGGCGCAACTTCCTCAACGGTCTGCTGCTTTCGCCGCTGGTGATTCCCGGCCTCGTGCTCGGCATTGCGCTGCTGCGCTTCTTCGCCATGCTCGGCGTGACCGGCTCGTTCGGCGCGCTGACCTTCGCCCACATGATCGTGGTCACGCCGTTCATCATGCGCCTCGTGCTCGCGTCGATCAGCGGGCTCGACCGCAGCGTCGAACATGCCGCCGCGTCGCTGGGGGCGGGGTCGTGGACGACCTTTCGTCGTGTGACCATGCCGATGATCCTGCCGGGGATCACCGGCGGATGGCTGCTCGCGTTCATCAACAGCTTCGACGAGCTGACGATGTCGGTCTTCATCACGTCGCCGCAGACCATCACGCTGCCCGTGCGCATGTACATGTACGCGACCGAATCGATCGACCCGATGATGGCGTCGGTCTCGGCGCTCGTCATCGCCGTGACGCTCGGCGCCATGCTGCTGCTCGATCGCATTTACGGCCTGAACCGCATTCTCATCGGCCAGCACTGAATCCGCGCACCCAGACGATCCTCATGTCCCGCTTCTCTTCTCCCTTGCATGACCCGAGCGCTTTGCATCCGCTGCCGGAGGCACCGGGTCATGCGCAACTGACGCGTCTGGCCGAGACCGCGCGTGCGCCCGTCACGTTCCATCTCGACGGCAAGCCGGTGCAGGCGCTCGCGGGCGACACGCTGCTCACGGCCATCCTGACGCATCAACGCCACGTGCGCATCAGCGAATTCACAGGCGCCCCACGCGCCGGGTTCTGCCTGATCGGTGCCTGTCAGGATTGTTGGGTGCGCTGCGCGCCGGTGTCGAGCGCAGCGGACGACGCCCAACTCGCACGCGTGCGCGCCTGCTCGACGACGGTGCAGCCCGGCATGCGCGTGCTCACGCGCGCGGCCGATGTCGGGGACCCCCACGGAGGTGCGCATGACTGAGCGTGCCGAAATCGTCGTCGTGGGCGCCGGGCCCGCGGGCATTCGCGCGGCGCAGACGCTCGTGGCCGCCGGACTGCGTCCGGTCGTGCTCGACGAGAACGCGCGCTGGGGCGGACAGATCTATCGTCAGCCGCCTGTGGGCGCCGGCTTCTCGCGGGCCTCACAGACGTTGTACGGCTTCGAAGCCGCCAAGGCCGACGCCATCCACCAGACCATGGCCGCGTTGTTGCCGAAGGTCGACTATCGGCCGGAAACGCTCGTGTGGGCGTGCGATCCGAACGGACCGAAACGGCTTCACACCATGCACGGCGGTCGCGACACGCCGGTTGCCTTCACGCATCTGATCATCGCTAGCGGCGCGACCGATCGCGTACTGCCGCTGCCGGGATGGACGCTGCCGGGCGTGTACACGCTGGGCGGCGCGCAGGTGGCACTCAAGGCGCAGGGCTGCGCCATCGGCGAGCGCGTCGTGTTCGCGGGCACCGGACCGTTGCTGTATCTCGTGGCTTATCAATACGTCAAAGCCGGTGCGAACGTGGCTGCCGTGCTCGACACGAGCACGTTCGCCCGGCAGGCGAAGGCTGCGCCGCAGCTAATGCGCCAGCCGGGGACTTTTGCCAAGGGGCTTTACTACGTGGGATGGCTGCGCGCTCGCGGGGTGCGCATCGAGCATGGCGTCTCGCTTGACGGCATCGACGGGACGGCCGGTGTGCGCGCGATTCGCTGGCGTCGCGGCACTCGCGAGCACACGCTCGCCTGTACGGCCGTGGGGTTGGGCTTCGGTTTGCGCCCGGAGACACAGCTTGCCGATCTCGCGGGTTGCCGCTTCGCTTTCGACACGCTCGATGGTTGCTGGCTGCCCGAGCGCGACGCGGCCGGCCGTAGCTCGCAGCCCGGAATCTATCTGGCGGGGGACGGTGCCGGGATTGCCGGGGCGGACGCGGCCGAACTCGCGGGGCGTCGCACGGCACTGGCCTTGCTCGAAGACTTGGGCATGCCATCCCCTGCGATACCTGCGATACCTGCGATACCTGCGATACGTGCGATGGCGAACGCACCCGACGCCGCGACCCTCGAGCGCAAGCTGGCCGGTATCCGACGCTTTCGTGAGGGGATCGAGCGGGCGTTCGCCCTGCCGCAGGACCCGTCGGCGCACTGGCCCGACGACATGCTGGTGTGCCGATGCGAGGAAGTCGATGCCCGCACACTGCGCGACTGCGTGCGCCACGACGGTGTGACCGAGATCAACCGGCTCAAGGCGCTCACGCGCGTGGGCATGGGCCGCTGTCAGGGGCGCATGTGCGGGGAGGCTGCCTGTCACCTGCTCGCCGAAGCGAGTGGTCAGACGCTGGCGCAGGTGGGACGTCTGCGCGCGCAGGCGCCGATCAAACCGATTCCGATTGCGCCCATGCTCTTCGACGACAACGTCGCCGCGATTCCCGAGGAGGCGCGCGATGAGTGAGACCCTGCATTACGACGTGGTGGTGGCCGGCGGCGGCCTGGTTGGCGCCGCGGCGGCCCGCGCGCTGGCCGAGCGTGGCATGCGCGTGGCCCTGTTCGAGCGACGCTACTGCGGCGCGCAGGCCAGCGGCGTGAACTACGGCGGTGTGCGCTGTCAGGGCCGCCCGGAAGTGCAGTTGCCGCTCGCCATGCGCGCCCGCGGCATCTGGGACCGGCTGCCCGAGCTGATCGGCATCGACGGGGAATTCGTGCGCTCCGGACACTTGCGTCTGGCGCGCCGGGAGAGCGATCTCGAACCGCTCGACGCGTGGTCGGCGATGGCGAGCCGCTACGGCTTGCAGACCACTGTGCTGCGTGGCGACGCGTTTCGTCGACGCTTCCCGTGGATCGGCGACGGCGCTGTCGGCGGGTCGCTGTGCATGAGCGATGGTCACGCAAATCCGCGCCTCGTGTCGCCGGCGTTTGCCCGTGCCGCGCGCGCATTGGGGGCCGACGTGCGCGAGCGCACGCCGATCACGGCGATGATGCACGATGGCGTGCGCTTCCAGTTGACGGCGCAGCCCGAGACCGGCGAGACGCTGCGCGTGAGCGCGAACTGGCTGCTCAACACGTCGGGCGCGTGGGCGAATCACATCGCCGGCGCCTTCGGCGAGCGCGTGCCGATGCATGCCATCTATCCGAACATGTGGGTGACCGAGCCGTTGCCGAAGTTCATCGGCCACAACCTTGGCGTCTATGGCGGCGGGGTCTATGCGCGGCAGGTCGAGCGCGGCAATTGCGTGATCGGCGGCGGCCGGGGCACCGGCAACGGCGAATACGCCCAGCCCTCGGCCGACACCACGCGCGCGGTCATGCGCGAGGCCTGTGCGCTGTTGCCTGCGCTGCGTAACGCGTTGCTGATTCGCACGTGGAGCGGCGTCGAAGGTGAGACCCCCGACGACAACCCGATCATCGGCATGAGCCGCACGACACCGCGTCTGGTACACGCCTTCGGTTTTTCCGGCGGCGGCTTTCTGCTCGCCCCCGGCGTGGGCGAAGTGCTGGCGGACCTGGTCACGCAGGGCGAGACGGCCACGCCGATCGCCGCGTTCGCCGTCGACCGGTTCGCGAGCATGAGCGTGGCCGCCTGACCTCGTGCCTGACCCCAACCCCTCATTCCTTACACCCTGAAAAACGCAAGGAGAACCACGATGAAGCTAACCCGAACGGTCGTCATGTGCGCTGCGGCGCTGGCATTGGGCGCGAGCAGCGCGGCCTGGTCGCAGTCCAAGACGCTCTACATCGGCATGAACGGCGGTCCGATGGAAAAGGCTTACACGAGCCAGGTCTTCCCGGAGTTCGAGAAGGCCAACAACGTGAAGGTCGTGGTGGTGCCGGGCACGTCGTCCGACGTGCTGGCCAAGCTGCTGGCGAACCGCAACAGCCCGCAAATGCACGTCGTGTTTCTGGATGACGGCGTGATGGCGCGCGCCATCAGCATGGGCGTGTGCCAGAAGCTCGACGATTCGCCGGTGCTCAAGGAGCTGATGCCGTCGGCCCGTGTGAAGGACGACATGGGCGCGGGTGTGCAACTGGGCATGACCGGAATCGGTTACAACACGAAGGTCTTCAAGGACAAGGGTTGGACGGCGCCGACATCGTGGAGCGACTTCGCCGATCCGAAGTACAAGGGCAAGGTCGTCTTCCAGTCGGCGTCGAGCAGCACGTTCGGCCTGCACGGCTTCCTGGCGCTGAACCGCATCTGGGGGGGCAGCGAGACGAACGTCGAGCCGGGCTTCAGCAAGTGGGCGAGCACGGTGGGGCCGAACGTCGTCGAGTACATCCCGAACTCGGCGAAGCTCTCCGAAATGATCCAGACCGGGGAAGCCGCCATCTTCCCGCTGACGCCGACGGCGGTGAGCGACCTTCAGGACAAGGGCATTCCGGTGGCGTATGTCGCGCCGAAGGAAGGGGCGGTGCAATTGCTCGTGGACCTGTGTGTGGTGAAGAACAGCCCGGACAATGCCATGGCGCAGAAGCTCGCGCAGTACCTGCTGTCGGCCAAGGGGCAGACGCTGGCCGCGGCGGCAGGCGCGTACATCCCGACCAACCCGCAAGCGAGCGTGCCGCCCGCGATGCAAAAGCGCATCGGCAAGATCGACGAACTGGCCAGGAACCTCAAGACCGTGGACTGGGATGCCATCAACCAGCGTCGTGCGCAATGGGATCAACGCTGGAACCGTCAGATCGAGCAGTGATTGCCGGTGTTGATGGGCCGTTGTGAAGCAATGTGAGGGGTTGGGGCCGGTTTCCGGTCCCGCTTCGGGCGGTCGCACCGTGACACGTGAACGCACATTAGAATACGTGCAGTGCGATGCCTCGGGACTCACGCGTCATGCCCATCAATTACCTTCGGGGATTTACCCAGCCGGTGCGCACGGACGCGGCGAACCGGCGTCTGGGGTACTCGCTCGCCTTCGTCGCCGGTGCGGCGAATGCGGGGGGATTCCTTGCTGTCGGGCAGTACACATCCCACATGTCGGGGATCGTGGCGTCGCTCTCCGACAACCTGGCGCTCGGCCAGGTCCTGCTTGTCCTCACAGGCCTTAGCGCATTGCTGGCCTTCCTCTTCGGGGCCATGACCTCGGCGGTGCTGATCAACTGGGGACGTCGTCACCACACCCATAGCGAATACGCGGCGCCGCTCATGCTCGAAGCGCTGCTGCTGCTGACGTTCGGCATGATGGGCGCGAATCTCGAAGCGCATCGCTTGCTGTTCGCACCCGCGACCGTCGGGCTGCTGTGCTACGTGATGGGATTGCAGAACGCGATCATCACCAAGATTTCCCGAGCCGAAATCCGCACGACGCACGTGACGGGACTGGTCACCGACATCGGCATCGAACTGGGCAAGCTGGGCTACTGGAACCGGGCGGGCGCGGCGCACGACGCCGTACGCGTGATCGGCGACCGGCAGAAGCTGCGTCTGCTGTGTGCACTGCTGGGCATGTTCTTTCTGGGTGGCCTGACCGGCGCCCTCGGATTCAAACATCTGGGGTTTGTCTCGACGATCCCGCTGGCGATGGTACTCATCATGCTCGCCATCGTGCCGTTGCTCGACGATCTCGCACGACACCATCACAAACCGTTGCGCTGACCTCCCGTAAGGCCATTCAACATGACCCATCGCTCGAGCGTATCTCGCTTCAAGACGTGGACGTCGGGCCGGCTGCGTGCCGTGTTCGACAAGTTCGACGCGTATCCGTCGGTGGTCGGCTGGGTGGGAACCGGCATTGCCGTCGCGATCCTGATCGGCGTGGGCCTGTTGCTGCGCGCCGACCGCGAGGCGCGCTACACCTATGCGCTGGAGCGCGCGCAAAGCGTGGCGTCAGTCGTGGCCGCGAGTCTGGGTGGCAACATTGCGCTCTACGACGCGTTGCTCATGGACATGGTGCGTGAAGCGGAAGACCCGAAGTCGGCGTTGTTTCCGGAACGGATTCGTGATCGTGTGCGTTTCGGGCAGGCGCTCAGTCGAGACTTTCTCGACGACGCCTACATCGTCGACCGGCATGGCAGCATCGTGGCGCCGCTCGACGCCGATCTGAAGCTCCCGATCAGCGTGGCGGATCGCGACTATTTCCGCTCGCACGAGATGAATCCGTCTCTCGGCCTGTATATCTCGCAGCCCTATGCGTCCCGCACGCATGGCGGTGTGTTGTCGGTTGCGTTGACGCGTCGCATCGCGGCGCCCGATCATACGTTCGGCGGCGTGGCCGTGATCGCCTTGCGCCTCGACCATCTGGGCGCGCTGATCGGTGACGTCGATGCCGCCGGGGCGAAAACGATCGATATCGTGGAAGAGAAGGGCACGATCCTGGCCTGCAATCCGTGCCTGGGGTCGCCCCCCGGCGCGCTGATGCAGTTGCCCGGCAACGCCACGCAGGATCGCAATCTGGCCGATGCGCTGGCGTTTCCCGTGGGGGCTCGGGCGCGTACCTACCGGTCGGTGCGCGTGCCGGGCGCGTCGATGTATGTGGTCGCGACGCCCTCGACGCAAGCGACCCTGCGTGACTGGGAGCGCCACGCGGTGCTGCTGGGTGTCATTGCCATGGCCTGTGCTGCCACGTTGATCGCAGGTTCGTGGCTGCTCGTGGCCGCCATACGCACGCGAGTCAGTGCGACCGAGCGCCTGATGAGCCTGAGCGTGACGGACGGCCTGACGGGGTTGAGCAATCGGCGTGCGCTCGACGCGAAGCTCGCGAGTGAATGGCGGCGGGCGCGCCGCAGTCACAATCCGTTGTCGATCCTGTTCGTCGACATCGATCACTTCAAGCACTTCAACGACGCCTATGGCCACGCCGTCGGCGACGACGTCTTGCGTGCCGTCGCCAAGAACATCGGGGGGCATACCCGGCGCGACGCCGACATGGCCGCGCGATATGGCGGTGAAGAGTTCGCCGTGGTCCTGCCCGACACCGATGCTGCCACGGCGGCGGTCATGGCCGAGCAGGTGCGGCGTGACGTCGAACGTCTGCACATTGCGCACGAGGGCAGCGCGCGGGGCATGGTGACCGTGAGTGTCGGGGCTGCCACCGGCTTGGCGAGCGAGTGCGAGAGCGCGGAAACCATCCTGAAGGCGGCCGACGAGCAACTGTTCGTGGCAAAGCAGAGTGGTCGAAATCGCATCAGCACGATCGTGCTGGGCAAGGCGGCAGGGGGCGGCAGCGGCGCCGGGAATGAGGCAAAGCAAGATCCGAAAGGCGACGCGACGTCGTAATGCGGCGGGTCGGTCGCCTCGGGTGTCAGGCTGACGGGGCCATCCGTGCCATCGGCGCGTCTACGGTGCGAGCATGGCCGCAAGCCGCAGCAGTTCTCCCTGACGATGGCAGCCGGTCTTTCGCAGAATTGCCGAGAGTTGCGTGCGCAATGTGCTCGTGCCCAGACTCAGCACTTCGCTGCATTCCCCGATAGTCAGTCCTGCCACGAGGTGATGGAACAGCCTTGCCTCGGCCTGGGTGAGCGAGAAATGGTGACGCAGGGCGGTCTCCGTCGGTACATCGAAGATGCTGCGCCGCTCGATGCGCACGCCCACGGCCGAGCGCAGGCCGTGATTCATCTGGTGATCCAGTGCGCGCAGCGTGAGCCGGAAGGCATGTCCCCACGAGTCGGGCAACACGATCGACACGGGTTCGCGCGACATGCTCACGCCATGCATCGCCTTGACCAGCCGCGTCTGCCATTCCGGTTGACGATGCGTGAGCAACCGTTGCTTGAGCACGAGCTGGCTGTCGTCACTGCCCAGCAAGCTTTCCAGGCCAGGCGCCCATTCCAGCACCCAGCCGTCCGGTGAGGCGATGAGAAAACCTTCGCGGGTCGGATCGAGCATCTGGCTGAGTGCGTTGAGGCTCGCTCGGGTGGCGGCGCGGCGGGCCGCAAAGGCAACCGCGAGCATGCGCTCGTATTCGGCGACTTTCGCGGCGTGCGCGAAGCTGGACTCGGCGACATGTGTGCGTTGAATGCTCAATGCCGTGAGCGCGTCGTCGTCGTTGCAGATCACCACGCCGACCAACTGCTGGAGCTGGTGCGGGCGCATGAATTCGTTCCAGAAGATGCGGTCGTTCGGCGATTCGTGTTTGAGGGCGATGGAAGAATCGAACCATGTGCCGGCCGGGGCCTCCCAGAAGCGGCGGGTCGAGTCGTCGTACTGGTAGAAGTGTCGCGCGTATTCCTCGATGAGGCGCGATTCATGCCCGGATTGTTCGACAAAGCGTACCGACCGGGTCTGCTTGTCGTGGCATAGGAACGTGGCGGCATCTGCGCCGAGAAACTCGCGTGCCGTCTGCACAACGTCCAGCCAGTCTGCCTGACCGGCACCTACGGCCTGAACCGCGTCCGATGCCCGTCGGAAACCGATGTCGTCCGGCATGGGATCCCCCCGTTATTGCTTTTGGTTGCCCTTTTGCGCTGTGGAGCCTTTGGCCCGCATTTTCGCGCAGTGTAGCAGAACAGGCTGTCGAAATTGATAGGGGAAGACCGGAGCGTCAACTGTGATTTATGCGGGCGACAAAATGCGGTGCCCTTGAGACAATGCCGCCATGTCGGGATCGTGGTGGGCGCAGGAAGTCACAGGCGCACAGGCATCCCGGAACGCCATTCAACGTGATAGGGGAGCCCTCATGAATCTCGGCAAAGTCTTCGCCATCGGCGTGTGTCTGGCAGGCGTATTGACGTTCGGGCAAGCGAGCGCGCAGTCGTATCTCGGGGCCGGCGATCTCGGCAGCATCCGGCAATCGAACCAGACCCCGGCCCGTAGCGTGGCCGCGTCGGCCGTTGGCGGGCAGCCTTCGGCCGCCGTGACCGATGCCCAGAGCGCCAGCGCCACCATCAACCGTACGGCCAGCGCGCGCAATGGCGCCGCTACCGGGCCGAGCGAGCAGGATCTGGCCGCCACGAGCCGCGCGCTCGACACGCGCGACCTTCAGCATCCGCGTCAGACCCGCACCTTCGACGCGATTCCGCGTCCGACGCGGGCGCAGTGAAGTGATCCGGCGATCGGCGGATCGGGGAGGGACTTCAGTCGGCCATCGCGGGAATGGCGCCGTCCTGAAAGAGAATGCGCGGCGCGTCCATCGTGCCGTCCTCTTCGTCGACGAGCACTTCGTAGGCGGCAATGCCGGCGAAACCGGAGGCCATCGATTGTGCGATGCGTACCGCGCCGAACTCGGTGCTCGCCTGACGCAGCTCGCCCGGTTGTAGTACGCCGTCCTTGTTCTTGCGATACGGCACGACGATGAACTTGATGGATTTGGCGTCGCTCATGATGTGTCACTCACGATGTTGTTGTGATGTGCGCCAATGTAGCATGGGTACTGTGTAAAAATACAGTGGTTTTTGTACAGTATTTACATTGGGTTTTCATCGGATCGATGTGTCGCGGATGCCCCGGTGAATGGCCGATTCACTGACGCGCACCTCGTGGCGTGCGGGCGCGAAACACTGCTTGGAGTCCTGCTAATATTGACGCTTGCATCGGCCTGCAATCGACCGCCGGCATCGGTGTGCACCGCAAGGTATCGCAGGGTATTGGACGCAGACATTCGTCATCGGGGAAGCCATGAAAGTCGTTGCCGTGCAAGCCAATCTCGACGAAACCGTCGACCTCGTCCGGAAATTCGCGCACGACGAGTTCGCCCACACCATCGGCGTTGAAATGCCTTCGGATCAGGACATCCGGGGCTTCATTCTCGACCGGCTGCGCTGTATGCGCCTTCACGCGGTGGAGGCGAACGCCGAGCCCACCATTCAGCGCGTCTTCGACTGCGTTTTCGTGCTCCCGGTCTTCGCCAAAATCGAAGGCGCACGCGTTGTCGAAGCTCGCCTCGTTGTCATGCCCGACGCCCGATTCGCCCTTCGCGCCTACATTCCGATTTCCGACTGAACGCCTTTGGGCGTGTCGTGGTGTCTGCCGTCTGCCCCCGCCGGGCAAGGCGTCGCGCCCGCGGGCCGGGCCCAAACAACGTCAGGTAATGTCTAAATAACTTCTAAATGGTCGTATATTCCCGCCCCGCTTGATAGCCTGCCGGTCGACTCGCGAAGTGCGACCACAAAACAACAGGCATTGAGAGCGTGGAATGAATGCAGGCAATCTGATTTCGGCGAACCGGCTCGAAGACGGCTTGGTCGTCTGGCTGGACAAGCAACACCAATGGGTCGACGACCTGGCGCAAGCGCATGTGTTCGACGAAGCGGCGCTCGCTTCGGCACAGGACGCGGCGCAGGCCGCACTGGCGGCCAACCGGATCGTGGATCCGATGCCGCGACCGGCGCAGGTCGGGCAGGCGGGCCCGGTGCCCGTCGACTTCCGTGAGCAACTTCGCTCGCGTGGCCCGTCGGTGCGCGCCGACCTCGGCAAGCAGGCAGCCGATGCCGCCACACAAGCCACGCTGGCCGACGCACCGGCCCTCACCGTGGCGCCCGAGCACGCCGGTATCTATCGTTACGATCCGTCCGAACGGGAATTCCTCAAGGACCGCGCCCGCGACTTCGGCCTGCAGGTTGCGCGCCGCCTGAGCGGCGAACTTCGCGAAGACGACTTCAAGGTCTACCGTCTGATGAACGGTCTGTACCTGCAACTGCACGGCTACATGCTGCGCGTGGCGATCCCTTACGGCACGCTGAGCGCCATTCAGTTGCGCCAGCTCGCGTTCGTGGCGAATCGTTACGACAAGGGCTATGGCCACTTCACCACGCGTCAGAACCTGCAATTCAACTGGCCGACGCTGACCGACGCCCCCGAAATCCTGTCGAAACTCGCAGACGTCGACCTGCATGCCATTCAGACGAGCGGCAACTGCATTCGCAATGTGACGACCGACCAGTTCGCCGGCGCCGCGAAAGACGAGGTCGTCGATCCGCGCGTGTACGCGGAGATTCTGCGTCAATGGTCGACCGACCACCCTGAATTCACCTATCTGCCGCGCAAATTCAAGATCGCCATCACCGGTGGTCAGACGGATCGTGCGGCAGTGCGTTTTCACGATATCGGCATTCTGGCTCGCACGAACGAGCAGGGCGAAGTGGGCTTCCAGATCTATGCCGGCGGTGGCCTGGGACGCACGCCGATCGTCGGCACGCTGGTGCGCGACTGGCTGCCAGAAAGCGATCTGCTGCGCTTCGTCGAGGCGATCCTGCGCGTGTACAACGCACTCGGCCGTCGCGACAACATCTACAAGGCGCGCATCAAGATCCTGATCAAGGAGATGCAGCCCGCGAAGTTCATCGAGATGATCGAGGAAGAGTTTGCGCGCATTGCGCAAACGCATCAGCCGCTGTCCGACGACGTGGTGGCGGCGATTCGCGAACGTTTCATCCTGCCCGAGTTCGCAACGTTGCCTGCCGCATCCGCGACGTTCGACAAGGCCTACGCCGAGGACACCGCCTTCCGCCATTGGGTCGACACGTGTACGCATGAGCACAAGGTGCCGGGCTACATCAGCGCCGTGGTCTCGCTCAAGCCCGCCGCCGGAATTCCGGGCGACGCGAGTTCGCAGGAGATGCTGGTGCTGGCCGATCTGGCCGAGCGCTATTCGTACAACGAGTTGCGCGTGACGCACGAACAGAATCTGGTGCTGCCGCACGTACAGCGCGAGGCACTGTATGCGTTGTGGTCGCAATTGAAAGCGGCCGGACTGGCGACGCCGAACATCGGTCTGATTTCGGACGCGATCGCCTGCCCGGGCCTGGACTATTGCGCGCTCGCCAATGCGCGTTCGGTGCCGGTGGCGCAGCGTATTGCGCTGCGCTTCACCGAGGAGCAGCAACGCGACATCGGGCCGGTCACGCTCAATGTGTCAGGTTGCATCAACGCTTGCGCACACCATCACGTCGCCCATATCGGCATTCTGGGTGTCGACAAGGCGGGCAAGGAAAACTACCAGATCACGCTGGGCGGCTCGGCGGACGACAACGCGGCGGTGGGCAAGATTCTCGGCCCGGGCGTGAGCTACGAAGCCGTGCCGCAGGTCATCGAGAACATTCTGGATCGCTATCGCGCGCTGCGTCACGAGGGCGAGCGCTTCATCGATACGCTCGGCCGTGTGGGCGCGGAAGAATTCAAGGGAGCTTTGCATGTTGATTGATCGAAACGGACTGCCCGCTGCAGACACCTGGACGTATGTCGCCGACGAGGCCGCCGCGGGTGCCGAGTCGGGCAACAAGGATGTCCTGCCGCTGGACGCCTGGCTCGCCGCGAACGCACAGGGCACGGCGCCGGCCGGTATTCGCGTGCAGGGACATGACGATCCGGAGCGCATTGCGCCGTTCCTGCCCCAGCTGGAACTCGTTGTGATCGAGTTTCCGAAGACGCGCGACGGGCGCGGCTTCACGCTGGCGAAGGTGCTGCGCGACAAGTGGCAATTCGGCGGTGCCATACGTGCCGCCGGTCCGTTGCTACCCGATCAACTGGCCATGTTGTGGGCCTGCGGCTTCGACAGCCTGCTCTCGCCCGCCGACGTGCCTACGGCGCGCTGGCACGAGGCGGCGCTGGCCGCTACGGCACGCGCTGCGCGCCCGCGTACCTTGCTTGCCCGGCTGACGGCCTGACGAAGGCCTCGCTCGACGCCGGATCGCCCGGCCGGCCGACGCCAGGCATCCGGGCAAAAAAATGCCGCCATTCAGACTGGCGGCATTTTTTATGGCCGGGCATTTTGCCGACCGTCACTTGCCGATCGTTACTTACCGGTCGTGGACGGAATGCCCGCCAGCAGATTCGGCGCGACGAGCGCCACGTAGTCCTGACCGCGAGTGCGCACGATCTGATTGAGATAGCCTGCGAACTGCGTCGACTTGTCGCTGTGCTTCATACCCTGCTCGGAATCGATGTCGAAGCCGAGGTAGGTGGGCGTGACGGTCTTGTCGCGCACAGCCCAGCGAATGACTTCGGTCACCGATTTCACGCCGTCATATTGACGGTGGAGGTTCGCGATGTCGTTGGCGTACCGTTGTTGATAGCTTTCCAGTGAGCCCTGGAGCGACGCCGTGTTCGCCCCCGAGTTCGCCTTGTCCAGTTCGGCCTGATAGCGAGCGACTTCGGACGCTGCGTACTCGCGTGAGGCGTCCCACACCTGCTTGGCCTTCAAGGCGGACGGACCATCCATGCCGGCGAGCTGCGCCTGGCTTTTCTCGTCGATCTGCTGAAGTACCGCCTTCTTCTCCTCGAGCAGCTTTGCGTAACGCGCGCTGTCGCCCGCGGCACCGTCGATGGCCCGGCTCAGATTCTCGGTGCTCGCCTTGAGATACCCGTTGATGTCGTTGATCTGCGCGTCGCGCACCTTCTGCAGTTCGGCGACGGCGTCGTTCAACTCGCAACGATACTCGACCGCCTGGCGGTTGCTCTCGTCCTTGAAGGCTTTCCAACTGACTTGCTTGCAGGCGGCGCGCTCGGACAATGCCGATTCGTAGGTGTGGGTGGCGTCGACCGGCACGGCAGCGGCCTTGACCGTCCCGACGTCCGAGTCCTCGCAACCGGCGAGCAACGTGCAGAGCAGGGCGGTGGCGACGCCGTATCGTAGTTTCAGGTGCATGGTGAAGTGGATCTTCCGTAGTAAACCGTCACAGCAATAACGGCAGCCCCCGGTAAATATTTAATGTGTTCAAGGATCTTTCATGACGTCCGGACGGGCGTTTCACGGAAATTTCAATGAGACGGAAATTTCACCGAAATATGTCGATAAATTTCACATAGGTGAAATCTCTAATATCGACACCGAATTCGGCTGCCCAGAATGCAGGCTCAGATCACTGCAACGTCTCGCTCTGGAAGGTCGCACATGGAAACCACCAAAATCGGCTGTTACATCACCCGGGAACCCCGCAAGGGCAGCCGGACCCGCGACGTCATCGCGGCGAACTTCGGCACGTTCTTCGAGTGGTTCGACCTGCTGGTGTATGCGATGTATGCCATCACCATCTCGAAGCTGTTCTTCCCGCAGGGCGATCCGCAGTCGGCGCTGTTGTTCAGCCTGATGACGTTTGCAAGCTCGTTCCTGATCCGACCGGTCGGCGCCGTGGTGCTGGGCATCATGGCCGACAAGGTCGGGCGCCGTAACACGTTGAGCTTTGCCGCCATGCTGATGCTGGCGGGCACGGTGCTCATCGCGGTCACGCCGACCTACGACTCGATTGGCCTCTGGGCGCCGGTCGTTCTCGTGACGGGCCGCTTGCTGCAAGGCTTTTCGGTCGGAGGGGAGTTCGGCACGGCCAATTCGTATCTGACGGAGCAAAGCGCCTCGCGCAAGGCGTTCTTCGCGAGCCTGCAATTCTCGGCGTCCGGCCTGGCGGTGCTTGCCGCGTCGCTGTTTGCCTACTTCTCGAACCACTTCCTGTCGCAGGACCAGATCAACGCATGGGGCTGGCGTCTGCCGTTCCTGTTCGGTTGCCTGATCGGTCCGGTGGGTCTGTATATCCGCTCCAAGATCGAGGAGACGGCTGACTTCGAAAATGTGAAACGCACGGGCACGACAGTACAGAACCCCCTCGCCGAGACCTTTCGCTCGCACAAGCGCTTCGTGCTGATCGGTGCCGTGGTGGCCGCGGCCGGCGTGGTCGCCAGCTTCCTGAACCTCTACATGCCGACGTTCGCGATCAACAACCTGGGGTTGACCAAGGACGACGCGTTCATCGCCTCCATATGCAGTGGCGTGGTCTGCACGCTCGTGCCCATGCTCGGCGGGATCACGGCCGACCGTTTGGGGACCGTCAAGGTCATGCGCACGGCGCTGGTGCTGGGCGTGATCCTGGTCTTCCCGCTGTTCCAGATGCTCACGCGTTCGCCGTCGCTGCTCACGCTGGCCATCTTCCAGTGCACGTTGTCGGTCGTCTTCTACAGCTTCTACTACGCGCCGATCGGCTCGCTGCTCTCGCAACTGTTCCCGACGTCGTGCCGCACGACCGGCGTGTCGATCGCCTACGTGATCGCACAGACGTTCTTTGGCGGGATCACGCCGCTGGTCGTCGGATTCATGGTCAAGGCCACCGGTAGCGTGATGGCCCCGGCGTACTACATCGTGATCATCGCGGTGTTCGCGTTGATCGGGCTGTACGCCAGCCGCAAACACGTGACGTAACGCCGCGCACGGCGGCTCCCGGGCCGCCAACTCGGGGCGCCGCACAGTCCGGTTCGTATCGTATTGAAGCGTTGAAGTTCAGCCCGACGGCCCCTTTGGGGCGTCGGGCTTTCGTGCGTTCGCGGCGCGCTTTGTGGCTGCTTGCGCCACTGCCGATCTACCGCCCCCCGGTGCGTCGACCGTATGCAGTTTTTGCAATGACTGCGCTTATTGATGTCATTGTCTGCACGCCGTCGCTGGGCCAAGATGATTTCACGAACCGGTCACGAGCTGTCTCTCGTTGCCGCGTGCCAAGGAGTTCACGATGAACATTCGACAACTGGAAGCGTTTCGCGCCACGGTCATGGCCGGCACCGTCAACGGGGCTGCGGAAATGCTTGCGACGTCGCAATCGACCGTCAGCCGGCTGATCGGCCAGCTCGAACGTTCGCTGTCGCTCACGCTCTTCGATCGGGCGAACGGCCGGCTGGTCGTCACGCCGGAAGGGCAACTGATCTTCGAGCAGGCCGAACACGCGCACCGCTCGTACGAACGGATTCGCGAGCTGGCGAAGGATGTTCGGCAGAACCGGGCCGGCCAGATCGCCATTTCCTGCATGCCGGCGTTGGGCATGAGTTTCCTCCCGGGCGTCATCAAGGCGTTCTGCGACAAGTACCCGGGTGTGAACATCTCGCTGGAGATCCAGTCGTCGACGCGCGTGGAAGACTGGATCGCCGCGCAGCAGACCGATTTCGGCCTGGCGGAATTGCCGTTTTCACGAACGGATCTCGCCGTCGACGAGTTCTGCCGCGTGCCGTACTACGCCATCCTGCCGCCGGGCCACGCCCTCGCTGCGCGGCGCGAATTGCAGCCGCGCGATATGGACGGGCTGCCGTTCATCTCGATGACGAACGTCTGCCAGGTGCGGCATCACGTCGACCAGTTCTTCGACGCGCATGGCGTGCGCCGGATCACGTCGCTCGAAACATCGTATTTGCAGGCCGTCAGCGAGTTCGTCCATCTCGGGATGGGCGTTGCGCTGGCCGATCCCTTCACGGTACATGCCAACCTCGATCGCGTGGTGGCACGGCCGCTGCGACCGAGCCTCGACTTCGGCGTGGGCCTCCTGTATCCGCGGCATCGGCCGCTCTCGAAGGTGTGCCGCACCTTCATCGCGTTCATGCGCGAGTCGCGCGACCGGTGCTTTGCCGACGTTGCGGCGCGCTGCGGCGCTTGAACCCGTCCACTTTGTCCCCCTGATTGCTCTTGCAGAGACTTCTCATGACGACTGATCGCAAAATGAAACTCGGCCTGTCGATGCGCTACCTCGGCTACCACGTGGCCGCCTGGCGCCACCCCGACGTGCCGGCTGGCGGCGCGCTGGACTATCGCTACTTCCTCGCCAACGCGCAGAAGGCCGAGGCCGCCAGGTTCGACATGATCTTCTTTGCCGACGGACTGGGCATTCGGGCGCAGGACAACCCCCGCGGCGCCCTGGCGCGCGACATGCGCAACGCCGAGCTGGAACCGCTCACGCTGCTGGCTGCGATTGCCGCACACACGTCGCACATCGGGCTGGTTGCCACCGCCTCGACGACCTACAACGAGCCGTTCCATGTTGCCCGCAAATACGCGTCGATCGACCACATCAGCGGCGGGCGTGCGGGCTGGAACGTGGTGACCTCGTGGTCCAACGAGGAGGCGCGCAACTTCGGCCGCGACGAGCATCTGGGGTACGAGGAGCGTTATGAACGCGCCGACGAGTTCGTCGAGGTCGTCAAGGCGCTCTGGCAAAGCTGGGAAGACGACGCGTTCGTGCGCGACAAGGCGAGCGGGCTGTTCTACGACGAAGCGAAGCTGCATGTGCCGAACCACGCAGGCAAGCACTTCCAGGTGCGCGGGCCGCTGAACTCGGCGCGCACGCCGCAGGGGCGACCGCTCATCGTGCAGGCGGGCGCGTCGGAGGCGGGCAGGGCGCTCGCGGCGCGCGAGGCCGATCTCGTGTACAGCAATTCACACAATCTGGCGCACGCCCAGGCGTACTACCGGGACCTGAAAGGCCGCCTCGAAGCGCACGGCCGCGCCCCCGGCGACCTGCTGATCATGCCGGGCCTCACGCCGTTCGTCGGCCGTACTCGTCAGGAGGCTCAGGACAAGTTCGATCAATTGCAGGAACTGATCGACCCGATCAGCGGGCTGGCCAGCCTGTACGACGCGCTGGGTGATCTGTCGGGCTATCCCGTGGACGGGCCAGTGCCGCAGGTCGAACCCAGTCGCAATATCCGCAGCATCGCCGAGAACCTGCTGACGATGGCGCGTGAGGAAAACCTGACGATTCGCCAGCTCTACCAGCGCGTGGCGGCGACCTACACGGTGCGCATGGTGATCGGCACGCCGTCCGACATCGTCGATCAGATGGAGGAATGGTTCCGCAACGAAGCGGCCGACGGTTTCAACATCTGCCCGGCCACGCTGCCGCACGGCATCGACGACATGGCCGAACTGGTTGTGCCCGAACTGCGCCGTCGCGGGCTGTTTCGCACCGAGTACGAAGGCACGACGCTGCGTGCCAATCTCGGCCTGAAGCCGCTTGCCTACGCGCAGGGGTAAGGCTGCTGCGTCGACTCGATGCCTCAGGGGCCCGTGCCGTGGCGGCGGACCGCTAACGCACGACATGCCACGACATTTCACGAAACCGGCAGACCGACATCATGACTTCCACTGTTGCGCTTCCCGACTTCCAGCAGGCGATGGCGTCGTTTCCCGGCGGCATCACCGCAGTGACGACCCGATTTACCGACGGCCCCATCGGCATCATTGCCACGGCGGTTTGCAGCCTGTCTGCCGAGCCGCCGTCGATTCTCGTGTGCGTGCACAAGAGTGCGTCGGTGCACGACGCCATTCTCGATGCGGGCCACTTCGCCGTGAACCTGCTTTCGACGCGTCACCGCGCGCTTGTGGCCCGCTTCCAGCAGCAGCGGGGTGCCGCGCGTTTCGAGCCGGGCCTGTGGACGCAGCTTGAGACCGGCGCACCGATTCTCGCCGACGCCGCCGTGGCGCTCGACTGCACGCTGCTCAATACGCACGACGGCTATTCGCACACGATCATCGTCGGTGCCGTTGCCGCCACGCGAAAGGGTGGCGCTTCGGACGCCGGCTGCCTGCTCTGGCACGACCGGACCTATGCGTGCAGCAGTCCGCTCACGGCATGACGCTGGCGATCACGAAACGCGTGACAAAGGCGGGGGTTTCCGGATTGACGCTAAATCGAAATCACTCTAAGCTTTTTGAAGTGTGATTGAAATTCGTTGGGCATTGATTTCATCGCCCTCGTTTGCGTCTTCTTAGCGATTCCGAATCCTCCGAGTCTTTTTCGCCATGTCATCGAAGCCGAAAGCCGTTGCTGCACCGATTCCGACCCCGGGCGCATTTGCCGAACACGAACCTGACGTGTTGTCTCGTCGGGCGGGTGATGTGCCCGCGGATCCCACCGCGCCGGCGAATGAAGCGAGCGAGGCGAGTGATATGGCGCTGGGCATGCGCCTGCGCGCCATGCGCACCGAGCGCAAGTTCACGCTCAAGGATCTCGCGGCGCGTACGAACATGTCGATCGGCATGCTGAGCCAGATCGAGCGCGGCGTGAGCTCGCCGTCGATGCGCTCGCTGCGGCAGTTGTGCCACGCGCTGGGGGTGGATGGCGCAGCGCTTTTCTCGCCGACCCCGGGCACCGGGGCCGACACCCCGAATGCCTCGCAGTCGAGCGAATTCGTCGTATGGGCGAGTCAGCGCAAACCGCTGCGACTGGCCGGTTCGGGCGTGACGAAGTCGCGCATCACGCCGTCGAATTGCGCGTCGCTCGAGGCTTTCATGATTGAGCTCGAACCGGGCGCGTCATCCGACCCGAATCTGCTGGTCGCGAGTGGCGACAAGGTTGGCTACGTACTCTCCGGCAAGCTGCGCGTGTTCATCGACGACACCACGCTCGTACTCGGTCCGGGCGATACCTACGGCTTCACGGGCAACCGGCCCTATCGCTGGGAGAACGCGTGGGACGAGCCCACGGTGTTCATGGTCGTGAACAGCAACCACTTCTACGTCTGAGTGCGGCGGTTGCGCCTGTGCTGCAGCGTCTTTTCCTTCTATTGTCGATGGGTGATTTATGGCGAGTGTTCTCCCCAGGCAGGTCGATGTCGCGATCATCGGGGCCGGCATTATCGGAATGAGTACTGCGTGGGCGCTGGCGAAGGCCGGCGTGCGCGTGGCGGTGTTCGAGAAGGGCGTGATTGCGGGCGAGCAGTCCTCGCGTAACTGGGGCTGGATCCGCACCGTAGGCCGCGACCACAAGGAATTGCCGCTGGCGATGCAGGCCATCGATTTGTGGAAGGAAATCCAGTCGCAGCACGACGTCGGCTACCGTCAGACCGGTGTGGCGTATCTCGCCGAGTCGCAGGCCGACATGGACGGCTATCGCAAGTGGCTCGACAAAGCGACGCCGCTCGGTGTGCCCGCGCAACTGCTGGAGCGCGATCAATTGCCGGCGCTGTTCAAGACGCGTTCCGAACGCGGCTGGATCGGCGCGCTGCATTGTCCGGTGGACGGCGTGGCCGAACCGGAACGCGCGACGCAGGCAATCGCAAAGCTGGCCACCTCCGCCGGTGCGCAGATCTTCGAGCAAACCGCCGTGCGTGGCCTCGACAGGCAAGCGGGCAGAACGAGCGGCATCGTGACCGAGCGTGGGCGCGTTGCCGCCAACGCCGTGGTGCTTGCCGGTGGCGCCTGGTCGCGGTTGTTCTGCGGCAATACGGGGGTGAGCTTCCCGCAGCTGAAGGTTCACGCGTCGGTGCTGCGCACTACGCCAGTGGACGCGGGGCTCGATCTCGCCATCAATGGCAAGGATTTCACGTGCCGCAAGCGCGCGGACGGCGGTTACTCGGTCTCGCAACTGGGGGCGTCGGTGGCCGATCTCACGCCGGACAGCATTCGTTTGTGCCGTCAGTTCTTCCCGGCATGGCTCTCCGAGAAGAAGTATCTGAAGCTGCGCGTAGGCAAGCGCTTTCTGGACGAACTGATGATGCCGACGCGCTTCGGCGCGGAGGGGCCGACACCGTTCGAGGCGCATCGCATGCTTGACCCGGCGCCGGGCATGAAGTCGATCGGCGTGGCGCTCGACAAGCTCAAACAGGCATTCCCGGAATTTCAGCCGGCGCAGGTCGCGCACGCGTGGGCCGGTTTCATCGACGTTACCCCCGATGCCATCCCGGTCATTTCAGGCGTGGACAGCGTGCCCGGCTTCTATCTGGCATCCGGCTTCTCCGGGCACGGCTTCGGTATCGGGCCGGCTGCGGGGGCGCTGATGGCGGATCTGGTGCAAGGCAATACGCCGCGGGTCGACCCGCATGCGTTCCGTTTGTCGAAGTACGACAGGCAGTGAGCTGTCGTACGGTTTCTGGTAGTGCGTTCCTATCGATATTGAGGTGAGTTGTGGCCGAAAGTCATTCGCGTCTGGTGCGTTTCAGTGCAGGTCCTTTGCAGAACCCCGAGATCGGCAAGCCCCGCCGTCCGATGGAGGGCGACACGGTGTTTCGCAGCCTGAAAGGGTTCGAGGGTAACGGCGGACGCGCCTCGTCGGGCATCTGGGAAAGTACGGCGGGCAAGTTCCGTGCGGATACGACCGGGTACATCGAGTTCGGTTACATCCTCGAAGGCGAATGCCGCGTGGTCGACCCGGACGGCACGGTACATGCGCTGACGACGGGCGATCCGTTCGTGATGCCCGAGGGCTACAAGGGGCATTGGGAAGTCGACGAATTCGTGAAGAAGGTCTGGTTCGTCTCGCTGACCGACTGATCGTGGTGGCCGGCCGGTGAGGCGAGCTTCGCGCAACCGGCCGGCAGCATGGCCCAACACTCCCGTCACGTTTGCCTTCACGGCAAATGCCAAATGGCATCTCATGCCGCCCCGTATTTGTCGCAGTTTTCTTCCTGCCTTCGGCCAATTACATTTCAGTCATGCCGAGCGACCGCGCAAGCGGATCTGCCGGCGAGAGTCCCCATGTGGTGCGCAGGTCCGGGGCGTGAGCGTCATGTTGAGAGGTTCGAGAGGTATCCCATGCAAAAAATCTGGCAAATCGTACAAGCGGCAAACGCCGACGCCCTCGCGCAGATGAGAGCTCGGTCGTCAGTCTGGCCGACCCGTTCGTGAATTTCATTGCGCTCACCCAGCATTATTTCGGCTGATCCATGAGGCCTGGAGGGTTGCGCAAAAAAAGCCAAGATGAACGTGTACGTACAGGTTATGGTATGATCCTCGCCATTGTGGGTTTGAAGGTCATGCCATGTCATCGTCTACGCCTGAGCCGGGCTTCGTCACCGTTCGCGACGCTGCGAAGCGGCTGAACGTTACACCCCGCACGCTCAAGTATTACGAAGAGAAGGGGCTGATCGTTCCGAACCGGAGCGAAGGACACTATCGCCTGTACACGGAAGACGACCTGGGGAAATTCGTGCGGATCTTGCGCATGCGTTCGCTGGGTTTTTCGCTCCAGACGATTGCCGAAATCCTGTCGAAGCCGGTCGAGACCTCGACGGCGTCGAGCACGGCAGTCTCGCTGGCCTCGCTGCGCGAAGTCGAGGCGTCGCTGGTGCGGCAGGTCGAAGCGGTCGACGCCAGAATTCAGGCGGTGCGTCGCGAAATGCGCGAGGCGACGTCGGTGCGCGACGAGCTCGAGTATGACCTTCAGTACATCCGTCGCCGGATTGCCGGTGAGCCCAAGGACGACCTGATTCGCGAGCGCCGGGAGCGCGCGTCTACTGCGCGATCCAAAAAATCGAAGGGTGCGGAAAAATGAGCGGCGCCGCCAGCGCGCCGGCGGGGCCGTCTCGCGGGTTACTGGCCCGCTTCCGGGACGACGTCTTTCCTTGGGCCATCGCACTCGCGACCGGGCTCGACTATTTCGATAACGCCGGTTTCGCCTTCTTCACCAGTTATATCGCCGGAGGGATCAATGCATCGCCAGACGAACTCGTGTGGTCGTCGAGCGCCTACGCCGTGGCATCGGTGCTGGGCATTCTGCAGCAGCAGTGGTGGGTGGAGCGGCTCGGTTACCGGCGGTATGTGGGTGGGAGTCTGCTGTTGTTTGCGGCGGGTGGGGTCGCCGCAGCGTTGAGCGAATCGTCCATCGAGCTGGCGCTTGCACGCGGCTTTCAGGGGTACTTCATCGGTCCGATGATGAGTGCCTGCCGGATTCTCATTCAGACGAAAGTCTCGCCGCAGCGACGCGCCGTGGCGGTGCGCATATTCTTGTTGATGATTCTGATCGGGAGCGCGCTGGCGCCATTGGCGGGCGGTTACCTGATCGGTCATTTCGGGTGGCGCGCGTTGTTTGTCTCGACCGCGTTCGGTGGCGTGGCACTGGGGCTCTTTACCATTCTGGTGGTGCCGTCGACCGGACGTGTGCAGCACGAACACCGGGGCGAGGCGCACTTCTGGCCGTACATCCTGTTTGCCTTCGCGCAGGGGGCGTTGCAGATCGCCATGCAGCAAGTCCGCTTCGAGCTGTTCGGTTCGTCGCCGGAGTTGATCTTCCTGACGGGGGCCGGACTGGTCGCGCTCGGTGGCTTCATCTGGCAGCAGTGGCATCATCCCCGGCCGTTGCTGCGTCTGCACGCACTACGTGAAAAGACGTTCCAGGCGGGCATCATGCTCTACATCGCCTTCTACTACATCAGCAATTCGATGGGGTTCCTGGTGTCGCGCATGCTCGAAGGCGGTCTGCATTTTCCCGTGGAGAACGCAGGGCGGCTCGTGGGGCTGACGTCGCTCGTGTCCGTGGTCGGGGCGTTGGTCTACTTCCGGTTCTCGGGGCGCGTGACGCACAAGAAGTGGATGATCGTGCCGGGCTTCCTGATGGCGGCATTGATCGGTGTGTGGATGGCGCGCATGCCGCCGGATGTCAGCACGCCGTGGCTCATCGTGCCGCTGGTGCTGCGCGGATTGCTGCTGTTGACCATCGCGTTGCCGGTGGCCAACGTAACGTTCCGCATCTTTGCGGTCGAGGAATTTCATCACGGGTACCGGTTCAAGAACATCGTCAAGCAGCTGACGTATTCATTCGCCACGGCGACCATGATCATTCTGCAGCAGCACCGGGTGGCGGTGCATGAAACGCGTCTGGGCGAATCGGTCTCGACCTTCAATCCGATCTTTCAGGAAACCTACGGCAAACTGATCCACGGTTACGAAGCGATGGGGTACACGGCAGAGCAGGCGGCTTCGCTGGCACTGTCGTCGATTCACACACTGGTGATGCAGCAGGCGAGCTTCATGGCGTCGCTCGACGGATTCTCCGTGCTCGTGTGCGTGGCGCTGGTGGGTGCGGTGTACGCGTTCATCCAGAAGCAGATCGATTGAGTGCGGTCGAGATCGGCGGTCTTCCCTTGGGGGGGTGTGGGCGTGACGGGGTGGCATTGTCAGCATGGTCACATCGGCATAGGATCGGGCGATTGCCACGCAACTTTGGGGAGAGATGACGATGTCATGGAAGCCTGAACATTACCCGTCGATGAGTCCGTATCTGGTGTGTGCGGACGCACCGGCATTGATTGCGTTTGTGGAGCGCGCATTCGGCGGGGTGTTGATGCGTCGCTTCGACCGGCCGGATGGCTCGGTGATGCACGCCGAATTGAAGATCGACGACAGTATCCTGATGCTCGGCGGCGGTGCGACGGACGTGGATGCGACCGCGTCGCACATTCATCTTTACGTACCGGACGCAGCCGCCGCCTTCGAGCGTGCCGTGGCTGCCGGGGCGAGCGTCATCCAGCCGCTGCAGCGCAAGCGAGCCGACGACGACCTGCGCGGCGGGGTACAAGACGCCTCGGGAACGACATGGTGGATTGCGTCGCAGTAAGTGGGGGGGGGGCGCATGTCCATTCGCATGTTGTAGTGGACGATCCGGTCACTGGCAGACGAGTTGGAAATGGCCCGCATTCGCGGGCTTTTTCGTTGCTCCGTCGGCCTTCGATAGTGACGTCATCCAAATGAAGGGTGTGTTCGATTTCCGGTGCATCGTAGAATCGGCGAAACCTAAAAGGGGGAACGCATGCGCGGGCTTGTCGGGTTGTGTCTATTAGTGGTGAGCACCGCCGCATTCTCGCAAGGCAGTCGGTGCGATTGCCAGCAGATTGTCGGCTCGTGTGCCGCATCGATCCGAGTGGTGCCGACCGAATCGACGAAGGGCAGCTACGGGGCAGACCTGAAGATAACGTCGAGCGCGCCGGTTTGCGCCAAAGTTGACTACTACGTCGATGGGACGCCGTACTTCACCATCCTGCAGCAGGGCAATGGCGCAGAGGACCGCGTTTTCGGACAGAAGCCGATTACCCGGGAAAACATCAGTTCGATCAGTTGCCAGGTTTGCCGTCGGACGGACGAGGGGCAAACCGCGGGCGGGCAGAATGGCGCGGTGGGCGGCGCCCGGGTCACATTTTTCCGTCCCGACGGAGAGCGAGGCGCTGCGGTGACGAATCAGGTTTCCGTCGACGGCAAGTCTGTCGGGGCGCTCGGCAATGGTCAAAGCGTGTCGGTCACGCTTCCGGCCGGGCAACACGTGTTCAGGAACGTTCGGATGTATCAGGGCGCCTGGCAAGGCGAGTGCAGCCAGACGTATCAGACCGATGGGGTATCCGACTATCGCTACGAGGTGTCGCTGGTTCGTCTGGTCGGCACGACCGCGAATTCTTCCGCGGAGATGTCGTGTCAGTTCGTCGCCCAATGAGCCGGGGCGTTGTGGCGAGTGTATGCTGCGGTAGTGCATTGAAGCGACCGGGCTGCGTCGAACGCCGTTGGTGTTCTCAAGCGATCCCTCCCGCTTGATGCGTGGCGCATTATCCAGATGTGCTTGCCGCGTGCGCACCCATGCAGGGGTGTGGACTTCGAGGAGTGTTCCATGACCGCATCAGCCGCCGTCTTCGCTATCCTGGTTGCGTTATGGCTGGGTGCCATGATTCCCGGCCCCAGCTTCGTGCTCGTTGCCCGCAATGCGATTGGGCAGTCTCGTCGTGACGGACTGGCCACGGCGCTCGGCATGGGCGCGGGTGGCCTCTTTTTTGGCGCCATCGCGCTTGCGGGTCTCTACACGTTGTTGCAGGCGGTGGAGTGGCTCTTCATCGGGCTGAAGATTGCCGGGGGCGTGTATCTCATCTACGTTGCCTCGAAGATATGGCGGGGCGCCGATCGCCCCATCTCGGTCAGCGACGCACAGCCAAAGCTCGGCGGCAGTGGGCGCAAAGCGTTCCTGATGGGGCTCACCACGCAAATGAGCAATCCCAAGACGGCGATCTGGTATGGCAGCATCTTCGCGGCCCTATTGCCGCAACATCCGCCGATCTGGTGCTACGTCGTATTGCCGCCGTTGGTGTTTGCGGTGGAATGCGGCTGGTACACGATTGTCGCCCTGTGTTTTTCGAGTGAGCGGCCGCGCAGACTCTATCTTCGCGCGAAAAAGTGGGTGGATCGGATCGCCGCCGGTGCCATTTCGGTGCTCGGTTTGCGGCTGATTCTTAACGCGTCGAAACCCAGCATTTGATGGGGGATCGGTAAGCTTCCGATCGATATGTGCCGGATGCGGCAGCCACCTTCGGGCTGTCGTGGCGAGGGTTGGCTCGCCGTTGTGCGCGCCTGAACGCGCCCGCCACCGGATCGTGCAGCGCCATGCGCGCGATGGTTCGCGCACTTGCCGGTTTTTCAGGGGTGTCAGTCTCTCGGTGGGGCGTCATGCGCAGACGCACCGCTTCTGGCTGCGACCCACTTCATCAACTGTGCTGCCGGCATGGCTTTCGCGAAGAGCCAGCCCTGTCCGAACTCGACGCCTTTACTTTTCAGATAAGCCATTTGCACCGGCGTTTCTATCCCCTCGGCGACTGTCGAAATACCTAACTCGTGCGCCATCTCGATGATGTGCGGTGCAACGACGCTCGACGCTGCGTCTTGCCCAATCGTATCGATAAACGATTTATCGATTTTCAGGACATCGACCTTGAACGATTGCAGGTACGACAGACTTGAATAGCCAGTGCCGAAATCGTCGATAGACACCGGGTGGCCTGCTTGCCGAAAGTCCGAAATCGTTTTTCGCGCCGCATCAGTTTTCAGAAGACTTCGTTCGGTGGCCTCGATCCTGATTTGTGATGGATGAATGCCCGTGCCGGACAAGCGATTCTCGAGTCGCTTCAGGAAACGGTTGGTCTGCAAATCGTCTCCGCTCAGATTGAGGGAAACATAAAAGGATGGTTGGGTTTGCAGGAATTCCCCCAACTGCTCTATCGTCTTGTCCAGTACCAGATCAGTGAGCGCCGGTACCAGGTGATTCTCTTCTGCTACGGCGACAAATATTTCCGGAGAAATAGGCTCGCCGTTGAGATTCCAGCGGACCAGCGCTTCAGCGCCAACGCAAACATTATCTTCAAGGCGAATAATTGGCTGATAGGCGACGTCGATCTGCCGGCGTGAAATGGCCCATGCGAGAGTGGCCGGGAACGACATTTGGCGGAAGACTCGTCGGAACGATAGCCATCCGACCAGTCCGCCTGCCGCTATGCCAATCGAAAGCCAGGTGGCCAGCAGACCGGACCAGTCGGACATGAGGCCGCTCCGGGGAGCCTTGACGACAACGCCCAGCGCGCGTGTTTTTGAGCGGGCTACCGCGTAGTGCCACGCGTCGCTTTTGACGTCACCGCCGTGCGTCCAGGCATTCAACATTTCATCGCTGTCGGCGCCGTAGGAGAGTGCGATAACGGTGTTCGTCTCCGTGTGTATCGCCGCGACCGGCCGCTGGGCGGGGTCAATAATGTCAACGTATGAACGTGGATTGACCGAAACATAGTTTCCCGTGCGCCCGGTCTGGATATCCTCGCGTATGTCACTGAGGGGATGTCGTTGCCGGAACCAGACGAGAAACCCGTCGCTACTGCGCCAGTCGGGAAGGGGGAGCGTCAGAGACTTGTGACGCACGTCGCCGAGAAGCGGCGAGCAAAGGTATTTTCCGTCTCCAAAGGCGCCCGCATCCTGCACGTAGCCGTAATTGAAGATGACGCGAGACGCTCTTGCCAGATATTCGGGAGAGCATGGCGCGTCATGACCGGCGGACAGGTCCGCGATGGCAGCAAACGCCTGGTAAGTCACGAGCTCCGCCCGCATGAGCGCCTTGAAGGCGAACTGCTGGAGATCTTCCTGCTCACGCGTCTGAGCATCCTCGCGAGCAATATAGAGGCTCGTCAGCACAGGGAGCATCGTCCCGATACAGCCGAGGGCGATGGACGACGAAATGACAGTCAGACGTCTCAACATTCTGCGCCCCTGATGGGCCCGCCGCCGATATCGGCACCGCCCTCGTTGATGCATCGGGGCACGTTGTCGACCACCTCCCGCTATTCGTGCGGATATTAGCGCAAATGCGAACGCTTGGGCTTCAGGACGTCGCGCTCGAGCCGCATCAGGCCGAACGGCTATGGCAACAGGCTCGGGGCATGATCGATCGACGAAGCGAGGTCATTCGTCACCACGGGACGCCTTCTGCAATTCGTCCCGTCCGCAGGAATGCGCCAGAAAAGTGCAAAAAACGTCGGTAATTTCCCGCGATATCGCTAGCGAGCCCTCGTTGGGGGCCGTACTGCCCTTGACGGGAACTCGAAGCTTTCTTACCCTTTCGCGGCGACTCGCCGGACATTGATCAGTACTAAAAAACAAACATCCGGCGGCAGCGGTCTCGAAGTATAAGAACACAGCGTCGGCGGGGGGGGCAATTGAACCCGATCGCGGCGTGACTGAAGTCAGCAAATCGGGGAAACAAGAATGAACATTTGCGGAGGTCTGCCCGCGCCCTGGCGCAACTGGATTTGCGCCGCGCTTGCCTTACTGCTGTTTCTAAGTGCGTCATCGGCCATCGCAGCCGTGTCCCTCAACTCGGTTTCTCCTCTCAGCGGGCCGTCGGCAGGCGGCACGTCGGTCTCGCTGACCGGCAGCGGGTTCGTCCAGGGGGCGACGACGGTGACTTTCGGGGGCGTGTTGGCCACGAACGTCGTCGTTGTCGACCCCTCACACCTCACCGCAACCACACCGCCCCAGGCCGTAGGGCCTTCGACCGTCGCCGTTGCCGTACCGGGCGACGCAACATCGGTGCCCGCCGCATACACCTTTGTGGGCGCGCCGACCGTCTCGGGGGTTTCCCCGACTGCCGGCCCGACGACTGGCGGGACGGTCGTGACGATCACCGGCACCAATTTTGTGGACGTCACCGACGTGTCTTTCGGTGGAGCGCCCGGGACCAACGTGACGGTCAACAATGGAACGAGTCTCACGGTGATGTCGCCGCCCGGCAGCGGCACGGTCAATATCACGGTGACGTCGGCCGGCGGCACGAGTGCGACGAATGGCGCCGGCCAGTTCACCTACGCCACCGTGCCGACGGTGACGTCGATTGCGCCGAATACAGGGAGCGGTTACGGCGGGACGAGCGTGACGATCACCGGGACCGGATTCACCCCATCGTCGACCGTAAAGTTCGGCATCAGCAATGCCACCAACGTCTCTTACAGCAACAGTACGACGCTGACCGCCAATGCCCCCGCGGGTACCGGCACGGTGGATGTCACTGTCACCACGTCGGGTGGCACGAGCGCGACTAACGGCAACGCCAGGTTCAACTATATTCCGCCGCCGACGGTCACCGGTCTGTCGACGACCATCGGGTCGACAGCGGGCGGCACCCCCGTGACGGTGACGGGCTCCGGGTTCACGGGGGCGACAAGCGTGAAGTTCGGCACAGTGTCGGCCACGACGTTCTCCGTGACCAGCGATACGTCGATCAATGTCTCGTCACCAGCCGGATCGGCCGGCACGGTAGACGTGACTGTGAGCAATCTCGGAGGGGCAAGCATTACCAGTGCGGCCGACCGCTTTACGTATGTCGCGGTGCCGACTGCCGCGTCCATATCCCTGAGCAACATACCCTTCAACAGCAGCGCGATTCCCATTCCGCTCGATCTCTCGAATCACATCACGTCGGTGGAAGTTGGCACAGACGCGGCACACGGAACGGCAGTGGCGACTGGCACGACGCTGACTTACACACCGACACCCGGTTATTCGGGTTCGGATTCGTTCACTTACACCATGACGAACGTGGCAGGGAAGTCGATGCCCGGTGTCGTCACCGTCACGGTGCTACCGTCGACGTTCGCGTACACGCCTTCGGCACCCGCCGCCGGCACTGTCGGCGTGACTTACGCCACGACGTCGCTCGCATCTGCGTCGGGCGGGTCGGGAACGTATCGCTACGACTTGGCATCGGGGGCATTCCCGACCGGCCTGACACTGAACCCCAACGGTACGCTGTCCGGTACGCCGACCGCCGTGGGAACCTTCAGCTTCACGGTCAAGGCGACGGACACGGTCACGACGACCAATCTACCGGTGACCAGCAGTTTGCTGACCATGACGATCAATGCGCCGACGATTACGTTCACGCCGGCGACCCTGCCCGACGCGACGGCGGGCGCGAGCTACTCGCAGACCGTTCAGGCAAACGGCGGCGCGGTTCCGTATACCTATGTGCTGGCCGGCGCGTTGCCCACGGGCCTGAACTGGAATGCGGTGACAGGGACGATCAGCGGAACCCCCACGCAGACGTCGAGCGGCAGTTCCGTCACCGTCACGGCAACGGACGTCAACCATTTCCAGAGTTCCATTACGTATAACGTGCGCGTGCAGGCACCAAATCTGAACATCCTGACCAGTTCGCTGGCCAGCGGGACGCTGGGCGTGCCCTATACGCAAGGCATCTCCGTTTCGGGCGCGAATGCGGGCTTCACGGTGACGGCGACGGGCCTTCCGAATGGCTTGCAGCTCACGCAATCCGGCAGCAATTACGCGATCACAGGGACGCCAACCGCTGCGGGGTCTTTCTCCGTCACGATCCGGCTGGATGACACGACCACAGGCACGGGGGCGCCGTTTTCCAGAATCTCCACGATGCCCTTGAGCGTCAATCTGGCATCGATGGCACTGGCCCCGGCCCCGGGCGTGTTGCCCACGCCGGTCGCGGGTCAGGCGTACAACCAGACGTTTGTCGCAACGGGCGGCATTGCTCCCTATCGCTACACGGTGAGCGCGGGCGCGTTGCCGACCGGGTTGACGCTGGACCCCGTGAGCGGGGTGTTGTCGGGCACGCCGACAGCGACCGGCACGAGTGCGTTCACCGTCACCGCGAAGGATTCGAGTACCGGGCCGGGCACGCCGCTGAGTGCGCTGCAAAGCTACAACTTCAACATCACGGGGCAGGTGGCATCGGCGCAGGCAGTGCAGACGCAGACGCTCTCCAGCACACCCGTCACATTCCGCGCGACGGCCAACGCCGTGGGTGGGCCGTTCACGCGCATTGCGATCGCGACACCGCCTGCCAGCGGCACGGCCGTGGTCAACGGCGAGGACATCGTCTACACGCCGACGCCGAGCACCAACGGCGACGTGACGTTTGCCTACACGCTAACCAACGCGATCGGTACCTCTGCCCCAATTCCGGTGACAGTGACCGTGCGGGCCGTGCCGGTGACGGGCGTACCGCAAGAGACGTCGGTTGCCGCCAACGGCACGGCGGACTTCGATATCACCGCGGGCGCGACGGGGGGCCCGTTCACGGGTGCAAACGTCGTGTCGATCTCGCCGGCGAATGCAGGGACGGCAACGATCATTGGCACAGTGGCGGCGCCTGCAGCAGCAGGTGTCGCGCGTGCCGCAGTCGCCGCAGGTAATGCGTACACGCTGCGCTTTGTACCGGCGGCGGCGTTCGCGGGTGTCGCGGTGATTTCGTACACGATATCGAATGCCAACGCGACGTCGGCCCCGGGCACAGCGAAGGTGACAGTCGCTCCGCGTAAGGATCCGACGACCGACCCCGACGTGACTGGCCTCATCGGTGCACAGGTGGAGGCCGCGCGTCGCTTCGCCACGACGCAGATCGGTAATTTCAATCAGCGCCTCGAAATGCTGCACGGAAAGGGACGCGCGCCGTCGAGCAATGGGTTGAACGTGGTGCTGCCGTCAGCGGATCGCGGCAACAGTCGCGACCCGGCGCGCTGTCAGGACGTCGTCGGCATGACGGATCGCGACGCCTGCCTGCGTGGGGAGGTCAGCCCGACGGCGATGAGTAAGGCAAAGCATCTCGACGTGCGTGACAAGTCGGACAAGAACGCGGGTGCGAGTGGCGTGGCCACCGGCGATGGCCCCGACGTGCCCGGCGAAGGAGAAAATGGCGACCAGCGTTTCGCCTACTGGACCGCGGGGACGGTCGACTTCGGTTTCGCCAACACGACTGCTCAGCGTTCGGGGTTCAGGTTCACGACCGGCGGCGTGACGATGGGCGCGGATTACCGCTTCTCAGATCAGTTCTCGCTGGGTGCAGGCGTTGGGTACGGGCACGACTCAACCGACATCGGCAGTTCCGGTACGCGTAGCACGGGCAACAGCTACAGCGGTGCTTTGTACGCGAGCTATCGTCCTATTCCTGTGCTCTTCGTCGACGCCGTCGCCGGCTTTGGCACGCTGAGCTTCGACTCGCGCCGCTGGGTCATCGACGCGAACGATTTCGCACTCGGCAAGCGCAACGGACAGCAGTTCTTCGGCTCATTGTCGGCGGGTTACGAGTACCGTACCGACGACTGGCTGTTCTCACCGTACGGACGTCTGACGGCTTCGCGCTCCACGCTCGATCAGTACAGCGAAACCGGTGCGGGTCTGAACGCGCTAACGTACTTCAAGCAGAACGTTAACACCCTCTCCGGCACGTTGGGCGTGCGAGCAGGCTTCGCGAAGGCGACGCGCATCGGGACGTTCTCGCCATACATCCGCGTGGAGTTGCAGCACGACTTCAATGGCCAGAGCATTGCCGGGCTGGCGTATGCGGATATTGCGTCGAGTGGGCCGGTGTACTTCGTGCCTGGCAGCCCTTACGGCAGCGACCGCTTACAGATCGGTGCGGGCACAAAACTGCGTACGGGTGTGCTCGTTTTCGGGCTGGATTACAGCGTGACGACGGGGATGGGTGGTTTGCAGCAAGGCGTGCGCCTCACGTTCACGGCCCCGTTCTGATGACGGCTGGTCATGGCTGCACACCGTCGTCTTAATGACGTCGCTCGCTATCCGGATGTCCGACCCTTTGCGTCTTGCGGTTGCTGCGGCTGGGCCGGTCGGAGTTCGTGAAGCGAGGATCGCCCTTCAAGACTGCCTGAGTTTTGTTCCGCATCCGAATGGGGCGCCCCAGCAGGCGCTTCCATTCGGCGTCGAAAGGATTGAGATCATTCGCACTTTTCATCGACTGAAGTGCTTCGTTCGCTTTTGCGATTTCACCGCGTACCGCGTCAAGTCGTTTGCCCAGAGGACCTCCGATACTAAGCACTCGGCTAATATGCTGCTGCACGAATCAATAGATTGACCCAAACGAAAAAACCCGCACAGCCAAAGACTGTGCGGGTTTTTCAATTCTGGTCGGGGCGAGAGGATTTGAACCTCCGACCACCTGCACCCCATGCAGGTACGCTACCAGGCTGCGCTACGCCCCGTGAGAAACACATCGCTTGGATGCATCGCTCGAAAGAACGCGATTATAGCAGAGCTTTTCGCGGGAAAGGAAGGGGGCGTGCGCGCGCAACGCATATTTTTTCCCCCGCACCCAATCATCGCCGCATCGCAAGTCGATAACGCGTTGATTCGCTTCCATTTCTCGCGCATCGAGCGAGCACCGCGACAGACGTCTTCCCCGATGATGGTTATCCCGAATGTCGAATTCAGGGGCGCTCACGATAATGGAATTCTGCCTAAATCCTGCCTTCCGAGGCTCGGAGACAAGCGATGCCGCACTCCCTGGGATTCGAGGACGCGCGCGACCTGCTACTCGCGCAGCGTGCCCATTACGACGTGGCGTACCGTGATTTCCGCTGGCCGGTCCTGACCCATTTCAACTGGGCACTGGACTTTTTCGACCCGCAAGCGCATGGCAACGATCGGCCCGCTCTGTGGGTCGTCGAAGAGGACGGTCGTGAAGCGCGACTGTCGTTCGCCGAGATGTCCGAACGCTCCAACCGCGTTGCCAATTTTCTGCGTGAAAAAGGTGTCTCACGCGGCGACCGCGTGTTACTCATGTTGCCCAATCAGGTCGAGCTCTGGGACCTCATGCTCGCCTGCATGAAGCTCGGCGCCGTCATGATCCCTGCCACGACGCTGCTGGCTGCCGGTGACCTCGTCGACCGACTCCAACGCGGGCGAGTGCGCCACGCGATCACCACCTCACGCGACGCACCCAAGTTCGCCACCCTCGCGGGCGACTACCAACGCATTGCCGTGGGCGACCACCCGCCCGAGGGATGGACGCCGCTCGCACCCGCCTACTCGGCTTCCGCCCGGTTCGAGCCCGACAGTCCCACGCTCGCCACCGATCCGCTGCTGCTCTACTTCACGTCGGGCACGACATCGCGGCCGAAGCTCGTGCTCCATACGCACCAGAGCTACCCGGTGGGCCACCTCGCCACGATGTACTGGCTCGGCCTCCAGCCGGGCGACGTGCACTGGAACATCAGCTCGCCCGGTTGGGCCAAGCATGCATGGAGTTGCTTCTTCGCGCCCTGGAACGCGGGGGCGACCATCTTCATCTACAACTTCTCGCGATTCGATGCCGGTGCCGCATTGGAGACGGCCGCACGCTGCGGCGTCACCACATTGTGCGCACCGCCGACAGTCTGGCGGATGATGATTCAGGAAGATCTGGCGCGTTACCCCGTGAAGTTTCGCGAACTGATCGGCGCCGGCGAGCCGCTCAACCCCGAGGTGATCGATCAGGTCCGGCGCGCCTGGAACATCACGATTCGCGACGGCTACGGACAGACCGAAACCTGCTGCCAGATCGGCAATTCGCCCGGCCAGCCGGTCAAGCCCGGCGCGATGGGGCGGCCAATGCCCGGCTATCGCGTGGTGCTGCTCGATCACGACGGCAACGAGACGGACGAAGGCGAGATCGCGCTGGTGTTGTCGTCGCGCCCGACCGGCCTCATGCAAGGGTACGAAGACGACCGCGAGAAGACCGCCGATGTCATGCGCGACGGCTATTACCACACCGGCGACGTCGCCATGCGCGACGAGCGTGGTTACTTCACTTACGTCGGGCGTGCCGACGACGTCTTCAAGGCGTCGGACTATCGCATCAGCCCGTTCGAGTTGGAGAGCGAACTGATCAAGCATCCTGCCGTTGCCGAAGCCGGCGTGGTGCCGAGCCCGGATCCGGTGCGTCTTGCCGTGCCCAAGGCGTTCATCTCGCTGCGCACCGGATTTCACGCAGACGAGAAGCTCGCTCTCGATATCCTGCGCTACTGCCGCGATCATCTCGCGCCGTACAAGCGCATTCGCCGGATCGAGTTCTGTGACTTGCCGAAGACGATCTCAGGCAAGATCCGGCGCGTCGAACTGCGCCGCACGGAAGAAGGGCGTGCCCTGGAAAGCCGTCGGGAGATGGAGTTCTGGGACGTCGATTTCCCGGATCTGAAATGACACGGGCGCGTCGCCGGCGACGCGCCCGTCGACATCCGACGCTCAACGCATGTGCTGAATCACCAGCTCGGCACCGAGCATTGCCAGCCCGACGAAGAAGCACCGGCGGAATACCGGCGCACTGACGCGGGTGCGCACCCACTGGCCGAAGAACATGCCGCCCAGCGCCGGTGCGAGGGCCAGCAGAGACACGCCGATGGCATGCCCGTGGAAGATGCCGTCGCGGGCCAGTCCGGCCGCGAGTGCGACCGTCGACACCGTGAAGGACAGACCGAGCGCCTGCACCAGATCGTCCTTGTCGAGATCGAGCGCCTGCAGGAACGGCACCGCCGGAATCACGAACACGCCCGTCGCTGCCGTGACCAGTCCGGTAATCACGCCAATGCCGCCCCCGAGCGCGCTCACGCGCGCACCCGGCCAGTGTTTCGGGATATGCAGACGCACGGCCGCCAGTCCCAGTGCGGCATAGACGAGGAGAGCCACGCCCAGCGCCATTCCCGCGAGGTTGCCGCCGTTGGCGAGCCATCCGCCGCCCGCCCAGGTGCCGGCGCAGATGCCGATCAACATCGGCCACAAGCGTTTGGCGAGGGCGGCAAACCGCGGGCCGGCCAGCAGTTGCCAGACATTGGTCACGAGCGACGGGACGATGAGCAGGGCGGCCGCTTCGGCCGTCGGCATGGCCAGACCGAGCAGGCCGACCGCCACGGTCGGCAAGCCAAGCCCGATCACGCCCTTGACGAAGCCGGCGAGCAGGAAGGTCACGAGCCCCAGCGAGAGCAGGGGAATGAGGGTGGTCAGGTGTTGGGTATTCATCATGCCCTCAGTATCGGGGCGCCGCGACGGGCCGCCAATGCGGCATTCGCGCAGGGGGACTCAGGCAGACGCTGAGGCTGATACCGAAGTCCCCACCCGAGGCACCGGCCTGCGCCTGCGCAGGCGGGCCGAGGCGGCGTCCGACGCGCTTTGGCGTTTTCAGTTATGCTCAGGCCAAATTCGCGCCGTGCCGCGCATCGCGCGCGTCCCCCGGAGTCCGTTCAGTGATCGCGGCTCCGGCGGCCGTGCCGCCGCCGTCGGCACCCCGTAGACCCCCGTATGTCGTCGTCCCCGCCCCGATCATGGCCTTCGTCATGAGGGCGTGTCGGCGGCGACAGCCATGCCAAAGCATTGCGCCTGCCCAGAGGGATGGAAGTTGGAAAAACAGAATCGTCAACACGAACACATCGCAAACACCGGACAGGAGGCCGCCTCCGGGCAGCTTGACCGGCGTCTGGCGCTCATCATGCAACCTGCTCATCGCGCGCTGCTCGGCGACGGGCTTTCCGGTATCGAACGTGAAACGTTGCGCGTGGAAGGCAATGGCGATCTCGCGCTCACGCCGCATCCGCGTGCGCTCGGTTCGGCACTGACCAACGAAGAGATCACCACCGATTACTCCGAAGCGCTCCTCGAATTCATCACGCCGCCGCAGCACGACGCCGCCGAAGTGATCGCGCGTCTCGACGAGATCCACCAGTTCGCCTACCGCAAGCTCGGCGCGGAACTGCTGTGGAGCGATTCGATGCCCCCCGCGCTGCCGCCCGAAGATGTCATTCCGATCGCCGACTACGGCACGTCGAATATCGGCATGCTCAAGCACGTGTACCGCCGCGGCCTCGCGTTGCGCTACGGTAAGCCGATGCAGTGCATCGCCGGCATTCACTACAACTTCTCGCTGGCGGAGCCGGTGTGGGAGCTGCTGCGTGAGAGCGAGGGGGCGAAGGAATCGGCACGCGACTATCAGTCGGCGCGTTACGTCGCGCTCATTCGCAATTTCCGCCGCTATAGCTGGCTGCTGATGTACCTGTTCGGCGCGTCGCCGGTGCTGCACGCCGAATTTCTGCGTGGCCGCGAACACGGACTCGAATCGTTCGACGAGGGCACGCTCGGCCTGCCGTTCGCCACCAGCCTGCGCATGAGCGATCTCGGCTACCAGAACAGCGCGCAATCGGAAGTCTCGCCGTGCTACGACTGCCTGCCCAGCTACATCGATGCACTCACGCAGGCCGTTAGCCAGCCGCATCCGGCCTACGAGGCGCTCGGCACCAAGCGCGACGGCGAATGGATTCAACTCTCGACCAACCTGCTGCAGATCGAGAACGAGTTCTACGCCACGATTCGCCCCAAGCGTGTGACGTACAGCGGCGAGCGTCCGGTGCAGGCGCTGGCGCGTCGCGGCGTGCAGTACGTGGAAGTGCGCTGCATCGATATCGATCCGTTCCTGCCGGTGGGGATCGATGTCGATACGGCTCGATTCATCGACGCCTTCCTGCTGTTCTGCGCGCTGGAAGACAGCCCGTCGTGCTCGAACGCCGAGAACCTCGAGAATCGCGACAACTTCGCGCACGTCGTGAAGGAGGGCCGCAAACCCGGTCTGGTGCTGCATCAGGGCGGCGAGGCGATCACGCTGTTCGACTGGGCCGAGGCGTTGCTCGACCGTATCGACCGCACGGCCGCCGCCTTCGACGCTCAGCGCGGCGGTGCGCATTACGCGCACTCGATGGCGTTGCAACGCGCCAAGGTGCAAGACGTGTCGCGCACGCCGTCCGCCCGTGTCATGGCTGCGCTCGAACCGTTGCGCGGTACGCAGGGCGGGGCGTTTCAGGCGTTCGCACTGGCGCAGAGCAAGCGCCACGCGCAAACGCTGCGCGACATGCCGCTCGACGCGAGTGTCGTGGCGCACTTCGAGACGCTGGCCAGCAAGTCGCTCGAATCGCAGGCCGAACTCGAACGCACCCAAGTCGGTGACTTCGACGCCTTCGTCGCGGCGTATCGCGCGGGAACGCTCGGCACAGTGACCGTCTGACGCACGTCGTGTCATCGCAAAAAAGCGCCCTTCGGGGCGCTTTTTTCATGGGCGAGTGATGTGTACCGATGTCGGTGGGTCGCGTCAGGCCAGCACGCCGAGCTGCCACGCGAAGAAGACTGCCAGCCCTGCGCCGATGGTCAGCAACTGATGACGTGTTGCCGCACACACGCCGATCGCCACGAGGGCGGCAACGAGTTGCGGATTGCGCCACGTCAACTCCATTCCGTTGCCGTGCGGCGCCAGTGTCATCGGCACGATGATCGCCGTGAGCACCGTGACCGGGACGAAGGACAACGCTTCGCGCAGCCATTCCGGGAATCGCACGCGGTCGCCCAGTACGAAGATGCCCGCCTTGACCGAGAACGTCACGACCGCCATGCCGAGAATCGCCAGCACGAAGTTCATTGCACACCTCCGGCCGGGGTTTCCTGGGAACGCATGCCATTGGGCTCGTCGGACGCGCCCCCGCTGGCATCGTCGCGCTGTGCGGCGTCAGCCGTCGCACGCTCGCCGTCGCGACGCCTCGCGTGCAGGGCGATCATGCCTGCGGCGATACCGAGCGCCACGGCCACGAGCAGGCCCAGCTTGTACGGCAGACCCTGGCAAAGATAGGCGCTCGCCCCCGCCACGACCGTTGCGACGGCCCACGGCAGGCGGGCCATCTGCGGCACGATGATGGCAATGAAGGTGGCGACCATCGCGAAGTCGAGGCCAAGCGTCTGCAACCGCGGGAACGCGGCGCCGAACAGCAGGCCGGCGAGCGTCCAGAGTTGCCAGTTGAGGTACATCGACAGGCCGGAGCCGAGGAAATACCAGTGGCCCATCGGGTCGTCGGGGTGGCGGTGAAAATGGCTGCTCGTGACGGCGAAGGTCTCGTCCGTCAGCAGGAAGCCCATCAGGGCTCGCCACCGCAAGTTCAGGTGCTTCACGTGCGGCAGAAGATTCGCCGCGTACAGCATGTGACGCAGATTGACGATGAACGTCGTGGCCCACAGCACGGCGTAGCCCACACCCGTGGCAAAGAGCCCCGCGGCAATGAACTGGCTGGACCCCGCGAAGACCGTGAGCGACATGAGTTGGCCGTGCCACGTGGCGAGGGGTGTCGTGGCGACCAGGGCGCCGAAGATCAGCCCGAACGGCGCTGCGCCGACGATCATGGGCAGCGTGTCGCGGGCACCTGCGGCAAAGCTTGCGGCACGAGACGGAACCGACATGGTGAAACGTTCCTGAAAAGGGGGTTCGGTGGAGGCTTCAGCATAGCGCCGGCGAGGGCGTCGACGCTTGTACGTTCTTGCGCTCGACGGCCGGTGGATGGGCGTCAATGCAAAAACGGCCACCGTTCGGGTGGCCGTCTGAGACGAGGCGGTGCTGCGTCAGGGGTGCTTGAACATCTCGAGAATGCGCGCCTTCTCGCTGGCGTCGGCACCGCCCGGCGACGGCGCTTGTCCGGCCGCGGGGGGCGGGGCGGCAGGCGACGGCGAGTTGTTCCCGAAGAACGGCAGCGAGAAGCCGCCGCTGTTGTCCTCGATGCCAATGCTCGCCACGAAACCGTTGCCCGGCAGCTTGTCCGTCTCGTACAGCTCGCCGTTCACGACGCTCACGCCCGGCGGCATGGCCATCTGCTGCTGCGGCACGCCGTTAAGCGCCACGCCCATGTACTTCGTCCACACCGGCAGGGCCAGTTGTGCACCGAATTCACGGCTGCCGAGCGTCTTGGGCTGGTCAAAGCCCAGCCACGCCACGGCGACGAGCGAATGCTGGTAGCCGGCGAACCAGCCGTCGAGTGCGTCGTTGGTAGTGCCGGTCTTGCCCGCCAGATCGGTACGCTTGAGCACGTTGGTGCCCGAGCCCGTGCCGCGTTGTGCCACGGACTGCAGCAGGCTGTTCATGATGAACGCGTTCGGCGCGGAAATCGCCCGTGCGGCATTCACGTTGGCGATCACCGGCGTGGCCTTGTTGAGCACATTGCCGCGTGCGTCGCGAATTTCGCTGATCAGGTACGGCGCCACGCGGAAGCCGCCATTGGCGAACACCGCATAAGCCCCCGCGAGCTGCAACGGCGTGGTCTGCCCGGCGCCGAGCGCCATCGGCAGATACGGCGGCACCTTGTCCGCGTCGAACCCGAAGCGCGTGGCGTAATCCTGTGTGAATTGCGTGCCCGCGAACTGGAGCAGGCGAATCGCCACGAGGTTCTTCGAACGTTGCAGACCTTCGCGCACGGTCATCGGTCCGCTGAAGGCGTCGTCGTCATGCGGATCCCACGCCTGGCCCCCGGTTTGCGCGGGCGGCAGGTTCAGCGGGCCGTCCATCACCATCGTGGCGGGACTCACGCCCTTCTCGATGGCGGCGGAATACACCACGGGCTTGAACGTCGATCCCGGCTGACGCCAGGCCTGCGTTGCGCGATTGAACTTGCTCTGATTGAAGTCGAAGCCGCCGACCAGGGCGCGAATGGCGCCGTCATCCGGTGAGAGCGAGACGAGCGCGCCTTGCACTTCCGGCAATTGCGCGACGCGCCACTTCCCGCGTACGTCCTTCATCACGCGAATGATCGAACCCGGACGAATGCGCAGCTTCTCGCTGGCCTTTGCCGAGAGCGCCGACGCGGCGAAACCGATGCCGTCGCCATTGACGACCACGGCGTCGCCCGAGAGGGGGACGGCCGTGATTTGCGACGAACTGGCGGCCACGACCACGGCAGCGACCAGATCGCCGTTGTCCGGATGCTCCAGCAACGTGTCTTCGATCAGTTGCTGGCGATCGGGCATGGCGGCGGGCAACTCGACGAACCCCTCGGGGCCGCGATACGCGTGGCGGCGCTCGTAGTCGAGCACGCCCATGCGCACGGCTTCGTACGCGGCTTGCTGCTTCTTCGAGTCGAGTGTCGTGATGACGGTCAGGCCGCGCGTGTAGGCGTCGTCCTTGTATTCGTCGTACACGGCCTGGCGCACCATTTCCGCCACGTATTCGGCGTGAACGTTGTACTCGTTGCCGGACGTGCGCGTGCGAACCGGCTCGTGCAACGCGTCTTCGTACTGATTGCGCGTGATGTAGCCCAGATCCAGCATGCGCTTGAGAATGTATTCCTGACGGATCTTGGCGCGCTTCGGATTGACGATCGGGTTATACGCCGACGGCGCTTTCGGCAGGCCTGCGAGCATGGCGGCTTCGCCGAGCGTGATGTCCTTGAGGTCCTTGCCGAAGTAGATGCGCGCGGCGCTTGCGAAACCGTAGGCGCGCTGTCCCAGATAGATCTGGTTCATGTACAGCTCGAGGATCTTGTCCTTGGGCAGCGCGGACTCGATCTTGTAAGCGAGCAGCATTTCGTAGATCTTGCGCGTGGCCGTCTTTTCCCGCGAGAGGAAGAAGTTGCGCGCGACCTGCATGGTGATCGTGCTGGCGCCTTGCGCCGCGCCGCCGTGCAGTACGTCGGAGACACCGGCACGCAGAATGCCGATGAAGTCCACGCCGCCGTGATCGTAGAAACGGTAGTCCTCGATCGCCAGCACGGCCTTTTTCATCACATCGGGAATCTGGTCGATGGTGACCAGGCTGCGTCGCTCTTCGCCGAATTCGCCGATCAGCACGTTGTCCGACGTGTAGACGCGCAACGGCACCTTCGGACGGTAATCGGTAATGACATCGAGCGGCGGCAGGTTCGGGCGCATGACAATCAGCGCGTAGCCGACGATCAGCGCACCAACGATGGCCAGACCGGCCAGTGTGGCGACGATGACGCCGAGGGTGCCAAAACCGCGTTGACGACAATGCGCCGACGACGAAGCCGCGTGTGGCGAAGTGGCGGGGGCGTTGCTGACAGGACTCCGGACGCTTTGGGGACGCTGCTGATGCGCCGGATCAGACGGTGTACGAGGCGGCAAACAATGCTTCAAGGACATACCCAACGAAAAAAGCAGGATGGGAACAGGCCAGCCGGCCTAGCGCTGCGTGGATCCCCGCCGCGCGGCGAAATCGGAGCAGTATGCCACGCCCGACGTGTCACCCCCCAAAAAAATGGGGGGGGATGGCCGGGGTGCCACTGCTCAATGGCTCAACGACGGGCTTCCGTGGTGAGAGACGTTGAGATATTTGACCGGGGGACGAAAGATAAATGGGACTAACCGGGATGATATGGGAAGAACCCGGACGGCCCCACAAAAAATGACTTGCAGCGGGTGAAAATGCGAACGGGCCGCAATTGGCCCGTTTCTTACTCAGCGAACATGTCTCCTTGGCGCCGGGCCATCTCCTCCTGGCGGACCGTTTTGACGATCTTGTAAATCCACTGGAGGGAGACGCCATACTTGCGGGCCAGCTCACTGTGGTTCGCGCCATTGAAATCGTCGTAGATTTGGCGATCACGCTGTGACAGCTTATACGACAGCCCCATCGGGAAGTAGATGTTCTGCCCGCCCCAATGCGCGGCCATACGATCCGCAATCTCCCTTCCGACTTGGCTCGCCTTATCGGCATCCAGCCCCGCGCTCTCCTGCAGCACAAGAACGCACTGTTCGGCCAGGTCAACCAGTAGCTCCGGCCCCTTGCTCTTGAAATCGCCTTTCAGGCGGCTGTCGTGGAAAGCACCCTCGGCCATGTCTATCTCCCTCGAGTCAAAATGTCGTTCAAACGATCCCATGCGGCATGCATCGGGTCGAATGTGCCCGCCGTGAACGCATGGCTGAGCGCCATATCCAACTGCGCACGCTCCACATCGGTAATTTCGCCAACCAGCGGCACCATGTTCCTTACAGCTTGCGGCAGGAACCGCATCGCCCAGCGTTTCATGGTCTCGATCAAGCGCTCGGCCTGCGCGCCATCGATCCACTGCAGGGCATCCACGCCTGTAATTCGCTTAACGTAAGCGGCCAAGGCTTCCTCGGACGGATTCTTTACCGCCTGTAGATGGTGCAGGAACAGCCAAAGTGCTCGGATCTTCTTGCTCTGCCGATCTTGCGCCAGCGCACGAGACGGCTTCGCTTTGGGACGCACCTTAAAGCCGCAGCGCTTCATGTGCTCCAACACACGCTCCAGGTCTGGAACGCTCAACTCCGCGCTGGACGCGCGCTTTCCAAAGCGTCGCAGAATCTGACGATAGGTGTCATCGTCCATCGACAGGTCGCGCTTGGCGACGTGAATCAGGCGGATGAGGCGCTGGCGATCGGCAGACTGGCTCATCGAACTTACTCCAGGGCCAACGGTTGAGCCGTCGCACCGATGCCCCGGTGCAGCTTGGCGTCGTGCCCTGATGCGCGGCCGGCGGCGTAATCGCCGTACTCGTGATCGCGCAGCGCCCGGCCGTCATTACGGTCGCGGGTCTTCAGTTCCTTGACGGATGGGTAGTGAACCGTCATATACGCTTCGATTGCCTCGCTCTCTCTGTCGCTGCAGGAAAAGGCTGCGATGGTCCCGGCCACGGCACGCACCCAGCCTTCGCTGAAAAGGTCGGCCCGGCGAGTCTTCGTGGCGCTTTTGCAGCGTCCGAGCCGCTGCTGGATGTGCTGCGCACGTGCCCGTTTGGCTTGTCGGCACAGCACCGAGAACGCATAGCCAGCGACTTCCGGCGCTGCGCCGCAACCGATGAAACACCACTCACCAGACGCTACCCATCCACTCGACGAGAAGATCACGGCGCAGTTGAAGGCGTCGCCGACGTGCTGCGCCAGCAGCGTCTCCCACCGTGATGGGTGAGTTTTCGCGCCGGATTTGGCCCGCCGCTCCTCGGCCTCGGCAGCCTGGAGGTGTGTTTCCGTCAAGCCGTGCGCCTCCATCAGCTTGCGGGCCTGTCGAAGGGCCGCTTCGGCTTCATGCTCGTTGCAGCTGGCTGAGAGCGCCAGGCACTTCTTGATTTTGTCCAGAATCTTGCTGTGATCGCTGGTCATCATGGTCTCCGTCAAACCGCTTCCCGAAGCTGCCCGCGAGCGAGCAGCTTGAGGCAACGGCTTTACCCGGCTGCGGCATCCTTCAGCGCCTTGGCCGGCGTGAACTTCGGCGCCCGCTTCGCTGCAATCTGAATCGATTCGCCGGTCTTCGGATTGCGACCGACCTTCGCCGCACGCTCCACAACGCTGAACTTGCCCAAGTCGGTGATCACCAGTTGCTTTCCAGCCCAGACAGCGTTAAGTACGGCAGCGCTAAGCGCGTTAAGCACCGCTTCAGCCTGCTTGTTGGTGACTTCGGCGTTGGCTGCCAGATGCTTGATGAGTTCTTGCTTGTTCATTGCTTTTCCTTTCGCTTTGACTGCTGGTTGGTGGTAAATGCTTTCGACGACGACGGCTCGCGCTCCGCCGCCCCGAGGGAGGTTGTCGCACCCGCGACTTGTTGCACCATCGCCTCGAAGAGCGCGTTGGCGGCGGTGCCTGTCGCTCGGATCGTGGTGCCGTTGCGGCTGCGTTTCACAGTTACGGTTCCGATGGCTTTGCTCATGTCACACCGCCGCGACGTCGAGGCTGATCGGCTGATACTGGTCGGTGTCGCCGATACGTTCGTAGATGCGCACATAAGGCTTGCTTCCGGCCACTTGCACGCTGTCGGCGATCGCCTGCATCGCGCGCTGCCATTTCTCGTCGTTGATATTCAAACGCTTCAGCCCGAGCACGCGGCCCGTGTTGATCTTGCCTTCCTTGTTCACTTGGAAAGCGTCATTGATGAGCGCCTTGATCTCGTCACGGCTGCCTTCGGTCCAGGTCTGAATGCACTCGTCAATCAACTGCTTTGCCGCCTGCAGGCGTTCGTCGAACACCAAATGCTCCTGGATCTGTCGGACGATCTTGAAACGGCCATCGAACGACAGCAGCGTGACATTTCCTTTCACACCACCGAGTTTCACGCCGTATTGCTCGCCCGACATCTCGACAAACGCGCCGATGTCACCGAACGCTTTCGCCTTGAAATCGGCCAAGATTGTTGATGCTGACTTGGCACGCTCCACCAGCTCGCGGACCAGTGCGTCTCGTGCCTTGTCGATCGGCTTGACCATGTTCTCGGGGATCAGCCGTCCTTCCCCGTCACGCCAGTACCCGGCCGGAATCGTTTCGCTCATCTAGTGCTCCTTGCTCTCTGATTGCGTTGAGTTACTGCTGGCCAGACGTTCGTGAAATACGCGAACCTTGGCGATGTTTTGTTGACGTTGCTGCTCGGTTTGCTCCGCCGACTTACTTCGTGCCAGCAGCGCCACGGCTTCTCGGATCCGCTCGCTATTCCGCAGGCGCTGCTCCTTGGTCAGGTCCGGCGCCGGAAGCGCGCGCGGCGGATCCCGGTTGCCGAGGTTGTCCAGGAACAACTTCGGCGGAGGCCAGCGATCACAGAGGCGGTACAGCGTGCGGAACGCTCGACGTACCCGCTGCTCGTCGGCTTCCTCACTCCAAGACGACGCCAGATCCTCAATCGCGGCGAGCCAGATATCCAGCGTGAGAGTCACGCTGTCCTCGGCGGGAGCGCCAGGCAGTCGAAGGGCAACCAGCCCTTGCAAGCCGCGTGACACTTCCCGCTCGAGCCACTTCTCAACCACGAGCACGCTCCTCCAGGGCAGCGATCGCCGACAGCGTCTTGGATTGTCCCTTCGAAGGTGTGGCACGAGGTTCACCGACCGTGACCACTGCGCCGGCCTGCGGCCGCCAGTTACTGATGACCTCGTAGAGCCAGCCGTGGCTTTTCAGCGGCAGAGTAAGTCGACCTGCATCACGAGCGGCGAGTGCCTGTTCTACCGCCCACACCCACGCTTCCAGCGGTGCGTCGTATGCCTGACCGTTGCGAGTGATGCGCTGCGCTTGCAGGTCCGGCAGCAGATCACCAATCAGGCGCGCAACGCGGTCCATCGTCAGCTCCCGCGATTCCGGTCGGAACAGGGCCACATACCGCACCAGCGCCGAACCGATCTGGCCCGACAGCTTGAATGCGGACGCAAGCGCTTCGCGCGCGGCTTCGTGTGCGACCAGGGCATCGAGCGAAAGCGTCGTGCCACAGCTCGGGCAGCGAGTTCGCATCAATGCATCCCTCCCTGCGGCTTGTGCATCACCTTGACGTGATTGGTGACAATCGCATCGAGCTCCTTCGCCACGGCTTCGTGGTGTCCGCGCATGTGCAGGAAGACGACGCGAGCGAGGCTTTGGGAGACGCCATGCAGAACATGCCGAAGTTCGTGGAGCTCATCAGCCAATTGCAGCACGCTGCCATTCGTCCGATGTAGTTCGGCCCGAAGCTCGGGGACGCTCTCAATGACGTCCGGATTTGCCAACGGAGGGCACATCGTGATGGTCGATTCGCTCATGCGTCCTCCCAGGTGACGGTCACGCCTAGGAACACGGCATAGCCGCGCTTTACCCCACCTTCGTTGCGCCACAGGCGTTCGCCTGAGCGGTCCAGCAGCGGGCCGATCGACGTTTGCCGGTCGCGGACAATGCGAAGCTCGGGATGGTTGCCTCGCTCGGGGTAGAGAATTTGCCCGACCACTCGGTAGCCCATTTCACGTAGGGCACGCGCCGCACAGTTCGCGGCTCCTAACCGATCGGTCAGCCCGACGTTGAATACTCGGCAGACGCTCTCCTGGACTTGCGGTGCCAGGGGCGAGACTACAGTCAGCGTGACGCCCATCTCACACCCCCTTTACGACATCAGCGGTCACCGTGGGCGAACCGATCTCAGCTGCGAGGTTCATGCAGGCCGTCAACAGGTTTCCGATGGCGAGCGGGTACAGCAGAGACACCGTTTCCGGGCGATCCCGACGCGTGCTCGTGATCGTGAGCTTGGCGCGCAGCGCGTCGACGCCGCTCGGGTCAATGATTTCCCCGACTTGCTTACCCAGGCGATCGAACTTGAACTTGAGGTACTCCTCCAGTCGAGCGCCTTCGAGTGGCGCAAGCTCGATCATTTCGCATCGCTGTACCACTTCGCGCACGTCCTGGTTTCGCTCCGAGAGCTTGGCCTTCAGTTCAGGTTGGCCGATCAGGATGATCGAGAGCAATTTCTTAAAGCCCATCTCCAATTCGAAGAAGCGCTTCAGGTGCTTGATCGTAGGAATCGGCAGCGCATGCGCTTCATCGATGATCAGGCAATGCCGATACCCTGCGGTGTGACTTTCGCGCAGCGCCTTGTGCAGTTGTGCGAAGCGTGCTTCCGGGCTCGACTTCGGCTTCTCCAACGGCGCGACGGCTGCCATCAGTGCCTCCGCGATATGGGTCGACTTGAGGGTTTTCCCCTTCTGGTCGTTGTCTTCCATCGCGAGCACATACGGCTTGATCAGCAGAATGGGCTGATTCTCGCGAACGATGCGGTCTTCGAGGTCACGCATCAGCGTGGTCTTGCCGGCACCGCTCTCTGCTACGACGGCGAGCAGCCCGCCGTGCTTGGCCGTCTGGAACATTGCCTCACGCACGTAGCGAATGTCAGGACTGACGTACATGTCCTCTGCCGACTGGATATCGTCCTGGAATGGGTCGCGAAACAGACTGAAGTGCTTGCGCGCCGCTGGATAAAGTGTTTGTTTGCGCAGTAACATAGATTCCTCCGGGTTGGACTCGATAGCGGATTTCGACTTGGTGGCCGGGCGGGCCGCGTTGGCGCGCGGCTCGTCCACCTTTGCTTTTAGAACCTTGGGCAGATCAGACGGATCGACGCCGATGTCGGCCAGAAAGGCGTGAACGCGTTCGCGCACGTCGTTCGCGTCAACCTCTTCAAAGGCACTTTCAAGGACGTTCGGCGCAACGCCTTTCCCTTCGAGAAAGTCGAGAATGCGCTCCTTGAGATCGAGCTCGTCGAGGCTCTTGGGCCATTCGCCGTGATTCACGATTTGCGCGACTGTGGCTTGCGAGACATTCAGTGCTTTTGCCAAATCGGCCTGTTTGCAACTGGCCTGGGCCAGCACGTTCTTCAGCTTCAGCATCATTCACCTCCAGCCGCCGCACGCAGCAGCTGCAGCGGTTTCTGATGACCCGCGCGGGGGCCGGAAAGCTCGGCAACGATCGTGTCGAGCTGGTCTTGGGGGACGCCTGCCGGATAGCGCTGTTGCAGCCATTGGAAGCGTTCAGCGGTCCACTTCCCACCTGCGGCCTCGACCCTCGACTTGATCTGCTTAGCGGCATCAACGTGCGAAAGCGGCGGCAACTCGATCGTCGGAGCGACCAGGTCATGAGCGGTGCCTCGGCGCGGCAGGTAGGTCGGCAGTGTGGCGTCGTCGATGTGCTTGTACGGGTCGAGCCGGCCACCGAACGGCAGTGCTTTTGCCTTTCGAGCTGCCTCGGCAGCTTCCTGGCTGTCTGTGCCGGTGACCAACTGCTCAATGCGCTTGAGCGCGCCCTGCGCCGGCGTCGCGGCGTGGCGCTTGTAGCTCTCGCCGATGACAGCCGACTCCGCGCTGAATCCGAACTCGGTCTTCCTGACCTCGTGGACCACGTGGAAGACTTCATGACCGTCCTCGCCGACGAGCACCACCTGTGCGGCGTCGTCGCGCCAGGGATTGCGGGTGACCATTACCTTCTCGCCGACCATCACGTTCGGCACCGTCGAGACGTCGTACTCGCGTCCCTGGAACGGCACGCGCAGCTTCGGCGTCACCTTGCGGCTCTCCGGCGTGGCCACGGCAAGCTCGCGGCACACATCTACCGAGGGCGCCTTGATCAGTTGATCGGCGCGGATCGCCATCCATGCCTGGCTGCGGGTCTGCCCGTGGCGTCGATGCACAGCCGTCGCGTTGAAGTGCATGCGCCACTTTCTGGCCAAGGCGTTCAACTCGTCCAGGCTGTTCACCGGCTGAAACTTCAGACCCGGTTCGAACTTGCGCTCGATGATGTTCCGCGCGTTCTCCACCTGGCCGGTGGCCCGCGCGTTTCCGACCTTGTGGACGACCATTTCGATGCCAAGCGAGCGGCACAGATTGCGCGTCATGGATGCCGTGTTGGCAGAACCTGCGTCCAGCATCAAGATGCGCGGCACGCCGTGGAGCAAATCAGCCCCTTCGCGCTCCTGCATGGCGTTGATCAGGACCGAACAGAGGTTTTCCCCCGATTCGGCACCCATCACATACTCCGTGTAGAGCCAGTCGCTGGTGTGGTCCGTAATCTCGTAGCTCCACACCCGGTCAGCCGCAATGCGGGCGATGTTCTTGGGCTTGTTCTTATAGAACTCCGCGTGGTCCATGACGCGCAGACCATTGGCGCGCGCGTCAGCCGAGGGCTTGAGGTAGTACAGAACGCAAAGGCTCGCGTCGATCTGCCAGACGTGATTCGGATGCAAGCTCGCCAGCTCAGTAACTGGTGCGGGTGCGAGCAACTGATCGGGGTGAACACCATACATACGCAGCGCTCGATGGATGGTGCTTTCGGACAGAGGGCGCAGCTCGCCGGTCGACTCGTCGAGAAACTCGGCACGAATCATTTGATTCGCACGAAGCGTTTCGACGGCATCGGCGACCGAGTAGAGCCGCTTGCCATTCTTTCGCGTTGACTCCATCAGCACGGCAGAGATCATCATGGCTTCGTCGCGCGTCAACGCACTTTGTCCCGCGTCCGAGCGGCGCTTGCGCTGTGACATGACGGAAACCTCCTTGAGCTTCTTGAGCAGCGTGGCGCGCGACATCCGCAGCTCGCGGCACGCGGCGTCGTAGATCGCCCCTTTGCCGCCATGCCCGGCCTTGCGAGCAGCGTGAGCCACGGCCACTAATCGTTCGGTCAGGATGGCGTTCATGAGTTATGCCTCGGTCGTTTCGCCGCTGCGCATCCAGTCGGGAAGTTCTTCGCCGTCCGGGGCTTCCTTGACGCCAAACTCACCGCGCAACTGCTTGACTGACACTTCGACCTGGCACAGCAGGCCGGCCATGAAGTCTTCATGAGTCATACCGTGCTTCTCGGCATGTTCGGCGAGTGATTGGAAGGCGGCGCGCAGCTTGCCACGGACTACCGACTCGGCTTCGAAGGCGAACTGGCTGGCTTCTTTGCGAATTTCCTGCCCTTCCACGTCCGGCGGGGGCGTCTGGACGCGGGGCTTCTTAGTAGTGATCTTGGCGGCCAGTTCGTCGATCTTCGCGTTCTTATCGGCAAGCAGGCGGGACTGTGCTTCAGCGTTCTCGCGGGTTTCCCGCAGGGCCGCACGCAGTTCCTTGACGCTCATGGTGGCGATATCGTCGAGCTTCAACTCGCCGGTCTGGCCAGTAAGTTCCAGCTCCTCAATCTGCTCATCCTCCAGGACCAACATTTCGATCAACTTGCTGCTGGTGCCAATTGCCTTGATCAAATGCGTCGACGTCGACGCATTTGTGAATTTCACGGCCGCTTGCATGAATCGTTGCGCAACACGTACCTCGACTCCCAAGGAGTCGAGGCGAGCGATGAAATTCCCGTGTTCGCATGCCTCCTTAAGCACCCGAAGACCGCGCCCGACTTCGAGACAAGCTTCAACGCTGCGACGCATGTTTGCCGCGATATCGCGCTGGATCAGGTCCGGGTCGGTGCAGTCAGCGGGCAACAGATAGCCCAGTTGGGCTGCGACGGCGCGCACTGTGGCTTGGCGTTCCTCGTGCATGACCGCCAACTGGTTCGCAGCTTCACGCATCGCAGGCAGTGCCGGCGTATCAGCATCGGTCACCACCACTGCGGTGTTTTCGGTCTGTAGCGGCTTTCGGGCCATTGAGGTCTCCTTAGAGTTGAGTGGTCAGGCGGTTGGTAATCTCATCGATCCGCTGCCGCGCTGAATCAAGCGAGCGGAGGATGCTTACCGCGTGTTGAGCAAGTCGCGACGACGGACGGATGCGTCCGGTCTCAGGGATGCGCTCGGCGAAGCCTTTTTCCTCGAGCGTCGCCACGTATCGCGTGATCGCGCTGGGCTCCAGGCCGGTTGCCTTCGACAGTTCCGTGGGCGTGAGGCCGTGAGCGAAGTGGCCCAACAGAACGTTCAGAACCTCGAGCACCTTGCCGGCGGACTGTGCGGTTTTCGGTGTGTCTTTCATCGTCACTCTCCACACAGATCCAGCTCGGGCTGCGCGTGCTTCTCGACGTTCCCGCGGTGCCAGGCGAGACCCTCCATCGCTTTCTGAATGACGACCAGAGTGTCTGCCGCTTCGGACTTGCCGCTGTAAAACTGCAAGAGGTGTCCGACCGCGGTGTTGAGGGTCTCCTGGAGCGTTTGGATGTCGGCGGCGTCGCAATTCCGCCCCGACGGCATATCGATGAGCAACTTTCCAGCGCTAGCCGTCTGCCACCGTGTAACGAAGTCGATGCCGCACGCGCTCTCGAACGGCCGGACAAGGTTCAACGGCATGCGGCCGTTCTGAAACCACTTGTAGAGCGTCCAGTGATCAGCAAGCCCCATGCGTTCGGCGATGCGCTCCACGGAGAGGTTATGGCGCTCCTTTGCGTGGTCCTTGCACAATTCCAGCGCCTGGCGTAGCGACGTCGGCTGGATGTGTTTCCAATTGCGGCGGCTCATTGGAGTCCCCTCAAAAGCACCATGTCCAAACAAAGGCGGTTTTTGCAACTGTCGAAAGCCATTTGCAGGATGTAGGATTGACAGCGGATAATCTGAATGGGAATGCACTCATGGACGAAAGTCGGCGCATTAAACAACTGGAAGGTCAGGTCAACGCGCTTGCTCATGCCTGGCTCACTCTCGTCGCGGCTCTGGAGGTTCAGGGCGGCTTTGATGCAGCCGGTCTTCAGGCGTCTCTGCTTGAGCGACGTTGGCCGAAGAATCACGCGGTGAACGAGGAAGCGCGGCCGACGCTGGCATGGCTGTGTGAGCAGCTGGATGAGGCTCGCGCGGCTCGCCTATCAGCAGAGCGTTGACCGGAAAGCCGAAGCGGTCGTACATGGCGATCCTCACGCGGCGCGACGATGCACGGGCGCCAGGGCTTTCGCGGGATCGCTGCAAATTTCACCGGCCTTGAGGCCGAGTTTGATGGCGATTTCGTGGGCTTGACCTCGAACGCACTTTTTACGACCGCCGAGCACCTCGAAGACCAGATTCGGGGAAAAGCGGTTGGCGATGGCCCATTGGGTGATCGAGATGCCTTTCGACTGAAGCTCAGCGCGGGCTTCATCAGCAGTACGTAGTTTCATGGCAGGCTCCTTGCGAGGGGCGGCCGGCACTTTGCACAGTGCCGCTTAAGTTGCCGTTCGTGGTTGGACGGTGTGAGTGAATTATTGTGGAAATAATCCACAATGTCAAACATATATCGTGGAATTGATACACATTCGTTTGAAGGAAGAGCTGGAGCGGCTTGGATTAAAACCTGCAGCCGCCGCAAAGGCTGCGGGCGACCCTGACTCGCAAGGTCTTCGCGATGTCTTGGGAGGGCGAAAGCGCCTTTCGGCCGAACTTCTCGCTGCGCTCGCTATCACGGTGGGGGTTGATGCCGCTTATGTGCTGACCGGTAAGAGAAATGAACTCTCGACGGTAGTGCTAACGCCGGAAGAGCAGCTGCTGCTGGCTCGATTTCGTAGCTGCCCGCCAGATTTGCGAGATGCGGCCTTACGTGTGCTGCTAGGCGGCAGCGAAGGTCAGCCGAAGCGAATCGAAGGTTCGATGCAGATATTCCATCAGGCGCCGACTGGCCCCGTGGTGGGACGGGACATCAAGAACATGGTCGGCAGAGATATAAAGAAAAAGAGGTAAATCAACAATGGACGGGGGAAAGCAGGAGTTTCAAGGCGCGGTCGGCGATGTTGCCGGCCGAGACGTGGTTAACCACGCAGCGCCGATCACCAACAGCAACGTGGTCAACCTGCAATTTGGTCAGAAAGACGCGGTCGTCGAGTTCGTTACTGAACACCAGAAAGCCATGATCGCCGAGTTGGTTGACCAGATAGCGGACGCAACGGAAAGCCATCGACTCAAAATCTACCGTGTTGTTTTGGCTCGAGCCGGAGCCAAGCGGGTCAAAGAGATTCGTCGTGAAGCCTATCTCGATATCGAGCAATACCTGACAGCTTGGGTGAAGCGCGTTACCGGCGAGCCGGGATCAGTTCCTGGCTCTGAATCAGTTGCAGTTGACACTGAATTCGCACATGGTCGTGAGGCTCAATTCAGTGAGCTGGCTGCACAACTGAGGGCCGCTCGTGCCTCCGTTGCGGCATTGCAGCGCAAGGTGATGATCGTTCTGGGGCTCTTAGTGTTGGCGCTAGCGTGCAATTCTGCGCTGGGCTACAAAATCTGGTCTGAACGCGACCAATCCTGCTTGTATGCAGGACAAGCCTATGCGATTGGTAGCGCCATCGATCATCCCGACCCCAAGGCGGCTGATCTGGAATGTGTCGCGGGCAAGAATGGTGCCGCGCCCAGGTGGCGACAGATCGAAGTGTCGCACAAGAAGTGACGGGACCTGGATCAGAGACGGAAGATTGCGGAAACGCCTGCGTACCGGGTTACGAGATAAGGGAATGCGCGCAATGAGCAGACAGGAGTTCTATAGCCAGGTGGGGCAGGTAGCAGGAAGAGACATAATCAACGAAGCGTCGGAAATGTTGTGGGAGTGCGAGACACCCGCGTTGAAGCGTGAATTCAAACGGTGCAATGCCAAGCTATGGCAAATGCGGCGGGCCATTTTCCTCAATGTTCCGTTCTTTTGGTTTATCGCCGGGACGATGGGCTCGGTGTGGCTGCTGCTGACCGGGACGTGGTTCAAGATTTCGACGCCAGTTATGTTCGCCTGGCTTGTCGGCGCGACGCTGATCCCGACGGCGTGGCTAACAGCCATTCGGCAACGCAAGGGCAAGATGGTTGCGTATTACCGCGAACGTATCGAAATCATCGACACCATCCTGCAAGACAGGATGTAAGGGTTGCTTACGCAGCTTGTGCCACGCACAGGCCTTACAAGGAGAAACGGATGGTAAACCGATTGAACAGAGGCGCGTTGTTGCCGGTAGTCGTGTTGACGTTCTTGGCAGGATGTGGGGAAGCGGAAACGCCTGAGAAATCGAGGCCGCAGCCTGCGGCAAAAGTTGAGATTCCGCAACCGAAGCTCAGCGCGGCCGAAGCCAAGCAGTTGGCATCTGATACGTTGGCATACCTCAACAAGCACCAGAAGGCGATGGCCGACGATGCAGTCATGAACAAGGACGCTCTCCTCCGCGTTTTCAACGGTCCTGAGTTTCGGGCCCTTGCCCAGCGCTGGCCAGCACCGTTCACCGGCAATTCTGAAGCCGAAAAGTACGCGGCATGTCAGAATCTGATTGTCTCTGCGAACGGCTATGCGCATGCCCAGCATGATTTCGCCTTCAATGGCCTGCCTGAAAAAGACGTGGTTCCCGCCAAGCGGCAATACAAAGAAGATTTGAAGAACTGCAAGACGGAGTTGGCCGCCTAGTAAAGCTCTCTCTAAACCTGATTAAAAGACCTCTCCTGGAATGCCGCCGATCATGGCGGCATATTCATTTCAGGAGGGGCACATGCCTTTCACAAATCGGTTTCCCCGCATGCTCGGCTGGTTGGCCGCTGCGGTGCTGCTCATCATCGCGATCGCACTCGTCTCGCCCCAGCAATTGCCGGTTGCCCTGTACAAGCTGAGTCTCATCAGTCTGGCGGCCGTGGTTGCGTACTGGCTCGATCGCGGACTTTTTCCGTACGCTCGGCCCGATGCTTATCTGCAGTTGGACTGGCGTCACGGTACCGACGAACCGTGGTACCAGGCCGACTATCCTGTTGTAGACGGATACCAGGTCGTATTTGCGGCCGCTATGCTGCGTCGCGCGGCCATCGTCGTGGGTGTGGTCATCGGCGTCGCCCTGGGGCTCTGACATGGGCACGCCGCAGATCGTCTGGATTGCCGTGGCGCTGTTCTCACTTGGGGTTGGCGCAGCCAAACAACGTGAAACCTTGTCAGCTCGCGTCAAATTCTGGGTCGCCGTACTCCGGTGGGGAGCGTTCGCCGGCCTTCTGTACTGGGGTGGCTTCTTCAGCCATCCCGCTGCCGCTCAGGTTCCTGCAACGGCCAAGCAATATCGCGCCGATCTGACACGCGCGGCGCGCGCGATCTGGGGCATCGACGCACCTGTTGCCACGTTCGCGGCGCAGCTGCACCAGGAGAGCGGCTGGCGCCCCGACGCCGTGTCGCACGTCGGTGCCCAAGGCATGGCGCAATTCATGCCATCGACGGCGACGTGGATCGCACAGGCCTATCCCGCACTCGCTGACCGACAGCCATTCAATCCTGGCTGGAGTCTGCGCGCACTCGTGACATATGACTTCCACCTGTGGCAGCGCGTGCGCGCCGCTGCCCCCTGCGAGCGGATGGCCAAAGCGCTGTCCGCCTATAACGGCGGTCTCGGATGGGTCATCCGTGACGAAGCTGCCGCCCGACGCGCTGGCAAGGATGCGGGGCAATGGTTTGGCGCCCTCGAGAGCGTCAACGCCGGCCGGTCCGAAGCCAACTGGCGCGAAAACCGTGCCTACCCGCGTCGGATTCTGCGACTGCTTGAACCTGTGTACGTCCGGGCGGGCTGGGGCCCCGGGAGCTGCACATGACACGCGAACGAGTAGCGCTGATCGCGCTGTGCTTGATGTGCCTCGCGGCGGTGAGCGGTTTTCTCTTCGGCCGGCACGTCGAGTCGAACGCTCAGCGCGCGCAGACGGCCGAGAAGACCATCCAGAGCCTATCCAGCCTCATTGATGCGGGGCAACACCTGGTCGAGGACAGCCAGGCCGCCAGTCGCGACATGCGCAATGCACTCGCACTGCGTAATGCCCAAGACCAGAAATCCACCAAGGAGCTACGTGATGTGCTCGCCAAGACTGCCGGTAGTCGTGCTGATTGCCGCTTTGATGCTGACAGCATGCGCCTCATCCACACCGCCCGTGATCGTGCCGCCACCGCCGCTTCCCGCGGAGTACTCGACGGCATGCCCGCCGCCGCCGGCTCCGGCAAGTGATTCTGCTGATGACGTGGCACTCGCTCTGAAGGCGACGTACGACCTTTACGGCGCCTGCGCGGGCCGATTGATCGACCTGGTCGACTGGGTCACGAAGCGCCGATGATTTTTCAACAATACGGGGGAACCTGCGAATGACCGTACAGGTGGAGTTTTGGCAGATGCTTTCGCTGCTCGGGGCGTTCCTGGGCTTCATGTTTGGCGCGGGCAAGATGCTGCTCTCGCAGATCGAGCGCCGGCAGGCCGAGCGCGACCTGAAACAGGAAGAACAGATCAAAACGCTGCTCTCCCAACTCAGCAAAGAGGCCGAAACCGTTTCGCGTCTCGAGCGCGACTTCATGCGTTTCCAGGCTGATCTTCCGCTGCAGTACGTTCGACGCGAAGACTACGTCCGTGGGCAAACGGTGATCGAGGCCAAGCTGGACGCGCTCTACAACAAGCTCGAGGTGGTTCAAATGAAGGGAGCAAACCATGGTTGACCACACCAAAGTCCGGCGCGAATCGATGCGCTGGAACCTGATCAGCACGCTGGATAAGGCGCGTCCGCACACCAGCAACGAGCAGTTCCTGCTCGAAGTCATGCGCGCCATCTACCCCGACACAACGGCACTCGAAGTCCGCCGCGAGCTCGACTATCTGGCCGATCGTCGCCTCGTCGATCTGAATAAGTCGCCTTCGGGCGCATGGTTTGCCGACCTGACTCGCTACGGCGTCGACATCGCTGAGTACACGATCGACTGTGCGCCTGGCATCGCACGGCCAGAAAAGTACTGGAGCGAATGATGGTGCGCCGCTCGAGCATCGACGGCCTGCCGGAAGACGTGCGGCGTTGGCTGGAGCGCGCCCTTGCGGAGAGCAACTTCAGCGGCTATCAGGCGCTGGAAGAGATCCTGCGCACGAAGGGGTATCAGATCAGCAAGTCGGCGATTCATCGACACGGCCAGAAGATCGAACGGCGCTTCGCTGCGATCAAAGCCAGCACGGAAGCTGCCCGCTTTCTCACCGAGGGCGCGGCCGACGATCAGGACGCTCGTTCCGAGGCCGTCATCGCGCTGGTGCAAACGGAGCTGTTCGAGAGCATCGTCAACCTGCAGGAAGCCGGTGAGGAAGACATGGATCCGGCCGAGCGGATCGGCCTTTTGTCCAGCGCGGCGAAGAACATCGCCACGCTCGCGCGTGCTTCGGTGAACCAGAAGAAGTTCCGGCTCGAGATCCAGGCGCGTGCCGAGGCCGCCGCCGCGAACGTCGAGAAGATTGCAAAGAAAGGCGGCCTGTCTGCGGAATCAGTTGACGCGCTGCGACGCGAAATTTTGGGGATCGCCGGATGAGCTCCATTCCTGCCCGACTTCCCAATACAGCGAGCGCCGACGCGCCGCCTGTGCTGATGGCCTATCAGCAACGCTGGGTCGCGGACAAATCGCCTCTGAAAGTCATCGAGAAGAGCCGCCGCACGGGCCTCACCTGGGGCGAAGCGGCCGACAACGTCCTGACGGCGGCGGCCAATCGATCGGCCGGCGGCCAGAATGTGTATTACATCGCGTACAACCAGGACATGACCATCGAGTACATCCAGGCATGCGCGATGTGGGCGCGGGCGTTCCATCACGCAGCGTCCGAGATCGAAGAGGGTTTCTGGGAAGACGACGACGCTGACAAGAACATCAAGACGTTCACGATCCGCTTCCCTGCGTCCGGCTTCCGTATCGTGGCACTCACCAGCCGGCCATCCAACCTGCGCGGCCGCCAGGGCACGATCGTGATCGACGAAGCCGCCTTTCACGACCAGCTCGGCGAGTTGCTTAAGGCAGCGCTGGCCATGCTGATCTGGGGCGGTCGGGTGCGCGTCATCTCCACCCACAACGGCACCGACAACCCCTTCAATGAGCTCGTCGAGGACATCCGATCCGGAAAACGTAAGGGTGCTGTGCACCGTATCACCTTCAAGGATGCGGTGTCGGATGGACTGTACCGACGCGTCTGCTTACGCCTGGGCAAGGAATGGACAGCATCGGACGAGGCGGCGTGGATGGCCGACGTCTATGCGTTCTATGGCGACGGTGCCCAGGAGGAACTGGACTGTGTGCCTGCCAACTCGGGTGGCGCCTGGCTGTCTCGCGCGTTGATCGAATCGCGTATGTCCGCAGATACGCCGGTGTTGCGTTGGGAGTGTGCCTCGGGTTTCGAGGTGCTGTCCGATCACATTCGCGCGGCAGAGTGCCGAGACTGGCTGGAAGCGAAGATGGCGCCGCTGCTCGCGCCATTGCCGTCCGATGCCATTTCGTTCGACGGTGAAGATTTCGGGCGGACCGGTGACCTGACTGTTCACGTGCCTTTGATTCAAACGCAGAACCTGGTGCGTCGTGTGCCATTCATCGTGGAACTGCGCAATGTGCCGTTTCGCCAGCAGGAGCAGGTCGCATTCTATTTGCTCGACCGATTGCCCCGTTTCACTGGCGGTGCCTTCGACGCTCGCGGCAACGGGCAGTACCTGGCCGAAGTTGCCATGCAACGCTACGGCGCGAGCCGGATCCAGCAGGTGATGCTGTCAGAGGGCTGGTACCGCGAGCATATGCCGCCGGTCAAGGCAGCTCTGGAAGATGGCACGCTGGACGGTCTTCCGCGCGACGCGGACGTGCTGGCCGACCTGCGGGCCGTGCAGGTCATCAAGGGTGTGCCGCGAATCCCGGACACTCGCACGACGGGCGAGGACAAAGGCAAGCGCCACGGCGACGCCGCCGTGGCGGTGGCGCTCGCCTACTTCGCCAGCCGCGAGATCAACAACGGTCCGGTCGCGGTGAAATCGCGCCGCCGCCGCGCCGGCACCAGAATCACACAGGGGTATTGATGAGAGCCAAAGGCATGTGGGTCAGCCCCACCGAGTTTGTACAGTTCGCCGAGCCGAGCACCTCGCTTTCGGACCAGATCGCAACGCGCGGACGCAGTATCGATTTCTACGCGCTCGGCATGTATTTGCCGAACCCGGATCCGGTTCTCAAGGCTCTTGGAAAGGACTTGAAGGTCTATCGGGAACTGCGCGCTGACGCGCACGTTGGTGGATGCATTCGCCGACGTAAGGCCGCCGTGAAGGCTCTCGAGTGGGGGCTTGACCGAGAGAAGGCGAAAAGCCGTGTGGCCAAGTCGATTGAAGCAATCTTCGCCGATCTCGACCTGTCTCGCATCGTGACAGAGATGTTGGACGCGGTCCTCTATGGGTACCAGCCGATGGAGGTGATGTGGGGTAAGGTCGGAAGCTATCTGGTGCCCATTGACGTAGTCGGCAAGCCAGCAGATTGGTTTGTGTACGACGAGGAAAACCAGTTGCGCCTGCGCACCAAGCAAAGCCCAATCAAGGGCGAAGAGCTGCCCCAGCGCAAATTTCTCGTACCGCGCCAGGACGCGAGCTACGACAATCCCTACGGCTTTGCGGATCTGTCCATGTGCTTCTGGCCCACTACTTTCAAAAAGGGCGGGTTGAAGTTCTGGGTGCAGTTCACGGAGAAGTACGGCGCTCCCTGGGTGATCGGCAAGCATCCGCGCAGCGCATCCGACGGCGAGACCAACCAGCTGCTCGACCGCCTTGAGGACATGGTGCAGGACGCTGTGGCAGTGATTCCCGATGACTCCAGCGTCGAAATCAAGGAAGCGGCCAATGGCGCCAATAACGCCGACGTCTATGAACGGCTCCTGCACTTCTGTCGTTCCGAGGTATCGATTGCGCTGCTGGGGCAGAACCAAACCACCGAAGCGAGCGCGAACCGCGCTTCGGCCCAGGCCGGGCTGGAGGTCACGCGCGACATTCGCGACGGCGACAAGGCTATTGTCGAAGAAGCCGTGAACACCCTGATCCGATGGGTATGCGAGTTGAACTTCGACGACGGCGCGCGCCCGGTGTTTTCGTTATGGGAGCAGGAAGAGGTCGACCAGATGTTGGCCGAGCGCGACGAGAAGCTGGTCCGAGCCGGTGCGAAGCTCACGTCGGCTTACTTCAAGCGCGCCTACGATCTCCAAGATGGAGACCTTGCCGAACCGTCCTCGCTCGAAACGCGATCGGCAGAGTTCGCCGAATCCGATGATGCGCCCGACCAGGACGCTATCGACCAGGCACTCGATTCGCTCTCCGCCGATGCCATGAACGCCGACGCCCAACGGATGCTGGCACCGCTCTTAAAGCGGGTTGCGAAAGGCGCGCAACCCGATGAGTTGCTCGGCATGCTCGCCGAGCTCTATCCGACGATGGACGCGGCCGGCCTGCAACAACGCCTGGCGCGCGTCATCTTTACCGCCAAGCTGTGGGGAATCCTGCATGCCTGACATCAATCTCGCGCATGCCATGAGCTTGCCGCCCCAGGACGCCGTTGCGTACTTTCAGCGCAAGGGCTACGCGATTACTTGGGACTGGCAGGAGTTGTGGCAGGAAGCCCAAGCGCAGGCATTCACCGTGGCGAAAGTGACTCGCCTGGATATCCTGCAGGACATCCGCGACGCCTTACAGAAAGTGCTGACCGAAGGCAAGACTGCAGTGTGGTTCGCACAGGAGCTCACCCCGGTGCTTCAGGCCAAAGGCTGGTGGGGCCGCAAGGAGCACGTGGACGCGGAAACGGGTGAGGTCAGCCAGGTGCAGTTGGGCAGCCCTTGGCGCTTGCAGACGATTTTTCGTGCGAACGTGCAAACGGCCTACATGGCTGGGCGCTTTCAGCGCCAGCTCGAAAACGTCGACGACAGGCCCTACTGGAAGTACGTGGCAATCCTGGACAGTCGAACGCGGCCAAGCCATCGGGCGCTGAACGGCAAGGTATTCCGCTATGACGATCCATTCTGGTCGTCGTTCTATCCGCCCAACGGATGGGGATGCCGCTGCCGCGTCGTTGCGCTGTCGGCCGACGATATCGAGGTTCGCGGAATCATTGTCGATTCGTCCGAAGGCAAGTTGGGCGCGGCGATGCGCTTGCTATCCGAGAAGACCGGCGAAACGCGCGAGGTCACCACCTATACCACGGCGCACCCGGACGATCCGACCGGCAAGCGCAAGATCGTCATTTCGCCAGATGTGGGTTGGAGCTATAACCCCGGCGCAGCCGCATGGGTCCCGGACATCAAGCGCTATGTGGGAGAACTGGCGACCTTGGCCGAGAAGGAACTGGCGGGGGCTGTATGAGCGAGTTTGTTCGAATCGACATCGACGACTCCCGGCTCCAGGCCGGACTTAAGCACCTGGCATCGGCTGCATCCGACATGACGCCGGCGATGCGGAAGATCGCCGCGACGCTTGAGAGCGTCGTCGAAGAGAATTTTGAGGCCGAGGGGCGCCCGCGCTGGATACCGAGCGCGCGGGCGAAATCAGAGGCCGGCGTTACCCTTCAGAAGAGCGGCCGGATGGCGGCATCCGTTACCACCGACCACAATGCCAATACCGTCGTGATTGGCAGCAATGTCGTGTACGCGCGGATCCACCAACTCGGCGGCAAGACATCACCGCATGTAATCCGTCCGCGTGCCAAGAAGGCGCTGGCATTCGGCGGCCGGGTCCTGGCGTCCGTCAACCACCCAGGCTCCGATATTCCGGCTCGACCATTTTTGCCTGTGACAAGCGACGGCACGCTGCAGCCTGAAGCCACTGACGCGGTTCTTGGAACCATCCTCCGGCACCTGAAAGCGGCGGCTGGCATTTAGCCGCCAAGACGGCTTTTCGGATAACAGGGGCACGCAACGATAGCCAAGCGTCGCGAGCGCCCCGTCTGAAGGTTTTATAAAGGCTTGGTGCGCACAACGCCGGCCGATCTTTCCCTCGCTGCTCGCCCAGAGCCCTGGAATTGTAAAGGCGATTAAAAGACCGCCATCGCGTTGCCGCCGAACATGGCGGCATGACTGCTACCCGACACCTCCACATCTTCAAGTCCGGCCGCCAGACCACGATGAGTGGTGTGACGCTGGATTTTTCCGAGTCCGACCTCGAGGCGAGCGCTCGTGCATACGACCCCGCCAAACACGAGGCGCCAATCGTCATTGGACACCCGAAGCATGACGCCCCGGCCTATGGCTGGGTGCGATCTGTATCGGCCGGCGCTGAAGGGCTGATGGCTGAGCCCCACCAGGTCGATGCCGCATTTGCCGAGCTTGTCGGCGCCGGCCGCTACAAGAAGATTAGCGCCAGCTTCTACGTTCCCGACGCCCCGAACAACCCTGTGCCCGGCGTCTATTACCTGCGCCATGTCGCATTTCTCGGCGCCCAGCCGCCGGCCGTAAAGGGGCTCAAGCAGGCTGAGTTCGCCGATGCCGAGACCGGCGTCGTCGAGTTCGGTGACTGGGGCATGGACACCAACGCCTCACTGTGGCGCCGGATGCGCGAATGGCTTCTGGCCAAGTTCGGCCAGGAAGCTGCCGACCAGGTGGCGCCCGACTGGCAGATCGAGGCGATGCGGGAGTCCGCGCGCCAGGACAGCCCGGTCCACGATCCGGCGTTTGCCGAGTCCACGATTTCCCCGCCCCATCTACCTCAAGAGGAGAAGCATGCTGTGACGCCCGAGGAAAAGGCCCGACTGGAGGCCGAAAACGCCCAGCTCAAGCAACAACTGGAGGCAGCCTCCGCTCGCGAGAAAGCCAACTTGGCCGCGAAGCGCCACGACGACCACGTGGCCTACGCCGAGCAGCTCGTCGCAGGCGGCACGCTCGCCCCGAAACATAAAGACGCCGTCGTGGCGTTCCTCGACTTTGCTGAGTGCGAGACGGCACTCGAGTTCGGCGAAGGCGATGCCAAGCAGCCGCTGGCAACTGCCTTCAAGTCGTTCCTGGGCGATTTGCCCAAAGTCGTCGAGTTCGGTGAATCCGCCACCAAGGACAAATCCGGTGCCGGCGGCCGCGCGGATGTGGCCGAGTTCGCCGAAAAGTCGATCGATCCCGAGCGCCTCACCCTGCACGTGCGCGCCACCGAGTTGGCGGCCGAGAAGGGAATCCCCTACGAGCAGGCTGCGCGCCAGCTCATCACCAAGTAAGAAGGAGCCAACATGGTTGACCGTCTCCGTCAGCTCCGGGTAGTCGACCCGGTCCTGACCAACATCGCGCGCGGCTATCGCAACGCGCAGTACATCGGCGAAGCACTGTTTCCGATTGCGCCGTCGGACAAGGAAGGCGCGATCGTGCCGCTGTTCGGCAAGGAAGCCTTCCGCCTGTGGGAAACCGAGCGCGCGATCCGCGCGAAGTCCAACGTGATGACGCCGGACGATATCGATTCGCTCGATGTCGTGCTGCGCGAACACGATCTGGCCTATCCGGTCGATTATCGCGAGCAGCAGGAATCGATGTTCGATGCCGAAGCTCGTGCAGCCAAGCGCGTGAAAGATGCGATCGATCTTCGCCGCGAGTGGGCCTGCGCCGCGCTGGCACAGAACGCCAGCACGTTCCTGGCCGGTGGCAAGGTCGCACTCTCGGGTGCAAGCCAGTGGAGCAACAACGGCGGTGATCCCGTGGCCGTTGTCGAAACCGCCAAGGAAGTTGTGCGCAGCCGTATCGGAATTCGTCCCAACACGATCGTGATGGGCGCCTCGGTCTACCAGTCGCTGAAGTTCCACGCGAAGCTGCAGGCCGCTCTGGGCAGCAACGAACGCAAGCTCGTCACACTGGAGCATCTTCGTATGCTCTTCGGCATCAACGACATCTTCATCGGTGAGGCGCTCGCCGGCGATGGGGCGACTGGTGACGTGTGGGGCGACAACATGATCCTCGCCTACGTGGCCAAGCCGGGTGCCGATCGATCGGCCGACTACGAAGAGCCGTCCTTCGGCTACACCCTGCGCAAGAAGGGCATGCCTGAGACGGACAAGTACGACGCCGAGGGCGGCAAGGTTCGCTTCGTACGCCACACCGACGTCTACAAGCCCGTGGTGGTTGGCGCCGATGCCGGCTATCTGATCGCAGACACGAACGCATGAGGTCGCCCATGAACACCCGAACCTATCGTGTGCGTGGCATCGATCTGCATCACGACGGCCAACGTGTCCCCGAAGGCGCCGAAGTCGTGCTCGACGATGCGGCAGCAGACAAGCTCCGCCGCTATCTCGAGCCGGTTGCGAGCCAGGGCGATGCAGCGAAGAAAGCTGCGGCAGAAAAGGCCGCCGCTGAGAAGGCCCAGGCTGAAAAGGAGGTCGCCGAGAAGGCTGCAGCAGAGAAAGCTGAGGCCGAGAACGCTGCAGCAAAGAAAGCTGCCGAAGAAAAGGCCGCTGCCGACAAGGCCGCGACCGAGGCGGCCAAGAAGGACAGTTCGTCGACCGGAGGTAAGCAATGAAAACGCAGCAGGTTGTACTGACCACGTCGGTCATCGCTGCGACGGATCTGATCCGTCGCCGTTTCGTCGCCTTCGACGGCACCGTATGCGCGGCTGGAGCCAAAGCATTGGGTGTGGTCGAGGCTGACACCGAAGCTGGCGGCGTAGCGCCCGCCAACATCCTCGGCGCAATCCTCGTTGAGGCAGGCGGCGCGATCGCCGCCGGCGCGGAGGTCGAGTCGGACGCAAGCGGTCGCGCCGTAACGAAGGCCGCCGGTACTTCCAACGGCTACGCCTGGGACAGTGCCGCCGCCGCTGGCGACCTCATTCGAATCGTGCGGAGCATCTGAGCATGGAGAACCAGCACAGGCACATTGCCGGCTATCGGGATCTGACGGAAGACGAGATTTCGCTGATGAACGAGGTGAAAACCAAGGCCGTCGAGATTGGCTCGCTCGTCGAGACGCTGCGCGGCCGGCTGCCCGCTTTCAAGATCGACGGCGAGCCGGTCCAGGTCGGCGATCAGACATTGGTGGCGGTCAGCGACGAAGCGTACGAAACCGACCGGTGGCTGACGATCGGGCAGGACCACCTGCAGCAAGGCTTCATGGCATTGACCCGTGCCGTGGCCCGGCCGACCACGTTCTGAGGCGGTCATGCGCTACTGCTCACTCGCCGACCTGCAGCTGGCCATCCCGCCGCAGACGCTGATCTGGCTATCGAACGACGACGAGTCGGCCACCGCCATGAACCAGGCGGTGGTCGAGGAAGCCGTCAGGCAGGCGGAAGAGCTGGTCGATGCCCATCTTCGCGGGCGCTACAACCTGCCCCTGGAGCCGGTCCCGTCTGTTGTGAAAGACATGACCGTCAATCTGGCACGTCATTGGTTGTATGCACGTCGGCCTGAAGGCGCGGAATTGCCCGACGCCGTCACGCGCACTTACAAGTCCGCACTGCAGATGCTCGAGGCAATCCGCGACGCAAAACTCACGATCGGCGTTCCCACCGGCGAGGCAGCGCCGGAGCCTGGCGAGATGAAGGTGCGGGCGAAGCCCCGTCGCTTCGGCTCCGACATCTTGGATCGCTACTGATGGCCACGACCCTTCAGATTATCGATGCGGTCGTGAAGCGCTTGGCCGTGAAGCTGCCACACCTGGCTGTGGAGTACTTCCCCGACAAGCCTTCGGAGTATCGACTGAACCATCCCAAGGGCGCGCTCCTAGTCAGTTACCTCGGGAGCCAATTCGACAAGACGGTGGACGTCGCCTACGTCGCACAGCCGCGCACCGTGAAGCTGTCGGTCACGGTGGTCCTCCGCCAGTTGAATGGCAAGGGCGGCGCCGTTGACGTGGTGGACCTCGTGCGTGCAGCGCTGGTGGGGTTTCGCCCACCCGACTGCCGCAAGGTCTGGGCGGTATCGGAGAAGTTCCTGGGCGAGACGGCCGGCCTGTGGCAGTACGCCGTCGACGTCGCTTCCGAAGCCATGCTGGTCGAGGACGCAGACGTCAACACTGAAACGCCTCTGACTGAGGTGACCTACGAGGAGGATTCATGAAATACCGTTACAGCGGTCCGACGAGCGGTGTGACGCTGCAAGACGGCGCAGAACGCAAAGAGGTAATGCTTCACACCGGCGAGGAAGTCGACTTGCCCGAAGCTCACGAGTACACGCGGACCCTGTTGGCCTTGGGACATTTGGCCCCCGTTAAACAAGGCGGTAAGGCTGCAGCGCGTGCCAATGTCAGCGCGGACGAATCCGCCGCGAAAGGAGAGTGAACGATGGCCGCAAATTACTTGCATGGTGTGGAAACCATCGAAGTCGAGAATGGGCCTCGCCCGGTTCGTACCGTCAAATCTGCGGTGATCGGCCTGATCGGCACCGCCCCGACCGGGCCTGTCAACGTGGCCACGCTGTCGCTGTCGGAAAAGGACGCGGCCGCGTTCGGTTCGCAGCTTCCCGGCTTCACGATTCCGCAGGCGCTCGACGCGATCTACGATCATGGCGCGGGCACCGTCATCGTCATCAACGTGCTGGATCCGGCAATTCATAAGACGGCTGTGCCCACCGAGGCGGTCACCTTCGACGCGTCCACCGATCGGGTGAGCCTGGCTCATGGTGCCGTGGCCTCGCTCGTCGTCAAGAGCAACGACGGCAACACGACCCACGTGCTCGGCACCGACTATTCGGTCGACACGCTCACGGGGATGCTCACCCGGGTCAAGGGCGGTGGTATCGCTGCAGGCGCGAGCGTCAAGGCGAGCTACGAATACGCCGACCCGACGAAGGTCACCGCCGCCGACATCATCGGCGCAGTCAACGCCGCAGGCGTACGCACGGGCATCAAGGCACTCAAGGACACGTACAACCTGTTCGGCTTCTTCGCCAAGATCCTGATTTCGCCGGCATTCTGCACACAGAACTCGGTCGCTACCGAGATGATCGCGATGGCTGACCAGCTCGACGCCGTGGCCTATATCGATGCGCCGATCGGCACCACCTACGCGCAGGCGGTCGCAGGTCGTGGCCCGATGGGCACCATCAATTTCAACACGTCGAGCGACCGCGTACGGCTGTGCTACCCGCACGTGAAGGTGTACGACGCCGCGACGAACGCGGAACGCCTCGAGCCGCTGTCCGCCCGAGCTGCAGGGCTGCGTGCAAAGATCGACCTGGAAAAGGGCTTCTGGTGGTCGAGCTCCAACCAAGAAATTGCGGGCGTGACGGGCGTGGAGCGTCAGCTTTCGGCAATGATCGACGACCCGCAGTCCGAGGTGAATCTGCTCAACGAGCAAGGGATCACCACCATCTTCTCGAGCTATGGGTCGGGCTTCCGCCTATGGGGGAACCGGACCGCCGCCTGGCCGACCGTCACACACATGCGCAACTTCGAGAACGTCCGGCGCACGGGTGATGTGATCAACGAATCGCTGCGGTACTTCAGCCAGCAGTACATCGATGTGCCGATCAATCAGGCGCTGATCGATGCCCTGGTCGAGTCGGTGAACGGGTACGGCCGCAAGCTCATCGGCGACGGTGCGTTGCTCGGCTTCAAAGCCTGGTTCGACCCGGCCCGAAACGAAGAAACCGAGCTGGCCAACGGGCACCTGCTCATCAACTACAAATACACGGTGCCGCCGCCGCTCGAGCGCCTCACGTTTGAGACCGAGATCACCTCGGAATACCTGCTGACCCTGAAAGGAGGTAACTGATCATGGCCGGCAAGATCGAAATCAACCGCATCACGAACGCCAACATCTACGTTGACGGGAACTCGCTGCTCGGCCGCGCAGAAGAGATCAAGCTGCCCGACATTTCGGCCATCATGCAGGAACACAAGGCGCTTGGCATGGTGGGCAAGATCGAGTTGCCGGCCGGCTTCGACAAGCTCGAGGGTGAAGTGAAGTGGAACTCGCTGTACAAGGACGTGGCCAAGACGGTGGCCAACCCCTTCAAGGCTGTGTCCCTTCAGTGCCGCTCCAGCATCGAGACTTACGGCGCGCAAGGGCGCATCCAGGAGGTCAGCCTGGTGACGTTTCTGACGGTCATGTTCAAGAAAAATCCACTGGGCACCTTCAAGCAGCACGAGAACGCGGAATTCAGTTCGGCGTTCGGTGCGACCTACATCAAGCAGGTCATCGACGGCGAGGAGGTGCTCGAGCTGGACTACATGGCCAACATCTTCCGCGTCAACGGCGAAGACATGCTGGCCGACTACCGTAGCAACACCGGCACCTGACCCCACCATCCGACCAGTTTGCGAAATTGCGCAAACTGGCGCTTTTCCTCACGGCCCACTTCGGTGGGCCTTTTCATTTGGTAAAGCAGATTAACTGACTGGAGTCTGGCATCGACTGAGAATCCTTCGTGTAGTTCATTCATTCACCACATGCAAAGGAAATCTTATGGAGATCCAACTTCAGTACCCGTTCACGACGGCAGCCGGTCAGAAGTTGAGCGCCGTCACCATCCGCCGACTCAAAGTCAAGGATCTGAAGGCCATCGGCGAGCAAAGCGGCGGGAGCGAGGTGTCGCTCGAACTGAACGGCGTCGCACGTATGTGCAATCTCGTGCCGGAGGATCTGGACGAGATGGACGCCGCAGACTACCAAGCGGTGAAGGCCCGATTTCTGGAGTTTGTGGGTATCACCGGAAAACCTGCGGTCGGGGCAAAGCCTGCTAGCGAGGTGGTTCCGGATGCAGCCGAGTGAGATTGACCATCTGAGCGTCGATGAATTCTGTGACTGGATTACCGACGCCAGTCAGCAAATCAAGCGCGAGCACGGCGATGGCTAACCAGCCACGCGGCTGCTTTGATGAGGGCCGCGATGCAAAACGCTGCGACGGCGATTAGCGGCCCCAAGAAAACCAACCCAAAAAACACGGCGACGCCGAACATCAACGGCGCGGCCCACAGGGGCAGCTCGATGAGCAGCCACACGCCAAGCGCCACTGAAAGCATGGCAATCACAACGTAGGCGATGGTTTTGGCGAGGGTTTCGATGTCCATAGCCGCATCCTAATTCCGAGGTATCCACATGGCAAGTGAGTTTTACGTTGGTGTCAAGATCGGCGCGACGATGCTGGCCAGCTTCGGCACCGCGCTCGCCGGCGCCAAGACGACCATGTCGAACCTTGGCAGAGTCGCCGATGACCTGCGGGTCAAGCATACCCGGCTTGGCGAGGTGATGTCGCGCGCAATGTCCCATCCTATGCGCAATGTCGGCGAGCTGCGCCGCCAATACGAGCGGCTCGGCACCACGATGGATGCATTGACAACGAAGCAAGCTGCGCTGGCTTCCCAGCTCGCTCGCGGCGACGCGCTGCGGCAGCAACGCATGGGGCTTGGCGGCGAAATGGTGGGCACGTACCTCACGGCCAAAGCGACGGCCGCCCCTCTTATCGGGGCGGTTAAGCAGGCTGCGACGTTCGAAGCCGGGCTGCGTGATATCGCCATTACCGGGAATCTGACCAAACAGGAAGAATTCAAGGTGGGCGAGGCTGTCCGCCAGGCCGCGCTGTCCACCAGTCAGGGGCATGCGGCGATTCTGGAAGGTGTCGGCACCTTGGTTGCGGCAGGCATGGACGCCAATAAGGCCGGGGAGTACTCGGGCCTTCTGGGCAAGGTGGCCACCGCGACCAATGCGGACATGAAAGACCTTGCCGGTATGGTGTATTCGCTGTCCGAGACGCTCGGCATCAAGGGCGATGCAGCGCTCAAGGAAGCGTTCAACCGTGCCGCCTTCGGCGGAAAGCTCGGTCGTTTCGAACTCAAGGATGTGGCCAAAGCACTGCCTGAGATGACGGCGGCCTTCGCGGCGAAGGGCATCAAGGGGCAGGCCGCGCTCACGCAGATCATCGCGAGTCTCGAAGTCGGCCGCGAAGGCGCTGGTTCCGGCGATGAAGCCGTGACCAACCTGCGCAATTGGCTCTCGCACATGAACGCCAAGCACACTATCGACTCGTATTCGAAGGCGGGCGTGGACTATCAAAAGTCGATGCAAAACCTCGTCGCCGATGGTTATTCCAGCTATGAAGCGTCTCTGCAGATTGCGCAGAAGTTCATCTCGTCGCGCGGTGACGGGTTTATGAAGCAATGGAAAGAAGCCGGCGCGAAGGGAGACGAAGAGGCCCAACGCCGTTTGATGGAGAGCTTCGGCCTGAACGAAGTGTTCCAGGACATCCAGACCATCAACCATTTGTTGGCCATGCGCCAAGGATGGGATAAGTACCAGGACACGAAGAAAAAGATGGGGAGCCAGGAAGCGATGGGCACCATCGATGAGGACTATCGGAAACGCGCGGAACTCGCCACCAAAGCGTGGGAGCGATTCAATACGAGCGTCGCTGACCTCGGCATCACGGTCGGACGGGAACTGATGCCGTCGTTGACCGGGTTGCTTGATGCGTTAACGCCGATGGCAAAGAACGTTGAGCTGTTCGTGAAAGCCCATCCAGGCGTTGTCCGAGCGGTTGCGGGCTTCGCGGTGAGCATCGTCGGCCTGAAGGTCGCAACCCTTGCCCTTGGCTGGGGACTGAACTTCTTCGTCAAATCCCCGCTGAACCTTCTCGGTACCGCGTTCACGACGGTTTCCGCCAAGTGGACGTTGATGCGCGCTTTGGTGCTCGGTGGCTCGTCGCGCCTTGCCACCGTATTCCAGTTGTTCGGCGCTGGGGCGCAAACAGCGACCAGGCTGGCGAGCGTTTTCGGCCGTATCGGCGGCTGGATGCTATCGCTCGGTCGTGGAGCGCTTTTTCTCGGCCGCCTGCTTGCCGGAAACCTGTTGTCCGGTTTGCGGATTGCCGGTCAGGCATTTCTCTGGCTCGGCCGGGCAATGCTCATGAACCCGCTTGGGTTGGCTGTGACCGCGATCGGCGTTGCCGCTTACCTTGTCTGGAAAAATTGGGACAAGGTCAAGTCAGCAATTGTGGTCGGCTGGACCTGGCTCAAAGGCATGAAAGATCGATTCTTCTCTGCGGGAGCGGATCTGATCAACGGGCTTGTCAGCGGCGTGACGTCCAAGATTTCGGCGGCGCGCGACAGCATCGTCTCGTTCGGCTCGGACATCAAAGGCTGGTTTGCCAACACGCTGGGCATCCGATCCCCGTCTCGCGTGTTCATGGGCTTTGGCGACAACATCGCACAAGGTGCTGCCCTTGGTATCGGGCGGTCGGCGGGACTCGCCTCGAGGGCCGCTGCAGACATGGCTTCAGATACGGCCGCCGCCGCGGCGACCCAACATATCGCGTCTGGTCGCCTCAGTGCATCTGCCGCCGGCGCCGGCGCTGGCGGGACGACAATCCAGTTCAGTCCGACGATCCACGTCCAGGGTGGCTCGCCCGAGGCGGCGAAGATGCAGGTGACGGAAGCGCTCAACCTTTCGTTGCGTGAGCTCGAGCAGATGATCAAGCGGGTGACCGGTCAGCAAGCGCGGAGGGCCTATTGATGTTCGCGCTTCTCGGTGATGTCCAATTCGACTTGATCACGTACTTCGACGGCTTCGAATCGGAGTTCGGGGCTGATTTCGCTGAGCACGCGCTCATCGAAGGTAAGCCGCGGCTGCAGTTCATTGGCGACAAGCTTGACGAGATTCGGATCCAGCTCGCTTTTCACCAGTATTACTGTGACCCGGAAGCGGAGCTCGTAAAGCTCAAGACGGCGCTGGCCGCTCACCAGGCAATGGCGTTGGTGTTGGGCAATGGCGATTACAAAGGCTGGTTCGTGCTGACCAGCGTGCAGGCCACCAGCAAGCACACAGACAAAGCCGGAACGCTTGTCGCGCTCGAGGCTGGCATCACGCTGCGCGAGTTCGTTGGTGACAAGAAGAATCCACTCAAGCCACCCGCCGTCCAGCCGAATCCGCCGCCGGCCGATGCCAAGGCGCTGCCGGTCGAAGATGCGTCGGCCAGTGCGCTCGACAGCGCTACGGCAACCGTTCGCGAGGGCGTACGTCAGGCCGTCACCTACGCCAACCAGGCGCAATCGGCCCTGCGCGTCGCCGTCGATGGCGCTCGGCTTGCACAAAAGCTCGCAGCAAACCCGCTTGCGGCGCTGGGCCGGGTGCCGGCGCTGCTGACGAGCGTGAAACAGGTCGCTGGTCCATTGGAAAAGTTGTCACCAACGTTGAGCGGGCTGTCTGGCCAACTTCCCGAAGTTTCTGGCGTGCTGCGCGCCAGCGATAACGCTCTGAGCGCAGTCCGCAGCGCACAGGGAGCGCTGAGCTCGGTCAGCGCCGCTAACATCGGCGGTCGAATGGATTACCTGAGCGGGCAGCTCTCGACGGCGTCAAGCGCGCTCCAGTCGGCGGCGCCGAGCATCAGCAAACTGGCCGCCAAGGTCATCGCGAGGGCGATCTGATGTACTTGACCCACATCACGACTGAGGGCGAGCGTTGGGATCAGCTCGCCAACCGCTACTACGGCGATCCGCTTGCCTACGAAGCCATCGTGGCTGCCAATCCGCACGTTCTACTGACGCCGACGCTTCCGAGCGGTCTGCGGCTCTCGATCCCGGTGATTGAACAAACCGACTTGTCGGAGGATCTCCCGCCGTGGATGCGATGAACGACCAATCGGCCACGACCACGGCCAAGGTGCCGCACCCGGTATTCGTGCTCACCTACGAACAGAAGAACATCACCAACGACATCACGCCCTATGTCCGCTCCGTGACGTACACCGACTACCTGGACGGCCAGTCCGACGAGTTGGCCGTCGAACTGGAGGATGCGGACGGTCGTTGGATCGAGCAATGGTATCCGGGAAAAGGCGATGCACTGTCCCTCAAGATCGGCTACCGTGACGATCCGCTGCTGCCCTGCGGGACGTTTGAGATTGACGAAATCGAGTTTGCGCACCCGCCGGCGACCGTGACGATTCGTGCCTTGGCCACCGGCGTGAAGAAATCGGTTCGTACTCGCGCTGGACGAGCGTATGAGGGCACGACGCTGGCCGCGATCGCGCAACGCATCGCCAAGCGTAACAAGCTCACGCTGGTCGGGAAAATCAGAGACATCCGAATCGATCGGGTCACGCAGTACCAGGAGCGGGACGTCGAATTCCTTACTCGCCTGGCACGCGAATTTGGGTATGCCTTCAAGATTGTGGGCACCAAGCTAGTTTTCACGGAGCTAGCCAATTTGCGTGAGACCGATGCAGTCGCCACGCTGAACGCGACCGACCTCCAGTCCGTTCGGATGCGCGACAAGATCAAGGACGTCTACCAGGCGGCCAAAGGCAAATATCACGATCCGAAGACAAAGAAATTGGTGGTCTACGGTGTGAAGGGGGACGACGTCGCCGAGGTTGGCCAAACGAGTGTGAGCACGAAGAAGCGCTTAGGAAAATCTGCAAGCGGCGATACGTTGAAATTCAGCGCCAGAGGATCCAAGGCCGCGCTCCAGACGAAGACGCAGGCGGCTCTTGACGCGGCGAACCTCCAGCAAACTGCCGGCAACGTCACCGTGTACGGCAATCCCAAGCTCGTCGCTGGTACGACCATCGAGCTGGCGCACTGCGGGAAGCTCTCCGGGAAATATCTTGTCGAGTCGGCTCATCACCGACTCGATCGCGGCGCTGGCTATACGACCGAGATGGAGATCAAGCGTGTGGCACTGCCGGTCAAGGCTGGGACGGGAACCAGTACGACCAATGCAAGCGCCCGCAAGGGTCTCAAGGTTTACGGGACCACGGCTGACGGACAGGTCGGCGTAGTCGGAACCAGTCAGGTGACCAAGAAGAAATGACGGAAACCATGGAAGAATTCGGCGCCACCCTGAAATTTGGCACGGTCAGCGCGTCTCGGCCGGGCTTCGCGCGGGTGCGTCTACCCGATCTCGATAACATGCGCACCATGTGGCTGCCCATTGCGTACCCGAAAACGCAGGACGATCAAGCCTGCTGGACGTATGACACCGGTGAGCAAGTGGCGGTGTTGCTTGATGCGCGTGGCGAGGATGGGGTCATTCTCGGCGCGATCTACTCATCCGCCGACACGCCACCGGTCACCGATCCGAATAAGTTCACGATCCGGTTCAAGGACGGTGCGTTGCTCGAGTACGACCGCTCGACCGGTGTTTTGACTGCCGCCGGTGTTCGACGCGTCGAAGTTGAGGCGCACACGGAAATCCTGCTCAAGGCCGGAACCAAGGTGACCATCGATGCGGCAGATGCCGAGGTCACCGGAAACCTCCTCGTTAAAGGCAAGCTGTCTGGCGAAGCAGGCATGGCGATCTCGGGCGGTGACGGTGCCACCGTGAGTGGTAACATGCGCGTCGACGGCAACGTGGACGCCACTGGTACTGTCATGGACGGTGGCGGCAACTCGAATCACCACACTCACTGATTTCCGATGCGCAATGAAGGTTATCATCGGTCCCGGGGAGTCGGGACAAGCGACATTGTCGACGTACAGCAAACGAAAGATCGGGCAGATCCAGTACGACAAGGGGCGAGCCTTTGTCGCGTCCGCACTTCTGCTGAAACGCCACTGTGGCAACGAGGCCGTCGTTCTGTATCTGTTATGCCAAGGTATCGAAGTCGCGCTCAAGGCGCTGCTCCTGCTCAAGGATTTCGATCTCTACGAAAAGAAGAGGTTTGGGCACGATATTGTGAAGGTTGCCAATGAGGCCGCCTCTAGCTTTGGGCTGCATCCGCTGTCATCGCCGCTGGCCGAGCAGTTGCGGCGCGTGAGTTTACTATATTCCGACCGACGCCAACTCCTACGTTACGGCTCTCTGAGCGACATCCTCATTCCGGCGTCCTCGATTGAGCGCGAAAGAGTGATGCGCCGCATGTTCGCCGCGATTCGACTTGCCGATAGGCACATCCAGCGCATTAAGCCTTAAAGCGCTTTAATATCCCCCAGTCGGGCATGGCGGCACGATAGCCGCATGACCCGGCTATCCGACATCTCCTCTGTTCACTGGCAACCTGCACTCAACAGTTTCGACGTTGTCGAAGCGGAGGCAGACATCGGCCAGGCCATCCACGTGATCCTGCGCACGCCAAAAGGCAGCGATCCGCATCGCCCCGACTTCGGCTCGAACGTACATCGGTACGTCGATTACCCCATCGATCAAGCCGTGCCTCACTTGGTGCGCGAAGCCGTCGATGCGATACGGCAATGGGAGCCGCGTTGCCAGTTGCTCAAGGTCACTCCGACGATCGATCAGGCGCAGATGACCCTGAGAGTGCGATGGAAGCTGGCCGACGGCGTCAAGCGCGACACGGAGGTGCGTCTGTGAGCCTTCCCGAGCCGAGTTTCATTGAACGAGATCCACAGGTCATTACCGCCGAGATCGTCGCGCAATACGAGTCGCTCTCCGGCAAGACCCTCTATCCCGCTCAGGTCGAGCGGCTGCTCATCGACGTTATCGCCTATCGGGAAACACTGGTGCGCGTCGGCATACAGGAAGCGGCCAAACAGAGCCTCGTGCACTACGCCCGCGCGCCAATGCTGGATTACCTGGGCGAGCTCGTGGGTGTCACGCGCCTGCCGGCGCAGTCAGCGATGACCCCATTGCGCTTTGCCGTGAAGACTGCGTTGGCCACCGATTTCCTAATCCCCGCAGGCACCCGCGTCGAGGGCGGCGACGGGGCCGCGACGTTTGCTACCGACGAGGACGTGACGCTGGCAGCCGGCCAGTTGTCGGTAGACGCGGCCGCGACCTGTGAGGAACCCGGCGCCGTTGGTAATGGCTGGCAACCTGGACAGATCAACAACCTGGTCGACGAGCTGGGCGACATCGAAGTGACCGCCACCAATGTCACCGTCACCGCCGGCGGGGTTGAGGAAGAGGAAAACGACCGCTTGCGGGAACGTATCAAGCTGGCACCGGAAGCGTTCAGCACCGCTGGCAGCCGCCTGGCCTACGTGTTCCACGCAAAAAGCGCGCACCAAAGCATCGTCGACGTGGCCGTGTTGTCCCCCACGCCTGGCGTGGTCAAGCTTTACCCGCTGCTTACCACTGGATTGCCAGACGCCAACATGCTGGCGTTGGTCGAAGCGAAGTGTTCGGCCGACCGCGTGCGCCCGTTGACCGACCAGGTGCAAGCGCTTGCCCCCACGCCCGTCGACTACGCGATCGAGGCACAACTGGTGCTGTACAAGGACACCGATGTGGCCAGCGTGCTCGCGCAGGCGAATGCTGCAGCCCAAGCCTATATGGCAGATCGCGCAGCGGGGCTCGGCCGTGACATCGTGCCGGTGCAGGTGGACGTCGCGCTGAAGGTCACCGGTGTGTATGACATCGTGCGTACCTCTCCGGCCAAGCTCGTGCTCGCGGAGAACGAGTGGGCGCGCTGCACTGGAATCAATATCACCGTTTCGGGGACGGTCGATGGCTGATTCGCTGTTGCTCCCGCCGCCGCTGGCCAGCGACGAGCGCTTCCGAGTGCTCGGACAGCTGGCGGCTCGAATCAGCGACATCGACCTTTCGCCGCTCCTGGTCTATCTCGTGGACACCGTCAACGCGTCGGCGTTACCGGTGCTCGCGGATCAGTTTCACATCCTTGGCGAAGGTTGGCAGTTTGCCCGCAACGACGACGAGCGTCGCCTGTTGCTCAAGCGGGCGATCGAACTGCACCGGTTCAAAGGCACGAAGTGGGCCATTCAACAAGTTTTAGAAACGCTGGCCCTCAAAGGTCAGATCGCCGAGTGGTTTGAGTACGGTGGCCAGCCGTATCACTTCCGTATCGACGTGGATCTGTCCGACCGCGGAATTGACGAGACAACCTACGACGCGCTCGTCGCCTTGGTCAACGAGTACAAAAACGTGCGCAGCCACCTCGAGGCGCTCACGTTGTACCTCACCGTGCGAAGTCCCGTGCCCGTGATCGCGGCCGCGACGCTCGGCGGCGAGCTGACGACCATATATCCGTTGCAGTTGGACGGCGTCGAGCAACGCGGGGCCGTATTCATTGGCTACGGCCAGCAAACCATCGAGATCACCACGATTTACCCCTTGGAGAACTGACGTGGCTCAGGACTACTACACCATTCTGACCAACGCCGGGCTCGCATATGAGGCTCAGCAAAAGGCTCAGAACAAGCCCATCACGTTGACTACGATGGCCATCGGCGACGGCAATGGAGCCGTCTACAACCCGGATCCGACTGCGACGGCGCTGCGGCGCGAAGTCCATCGCCAGCCGATTAACGCGCTTTTGCAAGACCCCAACAATCCCAACTGGCTTGTCTGTGAAGGATGGCTGGCCGACGACGTGGGCGGCTGGACGATCCGGGAGGTCGGTATCTACACCGACACCGGGGTGCTCTACGCAATTTGTAAGTATCCCGAGTCCATCAAACCGATGCTGGCCAGCGGTAGCGGCAAGCAGTTCTATGTGCGCACCATCTTTCAGACGAGCAACGCCGCCAGCGTCACGTTGCTAGTTGACAACTCCGTGGTGATGGCGCCGCGTGCGTACGTCATTGATTACGTCCGTGACGAGTTGGCCAAGCTGGACAGCAAGCAATCGGTTCGAGCGGCCACCACGGGGCCGATCGTGCTTACGGGACTGGAACCGGTAGATGACGTCGCGCTCACGGCGGGCGACCGTGTGCTGGTAAAGAACCAGGTGGCGGGCGCTGAGAACGGTATCTACGTGGTAGGGGCCGGCGCGTGGGCACGCGCTGCGGACGCCAACAGTGCGGCGAAGCTCACATCTGGCGCAGTGATTCCCGTGGAGTCCGGCACGCTGAATGCCGACACCCTGTGGATGCTCAAGACCGACGGCGCTGTAGTGGTGGGTACGACATCGCTCGCTTTTCAATGGGTGGGAGGTCTAAATGCGCCGGACCAGGCCGCCGGCGACAGCAGCCGGAAGATCGCCAATACGGCGTTCGTTCAGGCGGCGATGCAGGCACATACCGACGCGTCGGACCCTCATCCGCAATACGCGTTGAGTCAGGAACTCCAAGACGGCTTTTATACACGTGACCAGGCAAAGGCGTTGTTTGCACCTGGCCTGGCGATCTTCGAGGCGAGTGGCGACTTCATCCCCGTTCGTGAGGACAACTGGGTTACGGCGATCGCGGGCGGCGGTGGCGGTGGTGCGGGTGGGCAGGACGTCAACAACATGGCGATTCCGGGTGGCGGGGGCGGCGCAGGGCAGTCCGTATTTCGCAAGTACGTGAAATTGACGGTCGGTGTGCCAGTTCGCGTCACTATCGGAAAGGGAGGGAAAGGCGCCGTCTCGACCCTTGTCCCCGCGTCGGCGCCTCTGCCAGACGGCACCGCCGGTGGAGTTACGAGCTTTGGCAGTTACTTCTCCCTCACCGGCGGTGGCTCCGGCAAAGGGGGCTTTACCGGCGCAGGAAACGTCGGAGGCGCAGGCGGCTCGGGGTGGCCGCCGGGCGGTGCTGGCGAATACTCTGCGTCCACCATCACGCAGACCTCTCGGGGCGGGCCAGGCGGAAGCGGTTTGTTCGGAGGTGCAGGACAGTCGTCTCACGGATATGTGGCCGTGCACGCTACCGGCTATGGCGCTGGCGGCGGCGGTGGTGCTCTGTACTACCGAAATGGTACCGACACTAACGGTGGTAATGGTGGTGACGGCATTTGCATCGTGGAGTGGTGATATGAAAACCTTCGGTCAGATTCTCAATGGTGTTTTGCACTGGACATTCGAAGCAGAAGAGCGCCCGGATTTTGCGCCCAATATCGAGCTGGTAGACATCACGGACCACGCTCCCACGCCGGTCGCTGGCGATATCTGGGATGGCAACAATTTTGTCAAACCCGCTGGACCGAGCGACGAGGAGCGTGCGGCCGGACTGAAGGCGCTTCGAGACACTCTCGTGACCCGGACGGATTGGCTGGTCCAACGCCATCGCGACGAGCTCGACATGCAACGTACGCCGACAATGTCAGCAGAAGCGTTTGCGGCGCTGCTTCAATATCGACAGGAACTTCGTGATCTTCCCCTCGCCGCCGGCTTTCCACACGTCGGTATGCCCACGATTCCCGAGAGCGTTGCCGCCATGATGGAGGTCTCCTAATGATCTCATCACTCTTGGCTTTCCTAGCTTCAGCAGCCGCTTTTTCCGCCATCGCGGCGGCGATCGCAACTGTGGTCTCCGTGGCCGATCGGTACTTGGCCGCAGGATTATTCTCCAGCGCGATGCCACACCGCCTGTACGCCGTCGTGACAGTTATCGCGTATCCCGCCTATGCCGTCGCGACTTGGGCAGGCGTCGTTTTTGCCGTTCTGTGTGTGAACTGGTGGGCAGTGCTGCTCGCAGATGACAACGGCAACCTGCCGCATTGGCTTCGTTGGTTCCAGACCTTCGATGCTTCGATCGACGCCGGGTGGAAGGATGGCTACTTCCCTGCCGTGTGGGGCGAGAGCGCGCACATGCGCTATGTGGCTCGGGTGCTGTGGCTCCTGCGCAATCCGGCTTATGGACTGGACTATTGGCTCTTTGGTCTGACGTTTGACGCGTCTAGTTGGCGTGTCCTGGCCAACATCGAGCGAGATGACCTGGTGCTGTTCTTGGCTGTGGGTAATGGCGTGAACCTTTATTACCACGGACGTTTCGGCGAAGCGAAAATCGGCTGGAAGGCGTGGAACTATTGGTTGGGCAACGCCTGGCGCGAAACGCCATGGGGCCCGGCTTGGCAGATTCCTGTATGTGCCACATATAACCCGTTCAAGCGACGGGTTTCGGCCGCATAGTAATTTAGAAGAAAAGACGCGGCGACGCGGTCGGTGCGCCAACACCGGCCGCGTCCCGCCCTCGCAGAAGAGTCCTGCAAGTTTGGCAAGGCCGCGTACCCCTGCAGAGGCGGCGTAAGCCTATCACATATGACGCACGATAAATGCACATCGCAACACCCATCATCCCGTGGCTTGGCGGAAAGCGCCGTCTCGCGGACAAGCTGCTACCGCTCTTTCCGCCTCACGAGTGCTATGTGGAAGTGTTTTGTGGCGGCGCAGCTCTCTACTTTCTTCGCCCGATTCCGGCTCACGTCGAGGTAATCAACGATATCAACGGCGAGTTGGTGAACCTTTACCGAGTTGTGCAGCACCACCTCGAAGAGTTCGTCCGCCAGTTCAAATGGGCGATTTCCAGTCGGCAGGTATTTGAATGGCAGAAGATGACGTCTCCGGCGACGCTTACAGACATACAGCGCGCGGCGCGCTTCTACTACTTGCAGCACCACGCCTTTGGCGGAAAAATCGACGGGCAGACATTCGGTACCGCTACGACCGCCCCGACAGTCAACCTTCTGCGCATCGAAGAGCAGCTTTCGGCTGCTCACCTGCGCCTTGCTGGTACTACCGTCGAAAACCTGTCTTGGCACGACTGCATGCGCCGCTATGACCGCGCGCATACGTTCTTCTACCTCGACCCTCCCTATTGGCAGACAGAGGGCTATGGCGTGCCGTTTGAATTTGGTGAGTATCAACGGATGGCAGCAATCATGCGGGAATGCAAGGGCAAGGTGATGTTGTCCATAAACGATCACCCCGACATCCGGGATGCCTTTGCCGGCCTCCATGTCGCAGAGTTGGACATCCGATACTCGGTGGCCAACGCACGCGGTATCCCCCAAACCAGTAAAGAACTGGTCATCATGAATTGGGAGGCGGAGGTGTTTGGCGGCCTATTCTGACTCGTTCGGGCGAAATCAAACGCGCGGGGCGTGAAATTTGCTTGCAAATGCTGGAAAATGCATCACGCTCCATTTATCGCGCGAAGTCCGGTTGGTTTGTCGCGCCGCGCTTCACCGTGGCCATGCGCAGGGCCAGGGCCCCGAGCACGCCGCCCATGAGCCAGCGCTGCACGCGAAGCCACGCGGGGCGCTGGCCGAGGAATCGGGAGATGCCGCCTGCGGACATTGCCACCGAGGCGTTCACCATCACGCTGCACACGATCTGGGTCATGCCCAGCACCAGCGACTGCGTGAGCACGCTGCCGTGCTCGGGATGCACGAACTGCGGCAGCAACGCCAGGTACAACATGGCGATCTTCGGATTGAGAACCGAGGTAAACAGGCCCATCAGGAACAGACGCCGGTTGCTGTCGCGCGACAGTGTGCGAATCTCGAACGGCGAGCGGCCGCCCGGCTTGAGTGCCTGCCATGCGAGCCAGAGCAGGTACAGGGCGCCGCCGATGCGCAGCACGTCGTAGGCGAACGGCACGGCGAAGAGCAGGGCGGTGATCCCGAAGGCCGCACACAGCATGTAGAAGACAAAGCCGAGCGCCACACCGCCGAGGGAGACGAGACCGGCCGCAGGCCCCTGGCACAGCGAGCGCGAGATCAGATACATCATGTTCGGACCCGGCGTGAGGGCCATACCGATGGCGACCAGTGCAAAGGCCAGCCAGGTCGAGAGTGCAGGCATGTTCGTGCGTCTCAAATGGGCAAGCTGCACGATACCACGCCGCCGCCGGGTTCGCCGGTTGTGTCGAACCGCTCGGTCACACGATGCGAAATCAGCCCAGCCGTTTGAGAAAGACAGTCATTTCCTTCTCGGCCTGACGATCGCCGTGCGTCTGTGCGGCCGCAATGCCCCGGGTCCACGCATCGCGCGCACCGTCGATATCGCCCGCCCCCTGGCGCGCCTTGCCGAGCAGCTTCCACGCGGCCGTGTAGGCCGGATCGAATGCCACACAGTGCGTCAGATGGTCGGCGGCGACGGCGAAGTTCTGCGCGTCCAGATAGGCCTTGCCGAGGCCGAAACGCAGCAGTGCGTTGTCCTTGCCGGCGGCCAGCAGCTTTTCGAGTCCTTCGATCATGATTTGTATATATCGACTTAATCTATAAAAAACGTACTAAGATGGCGGCACTCCCCCACGTCATCGGCAGCCTCGCGGTCATTCTCCGCGAGGTTTCCCGTTTCGGCACATAAGACTGCCGGCGCCTGAATCGGCACGCGTCGGCGGCTTGATTTGCGTCAAGCGGACGTCGTGCAATGCCTTGGCGCATGGACACGTAAACCCGCAGGATGCTCAAGTCTGCTGCGTGCAACGCCGATGTGACAAGTATTACCGGCCCATCAGAGGCCGGGACAGGGGTGGTAATCCCATTACGTATGACGGAGACGACAGCATGTTGCGTAGCTTTTCTATCAAGGCACGCCTCGGCATCACCATGGCGTTGCTGGCCGTATTGCTGATTCTGTTGGGCGCACTCGGTATCGCCGGTATGACACGCACCGGCGATGCCTTGCGCGAGACGTATGCCAATCACCTCGCCGCCACGGTGGCCCTCGGCAAGGACAATGCCACGCTGGCGCGCACACGCGCCATTCTCGACCGTGTGGTCCTGCATCCCGAATCGCCCGATGCCGACAAGGTCGCCGCCCGTGCGCGCGGGATGATCAAGGATGCCAACGCCGCGTGGGCGGCCTATCAGGCGTTGCCACGCGACAAGGAAGAGCAGCGCATGGCGGACGACGTGGCTGCCAAGCGGGTGACGTTCTTCGAAAAGGGGATGGACCCGATGCTCGTCGCCATCGACGCGCGCGACCGCACTGCGATGGACGATCTCACGATGAACGCCTTGCCGAAGTACTACGCGGCGCTCACGGCCGCCAGCGATGCGCTCGCCGCGTACAAGCTGAAGCTGGGGCAGGAGACCTATGAGGCGTCGATGACCGAGCTGGCCGCGTTCCGTTGGCTGAGCATCGGGGCGACCGTCGTCGGCGTGTTGATGGCCATCGCCTGCTATTTCTCGTTGCGCGGCGCGATCATGCGTCCGCTGGGCGAGGCGCTGGAGCACTTCGAGAGCATTTCGGCAGGTCAACTGGACAATCAGGTGGAGGTGCGCGGCAAGGATGAAATGTCGATGCTCATGCGCGGCCTCGACACGATGCAGTCGCGTCTGGCGGGCACCATTCGGGGCGTGCGGCGCAGTTGCGATGCGATGGCCACGGCCACGGCCGAAATCTCGGCAGGCAATACCGACCTGTCGGCGCGTACCGAGCAGCAGGCAGCCTCGCTGGAAGAGACGGCCTCGTCGATGGAGCAACTGACGGCTACCGTCAAGCAGAACGCCGACAATGCGCGGCAGGCGAGCCAACTGGCGTTGAACGCGTCGGATATCGCCGCGCGCGGCAATCAGGTGGTCTCTCGGGTCGTCGACACGATGCAGGGCATTTCGGCGAGTTCGTCGCAGGTGGTCGACATCATTGCGGTGATCGACGGCATTGCGTTCCAGACCAATATTCTCGCGTTGAATGCGGCGGTCGAAGCCGCCCGCGCGGGCGAGCAGGGACGAGGATTCGCGGTGGTCGCAGGCGAAGTGCGGACACTGGCGCAACGCAGCGCCACGGCGGCGCGCGAGATCAAGGGGTTGATCGAGACATCTGCCCAGAAGGTGTCGGACGGCTCGGCGCTGGTCTCGGAAGCGGGGCGTACGATGGACGAAATCCTGCAGGCCGTGCAACGTGTGACGGACATCATGGGCGAGATCTCGGCGGCCTCGGACGAGCAGAGCGGTGGCATCGAGCAGGTGAATCAGGCCGTTACGCAGATGGACATGGTCACGCAGCAGAACGCGGCGCTGGTGGAGCAGGCGGCGGCAGCGGCGGCTTCGCTGGAGGATCAGACGAATGCACTGCGTGAGGAAATGGCGCGTTTCCGGCTTGGCGACGAAGGGCAGGCAGCGGGTACCGCGAGACGGCCCGCGTTGCACGCGGTGGGCGGTACTTCGCCGCTGTCGCTGGCGGCGTGAAGTTCGGGGCGCTGCAAGCGCAAAGGAAGGGGGCGAAGGGCTGGTGCGCGGGCGTGTTCATGGCGGCAGCGCGCCGAACCGGGTAACATTGCCCATCTTTTGCTCAGTTGAGGGTGTCGAAGTATGAAGCGAGTGGCGCTGATGGCGGCGGTGGCCGTGGGGGTTCTGGCAGGTTGCGGCCCGATCAACCAGATGAGCCGGCCAGATCCGGCAGCCGGTCGATTGCTCGACCAGGGCACTGCGGCCGATCGTTTCATGGTGCTGAACTGCATCTATCACGGCTGGAGCGCGCTCACGCCGAACGTGGACTCGACGTCGTATGCGCGTCAGGGCGCGGATCGCGTGCGCGTGTATCGCGGCCCGGATGCGCAGGGCAATGCCACGTACAACCCGTACGTCGACATCATGCAGGGCGGCTTCGGCACGCGCCTGCAGTACTTCGAGACGCCCGGCAGCAATCTGCCGCGTGACTTTGAGAATACCGTCAAGCGCTGCATGGTGCCGTACTCGGGAGCCACCGACTGACGCGTACCCGAAGCGGTCGCATCATGAAAAACGCCACGGTCTCACGTGGCGTTTTTCTTTGATGGGCACGACGCATTCCTCGCCACGCTACCGTCACCCGTGGAAGTCCTCGCGGGCTTCGATCACTTCCTTCACAACGCCTTGGCGCACGAGGAAGTCGCCGAACTTCTCTCCGGCGTCGCGCTCGTTCGCATAGCGCTGGAAGAGGGGCGTGAGTTCGGCCACGATCTGATCCTCGCTGACCGACTCCTTGTAAAGCTTGTTCAGCCGCTGGCCGTGAAAGCCCGCACCCAGATACAGGTTGTACTTGCCCGCCGACTTGCCGACCAGACCGATCTCCGCGATGTACGGACGCGCGCACCCGTTCGGGCAGCCCGTCGTGCGGATCGTGATCGGCTCGCCCGCGAGGCCTGCGTCATCGAGCACCTTTTCCAGCCGCGTCACGAGGCCGGGCAGGGCGCGTTCGCTCTCGGCCAGCGCGAGGCCGCACGTCGGGAAACCCACGCACGCCATCGAGTTGATGCGCAGCGCGCTCTGGTGCTTGCCGTCGAGCAGGCCGAACGACTTCACCAACGCTTCGATCCGTGGCTTGTTCGCTTCGCTCACGCGGCCCACGATCAGGTTCTGATTGCCTGTAATGCGGAAGTCGCCCTCATGCACTTTCGCGATCTCGCGCAAACCGGTCATCAGACGGTACTCGTCCCAGTCCTTCACACGACCATTCTGGATGAACAGCGTCAGGTGCCAGAGGTCGTCCGCGCCCTTGAGCCAGCCGTACTGGTCGCCGTTGGTCGTGAAGCGGAACGGCCGCGCGGGCGCGAGATTCCACCCGAGATAGCGATTGAGTTCTTCCTTGAACCACTCCACGCCGCGGTCGTCGATCGTGTACTTCAGGCGCGCGTGCTTGCGATTTGTCCGGTCGCCGAAGTCGCGCTGCACGAGCAACACTTTCTCCGCCACGTCGACGATGCGATCGGCGGGAATGTGGCCGATCACGGTCGCCGTGCGCGGATAGGTGGCGGCGTCGCCGTGCGTCATGCCCATGCCGCCGCCGACCGAGACGTTAAAGCCTTCGAGCTTGCCGTCGTCGCCCACAATCGCAATGAACCCCAGATCGTTGGCGTAGAGATCGACGTCGTTGTTCGGCGGAATCGCAATCGCGATCTTGAACTTGCGCGGCAGATAGTGCTTGCCGTAGATCGGCTCGTGATCTTCCTTGCCCGCGCCCAGTCGCTTGTCGCCCAGCCAGATCTCGCGGTAGGCCGTGGTCTGCGGCAGCAGGTGCTGATCGATCTTCAGGCACCAGTCGAGCGCTTCGGCATGCGCCGGCGACAGGTGCGGATTGTTCGACACGAGCGTGTTGCGGTTCACGTCGCCGCACGCCGCGATACTCGTCATCGCGACTTCGTCCACGCCCTTGATGAGCGGGCGCAACTGGTGCTTGAGCACGTTGTGATACTGCACGGTCTGACGCGTGGTCAGGCGAATCGTATTACCGCCGTACTTCTGCGCGAGATCGTCGAGCTTGAGCCATTGTTCGGGCGTGCACACGCCGCCCGGCATCCGCAGACGGATCATGAACTGGTAGGCCGGCTCCAGCTTCTGCTTCTGGCGCTCGCTACGCAGGTCGCGGTCGTCCTGCATGTACGAGCCGTGGAACTTGAGCAGTTGCGCGTCTTTCTCGAAGATCGCGCCCGTGAGCGGGTCGGCCAGACCTTCGGCAATGGTGCCGCGCAGGTAGTTGCTGACGTCCTTGATCTTCTCGACTTCGGAGCGCGCCGGGGCGGCGCTGGCTTGCGTGGTTTGCGTCATGTGGGCTGTTTTATCCGGGGGCGTTGAGCGGTGAACGCGCCATCGCGCGAGGCTTGTCGCACCATCGTGCGACGTCCTGCGACGTCCTGCGACGTCCTGCGGCGTAATGGACGATGGCACGGTGGCACGGTGTGTTCAATACACGTCGCGCTGATAGCGCTTTTCGCGTTGCAACGTCTTGACGTACTCGGCCGCGCCGTCCGGTGTCAGGCCGCCATGTTCGGTCACGATGTCGATGAGGGCGGTGTTCACATCGCGCGCCATCTGTTCGGCGTCGCCGCACACGTAGAGATGCGCGCCTTCCTGCAGCCACGCGTACAGGTCCTTGCCTTGCTCGCGCATGCGGTGCTGCACGTAGACCTTGTCGCCGGTGTCGCGCGAGAAGGCGAGATCGATGCGATTGAGCGCGCCGTCTTTCACATAGCGTTGCCATTCGCGCTGATAGAGGAAGTCGGTGCGGAAGTTCCGGTCGCCGAAGAAGAGCCAATTCCTGCCGGGGGCGTCGAGCGCCTGGCGCTCTTCGACGAACGCGCGGAACGGCGCGATGCCGGTGCCCGGGCCAATCATGATGACCGGCGCGTTGCTGTCGGCAGGCAGCTTGAAGTTGCGATTGGCTTCGATGTAGACCGGCACGGTCTCGCCTTCCCGGGCGATGTCCGCGAGGTACGTCGACGCGACGCCGCGTCGCGCACGGCCGTGGCTCTCATAACGCACGGCACCCACGGTCACATGGACAGTCTCGGGGCTGGCAGCGAGGCTCGACGCGATCGAGTACAGGCGCGGCTGGAGCGTGCGCAGCGTGCCGACGAACTCGGCCGCCTTGACCTTGCGCGCCGGGAACTGGCGCACGACGTCGAGCACGTCGCGTCCGTACAGATAGTCGCGCAGGGACGCTTCGTTGCCGGCGGCAAGCAAGGCCCTGAGCTCGGTCGACTCCGCCAGTGCGGCGTACTTTTCGAGGAAGGCGCGTGAGAGGGTGGTGATGTCGTAGGCGCCGAGGAACGCGTCGCGCAGCGAGAGCGTGCTGTCCTGCGTGGTCGTCGTGGCCTGCGGATCCAGGGCGAGCGTGTCGATCAGTTCGTCGACCAGCGCGGCATCGTTCTTCACGACCACGCCGAGGGCGTCGCCCGGTTCATACGCAAGACCGGAGCCCTCGAGCGAGAGCTCCACGTGATGCACTTCCTTCGACGACCCACGTCCGGACAGGGTGATGTTCTCGATAACGGCCGCGTCGAACGGACGCTTGCGGCTGTACTGGCTGGTCGCGGCGGCCTGCGGCGCACCGCCGGTAAGGCTTTCGATCAGGCTCGGGCTGATGGCATTGCCGCCCGCGCTCGCGGGAGCGGCAATGCGGGTCAGGGCTTCAACCGCGTCTTCGATCCAGCGCTCGGCGGGGGCGTCGTAGTCGACGTCGCTGTCGACACGGGGCACGAGACGTTCGGCGCCGAGGGCTGCGAGACGGGCGTCGAAGTCCTTGCCTGCCTGGCAGAATTTCTCGTAGCTGGAGTCACCCAGGCCGAGCACGGCAAAGCGGGTGCCGTCGAGCTTGGGGGCCTTCTCGCCGTGGAGGAAGTCGTAGAAATCGCGGGCGTCATCGGGCGGCTCGCCTTCGCCCTGCGTCGACACGGCCACCAGCAGCAGCTTGTCGTTCTTCAGGCGCGACGCCTTGTAGTCGCCCATCGCGAACAGATCGACCTTGAACCCGGCAGCGGCAGCCCGCGCCTTGGCATGTTCGGCGACTTCCTGCGCATGGCCCGTCTGCGATCCGTAAAGAATCGTCAACTGCGGTGCTGCGGCGCCCGGCGCCACCGCAGCGGTCGCCGTGGCACCGGCTTGCCGGACCGAGTGATTGATACCCGCCAGGAAACCTCGCACCCAGGCGAGTTGCTCGGTGGAGAGTCCGTCGACCAATTGGCTGAGCAACTGGGCTTGCAGGGAAGAAAGGGGCGTCTCTTGCATGTCGTGCTGGGCTCCAGGGGCCGGACCAGCACGGAAGCCGAGCGGGGTGAAGCCCGTCAAGCCACCCCCAGATGGACCGGCAAGGGGATACTCAACACCATATCGGCTGGCTCTTAGAAATTAAAATAATAAAATTTAATTCCTATATATCCATTTTCCATATGAGCATAAGGCCGGGGGCATTGGGCGGGCGTGGGCAGCGTAATTGAAATACGCGTGATGACGGCACGTTCGCTGTCAATTCGACGGCAGGTGATGCGAATTCGGGGTCGGATGTGCGCACGATGCAGGTATCCCGAACGAGCGTTCGACACGGTTGGGGGCAGGGTTCGCGACGCATGCGACGGGCACCCCGCAAGTCCCCGTGTGACGGCTTTCCGGGGGGATGACCGCTGGGAAAACGTGCTATGCTCCTCGCCGTGATTGATCAGGTCCTTCCAAGCACCCCACTTGATTCTCGCAATCCGCTAATCGGTCAGGCCGTGTCGCGGAAGGTTTCGTAACCCGCTATTTCTCGAGACACTCGTAGAAAAGGTGAGCGCAAAATGAGTTTGATGGAACAATTCCAAGCGAACTCGTACCTCTTCGGCGGCAATGCCCCCTACGTCGAAGAACTGTACGAATCGTATCTTGATAATCCGGCTTCCGTGCCGGACAACTGGCGCCAGTATTTCGACGCGCTGCAAAACGTTCCCGCTGTTGATGGTTCCAACGCCAACGACGTGGCTCATGCCCCGATCGTGGAGTCGTTCGCCCAGCGCGCCAAGGCCAACGCCTTCGTGTCGCACGCCGGTGCCTCCGACCTGGCCGTTGCCCGCAAGCAGGTTCACGTGCAGTCGCTCGTGGCAGCCTATCGTTTCCTCGGCGCACGCTGGGCCAATCTGGACCCGCTCAAGCGTCAGGAACGTCCGGCCATTCCGGAACTGGAGCCCGCTTTCTACGACCTGACCGAAGCCGACATGGACAGCGTGTACTCGGCAGAGAACACGTACTTCGGTTTTGAACAGGCCAGCCTGCGCGATCTGCTCAAGGCGCTGCGCGACACGTACTGCGGCTCGATCGGTGCCGAGTACATGTACATCAGCGATCCGGTGCAAAAGCGCTGGTGGCAAGAGCGTCTGGAGAAGGTGCGTGCTACGCCCAACTTCACCGCTGACAAAAAGAAGCACATCCTGGAACGCCTGACGGCCGCCGAAGGCCTCGAGCGTTACCTGCACACCAAGTTCGTCGGCCAGAAGCGCTTCTCGCTCGAAGGCGGCGAATCGTTCATCGTGGCGATGGACGAACTCGTCCACCACGCCGGTGCGAAGGGCGTGCAGGAAATCGTGATCGGCATGGCCCACCGTGGCCGCCTGAACGTGCTGGTCAACACCCTCGGCAAGATGCCGTCGGACCTGTTCGCCGAATTCGAAGGCAAGCACGTCGACGACCTGCCCGCAGGTGACGTGAAGTACCACAAGGGCTTCTCGAGCGACGTCTCGACGAGCGGTGGCCCGGTCCACCTGTCGCTGGCGTTCAACCCGTCGCACCTGGAAATCGTGAACCCGGTGGTCGAAGGTTCGGCCAAGGCCCGTATGGACCGTCGCGGCGAAGCCGATGCAGCCAGCGTGCTGCCGGTGCAAGTGCACGGTGATGCGGCATTCGCCGGCCAGGGCGTCGTGATGGAAACGCTGAACCTCGCGCAAACGCGTGGTTACGGCACGCACGGTACCGTCCACATCGTCATCAACAACCAGATCGGCTTCACCACGTCGGATCCGCGTGACGCCCGTTCGACGACGTACTGCTCGGACGTGGTCAAGATGATCGAAGCGCCGGTGCTGCACGTGAACGGCGACGATCCGGAAGCGGTCGTGCTGGCCATGCAACTGGCCCTCGAATTCCGTCAGGAATTCAAGAAGGACGCCGTCGTGGACATCGTTTGCTATCGCAAGCTGGGCCACAACGAGCAGGACACCCCGGCGGTCACGCAGCCGCTGATGTACAAGAAGATCGCCCAACACCCGGGCACGCGCGCGCTGTACGTCGAGAAGCTGGTCACGCAAGGCGTGATCTCGGCCGAGCAGGGCGACGGCTTCGTCAAGGCCTATCGTCAGGCCATGGACGACGGTCATCACACCATCGACCCGGTGCTCTCGAACTACAAGAGCAAGTACGCCGTGGACTGGGTGCCGTTCCTGAACAAGAAGTGGACGGACGCCGGCGACACCGCCGTGCCGCTGAACGAACTCAAGCGTCTGGCCGAGCGCATCACCACGATCCCCGCGAACTTCAAGGTTCACCCGCTCGTCGAGAAGGTCATCAACGACCGTCGCAAGATGGGTGCAGGCGAGCAGCCGCTCGACTGGGGTATGGGCGAGCATCTGGCATTCGCATCGCTGGTCTCGTCGGGCTTCGCTGTGCGCCTGACCGGTCAGGATTCGGGCCGTGGCACGTTCACGCACCGTCACTCGGTGCTGCATGACCAGAACCGCGAACGTTGGAACGACGGTACGTACGTGCCGCTGCAACACGTGGCCGACGGTCAGGCGAACTTCACGGTGATCGACTCGGTGCTGTCCGAAGAGGCCGTGCTGGGCTTCGAATACGGTTACTCGACCGCCGAGCCGAACACGATGGTGCTGTGGGAAGGCCAGTTCGGCGACTTCGCCAACGGTGCACAGGTCGTGATCGACCAGTTCATCTCGAGCGGCGAAGTGAAGTGGGGCCGCGTCTCGGGCCTGACGATGCTGCTGCCGCACGGCTACGAAGGCCAGGGTCCGGAGCACTCGTCGGCACGTATCGAACGCTACCTGCAACTTTGCGCCGATACGAACATGCAAGTGGTCCAGCCGACCACGCCGGCTCAGATCTTCCACCTGCTGCGTCGTCAGATGATCCGCCAGCTGCGCAAGCCGCTGATCGTGTTCACGCCGAAGTCGCTGCTGCGCCACAAGGAAGCTGTGAGCGATCTGTCGGAACTGGCCACGGGCACGTTCAAGACGGTGATCGGTGAAACCGATGCCTCGATCGATCCGAAGAAGGTCAAGCGCGTGGTTGCCTGCTCGGGCCGCCTGTACTACGACCTGATCGCCCGCCGTCGCGAAGACAAGTCGAACGACGTCGCGATCGTCCGTGTGGAACAGCTCTACCCGTTCCCGCACAAGGCGTTCGAGAACGAGCTCAAGAAGTACGAAAACCTCGCCGAAGTGGTGTGGGCCCAGGACGAGCCGCAAAACCAGGGTCCGTGGTTCTACATCGAACACCACCTGATCGAAGCTATGGGTGCAGGTCAGAAGTTGGCTTACGCAGGTCGCGCGGCTTCGGCTTCGCCTGCCGTGGGTTACTACGCCAAGCACTACGAACAGCTCAAGGCGCTGCTCGATACCGCTTTCGGTCGCCTCAAGGGCGCGACCGTGAAGCAGTAAGCAGTCAGGTCTACAGCGGTCGTCCTCCCCCAGGGACGGCCGCTGCCGTATTTCCGAATTGAACGTTTATCGAATCCAGGATCCAGAAATGGCCATTGTTGAAGTCAAAGTCCCCCAGTTTTCCGAGTCGGTTTCCGAAGGCACGCTGCTCGACTGGAAGAAGAAAGTCGGCGAAGCCATCGCCCAAGATGAAACCGTGATCGAAGTCGAGACCGACAAGGTCGTGCTCGAAGTGCCGGCACCGGCTGCCGGCGTGATCGTCGAAGTGACCGCTGCCGCTGGCGACACCGTGACGTCGGAACAAATCATCGCCAAGATCGACACCGAAGCCAAGGCAGGCGCTGCTGCACCGGTCGCCGCCAAGCCGGCCGAAGCCGCTGCCCCGGCGGCCGCTGCTGCCCCGGCCGCTGCCCCCGCAGCCGGTGGTGCGTCGGGTGGCATCGCCAGCCCGGCCGCAGCCAAGGTGCTCGCCGAGAAGAACCTGTCGGCCACCGACGTGGCAGGCTCGGGTCGTGACGGCCGCGTGACCAAGGGCGACGCCCTGGCCGCAGGCGCCAAGCCCGCCGCTGCCGCTGCGTCGATCCCGGCACCGGCACAACGCGCCGCACTGCCGGCCGTGTCGGCTGCCGTGGGCCGCGACACGTCGCTCGAAGGCCGTCCGGAACAGCGCGTGCCGATGTCGCGTCTGCGCGCCCGTATCGCCGAGCGTCTGCTCCAGTCGCAACAGACCAACGCCATTCTGACCACGTTCAACGAGGTCAACATGAAGCCGGTGATGGATCTGCGCAACAAGTACAAGGACAAGTTCGAGAAGGAACACGGCGTGAAGCTGGGTTTCATGTCGTTCTTCGTGAAGGCGGCTGTCCACGCGCTCAAGAAGTACCCGGCCGTGAACGCCTCGATCGACGGTAACGACATCGTCTACCACGGCTACTTCGACATCGGTATCGCTGTCGGTTCGCCGCGTGGCCTGGTGGTGCCGATTCTGCGCAATGCCGACCAGATGAGCCTGGCCGACATCGAGAAGAAGATCGCCGAGTACGGCAAGAAGGCTGCCGACGGCAAGCTGTCGATCGAAGAAATGACCGGCGGTACGTTCTCGATCTCGAACGGTGGTGTGTTCGGTTCGATGCTCTCGACCCCGATCATCAACCCGCCGCAGTCGGCCATTCTGGGCGTGCACGCCACGAAGGATCGTCCGGTCGTGGAGAACGGCGAGATCGTGATCCGCCCGATGAACTACCTGGCCATGAGCTACGACCACCGCATCATCGACGGCCGCGAAGCCGTGCTGAGCCTCGTCGCCATGAAGGAAGCGCTGGAAGATCCGGCTCGCCTGCTGCTCGACCTGTAAGCGTTAGCGCGCACTGCGCGGTGTTGCCCGGCCATGCGATGCGTGGCCGGCGCGCCGCGCCTCCCCCTGCCGTCAACCTCACTGAGTCTCAAAAATGGCAAACAAAGAATTTGATGTCGTCGTTATCGGCGCCGGCCCCGGCGGTTACATCGCCGCGATCCGCGCTGCCCAACTGGGTTTCAAGGTCGCCTGCGTGGAGCAGTGGATCAACCCGACCGGCAAGATGGTGCTGGGCGGTACCTGCCTGAACGTCGGCTGCATTCCGTCGAAGGCACTGCTCGCCTCGTCGGAAGAATTCGAGAAGGTCGGTCATCACCTGGCCGATCACGGTATCACCACGTCGGATGTCAAGATCGACATCGCGAAGATGCTCACGCGCAAGCAAGGCATCGTCGACAAGATGACCGGTGGTATCGAGTTCCTGTTCAAGAAGAACAAGATCACGTGGCTCAAGGGTCACGGCAAGTTCGCCGGCAAGACGGACGCCGGTGTGCAGATCGAAGTGACGCCGGTCAAGGAAGGCGAGGGCGAAGCCGAGACGGTGACCGCCAAGAACGTGATCATCGCCACGGGTTCGAAGGCCCGTCACCTGCCGGGCATGCCGGTCGACAACAAGCTCATCTCCGATAACGAAGGTGCGCTCTCGTTCGACGTCGCGCCGAAGAAGCTGGGCGTGATCGGCGCCGGCGTGATCGGTCTGGAGCTGGGTTCGGTGTGGCGCCGTCTGGGTGCCGAAGTCACCGTGCTCGAAGCCATGCCGGAATTCCTGGCCGCCGCCGATGTCGGCGTCGCCAAGGAAGCCGCCAAGCAGTTCAAGAAGCAGGGTCTGGACATCCACGTCGGCGTGAAGGTCGACGAAGTGAAGACCGGCAAGAACAACGTCACGATCAACTACACGGACAAGGACGGCAAGGCGAACACGCTCGAAGTCGACCGTCTGATCGTGTCGGTCGGCCGCGTGCCGAACACCGACAACCTGGGTCTGGACGCCATCGGCCTCGCCGCCGACCAGCGCGGCTTCATCCCGGTGGACGACCACTGCAAGACCACCGTGCCGAACGTGTACGCGATCGGTGACGTGGTGCGTGGTCCGATGCTCGCGCACAAGGCCGAAGACGAAGGCGTGCTGGTGGCCGAAGTGATCGCCGGTCAAAAGCCGCACATCGACTACAACTGCATTCCGTGGGTGATCTACACCTCGCCGGAAATCGCCTGGGTCGGCAAGACCGAGCAGCAGCTGAAGGCCGAAGGCCGTGAATTCAAGCCGGGCCAGTTCCCGTTCGCGGCCAACGGCCGTGCGCTGGGCATGGGTTCGTCGGACGGTTTCGTGAGGGTGCTGGCCGATGCCAAGACCGACGAGATCCTCGGCGTGCACGTGATCGGCCTGAACGCCTCGGACCTGATCGCCGAAGCCGTGGTGGCAATGGAATTCAAGGCCGCGTCGGAAGACATCGGCCGCATCTGCCATCCGCACCCGTCGCTGTCGGAAGTGATGCGTGAAGCCGCCCTCGATGTCGAGAAGCGTGCACTGAACAAGTAAGCGGCTTACGCTCACTTGGCTGAACAAAGGCGAGGCGACTCGCCTTTGTTTTTTCCCGATTTCCTCTGCCCCCCGGCCTGTCGCCGCACCGCATGAACGTTCGCGAATACTACCAACAAGAGCTGGCCGAGCGCGGCTACAAGCCCGATGAGGCACAAGAGCGTGCCGTCGATCGTCTGCAACAGTGCTACGACGAATGGGCCGCCTACAAGGCCAGGCGTTCGAACACATTCAAGAAGTGGCTCGTGCACCCGGATCTGCCCAAGGGCGTGTACCTGTGGGGCGGGGTGGGGCGCGGCAAGAGCTTCCTGATGGACAGCTTCTACTCGGTGGTGCCGTTGCAGCGCAAGACGCGTCTGCACTTCCACGAGTTCATGCGCGAAGTCCATCATCAGTTGCAGGCGCTCAAAGGCTTGCCCGATCCGCTGGACGAACTCGCCAAGCGCATCGCCAAGCGTTATCGCCTGATCTGTTTCGACGAATTCCACGTGTCGGACGTGGCCGACGCGATGATCCTGCACCGGTTGCTCGCCGAGTTGTTCAAGAACGGTGTGCAGTTCGTGATGACGTCGAACTACCGTCCCGATACGCTCTACCCGGACGGCCTGCATCGCGATCGCGTGCTGCCCGCCATCCGCTTGCTCGAAGACAAGCTCGACGTGCTCAACGTCGACGCCGGCATCGATTATCGACGCCGCACACTGGCTCAGGTGCAGGTCTATCACTATCCGCTCGGCAACGATGCGAACCGTGCACTGCGCGCTGCGTTCAGCGAGATTGCCGGGGTGCCCGACGAAAGCCCGCTGCTCCATATCGAGCAGCGTGAGCTGAAGGCGCTGCGTCGCGCCGGTGGGGTGGTGTGGTTCGACTTCCACACGCTGTGCGGCGGACCACGTTCGCAGAACGATTACCTCGAACTGGCCAACCGCTTCCACACCGTCGTGCTCTCCGACGTGCCGAAGATGACGCCGCGCATGGCCTCGGAAGCGCGTCGCTTCACGTGGCTCGTCGACGTTTTCTACGACCACAAGGTCAAGCTGCTGATGTCGGCGGAAGTGCCGGCCGAGGAGCTGTACACCGAGGGAACGCTGGCGAACGAATTCACGCGAACGGTCTCGCGTCTCGTGGAAATGCAGTCGCTGGAATATCTCGAAGCGCCGCGTCGCGTGGTGGACACGTCGCTGACGTAAGGGGCGACGCCCCGGGGTCTGGCGCGCGGTGACGCTTGAATGACGTCGCGCCACGCGTGCCCGGAGCGCTGAAGATTTCCGGAGCGCCGGGCGCGCTTAGCGCCCGCGATCCCGGTCGCGTTGACGGCCGTCGGACCCTCTCGGTTGCGGCCCCGGTGGCTGCGATGGTGGTTGTCGCTGTTCGCGGATATGGTTGTAGATGTCGCCGCGCAGGTCGCCCTGCGGCCGGACCTCCTGAGGCTGGGGGCGTGACGGTCCGGGACGCGAACCGCCATGATTATCGCCGCGTCCGCCCGGACGCTCGGCACCTTGTGCGAACCAGCCCTGAAAGAAGCGGCTGTCCGACGACGCTCGGGCCGGCGCGCTCAGCGAGGCGATGGCCAACATGACGATTCCCATCATCCGGACAAGTCGGGTGTGACGCATGGTGCCACCTCCTTGTCGGTTGAATTGCCGCGTCTGGCCAATGGCATACGGATCGGACCCGCCGATCGGGCAGCATCGGATCGCATGACACAGTTGGCGGCTACGCTTCGAGAGTAAAAGGGCGCGGTCCCGCGTGCTGTAAAGATTTGTAAAGCAATGTAAGCCGGCAGGTGGGCGCAGCCTTGCGTCACCTACCATGCGCTGTTTGAGTGTGGGAGTTTTGTCATGCGTAAGCTGTCGATTGTTGCGACTTCCGTCGTGACCCTCGTTGTGGTGGTGGGGTTGCTCTTCGGCACCCCGTATTACACGCTGTGGCGCGCGCGCGACGCGGCCAATGCCCGTGATGCGGACGCGCTGTCGTCCTACGTCGACTATCCGGCCGTACGCGAGAGCCTGAAGACGAGCCTGCACGACCAGTTGGCGCGTCAGATGGACAAGCAGCACAACAACGCCTTCGGTGCGCTGGCATTGGCATTTGGCGGCTGGGTATCGGATCGGGTCGTCGAGGCGTTGCTTACGCCCGAAGCCGTGGCCGCCATGTTGCGGGGCGACAGCACCGGACTGCCGCCGGCGCCGGGCGCCCCGTCGCCCAGCGAGGCGGCGCCGCAGCCGCCGCAGAATTCGCCCGCACCGGCGCCGCAGCCCGCGCCCTCGGCCCCGGCGTCCCCGCCGAATGGCAGCGAATCGCCGGCTCCTGCGCAGGAAAGTGCGCCAGCGCGTACCATTACGCGAACCGAGTTTCAGGACTTCAACCACTTCCTCGTGCATGTGTCGCGCAGCGACCGACCGGACCGTGTGGTGACGTTCACACTCACTCGCCGCAACCTGGTGCAATGGCGCTTGACGGCGATCGCGCTGCCGCCGTTGTAAGCGTCAATCTCGTCTGCGTAGCTCCGTATTGTTGAGAAGGTCATCTTGAAAGCGATTCCAAACGCCGCGTTGTGGCGATTCGTGGGCGTTGTCGCCGTTCTGCTGGGCAATGCCGTCGCGGCGACGGCATTTGCGCAAACCGCGTCGCCGATCGGCATGTGGCGTATCGTCGACGAGACGGGCGATCCGAAGGCGCTCATTCTCATTTCGGAGCGCGATGGCGAGTATGTCGGTGCCCTCACGAAGAGTCTCGGGCGGCGCGATGCGCTCGAGCGGCGTTGCAACGACTGCACCGATGACCGACGGGGCAAGAAGCTGCAGGGCATGGAGATCATTCGCGGCCTGCGCAAGGATGGCGACGAATACACCGGCGGGAAGATTCTCGATCCGGATAGCGGCAGCGAATACGGCGTCAGGATGCGGCTTGTCGACGGGGGAAAAAAGCTCGAAGTTCGAGGCTATTTCGGCATCTCCCTGCTCGGCCGGACGCAGACGTGGATTCGCGAGCCGTGACAGCAGGTATCGCGTCGTAACGTTTCATATCGCCTTCATACCGCCTTCACACCGCCGCATCTTTTGCCGCAACGCGGTGGCAATTCGGCATCCTCCCATGTGTGGCTTGACGTGACTTCCGGCTAGAGGACTTCCTCAGCACGGCGTCACGCCTTTGGCGTAATCTTCAAAGCGACTCACACGTGAGACGTGGCGCGCGAGCGCACAGACAACGGCTTTCGTGAGTCCTACGACAATCAATTCCGTATCTGGGAGGATGACAATCATGCAGCAGATTTCGAACGCAACATCGTGGCGACGGTTGGGCGCGCAGGCGCTCGTGGCAGTGGCGTTGTTGGGTGGCGTCGCGAAGGCCGTCATGGCCGCCGACAGCATGTCGCCGGTGGGTGTCTGGCAGACGATCGACGACAACACGAAGCAACCCAAAGCTCTCGTGACGATTTCCGAGCAGAACGGCGAACTGGTCGGCGTGATTACCAAGGGATTGGGCCCGAACGACGATCCCGAGCGCGTTTGCACGAAGTGCACGGATTCGCGAAAGGATCAGAAGATGCTGGGCATGCAGATCCTTAGCGGCATGCGCAAGGACGGCGATGCCTACAGCGGCGGCAAGATTCTCGATCCGGAAAACGGCAAGGAATATAGCTGCAAGATGACGGTGACGGACGACGGCAAGAAGCTCGACGTTCGTGGCTTCATCGGGATTTCGCTGCTGGGTCGTACGCAGACCTGGAATCGCGTGCAGTAACGTCGGCGGCGCGGCGCACGCGCCATCGTGACAAATGGCCTCGGACATTCGTTGTCCGGGGCTTTTTTCATGGGGCGCAATGACGGGGGGCAACGCGTCAGGTGTAGCGTGATGAACGATTGCGTTCGTGCAGGGCAGGCGAGGTGGCTGGGACGACAAGAAAATAAGGATGCCGAATTATTAGAGCCATCCCACCGACCGGTCGCGACAAGCACGACGTGATGGCACGACAAAACGCGGGCAGTGTCGCTTCACTGTCCGGGCTTGCCGACGTCGTCCGGGCCTGCACCCTTCGGACGTTCCCCCCCTCGCGATCTTGCTACAGCAATCCCTTGCCCTACTTGGCCAGTCCGCCGAGCAGTCCGGTGACCGGCGCCAGCAATCCGGCGGTGCCGCCGCTGCTGCCGGCCCCCGTGCTGGCGAGGGACGTAAGCGGCGTGGTGACGGTACTCAGCAATGTTGTCAGCGGCGCGAGCGCGTTGGCTGCGCCACCCGTACCTGTGCCCCCGGTCGTGCTCGTCACGCCGCCCAGCAGGCCGGTAACGGCGCCCAGCGGGTTGCTGCCCGCCGAGCCCGAGCTGCCGCCAAGTCCGCCGAGCAGGCCCGTGACCGCGCCTGGCGGATTACCGCTACCCGACGATCCCGTCGCGCCGCCCAGGCCGCCAAGCAAACCGGTCAGTGCGCCGAGCGGATTGCTCCCGCTCGCAGTGGTCGGGGTGACTGTCGTGTTGCCTACGTTGGCCAAGACATTGCCCAGGGCATTCGGGTTTGTCGCGCTGGTGCTGCCCGAGAGCAACCCGCCCGCGCTGGTCACCGTATTGCCGAGCGCCAGGAGTGGATTTCCGAGACTGGCGACGACGGCGTTCGGCGCTGCGCCCTTGACCTGCAACCCGGCCGAATTCAGCGCGCCGCCCAGTGTGCCGAGCAGACCGGCCACTGGCGTGCCCAGTCCGGTGGTGTTGCCCACTGTCTGCGTCGTCGTCACCACCGTGTTCGTGATGGGCGAGATGGCCGAAGAGAGCGCCGTCGTGGCCTGCACGACGGGGGCACTCGTGAGGGCCTGGGTCAACGCCGCGCCGCCGCTCACGCCGCCCTGACCGACGGTGGTCACGACATTGCCGAGCACGCCCGTGAGCGAGTCGACCGGCGTATTCGCGAGCGGTCCGCTCTTGCCGATGCCCGCGATGCCGCTGCCGAGCGACTTGCCAGCATTCCCCAGATCGGACACCACGTTGCCCGTGCTTGCGAGCGTGGTGCCGACCGGGTTGGTGCCGGACTGGCCGAGCTGGCCGAGGCCACTGCCCACGCCCGTGCCGAGATCGGTCACGGCGTTGCCTGTCTGGGAGAGGGCGCCGCCGAAGCCTTGCGTGACCTGCGGCGACGCACCGGGGATCGTCGTACTCGACACCTGATTGCCGATGGCGCTCACGACCGAACCGACCGAACTCACCACACCGTTGCTGGTGGTCGTCGGATTCGTTGGATTGGTCGGATTGGTCGGCGTGTTCGGGTTTGTCGGGCTGTTGGGGTTGGTTGGTGTATTCGACGTCGCGCCGCTGCCGCCGCCCGAACTCGAACAACCGGTGACACCGACGACGCCCGCCACGACGGCAGCGAGTATCGCGGGGTGCAGAATCTTCGTCATGAAAGTTCTCCTCGATGGGCGGCGTCGTACCGACGCGATGGCCGTCTGGCGTTTCATACGCCTGGCCTTGACGGCTGTGCGCCCGGATTACGCTTTCGTTGTCGTGTTCCGGCTGCCGGAGACCAGACCGGCGATGTCCTGATCCGCTTCGAAGCGAAGCCGGAACGTCTCGCTCTTCAGCGTGCGAATGCTCTGCACCAGAAAGTCATGAATGGCCGCGAGTTCGCTGTGATCGTAGGCGGCGCTCACGGCCGTGAGTTCGCGCGAGACCGAAGACAGGAACTGCTCGATCTGCGCACAGCGCTCCTCGATGGGGTGAATCATCACCATGCGACGGTCGTGGGGATTCTTCTCGCGCTCGACGAAGCCCGCGCGCTCCAGCCGGTCGATGACGGTGGTAATGCCGCCCGAGCTCACACCCATGAGTTCGGCGAGCTGCCCGGCCGTGATCGATTCGAGTTCGAGGATCAGGTCGAGCGCGTTCAGATCGGTCACGTTCAGGCCGAGCTGCTCGGCCAACGCTGCGTGATAGAGGGCGGTGTACACGGCCAGCCGGCGTCCGAGCGTGCGGACGATGCCGGCGACGAGATCGTTTCGGTTCGTATGTCGGTCGCTCATGGTGCCGTGTGTTCCGTTGAGCGGGGAGGCTGTAGACGTCGCCCCGGAAGCGGCGCCGGACTCGGTGCCGTACGTGTTGTGGTTGTGGCTGGTGGTATCGCGCATTGCCGCGGGTTCGGCGTATTGGGAGGCGGAGTCGTCATGACCGCGCATCAGAACGCCGGTGTCGGATATGAAGCGGGTCATGACATCTCCTTATCGATGATTGACTTCAGGGGTCTCGGCGCCAGACACGCAGCGGCGTATCTGGCGCGCGCTTCCTGCTACTTCCTTCTGCTTCCTGCTGTTTCCTGCTATGTCCGACGATTACTTGCCGACGCTTGCAACGCTGCCGAGCAGGCCGGTCACCGGGGCGAGCAGGCCGCCGAGACCGCCACTGCTGCTGCCCGAGCTGCCGCCGGCGGCGCTGGTCACGCCCGAGAGCAGATTCGTCACGGGGGCCAGCGGGCTGCTACTGCTGCCGCTGCCGCCCGAGGCTGCACCGCTCACACCGCTGAGCAAGTTCGTGACCGGCGCGAGCGGGCTGCTCGAGCCGCTGGCTCCGCCCAGCAGTCCGGTGACCGAGGCGAGCGGGTTCGACGCGTTACCGCCCGCCGCCGTGTTGCCGAGATTGCCCAGCAGCGAGCCGAACGGGTTGGCCGAGCCGGTGGAGGTCGAGCCGTTCAGGAGCGAGCCGACGCCGGAGACCGTGTTGCCTGTGGCGATCACCGTGTTACCCAGTGCCGTCACCACGCCGTTCGACGACGTGCCCTTGACCGACGTGCCGACGGTACCGACCGTGTTGCCCAGCGTCGTCAGCAGGTTCTGAACCGGGCCGCCAAGGCCCGTGGTGTTGCCCACCGTGCGCGTGGTGTCGGAGAGCACGTTCGTGACCGGATTGATCGCTGCCGACAGCGTGGAAGTGACTTGCGTCACTGGCCCACCCGTGAAGGCCTGCTTCAGGATCGCGCCCCCGGCGATGCCACCCTGGCCGACCGTGCCGACCAGGTTGCCGACTGCGCCGGTGATCGTGTCGACGGGCGTGCCGGCCAGCGGACCGCTCTTGCCGATGCCGGCGATTCCGCTGCCCAGCGATACGCCCGCCTGGCCCAGATCCGTCACCGCGTTGCCGCTACTGGCAAGCGTGATGCCCACCGTATCGGCCGACGTGCCGGATTGGCCGAGGCCGGCGCTCACGCCGTTGCCGAGGTCGGTCACGGCATTGCCGGTGCTTTTGAGCGCACCACCGAAGCCTTGCGACGCCTGCGCCGAGACGAGCGGCAGTTGCGTGCTGGCGACCTGATCGCCCAGTGCGCTCACGACGTTGCCGACGGAGCTGACGACACCGCCTGCGTTGGTGGCCGTAGTGCCTACGGCGTTCTGGGTACCGGTGGTGCCCGTCGAGGTGGTGCCGCTGCCGCCGCCGCCGCTGGAGCATCCGGTCAGGGCGATGGCCGCGATGGCGGCCGAAGCGAGGAGGGTGCGTTGAAGTGCGTTCGTCATGATGTCTATCTCCCTGGATCGTTCTGAATGTTTTTCGGCGATGTGCCGTTCTGGTGATGCCGTGACTTCCATTTGAGGAACCGGGGCCGCACGCTGTGATGCCCGCTGTCATGCCACTGCGCGCGTGCGGTGTGGGGGATTCGCCGGACCCCGGTCCGCCCGGCCCGATGCGTGGGCATCGGGGCGAGGGCCGGATCGCGGCGATCGCAGGCGGGCGGGGGAATGGCGCGGGTCATGGTCGTGGTCCGTCGCTTACTTCTTCGCGCCAAGCAGGCCGCCAAGCAGGTTGGTCACCGGCGCGAGCGGGCCGCCGCTGGTGCCGCTACCCGAGCCAGTGGCGCCGCCGACGGCACCCGTCACTGCACCGAGCAGATTCGTGACCGGTGCGAGTGCCCCGGCCGCCGACGAACCACCGGTGCCGCCCGACGTACCGCCCGTGGCGCCTCCAGCTACGCTGCCGAGGCTGCCGGTCAGACCCGACACCAGGTTCGTCACCGGTGCGAGCGGATTGCTGCCCGTGGCGCCGCCGGTTGCACCGCCGAGGGCACCCGTCAGCCCGGAGACGAGGTTGGTGACCGGTGCGAGCGGGTTGCTGCCCGAGGCGCCGCCTGTGGCACCGCCGAGCGAGCCCGTCAGCCCGGCGACGACATTGGTTACCGGGGCAAGCGGGTTGCTGCCCGATGCGCCGCCCGTGGCGCCGCCGAGGGCACCGGTCAGGCCGGAGACGAGATTCGTGACCGGAGCAAGCGGGCTGGTGCCACTGCCACCGCTCAGACCACCCAGACCGCCCAGGCCACCCAGTGCCGACGTGAGCGGTGCGAGCGGGTTGGTGCTCGTCGGCGTGCCGTGTACGGCGCCGCCCAGGCTTGCCACCGTCTTGCCGACACCGGCCACGAGGCCGCCGACGTCTGCGGCGATCGGGTTGTTGATCTGGCCGCCGATCTTCGCGCCGACGCCGGTCAGGCCGCCGCCGACTGTGGCGAGCAGGCCAGCGACCGGCGTGCCCAGACCCGTGGCGTTACCCACCGTCTGCGTGGTGTTGGTCACGACGTTCGTGATTGGGGTGATGGCCGAGGAGAGCGACGTGGTCAGTTGTTGCACCGGCGCGCTCGTGATGGTGTTCGTCAGCCCCGTGCCCAGCGACTGACCGGCCATGCCCACGGAGGTCACCACGCCGCCGAGCAGCGACGTGACACCGTAGATCGGGGTGGAGCCGAGCGGACCGGTCTTGCCGAGCCCGGCCACGGCGCTGCCCAGTTGCGTGCCGGCCGTGCCGAGGTCGGTGACCACGCCGCCGACGCTGGCGAGCGTCGGGTTCAACGGATCCTTCACCGAACCGAGTTTGCCCAGACCGTTCGTGATGCCGTTGCCGAGCGTCTGTATGGCGTTGCCCGTGGAGACGGCGGCACCCGAGAGGCCCGTTTGCGTTTGCGAGCTGAGCAGCGGGACTTGTGTGCTGCCGAGCGTGGTGCCGAGATCGCTGACCGTCTTGCCGACCTGCGTCACGACGCCCGTGCTGGTCGTGGCTGCCACGGTGCCGATCGGGTTGGTGGCTGCGCCCGTGCCGGTGCCGCCGTCGCCATTCCCGCTGCCATTTCCGTTTCCGTTCCCGTTTCCATTGCCGTTCCCGTTCCCGCTACCGCCTCCGGTCCCCGAGCCGTCGGTCACTGTGCCGGTACCTGTGCCGCCACCGCTGCCGGTACCTGCCGTGGTGCCGCTACCGCCGCCGTCGCCGAGCGAGCCACTGGTACCGCCCGAGCCGGAGCTGGCGCAGCCGGTCATCGTGACGACGGCGAGAAGGCAGGCGGAGGCGAGAAGGTTGCGTTGAAGGTTGTTCATGATGGTGTCCTCTGGTCTTTGTCGTATTCAGGCGAGCACGGCTTGTGCTGCCAGTCGGTTGTTCATGCGTTGTGCGATGAGTGCGAACAGGAGCGCGTCGACAGCTGCGCTGTTGGGGCCCGTCATCGCGTGGGCCGAATACGTGGTGCTGCGCTGGGCGTTTGCCGGATCGAACGGTGTGGCGGTGGCGCGTACGCCACCGCCGTCTTCACCGCCCCTCCCTGGGCTTGCGCCTCTACGATCGTTGCCAGCGATGCGTTGGCGCTCGGCCGTAATGGCTGCGGTGCGCTGCATCGTTTGCTTGGTATTGCCAATGATCATGGTTTCCCCCGGTGATCTTCAGCGTTGCGATGCAGGGGTATCCGCAAGAGGTGTGCCAACCGTCCAATTCAAATTGGAGTAAGCGTTCTAGTTTTTCCGGTGAATGGCTGAAAAGCCTGTATTTATTTGCGTTTCGGAAAACAAGAATCTTTTGGATCGAGAGATTGGCCTTTGTCGAAAGGGCGGGTGGATCAGGGTTAACGCCATCGGGATTTGGCGAATACCGCCGGAAATTCCGTTCCCGTTACGGGGGGTGTTACGGGTAACGTTACGTAACGCCGGGGGTGAAATGGGCTCGGCTGATGTTGCGAAATGGCATTGGGCGAACATTCCCGTCAAGGCGCGATCGAACGTATTGATGGGCAGCCCGTAATTTCACGTAACGATTCTCGGTAATGGCCGAAATCCGGTGACCAACCGGGAGTGAGGCGCATTGATGTGCGAACGAACGCCGACGACGTGAAGCCGCGGTGCGGAAGCGCTGGGGCGGACTGCGAGGCGGGCAGCCGAGTTTCGCAAGGCGAAGCTGCGGGCGCCGCTGAATTGAATGAATAGTTATTTAAATAAGTGATTCGTTAGCGTTGCGAAGGTGTGTGGCATTGCACCAATCATGGTTTTCCCTCGCGCGCGTTGCATTCCCTACTTTTGGAGTATTGTTTGAGCAACCGGTGTAACGCTTTTTTACACTCTCGCCGGTGATTGGAACCAAGACTCTAGTTTTTACGTTTTAGTTTAAATTACGATCACAAAAAAACAGTACGCCGCAGCAAAGGTTGTACCAACAAGCAAGTAAATGTTGGCGTACAAAGAGAAAGACGTTCGTGAGCCTTATCGCGCCACGAACCAGAGGCCGAAGTCCAGAGTTGATAAGCGAAATGGCGGATATTCGTCATGCGGCCGTTCGGCCGGTGGCGTGCCGCCATAGGTCAACGGGCGCTTGGCGCCTTAATGAGGGAGGGTGATATGAAACTCGGCAATTACATTCGTCTGTTTGTGCGCGACGAGCGGGGTGTGACCGCGCTGGAGTACGGCATTCTCGCCGCTGTCGTGGCCGTCATCATTGGCGGCACGGTCTACACGAATCTGGGCACCACGTTCACGACCCTCTTTTCAAAGGTGACGTCGGCCATCGCTTCGGTGGGTGCGTAAAGGTATGTGCGCCAGCCTGCGTCCCTCCCAACGCCGTCGGCCGCGTCGACTCGGTCTGCAACGCGGCGCGACCGCACTGGAGTACGGCATTCTTGCGGCCATTGTGGCGCTCATCGTTGGCGCAACCGTGTACACGAACCTGAGCACGATTCTGTCGAACACTTTCAGTACGGTATCGTCGGCCGCCACGTCGGCGGTCTCTCACTAAGCTCGATCGAGGCGGAATTCGTGCTGACGCTGCTGTGCCTGTTGTGCGTGCCGATCGTCGTCACCGATCTCATCGCGCGGCGCATACCGAACGCCTGGTTGCTGTGTGTGGGCGGGCTGACGCTGGTCTGGATCGCGTGGCGCGCGTGGCATGGCGAGCCCCGGGTGTTGTGGCTGCACGGACTCGGCGCGTTGCTGGGCTTGACGGTGCTGCTGCCGTTCTGGTGGCGTGGCGTGATGGGGGCTGGCGACGTCAAGCTCTTCGCGTTGATCGGGCTGGTGGCGGGCTATCCGGCGCTGCTGCCGGTCTGGTGCCTTGCCAGTGTGGCCGTCGGATTGCACGCCCTGATGTTGCTGGCCGCGCGGGTGAAGTGGTTCACGCGATGGCGCGAGCGCCTGGCAGCGTCGCGTGGGTGGCAACGGATTCTGCAGTGGCGGGACGGCCGCATCGGGCTGCCCTACGGGGCGTATCTGGCAGCGGCGGCGCTCGTGGTGAGATAGGCGGGCGTGGGTGGAAGTGGCGAGCAGGGTTCGTGCATGAGGGCGCGACGGCCCTGCTGATGCCAGGCAGTGACGAGTGCCGCCCGAAGGCGGCACCGCAAAAACGGGAGGCGCGGGCGACGCCGCGCAAATGGGCAGGAAACAATGCGTCGCCAAAAACACGGCCACACAGCGCCGTGCGCGACGGGGAGTATCGTCATGATGCGGTATGGGGCACAGGCAGGGCTCGGATTGCCAGGGTTGCAATGCGCGCGCTCGCGCGGCGTTGCGGCACTGGAGTTCATGCTGATCCTGATGATTCTGCTTCCCGCGTTCTACGTGGCCGTCGCGTTCTCCATCAACCTTCTCGCCCGTCAGATGCTCACGCAGGCCGCCTCGGAGGCGGGCCGCGCGATGTTGCGAGCCGGCAACATGCAACAGCGCTACGCCTATGCCACGCAGGCGATCAACACCACATTAACTTGGCCGGCGTCGTCGGCCGTCAGCACGAGTTTCACCCAAGACGCCGTTGCGCCGTGCCCGGCGTCGGCCGCGTGTATCGTCCATGTGACGTTGACCCTGACCCAGCCGATGACCGTGAACTGGCCCGGCCTGGGGGCGCTGGTACCGGCCAACGTGATTGGCACGGCGGCTGTCACGCTCGATGCTTCGACGCTGGGAGGAAGCTGACGAATTCGTCAATGCACACGATGTGAGGTTCGCCCGAGTTGTCATGCCGCCGGTCAGCCGGCGTCCCGCAGGAAGTGACTGAACGGTCCACAGGCCCCGAGCCATGAATAAAGCCACCAAGATTATCGCTGCTCTGCTGGTTGTCGCCGGGGTGCTGCTGGCCCTCTTCGCGTTGCGTCTTGGCACGTCGAACGCGCCTGCGCCTGCGACCACGACGCCGTCGCCAGTCACGCAGGCGCTCACGCAGCGTTACCCGGCCGTGGTGGCGGCCAAAGCGCTCTCGCCGGGCCAGCCGATCGGCGCCGATGCCGTGAAGATCGTGCAGTTCGACAGCCAGACGGTCGGCGGCTTCGCCAATCCGGCAGACGTTGTCGGTCGGGTACCGCTCGTGGCCCTTGCCGCCGGTGTGCCGGTCACGCAGAACTCGCTGGCGCGTGGCCTCGCGCTGCAACTCGCCCCCGGCGAGCGCGCGGTCGCGCTCCCGGTGAGCGAAACGGTGGGCGTAGCCAACCGTATTCGCCCGGGCGACTTCGTCGACGTGTTCTTTACGATGAAGACCAATCAACCGGCCGGACCCAATGGCGGTGTCATCGACGATACGCAGGCGCGGTTGCTGGCCTCGCGAGTGCGGGTGTTGAGCTATGGCAACGCATCGCTCGACGACGTGACGCCGCCGCCGGCAACGCCAGGCGTGGCGTCGACTGTGCAGGCGGCCACGGCGTCTGCCCCGCCGCCGCAGCAACCTCAGCAGCCGCAGGTCAACACGCAACCGCCGATGCCCGCGACGTCCGCCGTCGTGGCCGTGCCCGTCGCCGACGTCAACCGCGTCATGCTCGGCACGCAGCAGGGCAAGATCATGCTCGCGCTTCGCAACCCGGGCGATGACGCGACCCCGGACACGTCGTTGTTCCCGTCGCCGCCGCCGGTGCTGGCCGGGCGGACGGGGCTCAAGGTCGACGATCGTGCGGCGCTCCAGACGCCGGAGAACCAGGCGTTCGCCGGTATCGCTGCGACGGGCCTCGCGGGCGAACCGGTACGCCGTGCAGCGGCACCGCGCGCGCCCGGTGGCAATGGCGGTGGCGGCACGATCGAAGTCGTGCGTGGGTCCGAGCGGACCACGGCGGCTTACTGAACGCCCATTGCGCACCTAATGAACGTTAACCGACACAGTGACCGATAAAGCCACGCCATGACCAGAAGCCAGGTTCGCACTGCCAGACGAGAGACCGGACGCGTTACGGGAACGCTGTTGTGCTTGGCCGCGCTGCTTGCGTGTTCGGCGTCCGTCGCGGTGCGTCTGGCCGACGCGGCGGATACGTCGGTGAGTGCCGGGGCGCGCTCGCTGACGATGGGCGTTCGCGAGCAACGCGAATTGCAGGTGCCGGGTGCGCTGGAACGGGTGGCAGTCGGGGATCCGACCGTCGCGGACGTCGTCGTGCTCAGGGGCACGGGCGGGCGGCGCGGTTCGGTACTCGTCGTGGGCAAGAAGCCGGGGACCACGCAGGTCTCCGCGTGGCCGCGCGGCGGCGATGCGGTGCGCTGGGAAGTGCATGTCACCGGCGATCTGCAGAACGCATTGGGCGACACCGGCACTGCCAGCGTCGACCCGCGCGGCAACGCCGCCGTCATCAAGGGGCACGCGAACACGATGATCGAACACAGCGGCCTGCAGGCCGCAGCCGTCGACACCACGGGCAAGGGCGGTGTGGTGGTCGATCGCTCGACCGTGGGCGACACGGGGGTCGTTCAGGTCGACGTCAAGATCGTGGAAATCAACCGCAACATCCTGAATCAGGTGGGCGCCAGTTTCAGTGCATCGCGCACGTCCGGTTCGGGCAGTTTCGGCGTGGCGTCGGCGCTGAACTCGGCGTTCGCCAGCGGCGGCGTGCCGAATTTCGGATCGTTCTTCGGCACGATCACCCGGGGCGCGTTCAATCTCTCCGCACAGATCGATCTGCTGCAGTCGAACGGTCTGGGCCGGGTGCTTGCGGCACCGACGCTCGTCGCGCTTTCCGGTCAGAGCGCGAGCTTCCTCGCGGGCGGCGAGATCCCGGTGCCACAGGCGGGCGGTCTGGGCACGACGACCATTCAGTACAAGCCGTTCGGCGTCGGGCTCACGGTCACGCCGACAATCCTGTCGCCGAATCGCATTGCGCTGAAGGTGGCGCCCGAGGCGTCCGACATCGATTACACGAACGCGATCCTGACGGATACGGTACAGATTCCCGCGATCACGACACGCCGGGCCGATACAACGGTCGAGCTGGGCGATGGCGAGAGCTTCGTCATCGGCGGCCTGATTTCGCGCACCACGACGGCTGCCGTCGACAAGGTGCCGCTGCTGGGCGATCTGCCGCTCATCGGCGCGTTTTTCCGGAATTTGAAGTACAACAGCACCGAGAAGGAGCTGGTCATCGTGGTGACACCGCATCTGGTGAAGCCGATGGCGAAGGATGTGGCCATACCGTTGCCGGGAGATACACGCGAGAAGCGCCCGGGCCCGGTGTGGGGCGATTATCTGATGGGTGGGGCAAGCAACAGCGAGCTGCCCGGATTCTCGAAGTGACGCCGATGCTGTCGTGAAAACGACGGGCAGTGAGGTGAGGCGCCGCGAGGGCCGGGGTGCGGCAAGCCGGTAGTAAGGAGTGCACAAATGAACGCACCGACGCGAATACTGGACACCATGACCGAGTTGCATCGCTTCCTCTTTTGCAGTGCGCATGCCGGCCACGCGCAGTGGCTCTCGGCGGCGCTACGCGAAGAGGGCGTGGTGCTTCAGGAGGCGGGGCGTCCTGCGCAATTGCAGCAGCGCATTGGCGACCTCGATCCGCAGGTCGTGCTGCTCGACTTTTCGGGCGAGCCGGGCGGGCAAGCCGACGAGGCGTCCGACGGTCGCATCGCGCAGGCGGTGGAACTCGCGCAGATGCTCAAACGCGTGGCGCCGAAGTTGCCGCTCGTGGCCGTCGGCTCGCTAGTGCGCGCCGATGGCATGAAAGCCGCGCTGCGCGCCGGCGTTCACGACTTCATCGACGTACACGCCACGAACGAAGAAGCGCTGGAAGTCATTCGCCGCGTGGTCGATCACACACCACCGCCGAGCGCTGGCGCGCCACAGCGGCATGGCCGGTTCGTCGTGTTGCTCGGCGCGCGTATCGGCGTGGGATGCAGCACGCTTGCCGCGCATCTGTCGCAACTCGGGCAGGAAATGTCCGTCGGCGCCCATCCCGAGAAGTCCGCGCGGCCGGCGAAAGCCCCGACTGGCAAGGACGACAAGTTTGACGGCTCGTTGCTCGGCCACGTGGCGCTGCTCGATCTCGGCTTGCCGGCTGGCGACGGGTTGCTGTATCTGAATACGCAAAGCCAGTTCAGCTTTGCCGAGGCGGTGCAAAACCTGCGGCGCTTCGACGAGACACTCGTGCACACGGCGGTCTCGCATGCGCCGAGCGGCCTGGCGGTGTTGCCGTTGCCGCTCGATCTCGGCGACATGCGCAGCGTGGCGGCCGGCGACGCGCTGGCGCTCACCGACCGGCTGCGCGCTTTCTTCGACCTGATCGTGGCCGATCTCGGCGGCTTCTCCAACCCCGCGTTCGTCGCGAGCCTGGTGCGCGCGGCCGACGAAGTCTGGCTGGTCGTCGACCAGAGCGTGGGCGCCATCGTCTCGCTCGCGTCGATGTTGCGCGATCTGGAGGAGAAGAGCGTCGATCGCAGTCATCTGCAACTCGTGCTCAATCGCTACGACCCGCGCTACGGCATGGCGGCCGATCAGATCGCGAAACGCTTCGACGTGCCGCTGCTCGCCACGCTGCCCGACCGGCCGCTCGCCATGCTCTCGGCAACCAATCAGGGCAAATTGATTCTCGACACCGCACGGGGCGACCCGTATGTGCGCGCCCTGCAACCGCTGGTCGAGCGGCTGCTCAGCGCACAGCACGCGGGGGCCGCGGCGCATCGCCAGTCTTCGGGCTGGCTGGGTCGATTCATGGGAAAGCACTGATATGACCGACTCCATCGAATTTGCGGACGACAAGCGCGCGTTTGCCAATTCGCAGCAGTTTCAGGACATCAAGACTGCTGCGCATGAACATTTGCTTGCCCGCATCGAAGAACTCGGCGCGGAGTTCGGACGCTGGAGTCGCGGCGCGATCCAGCAGTTCGTCGATCTCGAGATGGACGGCTTCGTACGCCTGCGCCGCATTCCGATCAACGAGTCGGAACTGCGTCAGATCTCCGACGCGCTCACCAAGGAGCTTGCCGGGTTTGGTCCCATCGAGGACCTGCTCGCCGATCCGGCGGTGGAAGACATTCTGATCAACGGCTACAACGACGTGTATGTGTCGCGCAAGGGCGTGCTGGCCCGCGAGGCGTTGCGCTTCTCGGATAACCAGCATCTGCTGCGTATCGTGCGCCGCATTCTCGCGCCGATCGGCCGCCGTCTCGACGAATCGAATCCGATGGTCGATGCGCGCCTGCCCGATGGCGGACGCCTGAACGTGGTGATCGAGCCGCTCGCCGTCGACGGGCCGGTCGTGTCGATTCGTAAATTCCGCAAGGACCCGCTCAAACCGTCGGACCTGCTGGCGCTCGGCAGCTTCAACGAGGAAATCTACGCGCTGCTCGAAGCGGCGGTGCGCTCGCGTTGCAACATTCTCGTGTCCGGCGGCACCAGCTCGGGCAAGACGTCGCTGCTCAATGCGCTCGCCAGTTTCATTCCGGCAACCGAGCGGGTGGTGACAGTCGAAGACACGGCCGAACTCTCGCTCAATCACCCGCACGTGGTGCGGCTCGAATCGCGTCAGGGCGGCTTCGACGGGTCGGGAGAAGTGACGATTCGCGACCTCATTCGCAACAGCCTGCGCATGCGACCGGACCGGATCATCGTGGGCGAAGTGCGCGGCTCCGAAGTGTTGGAAATGATGCAGGCGATGAACACCGGCCATGAAGGGTCGATGGCGACGATTCACGCCAACTCGCCGCGCGAATGTCTCTACCGTCTCGAGATGCTCGCGGGTTTCGCCGGGTTCCAGGGCAGCGAAAGCAGCCTGCGGCGCCAGATCACGAGCGCGCTCGACTTCATCGTGCAGATCGGTCGACTGTCGAGCGGGCGACGTCGCATTCTGTCGATCACCGAAGTGACGGGGGTGTCCGATACGGTGATCTCGACACAGGAGCTGTTCCGTCACGAGACAGTCGTGGGCCCGGACGGCGAAGAGAAGGATCGCTGGGTGTCGCTGGGCTTGCAGCCGCACTCACCGAAGCTGCAACGCTACAAGGAGCAGACGCGCAATGCGGCCGCCGCTGCCGCGCAGCAGAACAATCCTCCGCCGGATTCGGGCGGGGGCGGCTTCTTCGGACGTCGGCGATGAATCCCGTCGTGCTGTGGGTCGCGTGCATCGCCCTGCTGCTGGTGGCTGCAGGGCTGGAACTGTGGCGGCGCACGCATGTTCGGGTTCGGGCGCAGGCCACGAGCGCGTTCCTCGAACAGCAACTCGCACAGAATGCGCCGCGCTTTGCCGCGAACGAAACGAACGCCACGCGTGCGCCGCGTCGCAAGTCGCTGCCGTGGGAGTTCTTCTTCGAGCGGGCGGGCGTGCAACCCGACCCGATGTTCTACACGCTGCTCATTGCGCCGGGCGTGGTGCTGGGGCTGGGGTTCTGGTTGTGGCACGGGCCGCTCTCGGCCATCGTCATTTTCGTGATGTACTCGGTCGGCAACGTGCTGCGCTACGGGTTCAAGGCGGCGCGCCGGCATCGCAATATCGTGCGTCAGTTGCCGGTGTTTCTCGACGGCATGGTGCGCATGCTGACGGTCGGTAACAGCTTGCCGGCGGCATTCCAGACGGCGGCGGCCAATGCCGACATGCCGCTGCGCGAACTGCTCGAGCGGGCGGTCCGGCAGGTGCAGGCGGGCGTTGAACTGGACGTGGCGCTCAAGCAGATAGCGCGTGTGTATCAGGTCGACGAGATCTATCTGTTTGCCTCCGTGGTCGACCTCTCGACGCGTTTCGGCGGGCGCGCCGACCAGATTCTGTCGCGCATGGCGGGTTTCATGCGCGACCGCGAGCAGGCGCAGGCCGAGCTTTACGCGTTGTCGTCGGAGACACGTCTGTCGGCGTGGGTGCTGGCGTCGCTGCCAATCGTCGTGAGCGCCATGCTCATGCTGCTCAATCCGAGGTTCTTCGAGCCGATGTTCCAGGAGGCGGCCGGTCAGAAACTGCTGCTGATCGGCGTCGGACTGGAAGTGTTCGGCGGCTTTGTGCTGTACCGGCTGGCCAAGTCGCTATGAACGCGAAGGAGCTACCGACATGAACTTCGCTTCACTGTCTTCCGACTCGCATCTGTGGATGATGCTCGGGCTGCTGATGGTGGCCGCTGGCCTGCTGCTGGCCGCCTCGGCCATCGTGCTGCGGGCGATGCGTCAGGGGCGTAGTGAGCGAATGATCGATCAGGTGCTCGCGACGCGTCAGCAGCAGGCATTGGCGGCGGTGCGCGCAGCGAGTGCCCCGCTTGGCAAGCGGACCGGCGATGGCGCCGACGACGATATGCCGGTGGACGAGGGCGGACATCGCGGCTGGCGCGCGGTCTTCGACCGTGCAGCGGCGCTGGGCAAGCAATGGTCGGAAACACGTCTCGGGCAGCATCTGATCGCCGCCGAAGATCGCTTGCTGCTCGCGCAATGCGGGTGGGACAGCGTGCGGGCCAAGTCGCTGTTCCTGTTTGCGCGCGTGTCGCTCGCGGTGGTGCTGCCCCTGCTCGTCTGGCTGTGGTTTCCGGGCGGCGGCGGGCTGGGCACGATCCTTCGGCTGTTCGGGGCGGTGGGCGTGGGCCTGCTCGCGCCGAAGTTCTATGTGCAGCGCAAGGCAGCACAACGCCGTCGCGATCTGATCGAGGAACTGCCGTTGCTGATCGACTTGCTGCGCCTGTTGCAGGGCGTGGGACTGTCGATGGATCAAAGCTTGTACGTGATGGTGTCGGACTTCCGTGAAGTGCTGCCGATCCTGTCCAGGGAATTCGAAAACGCCAATCGCCAATACGCCTCGGGGCGAGGACGTGAGGCGTCGATGGGCCGCTTGCGTGAGGTGTACGACAACGACGATCTGCGTGCGCTGGTACGCCTCATCGTGCAGGTGGAACAACATGGCGGCGCGGTGCAGGAACCGTTGCAGCAGTTCAGTGACCGGTTGCGCGAACAACGTCGCCAGACGATGAAGGAGCGCATCGGCAAGCTCACGGTGAAGATGACTCTGGCGATGATGCTGACCCTCCTGCCGGCGTTGATGCTGGTGGTCGCGGGGCCAGCACTGCTGTCGCTGACCAAATCGATGGAGGTCATCCAGTGACCCGACAAATCCCCACAGGACGTGTGAAGGACGATGCCGCAATGACGGTGGACAAGCTGCCGGCCGATGATGCTTGCTTGCCACGCGCAATGCGAAGGCAAGGGCGTGCGATGGGCGGTGCGTCGCTTGTGTTGTTGAGCGTGGTGCTGCTCGCCGCGTGCAGCGGGCCACGCATCGGCGGATACGGTGCACCGACGGCGGCGGCACTCATGCAGGCACAGCAGGCCGACGAGGAAAAGGCCAGGGCGGCGAAGCCCGATTCGCGCGAGCTGTACCTGTCGATGATTCGGCAGATGCAGGAGCAGGGCTCGTATTTCGCGTCGCTCGCTCACATCGATCAGTTCCGCATTCAATACGGTGCGTCGCCCGATATCGACCTGCTGCGTGCCGACGCGCTGCGTGAAACCGGCCAGCCCGATGCCGCCGAGCAGGCGTATCGCGCACTGCTGGGGGGCACCGAAGCGGCCGCCGCATGGCACGGGCTGGGGTTGGTGGCGGCGCAACGCAAGGACTACGGCGCTGCTGCGCAGGCGCTGCGTGAAGCGGTGAGCCGCGCGCCCACGGAGCCGTTCTATCTGAGCGATCTCGGCTTCGCGCTGATGCGTAATGGCGAGACGGGGGCGGCACGCGTGCCGCTGGCGCAAGCGGCCGAATTGCGGCCGGACAGCCGCAAGGTTCTCAGCAACCTTGCGGTGTATCTCGTGGTGACGGGCGAGAACACGCGCGCCGAAGACATGATGACGCGCGCCAAGATGCCGCCCGCCACGCGCGAGGCCATCAACAAGCTCGCGGCCGATATCAAGGCGCACACCAAGGCGCGTCGCGCAGCGGCGGACGCCGAAGCAGCGCGGGCGGCTGCGCTGCGGGCGGCGTCGATTGCGCCGGTCGCGCCGGTAGCGCCGGCGGTCGTGGCGCGCAGCGGAAGTGACCCGGCAAAGGGCGCCGTCAATGACTTGAGCGCAACGGGCATCGCGGCGGGCGATAGCGGCGCGGTGGTCGTGCGCCTGTCGCAAGGCGAGGTGCCCGATTCGGCGCCCGAGGTCACGCAGGGGCAGCAGAAGACAGCGGCGAAGGCCGTCACGGCGGCGTCGGACGCCAAGCTCGCGCGTGCGGCGGATACCGCGCGCAGCGATATGCCGACGTCGATGCTCGACCGCTTCGGCCATTCGCAATAAGTCGGCGACATCGCTGCACACGCGCAGCGTGGGCCGCCTGACGCACACGATGCATCACGCAATATCAGGGAGACGTGATCATGGCAGTCCAGACAGCACAACGACAATCGGGCTCCTCGGCGCGGCGGGCCGCACGGCTTTCGGTGGCGGCATTGGCGCTTTGGGCGGGGACGGCCGCTGCGCAGAGCAATCCGCCGATCACCGGCAGCATGGGCGGCGTGGACGCGCGCACCGTGGCCCCGGCGCAGGCGGCTGGCTCTGCGCAGGCGGCGCCCGCGGTACAGGCGTCGGCACAACCGGCACAGGCCGCAGCGCCCGTTGCGGCGTCGCAAGCGCGGCCGATCCCCGCCAACGTCGTTCGACGCACCACGCCGTTGCGTGTGGGAGAGCACGCAGCGGACGGCATGATCGGAGAGGAAACGGAGGCGCTGCTCGCGTTGCAGGCAAGCGGCATGGCGGCCGGCCCGGGCCTGCCGATGCTCGGGGCGACCGCGTCGCGCGCCTACAAGCGCTATCTCGACAGCTTCACGTATCCGATTCCCCAGAGCTTTACGGCAATTGTCCAGAGCAGCAGTGGCGTGGGTAACGGAGGTGGAAGCGGTGGCGGAAGCGGCGGCGGCATGGCACCGATGGGGGCTGGCGTGAGCCAGTGATGCCTCATGAAAGCGCACGCGCGCATGCGTCCAGCGAACGGTCCGGCCAGCCCGCTCAGGCGGCAACGCGGTTCGGTAACGGTTCTCGCCTTCGTCTTCGTGATCGTGGTGTTGATTCTCGCGATTGCCATCGACGCGGGCTTCGCGTTCATGAAGCGGCGCGAACTGCAGCGAGCCGCCGACATGGGGGCGCTTGCCGGTGCGCAGACGCTACCCGGTTGTGCCAATGCGACGTCGTTCGCGACTGCCGTGCAAAACAACGTCACCGCCAACATGGGTACGAATGTGTCGGGCCTGCAGGTGTCGTCGACATGCGGCTTCTGGACGTCGCCGAGCGCGAGTGCGACCGGGCCGGGGACGTTCGTCACGTCGACACCGGCGAACGCGTCAACCGGTAATGCGGTGTCCGTGACCCTGACTTTGGCCGTGCCGTCGTTCTTCGATCTGGCCGGAACACGCACGATCATGGCAACGGCGATCGCGCGCAAAGTGCCCGCCGTGGTGACATTTACGGTCGATTCAGGCTTGCTGGCGCTCAATGCCAACAATTCGATTCTCGCGCCGCTGCTTACGTCGCTTGGCATCTCGCCGCAGGTGTACGTGGCCGCGGCACAACAGCTCGTGGGCGTGAATATCACGCCGAAAGGACTGTTGCAGGCTCTGGGCGTGCCGGTCACGGGCGATGTCTCGGTCGCTTCGCTATCCGGGGTGGCGGCTGTGAAGAACCTGACGGTGGGCACGCTGCTTAGTGCGACGAACACGGCGCTCGCCACCCAGAACGGTGCGCTGTCGGCTTCCGTTTCGGCGATGAACAACCTCGTGAACGTGTTTGCCAACAGCCCGGTGCTGAATCTACCGATCAACCTGCTGGGCACGGCAACCTCGCCGGGTATCCTCGCGAACATCGATGCGGCGGGCGTGAGTGCAGCGAGCGCGCTCACGGGCAATATCGGCGTTGCCGACCTGATCTCCGCCGCCGTCGTAGGGGCCAATGGGACCAACGCGGTGGCGATTCCGTCGTTGTCGATTCTCGGCGGGACGGTCTCGGCCGAGGCGCATGTCATTTCGCCACCGCAGATCGGGGTTGGAGGCGTGGGGGCGACGGCCACTTCGGCGCAAGTCAGGCTGTTCCTGAACGTCAATTCCTCGATCGGCACACTCGGCGGGCTGCTCAACGGGCTGAATACGACGCTCAAGCTGCCGCTGGTGCTCGAGCTTGCTCAGTCGACAGCAACGGTGACCGCGCTGCAATGCGGTGCAACGCAATCGGCGACGCTGCAGGTGAATTCCGGGCTGGTCAATGTCTGCGTGGGCGGCACGGCAAGCGGGGTGGACCCGAAGACCAATCCTGCGAGCTGCACCACGCTCATGACACAACGCACGACCATTGCGCAGTTGCTCGGGGCGATCAGCGTCGGGGCAAACGTCAACTTGTCGCTCGTGACCAATACGCCAGCGCCCATGACGTTTTCCGCCCCATTCCCGAAGTCGCAGTCGACCAGTTCGAACGTGAACCTGACGCAGATCGTGACAGCGTTGCTCGCGGGACTGTCGCTCGACGTGGGCGCGTCTGCGAAGGATACGAACGGGAATATCGGCAACGGGCTGGTGACGAACGTGCCGTCAAACCTGACCGGTGCCACGATCTCGACCGTCAATACGTTTTTGGGGAACGCGGCCAGTGGGTTGAAGACCACGGCCAACGGGTTGAACGCCACGCTGGGTGGCGTGTTGACGCTCAATCTTCCGCAAGTGCTGGGGGGCGTGGGAAATCTCGTGAGCGGGCTGGTCAATACGCTCGGCGGCATCGTCACCGGGTTGATCGGCGGCGTTACCGATCTTGTATGCGATGTCTTCGGCGGTGCCAATGCGCAGAGTTGTCGCGAAAGCGCCGTCAACAATTCCATCACCACGGCCAACATTTCGCCGGTGCTCGGCAGCATTCTGTACACGCTGCTCAACCCGTTGCTCACGCCGCTCAGCAATGTGCTCAACACGCTGCTGTCGTCGCTGGGCATCACGCTTGGCATGACCACCGTAACCGTCGACAGCATCACCTGCCTGAACGGCCTTGTGCAGTTGGTGTACTAACGGAGCTTTTGCGGCAATGCCGGGCCACGGTGCCGGGCGCAATACCGAACTTCACCATGACGGGCGCCGGGCGCGTCCGGCAACCAGCGGATCAGCATGAAAAGCAAGCCAGTACGTGAAGATCTCGACGTCTATGTGTGGGAAGGCAAGTCCGACATTGCCGATCGGGTCGCGCATTGCCTCGCGAGCTTCGACATGGAGGTCATCCGTGCCGATGGCGTCGACCTGTCGCGCGAGCGCACCAAGGCGCGCGCGTCCATCGCCGTGGTCAGCGTGTCGGTGATCGAGGGCGCTTCGACCAACGCGCAGGAGTGGCAACTCGGCCACGGCATGCCCGTGATCTGGGTGGCGACGTCGCCCCGGGAGAACGACCCGCGCGTGTACCCGCCCGAGTACAGCAACATCCTCACGCTCGACTTCACCGGTGCGGAGCTGCGCACGCTCATCTTCAAGCTGTCCGGCGCGATCGCGGAGGCCGATCGTGCGCCGGCACCGTCCGACCCGCTGGTGGCCCAGTCGAGTGCGATGCTCGGATTGCTTGCCGAGGTCGACGCGTTTGCCGATTGCGACTCGAACGTGCTCATTCATGGCGAGACGGGCGTGGGCAAGGAGCGCATCGCCCGGTTGCTGCACGACAAGCAGAGTCACTACGGGCAAGGGCCGTTCGTGGCCGTGAACTGTGGTGCCATTCCCGACGGGCTCTTCGAATCGCATTTCTTCGGGCATGCCAAAGGCGCATTCACCGGTGCGCTTTATTCCCACAAGGGTTACTTCGAGCAGGCCAACGACGGCACGCTGTTCCTCGACGAAATCGGGGACTTGCCGCTGTATCAGCAGGTGAAGTTGCTGCGGGTGCTGGAGGACAGCGCCGTGACGCGCCTGGGCTCCGCGCAGCCCGTCAAACTCGATTTCCGGCTGGTGGCCGCGACCAACAAGAACCTCAAGTCGATGGTGCGCGACGAGCTGTTTCGCGCCGATCTGTTCTACCGGCTGGCCGTGATCGAGCTGCATATTCCGAGCCTCGAAGAGCGCGGCCCGGTCGACAAGCTGGCCGTCTTCACCGCCTATCTCGGCAAGGTGGTCGGCGACGGCGACATCGGCGCACAGGTGCCGCCGTGGCTGCGTGAGCTGGTCGAGGGGGGCGTATTTCCGGGCAACGTGCGCGAGATGCGCAACATCGCCGAGCGCGTGGGCATCATCTACCGGCAACTCGGCGGATGGGACGAGCGCCGCATCCGGCCGATCTTCGACGCGCTGTCGATGGGCACGGTCGCTCGGGGGAGCGACGCGTCGCCCGGCGCCGCGATGACGGACCGCGCTCGCTGGGACGCCACGGAGCGCGCCCGCATCGTGACAGCCCTCGACGCGAATGGCTGGCGCCGTCAGGACACCGCCAACGCGCTGGGCATCAGCCGCAAGGTGCTCTGGGAAAAAATGCGCAAGTACCAGATCCTCGGCAACGACTCCGAACTGACCAGCGAATTCGAGGGGTAGGGGCGGTCCTCCGTCCCCCGTCCCCCAAGCCATCCCATCCTGATAAGGCCCGCTAGGGCCGTCCGCTGATCGCGGTGCAGACGTTACGCAACCCCTCTCGTCATGACGGGATTTGTCTGACAAGCGTGTTCCGATGGGAGGAACTCGCCGAGGCCTTGGAGTTGCGTGGTATCAACAGATGAAATCGCGCATTCACAATTACGCATTCCCTGCTTGGAAGAGCGCGCCGCAATGGATAGAATTGGCGGCTATTGCGGGCATGCGGTTATCATTCCACAAACACGCAGGTCTCAGATCCTCGGGACGGAGTCCGGGGTGGCGAATGAATGCGACGTATAAGGGTCGAAAAACGATCCGGTCGATAACAGGAAAACAGATCAGATGAAAATCAGTGATTGCCGGGGGCGGTTTTGGTTGGGCGTGGGGGTGGCATGCCTGGCTGTGTGGGGGACGTCGGCCGGTGCCGCAGAAGCGGTCAAGGATGTCGCCGGCGCTACGCCTTCGCAACTCGCGGCTCCGGCATTGCCTGGGCAAGCCGGCGCACCGGCGGCCGCTTCGGGGACGATTCAGGAACTCCGCGATCGCATTCAGAACAAGGAAGTGACCGAACTCCGTACCACGTACAACGGCCGCTTCGGGGCAAGTCTCCTGTTCTATCCGCAAACGCTGGGCTACTACGTGGCGCTGTTCCACGAAGGCCAGTTCTGGCGCGCGGTCCGACTGAACAACGAGAAGAAGGCCGAAGCGTTGTACGCCGATTTCGTGCGTCAGACGCAGGTGCTGGCCGACGTCGAGATCCGTCGCATCAAGCTCGAAGCCCAGCGCACCGTGATGGAGCGTCAACTGGCCGAGAGCGAAGCCCGTCTGAATGCCGTCCAGAACGATCTGGCGATTCAGCGTCAGCAGGAACAGACGCTCGCCGAGAACCAGCAGGCCGTGCGTGAGCAAGCCGCTGCACTGGAAACGGAACGCACTGCGGCCCGTATTCGCCTGACGGACCTGCAAGGTCAGATCCGTTCGCTTGAAACCGAACAGAACAGCGCCGATTCGGAGCTGGTACGCTCGGTCAAGAGCAGCAACGCCAAGAAGGCCGCGCGCCGTCGCTAAGCGGCGGGGCACGGGCCGGTTCTCGCCGGCCGGTGGCATTCAGGACGTTGAAAAGCCGCCTTCGGGCGGCTTTTTCATGGGGGCTCGGTTGTGGAGGCAAGGCGGATGCAGGCCGCTTTACACCCAATTCCCGGGGCTGTCGACACGCGAAATGCCCATCCTGGAGATATGTCGCGCATTTGCAACTGGAAAGGGATCGTTTCGTGAGCGACCCGCTGGCGCCGGGGCAGGGTAAAACCCTTGCCGTGGCGCACTGGTCACGGCGCTCCGCACGAATTATCCTAGCGGGGCATGTCATCGAAAGTGTCCGCGAATCAACACCTGCCCGGACTGGCGAGGGAACCGGCGCCCAGTTAGAATAGCGCCCATTTTGTGCAGCGCAATAAAGCGATTACCCAAACCTTATGACGCAAAACATTCGACACGGGCAGCGCCCTCAGGCCATGCCCGCGCTCATGGTGGCGGCCATCGGCGTGGTCTTCGGCGATATCGGCACCAGTCCGCTCTATGCGCTGAAGGAATGTTTCGATCCGCAACACGGCATTCCGTTTAACCAGCAAGCCGTGTTCGGCATCATCTCGCTGCTGTTCTGGGCTCTGGTGATCGTGGTTTCCCTCAAGTACGTGCTGTTCGTCATGCGCGCCGACAACCGCGGTGAAGGCGGCGTGCTGGCCCTCATGGCACTGAGCCTGCGCAGTGTGCGGGCCGGGAGCAAATGGGCGTCCGTGCTCATGATGCTCGGCATGTTCGGGGCCTGTATGTTTTACGGGGATGCGGTGATCACTCCCGCCATCTCCGTGATGTCGGCGGTCGAAGGTCTGGAGATTGCGGCGCCGTCGCTCACGCGGTTCGTGCTGCCGATCACCATTGTCATTCTCATCATCCTGTTCTCGATGCAGAAATCGGGCACCGCCAAGGTGGGCCGCCTGTTCGGGCCGGTGATGGTGACATGGTTCGTGATTCTCGGCGTGCTCGGCCTGTACAACATCGTGGCCGCCCCGGAAATCATCAAGGCGATCAATCCGTACTACGGCATCCATTTCATCCACACGCACGCCTTGCAGGCGTACATCGTGCTCGGCTCGGTGTTCCTGGTGCTGACCGGTGCAGAGGCGCTGTACGCCGACATGGGGCACTTCGGCATTCGTCCGATCCGTTTCGCGTGGTCGTTCCTCGTGTTCCCGGCGTTGGCGCTCAACTACTTCGGTCAGGGGGCGTTGCTGCTCACGAACCCGAAGGCCATCGAGAACCCGTTCTTCCTGCTCGCACCGGACTGGGCACTGCTGCCGCTCGTGATCGTGGCGACGGCGGCGACCGTGATCGCATCGCAGGCGGTGATCTCGGGGGCGTTCTCGCTCACGAGCCAGGCGATTCAGCTCGGCTACGTGCCGCGCATGAAGATTCTTCACACGTCGGACCGTGAGATCGGTCAGATCTACATGCCGGTCATCAACTGGGCGCTGCTGCTGGTCATCATCTGGATCGTGCTGGCATTCAAGTCGTCGAGCAATCTGGCGGCGGCCTACGGTATCGCCGTGACGACGACCATGGTGATCACCACCGTGCTGGCATGCGTGGTCATGGTGAAGGTCTGGAACTGGAACAAGTTCCTGGTGGCGCTAGTGATCGCGGGCTTCCTCGTGGTCGACTTCGCGTTCTTCGGCGCGAACCTGATCAAGGTCGAAGAGGGCGGCTGGCTGCCGTTGGCGCTGGGCGCATTCCTGTTCTTCATGCTCATGACGTGGCACAAGGGACGTCAGTTGCTGCGCGAGCGCACGGCGGCCGACGGTATTCCGCTCAGCCCGTTCCTGCAAGGGCTGCTGGCGCATCCGCCGCATCGCGTGGCGGGCACGGCGATCTATCTGACCGGTGGCAATACGCTGGTGCCGGTGAGCCTGCTGCACAACCTCAAACACAACCGGATCCTGCACGAACGCACGATCTTCCTGACGTTCCGCACGGTCGACGTGCCGTATGTCGAGGACTCGACGCGCATCGAGGTCAAGGATCATACGGGCGGGTTGTACAGCGTGGTGGCCACCTTCGGCTTCAACGAAACCCCCGACGTGAAGGAAGTGCTGCATCTGCTCGAAGAGAAGACGGACATGCATTTCGAGTTGATGGACACATCGTTCTTCCTCGCCCGCGAGACGGTGGTGCCGACCAAGCTGCCGGGCATGTCGATCTGGCGCGAGCGTCTGTTTGCGTGGATGCACCAGAACGCCGCCAAGCCGACCGACTTCTTCAGCATTCCGGCCAACCGGGTCGTGGAGCTCGGGACGAAAATCGAGATCTGACGCGCCTGACGTAACGGCATCAAGAGAAAGGCCGGTGGCGAGAAATCGCCACCGGCTTTTTTTCGTCGGCTGGCGACAAAGAAAAAGCCCGCGGTCCTGAGACGGCGGGCTTTTCCCTTGTGCTTCCCTTGCAGCGGTGCGCACGGCCGGCAAGGCGACCGTGCGGGGCGTTAGCGGGTGGGGCTCAACGCTTGAGCTTGGCGAAGGCGGCTGCCATTGCGTTGACCGTCTCCGGCTCGCGTTGACGTCCACCGCCACTGCCGCCGCGATGGCCACCGCCATTGCCGCCGCGTGCGCCGCCGCCACTGCTGCCCGGACGATCGCTCGCACCGGCCACCGGCAGGTCGTCGTTCAGACGCATGGTCAGCGAGATACGCTGACGGCGCGGATCGACTTCGAGCACCTTCACCTTCACGATGTCACCGGCCTTGACGACCTCGTGCGGGTCCTTGATGAACTTCGTCGACATGGCCGACACGTGCACCAGACCATCCTGATGCACGCCGATATCGATGAACGCGCCAAAAGCAGCCACGTTCGTCACCACGCCTTCGAGTTGCATGCCCGGCTTCAGGTCGGTCAGCTTTTCCACGCCTTCCTGGAACGTCGCCGTCTTGAATTCAGGACGCGGATCGCGGCCCGGCTTCTCGAGTTCGGTCAGGATGTCCTTCACCGTCGGCAGACCGAAGCGTTCGTCGACGAATTCGTTGGCCGAAACGCCGCGCACGACCGAGCCGTTGCCCATCACGTCGCCGATCGACTTCTTGATCTTCGCGAGAATGCGCTCGACGACCGGGTACGCTTCCGGGTGCACCGACGAGCGATCCAGCGGGTTGTCGCCGCCGTTCACGCGCAGGAAGCCGGCGGCCTGCTCGAACGTCTTGTCGCCCAGGCGAGGCACCTTCTTGAGTGCCTCGCGGTTCGCGAACGGGCCGTTGCTGTCGCGGAAGTCCACGATGTTCTTGGCGAGCGTGCCGTTCAGGCCCGATACGCGTGCCAGCAGCGGCGCGGAGGCGGTATTCACGTCCACGCCCACGGCGTTCACGCAGTCCTCGACCACGGCGTCGAGCATGCGGGCGAGTTCGCGTTGGTTCACGTCGTGCTGATACTGGCCGACGCCGATGGCCTTCGGCTCGATCTTGACAAGTTCAGCCAGCGGATCCTGCAGGCGACGCGCGATCGATACGGCGCCGCGCAGCGACACGTCGAGTTCCGGGAATTCCTTCGCGGCGAATTCGGACGCCGAGTAGACCGAAGCGCCGGCTTCCGACACCACGATCTTCTGCAGCTTGAGTTCGGGGTGGCGCTTGATCAGTTCGAGGGCGAGCTTGTCCGTCTCGCGCGAGGCCGTGCCGTTGCCGATACTCACAAGCTCGGCGCCGGTGGCGGCGGCGATCTTGGACAGGCGGGAAAGCGAGCCGTCCCAGTCGCGGCGCGGCTCGTGCGGGTAGATCGTGTCGGTGCCCAGCAGCTTGCCGGTCGCGTCGACGACGGCGACCTTCACGCCGGTACGCAGGCCCGGATCGAGACCGATCACGCCCTTCGGGCCGGCGGGCGCGGCGAGCAGCAGCGCCTTGAGGTTGCGCGCGAACACGCGAATCGCTTCACTCTCGGCGCTTTCGCGCATTTGCGTAAGCAGTTCCGATTCGAGGTGCGGCTGCACCTTCACGCGCCAGCACCAGCGGCACACGTCGGCGAGCCACTTGTCGGCGGCACGGCTTTGCTGGCGAATGCCGAAATGGCCGGCAATCACGCCTTCGCACGGATGCGGGATCTGGGCGTCGAGCTCCTCGCCCAGACCGAGCTTGACCATCAGAATGCCGAGGTTGCGGCCGCGGAAGAGGGCGAGCGCGCGGTGCGACGGCACCGCAGCGATCGGCTCGGCGTAGTCGTAGTAATCGCGGAATTTCTCGCCTTCCTCGCTTTGCTTGCCTTCGACGACCTTCGACGAGACCACGCCCTGGTTCCAGAGGTAGTCGCGAAGCTTGCCGAGCAGCTCGGCGGTTTCGCCGAACTGTTCCGAGAGGATGTCGCGCGCGCCGTCGAGGGCTGCCTTGATGTCCGCCACGCCTTTCTCGGCGTCGACGAATTTCGCGGCTTCGGCCTGCGGATCGAGCGTCGGATCGGCGAGCAGTGCCAGTGCGAGCGGCTCGAGACCGGCTTCGCGGGCAATCTGCGCGCGGGTGCGGCGCTTCTGTTTGTAGGGCAGGTAAAGATCTTCGAGCGTCTGCTTCGTATCGGCCGCCTCGATAGCGGTACGCAGTTCGTCGGTCAGCTTGCCTTGCTCGTCAATGCTCGCGAGGATCGCCGCACGGCGCTCCTCCAGCTCGCGAAGATACAGCAGGCGTTCTTCCAGCGTGCGCAACTGGGTGTCGTCGAGGTTGTCGGTCACTTCCTTGCGGTAGCGAGCGATGAAGGGCACGGTGGCGCCTTCGTCCAGCAGTTGCACGGCAGCGGCGACCTGACGCGGCTGCACGCTGAGTTCATCGGCGATGCGTTGAACGATCTGAAGGGCTACGTTTTGCGTCATGAGTGTTGCGAGTTACCCAAGTGCCAGGAGCGGGGCATTTTGCCATAAACCGCGGGCGCGTCCGGGCAGGCAATGCTAAAATTTGGCATCACTCTGCTCAACCTCATGATTTCTTTCGCAAAATTGTTTTCGCGCCGGTCATGGCATCGCGATTTGCGTGCGGCGCTCGGCACCGCAGGCGCTTTCGGCATGTTGACGGCCGCGGCCGTCGTGCCGGGCGTGGCGCTCGCGCAAGGGCTTTCTGCACCCGATTCCGCCTATCGCGGTTCGGAGCAGATTCGTGTGCCGGAGGTGCCGTTCGATGCCACGGCGGATCGCACGCCGTCAGCGGCGAGCAAGGCGGCTGCGGCCCAGGCCGAAGACGACAAGCCGGTGCCCTACGACGACCAGCTCGATCTGCACCCGGCCGACGACGATTTCGCCGGCCGTCGCGCATTGCTCGATCGTCAGCGCGCCTGGATCGACTATCGCTTCGAAGAGGCAAAGTACGAATGCGCGTCGCGGTTTTTCGTGAACCACTGCATCGACAACGCCCGCGACGAGCAGCGTGAAGCGCTGCGCGCCGTTCGCAGTCAGCGACTCGTGCTCGAGGATCAGGAACGCCGTACGCGTGCCGAGGAGCGCGATGCACGCCTCGCGGCACGACGCGCGCAAACCGAAGCCGAGGCACCGCAACGTGCCGCCGAGCGCGCGCAGAACCGGGCCGATTACGACACCAAGCAGGCGGAATATCAGCAACGCGTGACCGAACGCACCGGTCAGGCGCCGGAGCGTGCAGCCAACACCGAGCAGTACAACGCCAAGCAGGCCGAGCAGCAGAAGAAGCTCGACGAAGCGAAGGCGACGGCTGCACAAAAGGCCGCCGAGCGCGAAGAGAACGTGCGCAAGTACGATCAGAAGCAGCAGGAAGCCATTGAACGCCAGAAGAAGTCGGACGAGCGCCGCAAGGACTCGCAGTCGGGCAGCACGCCCGCACAGAAGGCGTTGCAAGGTCAGTAAGCGATGCGTGGCCGCCGGCGTCGTGCGCGGCGGTCATGGCATCCCTGTCCGGTGCCGGGTCGTCAGGCAGACCTTCGAGCCATGCCGCTGACCGCCGGGCCGGATTCATTCGAGAGTTGCAGGAGAGTTGCCACGATGCAGCAAGATCTTCACTCCATTGGACGCCGCATCATCGAGTTGCAGATCGAACACCGCGATCTCGACTATCTGATCGACAAGTTGCTGACGGAGCCGGCGTACGATGAGTTGCAGGTCACGCGACTCAAGAAGCGCCGTCTGAAGATCAAGGACACGATCACGCTGCTTCAGGTGCAGCAAATGCCCGATCAGCCTGCCTGACAGGGCAATTGCGCAAGGCTCGGCGCCCGGGCCCTCCACGCGCGTGATCACGTATTTTTTCCATTGCCGGCGTCGCGAATCTCGCAGCAGCGATTCGCGGCGCCTTTGAGTTTGCCAGCCGTTTTGACCGATTCCGCCGCATCCAGCGATTCCCCCGACATCTCCTCAAGCCCCGACGCGCCCACGTTCCACGGACTCAAGCCGCTCGCCGCCAAGCGCGAACGTGAGTTGGAGGACATCTTCGGCGATGGCGGCATGCTCGCGCGCGCGATCGACGGATACCGCGCTCGGGAACCCCAGACGGAAATGGCCCGTGCCGTGGCCGCAGCGATGGACACGCACGACACGCTGATCGCCGAGGCGGGCACGGGCACGGGCAAGACCTACGCCTATCTCGTGCCTGCCATGCTCTGGGGCGGCAAGACGATCATCTCGACCGGCACCAAGCATTTGCAGGATCAGATCTTCGCGCGCGACATCCCGACCGTGCGCAAGGCGCTCGCCGTGCCGATCACGGTGGCCATGCTCAAGGGGCGGGCGAACTACCTCTGTCACTACTATCTGGAGCGCACCCAGCAGGAGGGGCGCTTCGCGTCGCGCCATGAAGCTGCGCAACTGCGAGAGATCACGACGTTCGCGCGGATTACGCACAGCGGCGACAAGGCGGAATTGGCTTCGGTGCCCGAGAACGCGCCGATCTGGGCGCAGGTGACGTCTACGCGAGACAACTGCCTCGGTCAGGAATGCCCGCGCTACAAGGATTGTTTCGTCATGCAGGCGCGCAAGGAAGCGCAGCAGGCGGATATCGTGGTCGTGAACCATCACCTGTTCTTTGCGGATGTCATGCTGCGCGATACCGGCATGGCCGAACTGCTGCCCAGCGCGAACACGGTGATTTTCGACGAAGCGCATCAGTTGCCCGAGACAGCGACGCTGTTCTTCGGCGAGACCGTTTCGACGGGCCAGATGCTGGAGCTCGCACGCGATTGCGTGGCCGAAGGTCTGATTCACGCACGCGACGCGGCCGATTGGGTCAAGCTCGGCGCGAATCTCGAACGCGCCGCGCGTGATGTGCGCCTGACGTTTGGTCAGGACAACACGCGCATGTCGGTGGCGCAACTGGCGGACGATCACGAACTCTTCGGTGCCCTCGACGCGGTGGATCTCGCGTTGCAGGACATGATCGAGACGCTCCAGCATCAGGCGGAGCGGGCAGAGGCGTTGGGTGCCTGCGCGCGTCGGGCGATCGAGCTGCATCAACAACTGGAGCGCTGGCAGACCGGCGTGACGCCGCCGACACCGGGCGAGACGCCTTTGCCACTGCTCGATCCGGACGCGCCGCGTGTGACCGACGGCAAGCGCGAGAAGGCGGCCAAGGCGCGTGAGGCGGAAGCCGCGCGAGCGCAAGCCGCCGAGGCGACAAAGGGGGAGGCGGGCGAGCAGAAGACCTACACGCCGCCCGAGACCGTGCGCTGGATCGAAGTGTTTTCACAAGCCGTGCAGTTGCACCAGACGCCGCTTTCGATTGCGCCGATCTTCGCGAAGCAACGTGCGGGCGCACCGCGTGCATGGATCTTCACGTCGGCCACATTGTCGGTGAAGGGCAATTTCATGCACTACGCGGCCCAGCTCGGGCTCGACGCCGGCAAGTCGCTCACGCTTGCCAGTCCGTTTGATTATCCGAACCAGAGCCTGCTGTATGTGCCGCGCGGGTTGCCACAACCGTCGGCGCCGAACTTCACCGACGCCGTACTCGACGCCGCCCTGCCGGTGCTCGAAGTGAGCGGCGGACGGGCGTTTGTGCTGTGTACGACGCTGCGCGCGGTGAACCGGGCGGCGGAGCGCCTGCGCGAGGAGTTCGAGCGGCGTGGCTGGCCGTATCCGCTGCTCGTGCAGGGCGAAGCCAGCCGTACCGAACTGCTCGATCGCTTCCGGGCGTTGGGCAATGCCGTGCTCATCGGCAGTCAGAGTTTCTGGGAAGGGGTGGACGTCCGCGGCGACGCGTTGTCGCTCGTCATCATCGACAAGTTGCCGTTCGCGCCGCCGGACGACCCGGTGCTGGCCGCGCGGCTCGATGCGCTCACGAAGAAGGGACTCAGCCCGTTCGCCGTGCATCAGTTGCCGCAGGCGGTCATCACGCTCAAGCAGGGCGCCGGGCGGTTGATCCGGTCAGAAGCCGATCGCGGCGTGCTGATGATCTGCGATCCGCGTCTGGTGGACAAACCTTACGGTCGCCGCATCTGGCAAAGTCTGCCGCCGTTCAAGCGCACTCGCGAATTGCCGATCGTCCGGGGCTTCTTCGACGAGATTGCCGCCAGCGCCGGCGGTTAAGCGGCGCTGCGAGGGCTACAAATTAACGGGGCATGGCGTCGAGCCAGTGACCGATCACGGCCGACGCGACTTCCGTCAGCCGGGCGTGATGTTCTCGAGCCTGCGCGCGCAGCGCCACGGGGTCGACCTTTGCGGCACCCAGTTCACACGCATGGCCGACCAGCCATGACTCGATGCGCGAAGCATCGGCTTCCAGATGAAATTGCAGGCCCAGCGCATGGGTTCCCAGCGCGAAGGCCTGATGCTCGCCAACGGCAGTGCGCGCGAGATGCGAGGCGCCGGGCGGGATGTCGAACTGATCGCCATGCCAGTGCAGCACGCTCGCGTCTCCCAACCGGGCCAGGGGCGACGCCTGTCCCTCGGCGGTGAGCGTGACAGGCGCATAGCCGATTTCCTTCACACCCAGCGGATAGACGTTGGCGCCCAGTGCGCGCGCCATCAATTGCGCACCCAGGCAGATGCCGAGGATTGGCGCGCTGGCGTCGAGCCGTGCCTTGACGAGCGCCAGTTCGTCGGCAACAAACGGGTGTGCCGCTTCGTCGAACGCCCCGATCGGACCGCCCAGCACGACCAGCAGGTCGGGCGAGAGCGCGTCGATGGCGCGCAGGTCGGCCAACGGGACATCCACATAATCGATGCGGTAGCCGCGATCTGCGAAAAACGGCGCGAGTGTGCCGAGATCTTCGAAATGCACGTGACGCAGCGCGAGCAAGGTCTTGCGAGGGGCGGGGGAAGCACTCACGAATCCAACTCCTGATGTGACGCCATGGCGCCTCGATGGTCGAGCGACGGCGGGCGAAGTCGACAGCGTACGGAAAACAAAAAGCCCTCGCTGGGCGAGGGCTTTTCGTCAGGTCCGGGTGAGATCAGTGCAGCCGGCTCAACGCCAGATCTGCCACCAGGACTTCTTGTCGGTACCGGTGTCGATGCGGTGACCGACCGTCAGGTAACCGCTGTTCGGATAGGTCTGTTCCATCACGCGTCGGGCGTCGTCACGCAGTTCGGTCATGCCAAGCTTGTCGTACGACTTGATCATGATGCCGAGCGCGTCTTCGAGCGCCGGGGCCTTGTCATAGTCCTGCAGGGCGGTCTGTGCGCGGTTCACGGCCGCGAGGTAAGCGCCTCGGCGATAGTAGTACTCGGCAGCGTGGACCTCATGGGCCGCCATCGCGTTGACGGCGTAACGCATGCGCAGGGCAGCGTCGTTCGCGTACTTGCTGTTCGGATAGTGCTCGACCAGGTACTTGAAGCTGTCATAGGCCGCGCGCAGTGCCTTCGGATCGCGCTCGCTAAGATCTTGTCCCGAGAAGCGGCCGAACAGGCCCAGATCGTCGTTGAAGTTGATCAGGCCCTTGAGGTAATAGGCGTAGTCGATCGACGGGCTGTCCGGATGCAACCGGATGAAGCGCTCGACGGCGGTAAGCGCCTGAGCCGGCTCGTTGTCCTTGTAATAGGCGTAAGCCGTGTTGATCTGTGCCTGTTGGGCATGCGGACCGAACGGATCGCGCCCTTCCAGCAACTCGTAGTATTTGGCGGCCTTCGTATAGTCGCCGCTATCGAAGCTATCCTTGGCTTCCGAGTATAATTTGTTCGTCGACCAGCTGGCCGTTTCGTCGACTTTCTCCGGCAGAATGCCGCAGGCGGCCACGCCGCCGACCACGACTGCGGCCAGCATCAGATGTTTGACAAGTTTCAGGGCTTGCATGCTCGTTGGCTTCACTTCTCGATGACCCGATCAATTCTGCCGGATTATAGCGTAACCGCCTCATTTGCCACGGAAATTGCGGAGGATTCGTCTGACGACGACCTCGACTCGCTTCCGGCGGCTTTCCCAAGTGCCTCCGACGGCGCCATTTCTGACGCCATTTCCAAGGGGACTCCCTTGCCGGGCGGGGCTGGCGACGACGTCCCCCTGCGCGCTACCCTTCCCGACGCGCTCGCAGGCGAGCGTCTCGACAAGGCGCTCGCACAATGTTTTCCCGAATATTCCCGCAGTCGCCTGCAGGCCTGGGTCGAAGACGGCCGGGTGACGCTCGACGGTGAAACCGCCAAAGTTCGCCAGAAGGTGGCCGGCGGCGAGACGGTCGTGATCACGCCTGCGGCACTCCCGGAGCAACTTGCCTTTGCGCCCGAGCCGGTGCCGCTCGACGCTGTCTACGAAGATGCGACGCTCGCCGTCTTCAACAAGCCGCCAGGGTTGGTCGTTCACCCGGCGGCAGGCAATTGGTCCGGTACCTTGCTCAATGGGCTGTTGCATCGCTACGGCCAGGCTGCGGCCGATTTGCCGCGCGCCGGGATCGTCCATCGTCTCGACAAGGAGACGTCGGGCCTGATGGTCGTCGCGCGAACGCTGATTGCGCAGACCGATCTGGTCCGGCAATTGCAGGCGCGCACGGTGAAACGCCATTACGCTGCGCTGGTTTGGGGGCGCCCACCGCAACGCACGGTCGTCGACGCGCCCATCGGCCGCGATCCGCGCGAGCGCACCCGCATGGCGGTCGTGCAGGGGCAGGGCGGCAAGCCGGCGCGCACGCGCGTCGTGACCGTTGCCAGCGCAGAATGGGAAGGTTCACCGGTGTCGCTGGTGCTGTGCTCGCTGGATACGGGCCGCACGCACCAGATTCGCGTCCATCTATCGCATCTCGGCCACTCGCTGCTGGGCGATCCGCTGTACAAGCCGCGTCACAAGCGTCCGGCGCTGCCGGGCGGGTTCGCGCGTCAGGCGCTGCACGCCTGGCGGCTCGGATTGATTCATCCCGATGACGGACGCGCCATGCACTGGCAGGCGCCGTTGCCCGACGACATGCGCGAACTCATGCGCGCGCTCGGGCTCGAATTCGACTTCACCACGCTCCCCGACACGCTCGATGACTTCTTCCCTGCCTGAGCAAGACACGCAGACCGCGATGCCTGCGGACTGGATCGTTCCCGACTGGCCTGCCCCCGCCAACGTTCGTGCCATCTTCACTACGCGGGCGGGGGGCGTGAGTCAGGGGCCGCAAGCAACCTTCAATCTCGGCTACAAGGCGGACGACGATCCCGATGCCGTGCGTACCAACCGCGAACTGCTGGCCGCGCGTGTGGGCGTGCCGTCGGCGTGGGTGGCGCAGGTGCACGGCCCGCGCGTGGTCGATGCACAGGCCGCTTACGAGGCCGTGAGCGCGGGCGATCCGTTGCAGGCGGACGCCAGCGCGACGAATGTCCCCGGACTGGCGAGCACCGTCATGGTGGCGGACTGCATGCCGGTGCTGCTGTGCGACGTGAAGGGGCGAGCGGTGGCGGCGGCGCACGCCGGCTGGCGTGGGTTGTGCGCCGGCGTGCTGGAACAGGCCGTACAGGCGTTGAGAGCGCGCTTGCCGCAAGACGATGCCGATGCGGCGGTCATTGCCTGGCTCGGCCCGTGCATTGGTCCGCAGAAGTTCGAAGTCGGTCCGGAAGTGCGCGAAGCCTTCCTGGATGCCGCCGCGCCGCACGAGCGCGATGCCACGCAGGCGGCCTTTGTCGCGCATGGGGATCCTGTCGCCGGAAAGTCGTTGGCCGATCTGTGTACGCTCGCGCGAGTGCGCCTTGCCCGTGAGGGAGTGACGAGCGTTTCGGGCGGTCAGTGGTGTACCGTCAGCGATCCGGCGCGGTTCTACTCCTATCGGCGCGACCGTACGACGGGACGCATGGCGGCATTGGTCTGGCGGACTACATAACGTCGCGCGGGTCGTTTGCCGCAGGCGCGGCGGTCGGTGCGACAGGGTTGGCCGGTGCGTCATCGGGTCGCAGCGCACGTGCGCGCCGCAGGCGGCTTCCCGCGATGAAAAGCCAGAGTGCGACGGGGCCGAGGCCGCCAACGAGAAAGATCACGACACCCAGCCAGGCGGACGGGGCGGTGATGGCGACCATCGCCATGACATAAAGCCAGCCGAGAATGACAATAACCATCGGGGCAAACGCGCATTCAAAAAAAGATGGTGCAGCGCGACAATGCGCTCAGGACGTACGCCGCAAGCCATTGACACACCTGCGCGCGCACGCAAGAATGCTTCACAGGCGGAGCGCATCGCACAGGTGGCGAAGCACGCCGCCGCGTTTCGGGCGCCGGCCCGTGAACGCAACGGACGTGACACTCAGGCTATCATGAATCGCGCCAGTGCCAACTTCGATCCGGCCTCGTTTGCCGCCTCGTTCGCTCAGCAGTTCCCTTCCGCTTCGCTCTCCGCTCAGGACATGTCGCAGTGGTTCACGGCCGCCCAACAAATGTTCGGCGCGATGCCAGGGGCTGCGGGCCCATCGTTCGCTGGCCCCAATGGGGCCGCCAGCGCCGCAAATCCGTTCGCGGGACTTTTCGAACTTTTCAAGGCGGGCAGCCTGCCGCATCCGACATCGCTGCATGTCGATCCGGCGCAGATCAGCGCGCTGCAATCCGACTACGCCCGCGAATTCACCGAACTCGTTGCCAGTTTCAACCAGCCGGGGCTGGATAACGCCCCGGCGCTGGGCGATCGCCGATTCACCGGCGAAGGCTGGCGCAATCCCTTCTACGCATTGCCGGCAGCGCTCTATCTGCTCAACGGCCGATTCCTGATGCGCATGGCCGAGCTGGTCGATGCCGACGCGAAGACGCGCGAGCGCATTCGTTTCGCCGTCGAGCAATGGGTGGCAGCGAGTTCGCCGGCCAACTTCATCGCCACCAATCCCGACGCCCAGCAGCGCCTCGTGCAGACGCACGGCGACAGCCTGCTCGCCGGCATGCAGCATATGCTCGTCGACATGGGCAAGGGGAAGGTCTCGCAGACCGATGAAGCGGCGTTCGAAGTGGGACGTAACGTCGCCACGACCGAAGGGGCCGTCGTCTTCGAGAACGACCTGATTCAACTGATCCAGTACAAGCCGCTCACGCCGACCGTGCATCAGCGGCCGTTGCTGGTCGTGCCGCCGTGCATCAACAAGTACTACATCCTCGATTTGCAACCGGAAAACTCGCTCGTGCGCTACGCGGTCGAGCAAGGCAATACGGTGTTCGTGGTGTCGTGGCGCAACCCTGATGCAACGCTCGCACACAAGTCGTGGGACGACTACGTGGGCGAGGGGCCGATTGCCGCCATCGAGGTGGTGCGCGAGATCAGCGGTGAGCCGCAAATCAACGCGCTCGGCTTTTGCGTGGGCGGGACGCTGCTCGCGGCTGCGCTTGCCGTGTACGCAGCCAAGGGGCAGAAGGGCGCGAAGTCGCCGGTCGCGAGTGTGACATTGCTCACGACGCTATTGGATTTTTCCGATACTGGCGTGCTCGACGTCTTCGTCGACGAGCCGCATGTGCAGTTCCGCGAGCAGACGATCGGCGGCAAGCTAGGTCAGCCGCCGGGGCTGATGCGCGGCGTGGAGCTGGCGAATACGTTCTCGTTCCTGCGTCCCAACGATCTCGTGTGGAATTACGTGGTCGACAGCTATCTGAAGGGCAATGCTCCGCAGCCGTTCGACCTGCTGTACTGGAACGGCGACGGCACGAATCTGCCCGGGCCGATGTTCTGCTGGTATCTGCGCCATCTCTATTTGCAGAACGAACTGAAGCAGCCGGGTGTGGTGCAGACATGCGGCGTGCCTGTGGATCTGGGCGCCATCGATGCACCGGCATATGTGTTCGGTTCGCGTGAGGATCACATCGTGCCCTGGACATCGGCGTTCCGGTCGTTGCCGTTGCTCGGCGGCGAGCGCCGCTTCGTGCTGGGCGCGTCGGGGCACATTGCGGGCGTGGTCAATCCGCCCGTGAAGAAGAAGCGCAGCTACTGGCGCAACGACGACGTGGGTGTCGACGCCGGCGATTGGCTCACCGGAGCGACGGAGCATCCGGGCAGTTGGTGGACCGACTGGAGCGAATGGCTGGCGGGCTACGCCGGAAAACGCGTCAAGGCGCCAAAAGCGTATGGTAATGTTGTTTATGCACCTATCGAACCGGCGCCCGGGCGCTACGTGAAGGCGAAGGCCTGAGGGCATCCCCCCGGTTCGAGTCATCTGAAAACGAGGAATGAGACATGTCGGATATCGTGATTGTGTCGGCCGCGCGTACTGCGGTCGGTAAGTTTGGCGGCTCGCTGGCCAAGGTGGCGGCGCCGGATCTGGGCGCCATCGTGATCGACGAAGTCCTCAAGCGCGCCAAGCTCAAGGGCGAGGACGTGAGCGAAGTCATCATGGGGCAGGTGCTGACGGCCGGTTCGGGCCAGAACGTGGCACGTCAGGCGTCGATCAAGGCGGGCCTGCCGGCGATGGTGCCCGCGATGACCATCAACAAGGTGTGCGGCTCGGGCCTGAAGGCCGTGATGCTCGCTGCCAACGCGATTACCGCCGGTGAGGCCGACATCGTCGTGGCCGGCGGCCAGGAAAACATGAGCGCCGCGCCGCATGTGCTGCCGGGCTCGCGCGACGGCTTCCGCATGGGCGACGCAAAGCTGATCGACACGATGATCGTCGATGGCCTGTGGGACGTGTACAACCAGTACCACATGGGCATCACGGCAGAGAACGTCGCCAAGGAATACGGCATCACGCGTGAAATGCAGGATGCTTTCGCTGCCGCTTCGCAGAACAAGGCGGAAGCGGCGCAGAAGGCGGGCCGTTTCGATGCCGAAATCGTGCCGGTCTCGATTCCGCAACGCAAGGGCGATCCGCTGGTGTTCAACACCGACGAATTCGTGCGTCACGGCGTGACGGCCGAGTCGCTCTCGACCCTGAAGCCGGCGTTTGCGAAGGACGGCACGGTCACGGCGGCCAACGCGTCGGGCATCAACGACGGCGCGGCGGCGGTGGTGGTGATGACGGCCAAGCGCGCCGAGCAACTGGGCCTCACGCCGCTCGCACGCATCGTGGCCTACGCGAATGCAGGCGTTGATCCGAAGGTGATGGGCATCGGCCCGGTGCCGGCATCGCAGCGCTGCCTGTCGCGTGCCGGCTGGAAGGCGAGCGATCTGGACCTGATGGAGATCAACGAAGCCTTCGCGGCGCAGGCGCTGGCCGTGAACCAGCAGATGGGCTGGGACACCTCGAAGATCAACGTGAACGGCGGCGCGATTGCCATCGGTCACCCGATCGGCGCATCGGGCTGCCGTATTCTCGTGACGCTGCTGCATGAAATGGCACGTCGCGATGCGCGTCGCGGTCTGGCGTCGCTGTGTATCGGTGGCGGCATGGGCGTGGCACTGGCGGTCGAGCGCGTCTGACGCGCTCGGCGCAAGCGGGACGGTTCACCGAAAAGAACTGAATCGGCATCGCCCGTGCGTGCAACGCGCGGGCGTCAAGCCGGGTAGTCAGGAGACGAAAGGCGTGCGCGGGAACGCGCGGCCTGGGCGTCGGTCAATTGGCAGTCGCAACAGGCGGCAGATTTGCCGTAATTTTGGGGGAAGCGTTCCATGACTCAACGCATTGCATATGTGACAGGCGGGATGGGCGGTATCGGTACGTCTATTTGTCAGCGGCTGTACAAGGATGGCTTCAGGGTTGTGGCGGGTTGCGGTCCGAACTCGCCGCGTCGCGTGAAGTGGCTCGAAGACCAGAAGGCGTTGGGTTTTGATTTCATCGCGTCCGAAGGGAACGTCGGCGACTGGGAATCGACGAAGGCGGCGTTCGACAAGGTCAAGGCCGAAGTCGGTGAAGTCGATGTGCTGGTCAATAACGCCGGCATCACGCGCGACATCGTGTTCCGCAAGATGACGCGCGAAGACTGGGATGCCGTCATCGACACCAACCTCACGAGCCTGTTCAACGTCACCAAGCAGGTGATCGAGGGCATGTGCGAGCGCGGCTGGGGTCGCATCATCAATATCTCGTCGGTCAACGGTCAGAAGGGGCAGTTCGGTCAGACGAACTACTCGACGGCCAAGGCGGGGATTCACGGCTTCACGATGGCGCTGGCGCAGGAAGTCGCCACCAAGGGCGTGACGGTCAACACCGTGTCGCCGGGCTACATCGGCACGGACATGGTGCGTTCGATCCGTCAGGACGTGCTCGACAAGATCGTGGCGACGATTCCGGTCAAGCGTCTGGGCGAGCCGGGCGAGATCGGTTCCATCGTGGCGTGGCTGGCGTCGGAAGACTCCGGTTTCTCCACCGGCGCCGACTTCTCGCTGAACGGCGGCTTGCACATGGGCTAAGCGGTCACGGGGTGCGCGCAGGTACGGGCCAGGTTCAGGCGCACGCCCCGGTCGCGGGTTAGGGCTTTGCCGCATAGCAGCAAACGCCCTAGAATCGATAATATGTGACTAACCCCGACCGCCGGTCGGGGAAGTCCTTCATAAAAGCAGGAAACCCAGCGCATGACCGCGAGCAAGAAGACTGACGAGCGCCTGATCAAAAAGTATCCGAACCGGCGTCTGTACGATACCCAGACCAGTACGTACATCACCCTTGCCGATGTGAAGCAACTGGTGCTCGAGACCGAGGAGTTCAAGGTTGTCGACGCCAAGTCGGGCGAGGACCTGACCCGCAGCATCCTGCTGCAGATCATTCTGGAAGAGGAAACCGGCGGTGTGCCGATGTTCTCGAGCGCGATGCTCGCCCAGATCATCCGCTTCTACGGCCACGCGCTGCAGGGCATGATGGGCACGTACCTCGAGAAGAATATCCAGACGTTCATCGAGATTCAGAACAAGCTGGCCGATCAGTCGAAGGGCATCTACGAGGGTGCTGCCTTCAACCCTGACGTCTGGGCGCAATTCATGAACATGCAGGCGCCGATGATGCAGGGCATGATGACCAACTACATCGAGCAATCGAAGAACCTGTTCGTGCAGATGCAGGAGCAGATGCAGAGCCAGGCAAAGAACATGTTCAGCACGTTCCCGTTCCCGGGCGCGCCGGGTGCCCCGGGCGGTATGCCGGGCAAGGACCCGAACAAGAAACCCTGAGCTGAATGACGTTGCGATGGGACACAGGCGGGCTGCCTGTGGCGCCCGTCGCGGCGTGCAATGGGGCCCGGGTGGGCTCGGGAAGCGGTCCTCGACGATAGTTGGAACGGACCGCAGGCGAACAAGGTAAAATACGCGGCTCTGCGCAGTCGTTACGCGTATTTACTACATCAGGATTTCGCCCCATGTCCCGCCCATCGCCCGCCGGCACCCCCAAGGTCGGCTTCGTTTCGCTCGGCTGCCCCAAGGCTTTGGTCGACTCCGAGCAGATCCTGACGCAATTGCGTGCCGAAGGTTATGACATCGCCGGTACCTATGACGGTGCCGACCTCGTCGTGGTCAACACCTGCGGTTTCATCGACGACGCCGTCCAGGAAAGCCTCGACGCCATTGGTGAAGCGCTGGCCGAAAACGGCAAGGTGATCGTCACCGGCTGTCTGGGCGCCAAGAAGGACGCCGCCGGTCAGGACATCGTGAGCGCCGTGCACCCGAAGGTGCTCGCCGTGACCGGCCCGCACGCCGTGGGCGAAGTCATGAGCGCCGTGCACACGCACCTTCCCAAGCCGCACGACCCGTTCACCGATCTCGTCCCGGCTGCCGGCATCAAGCTCACGCCGCGCCACTACGCGTATCTGAAGATTTCCGAAGGCTGTAACCATCGCTGCACGTTCTGCATCATTCCGTCGATGCGCGGCGATCTCGACTCGCGTCCGGTCGCGGAAGTCATGCTCGAAGCCGAGAACCTGTTCAAGGCCGGTGTGAAGGAGCTGCTGGTTATCTCGCAGGACACCAGCGCCTACGGTGTCGACGTCAAGTACCGTACCGGTTTCTGGGCGGGCCGCCCGCTCAAGACCCGCATGACCGAACTGGTCACGGCGCTGGGCGAGTTGGCCAGGCAGTACGGCGCGTGGGTGCGTCTGCACTACGTCTATCCGTACCCGCACGTCGACGAAATCATTCCCCTGATGGCCGAGGGCCACATCCTCCCGTATCTCGACGTGCCCCTGCAGCACGCGCACCCCGACGTGCTCAAGCGCATGAAGCGCCCGGCGTCGGGCGAGAGGAATCTCGAGCGCATTCAGGCATGGCGCAAGATGTGCCCGGATCTGACGATCCGCAGCACCTTCATCGCTGGCTTCCCGGGCGAGACGGAAGCCGAATTCGAATACCTGCTGGACTTCCTGCGCGAAGCCGAACTCGACCGCGTGGGCTGTTTCGCCTACTCGCCGGTCGACGGTGCGAAGGCCAACGAACTGCCGGGGGCACTGCCCGACGAAGTGCGTGAGGAGCGTCGTGCGCGCTTCATGGAAGTGGCAGAGGAAATCTCGGCGGAACGCCAGCAACGCAAGGTCGGCACGACCATCCAGGTGATCGTCGACGAAATCAATCAGGACGGCGGCGTGGCCCGCTCGGCCGCCGATGCGCCGGAAATCGACGGTCTCGTGTACATCGAGCCCACGCCGAAGGCGGCGAAGCGCCTGAAGGTCGGCGAGTTCGTGAACGTGACGGTGACCGGCGCCGACGGTCACGATCTGTGGGGCGAGGTCGTCTGATGACGCAACCGAATGCGAAGATCGCGCCCTTGCCGCAAGTGCTGGCGATGGGCGAAGCCATGGTCGAGTTCAACCAGTCGCCGAACGACGCCCGTCAGTACCTGCAAGGCTTCGGTGGCGACACGTCGAACTTCGTCATTGCGGCACGCCGTCAGGGCGTGACGACAGGATTCGTAAGCGCCGTCGGTGACGATGCCTTCGGCCGCATGTTGCTAGACCTGTGGCGCGACGAGGATGTCGACACGCGCTACGTGGATGTGGACACGCAGGCGCCGACCGGCGTCTATTTCGTGTCGCATGACGCGCAAGGTCACCATTTCGATTACCTGCGCGCCGGGTCGGCCGCCAGCCGCTACCGTGCGCAGCAACTGCCGCTCGACGCGCTGGCAGGGGCCGCATTCCTGCACTTGTCCGGCATCAGCCTGGCCATCAGCGTGAACGCTTGCGACGCCGCCTTCGACGCCATGTCGAAGATTCGTGCCGCCGGTGGCAAGGTGTCGTTCGACACCAATCTGCGCTTGAAGCTGTGGCCGCTTTCACGCGCGCGCGCCACCATGCGTGAAGCGTTCGGCCTGACCGACGTCTGCCTGCCGAGCTGGGACGACGTGACCGCCGTGACCGGCCTCGAAGATCGCGACGCCATCCTCGACGACATTCTCTCCCACGGTGTGAAGGTCGTGGCGCTCAAGCTTGGCCGTGAAGGCTGCTATGTGGCGACGCCGAACGAGCGCCGTATCGTGGCGCCGTACCCGGTGCAGGCGGTCGACGCCACCGGTGCCGGTGACTGCTTCGGCGGTGCCTTCGTGGCGCGTCTGGCGCTGGGTGACGATCCGTTCGCGGCAGCCCGCTACGCCAACGTCTGTGCAGCGCTGTCGACGACGGGCTACGGTGCCGTCGCGCCCGTGCCGCGCGCGGAGCAGGTGCTCGCACAACTGGCCACCGAAGCTTCCTTCCAATGAGCCTGCCATCGCGGTAACCCCTGGGGCGCTATACTCGTTGCAAATCAATATCCACCTGGAGAAGAGACATGCAACGAGAGGTCGTGATCGTCAGCGGGGTTCGTACCGCAATCGGTGATTTTGGCGGCAGCCTGAAAGATTTCGCGCCGACGCAGCTCGGCGCGATCGTCGCCCGCGAGGCGATGTCGCGCGCGCAAGTGAGCGGCGAAGACGTAGGCCACGTGGTATTCGGCAACGTCATCCATACCGAACCCAAGGACATGTACCTCGCTCGCGTTGCCTCCATCGAGGCCGGCGTGAGCCAGCACGCACCTGCCATGACCGTGAACCGCCTGTGCGGCTCCGGCCTGCAGGCCGTGGTGTCTGCCGCGCAGTCGATCCTGCTCGGTGATACCGACGTGGCGATGGCGGGCGGTGCCGAGAGCATGAGCCGCGCCCCGTATGTCATGCCCGGCGCCCGCTGGGGCACGCGCATGGGCGAGTCGCGTCTCGTCGACATGATGCTCGGTGCGCTGCACGATCCGTTCGCCAACATCCACATGGGGGTGACGGCAGAGAACATCGCGAAGAAGTGGAACATCACGCGCGAAGATCAGGACCGTCTGGCGGTCGAATCGCACCAGCGTGCGGCGCGTGCGATGGCTGCCGGCTACTTCGCCGACCAGATCGTGCCCATCGCCATCAAGACGAAGAAGGGCGAAGTCGCTTTCACGACCGACGAGCACGTGCGCGCGGACGTCACCATGGACGACATGGCGAAGCTGCGCCCCGTGTTCGAGAAGGACGGCACTGTGACCGCCGGTAATGCGTCCGGCCTGAACGACGCCGCTGCCGCACTGATCCTGATGGAGCGCGCTGAAGCCGAGCGCCGCGGCGCGAAGCCGCTTGCGCGTCTGGTGAGCTATGCGCACGCCGGTGTCGATCCGAACTACATGGGCATCGGCCCCGTGCCGGCCTCGCGCAAGGCGCTCGAGCGCGCCGGTCTGACGGTTGGCGATATCGACGTCGTCGAAGCGAACGAAGCCTTCGCGGCACAGGCCTGCGCCGTGACGCGCGATCTCGGTTTCGACCCGGCCAAGGTCAACCCCAACGGCTCGGGGATCTCGCTCGGTCATCCGATCGGTGCCACGGGCGCGCTGATTACGGTCAAGGCGTTGCATGAGTTGCAGCGCGTCGGCGGACGGTACGCGCTGGTGACGATGTGCATCGGCGGCGGTCAGGGCATTGCCGCGGTGTTCGAGCGCGTGTAAGTTACTCCCCGGGGGCCGGCGTTCTTGCCGGCCCGAGTCTTTCCGGAGCCGTGATGACGCAAGACAACCGCAAGCCCCTCGATACGCCGGAAGCCAACGGCTGGCACTGGCAAACCAACATTCTGCACACCGACACACAGGTACCCGCCGGCTTCGCCGCGATGCCGGTGCCGGTGGCGCGCGCATCCACGGTCATCTTCCCCGATCTCGCAGCCATGCGCGCGCTGGACTGGAAGAACGACAGCCAGTGGCGCTACGGTCTGCATGCCACGCCCACCTCGATGGAGTTGATGCGACGTCTGGCGGCGCTCGAAGGTGGCAAGCACTGCTTGCTGTTCCCGTCGGGTCTGGCGGCCATCTCCAATGTGTACTTCGGCCTGATCAAAAGCGGCGACGACGTGCTCGTGCCGGACAACGCCTATGGCCCGAATCGCGAGCACGGCGACTGGCTTGCCGAATCGTTCGGCATTACCGTGCGCTATTACGATCCGATGATCGGTGACGGCATCGGCGCACTGATCCAGCCCAACACGAAGCTGATCTGGCTCGAGGCGCCGGGCTCGGTGACGATGGAAGTGCAGGACGTCCCTGCGATTGCGCGCGTGGCGCGCGAGCGTGGCGTGGTGAGTGCCATCGACAACACCTACGCTGCAGGACTGGCGTTCCGCCCGTTCGATCATGGTGTCGATATCTCGGTGCAGGCGTTGACCAAGTACCAGTCGGGCGGCAGTGACGTGCTGATGGGTTCCGTGGTCACCGTCGACGACGACCTGCATCACCGCCTCAAACAGGCGCGCATGCGCATGGGCGTGGGCGTGTCGGCCGACGATTGCAGCCTGGTGCTGCGCAGTCTGCCGAGCATGCAGTTGCGATTCGAGGCGCACGACCGCTCGGCGATGACACTGGCGACATGGCTGGGTACGCGCCCGGAAATCGTCGCGGTGTTGCATCCGGCGTTCGAGGATTGCCCTGGCTACCAGCATTTCCGGCGCGACTTCACCGGCGCGGGCGGGTTGTTCTCGGTCGTGTTCGACGAGCGCTATTCGCAAGCGCAGATCGATGCCTTCATCGAAGGGCTTCGCCTGTTCAAGATCGGGTTCAGCTGGGGCGGCGCCCACAGTCTCGCGGTACCGTATCGGGTACCGGCCATGCGCACGGCCACGCCGTGGCCGCACAAGGGGGCGCTCGTGCGCTTCTACGTGGGTCTGGAAGATGTGAGAGACCTGCAGGCGGACATCGAGACGAGTCTGAAGGCGCACCTCGGCGCCTGAGCTTGCGGCCTGCGACGGACAGGGGCGGTGAGCGAAGCCGGCAAGCCGTCGGCTTCCCTCACAACAGCCCCTGCAATCGACATGAATGGCGCCCCTGGCGTCGCAGAGACGCTGCGGGAACCTTGCTGCCGCGCGGTTCCCGTCACCGCCTGTTGACCGTCTGGCGACGCGTCACTCGTTCCGGAACAGCGACAACAACCCGTCCAGCCCGGCGTAGTTGAACGCGACGGAGGCCTTCTCGCGGACTACCGGCTTGGCACGGAAGGCCACGGACAGGCCCGCAATCGCCATCATCTGCAGATCGTTCGAGCCGTCGCCCATGACGATGGCCTGATCCGGCGTGGCGCCGAACTGCGCGGCAGTTTCGGCCACCGTGCGTGCCTTGACCTCGGCATTCACGATTTCCCCGAGTACGCGACCGGTGAGCTTGCCGTCGACGATCTCCAGCGTGTTCGCCCGCGTGACATCCAGATTCAACCGTGCCTTGAGGCGTTCGGTAAAGAACGTGAAGCCGCCGGAGACGAGCAACGTGCGGATGCCGAGCGCCTGAACGCCGCGCAGCATCTTCTCGGCACCGGGGGAGAGTTGCAGACGCTCCTCGTACACCTTTTCCAGCGACGAGGCATCGAGCCCCTTGAGCAGGGCCACGCGACGCGTGAGGCTTTCGTTGAAGTCCTTGATCTCGCCGCGCATGGCCGCTTCGGTAATCGCCGACACTTCCGCTTTGAGTCCGCAGTAATCCGCGATCTCGTCGATGCACTCGATGGTGATGAGCGTCGAGTCCATGTCCATCGCAACGAGCTTGAAATCCTTGAGGCGGCGCGCGCTGTCGACAAGCACGGCATCGACACCATGTGCCTGCACGAGCGCCTGCATTCCGGCGCGTAGCGCGGGCGTGTCGGTGACATCGCGCACACGCGCCGCACCGGCGGCGAATTCGACTCGCGCTTCGGGGGCCAGGGTCTTGAGCGCCATCTGGAGGACGGGCGAAAACGCAGCGGCGTCCGGTTGCGTGGATGCCGATTCGAGAGACGGGGAAGCGGCGGGTGCCAAGAGAACGAGGTCGTGGGCCATCTGGACGGTGTGTGTAAGCAACTGCTCAGGTAGATCGGGCGATGCGGGGCGTCCGGCGTGCGCCATTCGCGGGAAAAGCAGCATTTTACAGGGTTGCGAGAGCGCGGCGGGGGCACCGTGCAAAGCCATGCACACCGGCGGACCGAACCGACGCCGGGACGGCCGAGGAATCGGAAGTCGCGACCGTTCGCAGGGCGTTAACTGTCGTGGACCGCGCGCCGTGCATGACTGGGCGGCAAGGCGTCGAACTTGTGCCAGACACGTCGCAGATGGCGGCTCGAACCGAAGCCGGTGCGCTCGGCGATGCGTTCCAGATCGAGCTGACTGTTGCCCAGCATCTCGCGTGCGAGCGCAATGCGCAGGCGGTGCAGGTAGTCGATAGGCGCGACCCCGGCGTATTCGCGGAACAGGCGCGTGACGTGTCGCTCGCTGGCGCATGCGATTTCCGCCATCGACGCCAGCGTCCAGTCGTGCGCGGGGTCGGACGCAATGGCGTCCTGCACGCGGTGCAGCGCGGGATGCAAATGATTGCGACCTTCGAGCCACGGAGAGAGCTGCGGGTCGGCGCCCGCGCGACGGGCGTAGACCACCATCTGACGCGCCACGGCGGCGGCGCACAGCGGGCCGGTGGCGTCGGCAATCAACGTGAGCATCAGATCGAGCCCGGTCGTGACACCGGCGCTTGTCCAGACATTGCCGTCGCGTACGTAGAGCCGGTTGTCCGTCACACGGGCGTTCGGCGCCAACGCACGCAACGCGTCGCAACTACCGTGATGTGTAGTACAGGCGCGTGCGTCGAGGAGGCCGGCGCGGGCGGCGAGCAGCGCACCGGTGCAGATGCATGCCAATTGATGAGAGGGGCGCACGACGCTGCGAAGCCATGCGATCGCACGGGATTCGGCGTCGGCCGGGACCGTCTCTGCCGAAAGTGTCGTGTCGGCGTCCGGCGCTTCGTCAGACGCTTGCACCGGCAGCGGCTTGGCAACCGTCCCCGCAACGACCAGCCATGCGTCGTCGGGAAGGGTGTCCGGCAGGACGTCCAGCGGCGATACGCGCAGGCCGATGGAGGTCGCGACCGAGCGTTGCGTGCCGACGTAACGCAACACGAAACGCACATCTTCCTGTTGGTGGTTGGCGATGCGCAGGGCCTCGGCAGGGGCGGCCACATCGAGCAGCAGCGAGTCCGGCATTACCAGCAGGTAGACGGGTTGAATTCGTGGCATCGCAGGGGGCAATCGAGGCGAAGTCGGGACGGAATCAGGACGAAAGCGGCACGAAAGCGGACCGTGGAACGCACGCGGTCCGGGGCCACGATTGCGGCCCCGGAGGCGACATTACACGGCCGCGAGCGCTTCCTCAACCGTCACGATACGCGCGAAGCGGTCGACGAGCACCGTTTCCGTGCGCTCCTTCAGTGCTTCCACCGACAACACACGCCCGGAGCCCGGATGCGTCATCGGGAACGTGAGCGTCGCCTCGGTGACGAAGTCGACTTCGTAGCCGGCGTCCGATGCCGCGCGGGTCGTCGTCTCGCAGCACTGTTCGGTGCGGATGCCGGACACGATCAGGCGCGAAATGCCGTTCTTGACGAGCCAGGCGCCGAGCGTGGAACCTGCCAGCGCGCTGTGCTTCGTCTTGTCGACGGTGAACGCCGGGGCGATGCGCAGTTCTTCGAGCGTGCGCACGAAACCCGATTCCCGCGCGAACGGGCCGCCGGAGACGTGGAATACCTGCACCACGGGCACACCGCGCGCAACGGCGCCGTCGATGAGTGCCTGCTGGCGTTCGAAGTACACGGCCAGGTCGTCTTCACGCCAGAACGGGCGTTGACGGAACGACTCCTGCACGTCGATGACGATCAGGGCGGTGCGGGAAGCCTGGGGGGTCTGCGTTTGCGACATGGAAACGACTCCGTAAGGTCAGGTGACAGTGATGCCATCTTACGGCTCGGGTGCCGCGTCCGACAGACCGAGAGCGGACCGGAACCGGACGGATCCGGACATCCATGCTTCGCGCCGTCGGGGGCGCGAAGCGGTCTGCCCGGAGGCGTCAGATGGCGACCTGGCTGCCGGCACCGGCGGCCATTGCCCGTTGGTAGAGCGCAGCCGCAAGGGCCACGTCCTGTGCGCCCATTCCCAGCGATTTGAACAGCGTGACGGTCTCGGCATTCGTGCGACCGGGGTGTCGTCCGATGACCAGTTCGCCGAGTTCGGCGAGCAGGTCCTCCGGTCCGATCCGGCCCTCGGCGGCAGCTGCGAGATAGTCGCCCGACTCGTTGACGGTCGATTCGCGACGGTCGACGAACAATTCGGCGCGCGCCATGAGCGCGGTGTCGGCCTCGCGGTGACGTGGCGTGCTGCTGCCGATCAGGTTGACGTGGGTGCCGGGAGCGATCCAACCGGCTTGCAGCACCGGTTCCGTCGTGTTGGTCACGGTCACGACGATGTCGGCGTCGCGCACGGCGGCTTCGACGCTCTCGGCAGCTTCCAGGCGAAAGCCGTAGTTCGGCTGCTCCAGGTCGACGAACGCCTGTGCGGACGCCAGCGAGCGGCTCGCCACGCGCACATGTTGCAACGGCCGTGCGGCGGCGAGCGCCGCGAGATGCCAGTGCGCCTGATGCCCTGCGCCGATCAGCGCAAGACGCGTGGCGTCGTGGCGCGCGAGCAGGCGCGTGGCCAGACCGGTCACGCCGGCGGTGCGAATGCCGGTGATCTCGGCGGCGTTCATGACCGCGAGCAGTTCGCCCGTCTCGCCGCTCATCAACAGCACGCACCCCTGATGCGGATCTTTTCCGAGTTGACTGTTGCCGGGAAAGAACGTGCCGACCTTGGCGCCGTAGACCGGCATGCCACCCGCGGTGGCGCCGACGAACGCGGGCATCATGCCCAGAAGGCCCTTCGCGCCGAGCGCTTCCGGTGGGCGGACGATCTGGCGCAGCGGCAGGTGGATCTGTTCGCGTGCGAGCGCTGCGAACATGTCGGACATGACGGGAATCGCATCGGCTACCGGCATGAGCGCGGCGATTTGCGCGGCGTCGAGCAGCAGAACGGCGGGGGAAGGCGAGGAAGCTGACATAGGAGATCCTTGTTGCATGGCCCGGCGTTGGCGAATGTCTGAGCGCGCCGGGAGGGCCAAGCGAAGACGCGACCGTCGGGTCGCGTCTGGTGGGTCATGCGAGGCGTCGAGCGCCCGTCAGCCGTTGGCCTCGGCCGCGAGCGCGGCTTCGATGTGACGATTGAACGTTGCCGTATCGGTATTGGTACCGCACAGCAGCACGCCAACGCGCTTGCCCATGAGCTTGTCGCGCAGCGGCCCCATCAGGGCAGCCGTGGCGGCAGCGCACGCCGGCTCCACGGCCAGCTTGAGCTGGCGGAACAGCGTGAGCATGCCCGCGCGCATCTGGTCGTCGGTCACCGTCACCAGTTCGTCGATGTGACGGCGGCACAGCGTGTAGCTGTACAACTCGGTGTGCGGCGCCATGAGACTGTCGGCGATGCCGGTCATCGGGCCCATCTTCACCGGGCCGTTGGTGGCGAAACTCTGTGCCATCGCATCCGCGCCGGCCGGTTCCACGCCGTAGACCTTCACGTGCGGGGCGAACAGCTTGAAGGCGGTTGCCACGCCGGAGATCAGCCCGCCGCCGCCGATCGGGATGATGACGGCATCGAGATCCGGTGCCTGCTGCGCCCACTCGTAGCCGAGCGTGGCCGTGCCGAGCACCGTACGGTAGCCGTTGAACGGGTGGACGAAGTAGCGGCCTTCTTCCTGCTCCACGCGTTTGACCGTGTCGAACGCTTCGTGCACGTTCTCCGCCAGAATCAGATCGGCACCGTACTCGCGGCACAGCGACGAGCGCGCCGGGCTGGCGGTCTTGAGCATCACCGTCTTGGCGCCGATGCCCATTGCTTGCGCGGCGTACGCGACGGCCACCGCGTGGTTGCCCGCGGACACGCACGTTACCCCCGCCTTGCGCCGGGCGTCGTCGAGCGAGAGCAGATTGGAGAACGCGCCGCGCGCCTTGAACGTGCCGGATGCCTGCAGCAGCTCGTACTTGAACGTGACGCGCGTGTCGCCGAGCGTCGGGAAGTCGTTGCGCGTGAACACCGGCGTGGTGCGCACGTAGGGCTTGAGCTGCTCGTGAAGGGCCGCAATGGTTTCCCTGGTCGGTACGGGCTGGCCGTCGAGCGTCTCGGTGTGGGTTTGCGTCACTTGGACTATGTCTCCGTAGTAGTGAGGCCCGGGCGGCACGGAAGCTGCCCGGGGCCGATGCTCATCGATCAGCGATGTGTGCTGCGCAGCGTTGTTGCCTGCAAGGCATCAACGCATACCGAGCTTACGGCTGCGCAGCAACGCGGTGATGCTGATGAGGGCGGCAAAAATCAGATAGAAGCTGGGTGCGAGCTTGTTGCCCGTCGCGCCGATCAACCACGTGATGATAAACGGTGCGAAGCCGCCGAACACGGTCGCCGCGATGTTGTAGCCGAGCGAGAGGCCGGTCGTGCGCACCTGCACCGGGAACAGTTCGGTGAGCAGGGCGGGAAGGGCGCCGAAGTACGTCGTCATCAGCAGGCCGAGCACGATCTGGAACACCATGAGCGAGCCGAACGTCGGATTCGCGTCGAGGTAATGGAACATCGGGTAGACGAGGACCAGCAGCGCCACGGCCGCCGCGAGCATCGGCTTGATGCGGCCGTGCGTGTCGGACCAGTGACCGACGATCGGCGCGACGATGAGCTGCACCACGCCGGTGAGCAGCACGGCCGAGAACGCGGCCGACGACGGCAGGCCCAGTTGCTTGACGGCATACGTCGGCATGTAGAGCACGAGGTAGGTCGCCACGGTGGCCATCACGACCACGCCGATGGCCAGCAGCAGGCGCTCCTTCTGGCTCGCGAACGTGTCGCGCAGCGGGCTTTGCGTCGGCTCGATGTCGAGGAACTCGGGTGTCTCGTCGAGGCGGCGGCGAATGTAGTACGCCACCGGACCGATCAGAAGGCCGAAGAAGAACGGCACACGCCAACCCCACGACGCCATTGCCTCGGCCGACAGGTTGCCGGTCAACAGGGCGCCGAAACCGGCGGCCAGCAGCGTCGTGAGACCCTGCGAAGCGACCTGCCAGCTCGAGAAGAAGCCGCGACGTTGCGGGGCGTGTTCGGCGAGAAACGCCGTGGCGCTGCCGAATTCACCGCCGGCCGAGAAGCCTTGCACCATGCGGGCGATGACGATACCTACCGGCGCCAGTACGCCGATCGACGCGTACGTCGGCATGACGGCGATCAGCAGCGTGCCGACCATCATCAGCAGGATCGAGAGGGTGAGGGCGGCCTTGCGTCCGGCACGGTCCGCGTAGGCGCCGATCACGATGGCGCCCAGCGGACGCATGAAGAACGACACGCCGAACGTACCGAGCGTGAGTAGCAGCGAAATCGTGTCGTTGCCCGTCGGGAAAAACAGTTTGGCGATGGTCACGGCGAAGAAGCCGTAGACCACGAGATCGAACCATTCGAGCGCATTACCGATCGAGGCCGATACGATCACACGCCAGGCGTGCGGGGTGGTGCGTGCGGACGGGGCCGTCGCGTTGGGGGCTGCGCTTGCGCTCATGGGCGAGATCTCCAATACCTGTCTGGCGGTACTTGCTATGTGATTGTTATCTTGCGGATGGGTGTCCTGTGCGCCCTTGCGTGAGCGTCTGCTACTGCGTGCTGCGGCGTTGCCGGTACTGCAGGTGTTGCATGTGCTGCGAATGCTTCGTTCCGATGCCGTTGCGCTTGCGCTGGGTCACTGGCGGACGCCGGGTCGACCATGGCAAGGCAACGGGCCGCATCCCGCTGGCGGAACACGACCCGGTGAGAGGTACGTCGCGTCGTTGCGAGGCGGCGTGAGCGGCGTGAGCGGCGAAGCATGCACGCTCACGATGCCTCGCACAGGCCGTCAGGCGCCGACGGTGTTGCTGCGAATGAGCTTGCGCAGGAACGACTCGCACTGGGCGATCTGTTCGAGCGACACGAACTCGTTGGGCTTGTGCGCCTGCTCGATATTGCCCGGACCGCACACGATCGACGGTACGCCCGCCAACTGGAACTGACCGGCTTCGGTGCCATAGGCGACCTTGCGCTTGTCGGTGTCCTTGGTCAGCGCACGCACGAGTTGCGTGATCGCGTCCTGTTCGGAGGCGTCGAGTGCCGGGGCGGCGGCGATCTTCTTGAACTCGATGCCTGCGTTCGGATGCTCCTTCTGCATCTTCGGCACCAGTTCGTCCAGCGCGTATTGCTGAATACGCTGGAAGATCCCGTCGGCATCGACGCCCGGCAGGTTGCGATATTCGAAGACGAATTCGCACAGGGCCGGAATCGTGTTCAGGGCGATGCCGCCCGAGATCGTGCCCGTTTGCGCCGTGGTGAACGGCACGTCGAACAGTTCGTCGAACGGGCCGTTCTGCTTGAAGTGATCGGCCAGATCGCGGATGTAACAGATCAGGCGCGCTGCGTATTCGATGGCGTTCGAGCCCTTCGGCGTGAGCGACGAGTGTGCCGCATGGCCGCGCACGCAGCACTGGTAGGCGTTGATGCCCTTGTGCGCGACGATCACGCGCATGCTGGTCGGCTCACCGACGATGCAGCCGTCGGGGCGAATACCGCGCTCGCGCAGCTCGGCGAGCATGACCGGCGCGCCTACGCAGCCGATTTCCTCGTCGTACGAGAACGCGAAGTGGAACGGCGTCTTGAGCTTGGCGTCGCGCATTTCGGGCAGCATGGTCATGACCGAACCGATAAAGCCCTTCATGTCGCACGTGCCGCGGCCGTACAGGTTGCCGTCGCGAACCACCGGCTTGAACGGATCGGTGTCCCACGGCTGACCGTCGACCGGCACCACGTCGGTGTGACCCGAGAGGACGATGCCGCCCTGGGTGTTGCCGTCGGCGGCCGGCAGCGTGACAAACAGGTTGGCCTTGCGCTTGGTGGCGTCGTAGGACAGCCACGGTTCCACGCCCGCCTGTTGCAGGCTGTCGCGCACCGTTTCGATCAGGCCGAGGTTCGATTCGCGGCTGGTGGTGTCGATGCTGACCAGCTTCGTGATCCAGTCGAGCGATGCCGGTTGGGCCTCGTTGGCGGCCTGCGGCGCGATAGCTTGGGGGGAAGCGCTTGTCATTCGAATCTCCGTGAATCTTTCAGTGATACGGGTAAATACGCGTAATGCGTATTGATACCGGGAAATCTTACTCAAAAATAATTTAGAGGTAAAAGGTTGTACGAACAACCATTCTTGCCTCGCGGGAATCGGGCCGGATCGGTGCTGCCCATCCGGCCCGAAAATCGGTCCCGACTTTCCTGGTCCAGGCAGCCGATCAGGCGGCCTTGGCGTTGGGCGAACCGAGCGCCCGCAACGTCTCCTTGATCGCCCGCACGCGGTCGGTCAGTTGCGCGTGTTTCACTTCGATGCGCAGTTTGTCCTGCCCGGCGAGCTTGATGTGACGGTGCTTTTGCACCAGCTCGATGATACGCATCGGGTCGACGGCGGGCGTCGGCTCGAATTGCAGGGCGATGGCCTCTTCGCTGGCGTCGATCTTGATGATGCCCAGCGGCTTGGCGAGCAGGCGCAGGCGGTGGGTCTCGATGAGCGCCTGTGCCTGCTGCGGCAGCTTGCCGAAGCGATCGACGAGTTCTTCCTGAATGGTGTCGATCGCGTCGGGATGCGTGCCGTTGGCCAGTCGCTTGTAGAGCGAGAGACGCTCCTGAACGTCGCCGCAATAGTCGCTCGGCAGGATGGCCGGGACATGCAGGTTGATCTCGGTGGTGGCGGCCAGCGGCGCGGTGAGATCCGGCTCGCGGCCGGCCTTGAGCGCGCTCACAGCGTCGGCCAGCATGTCGGTGTAGAGCTGGAAGCCGATCTCGTGGATCTCGCCCGACTGCTTGTCGCCGAGCACTTCGCCGGCGCCGCGAATTTCCAGATCGTGCATGGCCAGGTAGAAGCCTGCGCCGAGTTCCTCCATCTGCTGAATCGCTTCGAGGCGCCGCTGGGCCTGCTTGGTCAGCGCCTTCGGGTCGTGTACGAGCAGATAGGCATAGGCCTGGTGGTGCGAGCGCCCGACGCGACCGCGCAACTGGTGCAACTGCGCAAGACCGAACTTGTCTGCGCGGTGCATCAGGATCGTGTTCGCCGTCGGCACGTCGATACCGGTCTCGATGATGGTCGTGCACAGCAGCACGTTCGCGCGTTGCGTCACGAAGTCGCGCATCACGCGTTCGAGATCGCGCTCATGCATCTGGCCGTGTGCCACGACGATGCGCGCTTCGGGCACGAGTTCCTCGAGCTGGGCCTTGCGGTTCTCGATGGTCTCCACTTCGTTGTGCAGGAAGTAGACCTGGCCGCCGCGCTTGAGCTCGCGCAGCATGGCCTCGCGAATGACGCCGTCTTCCTCGCGCCGCACGAACGTCTTGATGGCCAGACGTTTCTGCGGTGCGGTGGCGATGACCGAGAAGTCGCGCAGGCCCTCGAGGGCCATGCCCAGCGTTCGCGGAATCGGGGTGGCGGTCAGCGTGAGCATGTCCACTTCGGCGCGCAGGGCCTTGAGGGCTTCCTTCTGGCGCACGCCGAAGCGGTGCTCTTCGTCGATGATGACGAGGCCCAGGCGCTGGAACTGGATATCGTTCGAGAGCAGCTTGTGCGTGCCGATCACGATGTCGACCTGCCCCTCGTTGATCGCCTTCACGCTGGCGTTCACTTCCTTGGTCGTCTTGAAGCGCGAAAGCTCGGCGATGCGTACCGGCCAGTCGGCGAAGCGATCGGAGAAGGTCTGAGCGTGCTGTTCGGCCAGCAGCGTGGTCGGCGCGAGCAGGGCGACCTGCTTGCCGTCGAGCACGGCGATGAACGCCGCGCGCAGGGCCACTTCGGTCTTGCCGAAGCCGACGTCGCCGCATACCAGACGATCCATCGGGCGGCCGCTGGTCATGTCGCCCATGACTGCGGCAATGGCGGCGGCCTGGTCGGGCGTTTCTTCAAAGCCGAAGCTGTCGGCAAACTTCTCGTAGTCGCGTGGCGACAGCTCGAAGGCGTAGCCCGAGCGCGCGGCGCGGCGGGCGTACAGATTGAGCAGCTCGGCCGCCGTATCGCGGATCTGCTGGGCCGCCTTGCGTTTGGCCTTCTCCCACTGGCCGGAGCCGAGTGCGTGCAACGGCGCGGTATCCGGATCGGCGCCGCTGTAGCGCGAGATCAGGTGCAATTGCGAGACAGGCACGTACAGCTTGCTGTCGCCCGAGTATTCGAGGTGCAGGAATTCGGTTTCGCCCTCGCCGAGATCCATGCTCACGAGGCCCTGATAGCGCCCGATACCGTGCTGACTGTGCACGACCGGATCGCCCACCTTGAGCTCGGCCAGATCGCGCACCATCGAATCGACGGACGTCGCCTGCTCCTGGCGGCGCTTGCCGGCGCGGCGTGCCAGGCCTTCGTACAGTTCATTTTCGGTGATGAACGCGAGGTCTTCCGTCGGCAGCAGGAAGCCGGACGCCAGCGGCGCGACGCCGATGGCGAATCTGGCATCGGACGTCAGGAAGTCCTCGAGCGACTCGACCGACACCGGGCGAAGGTCGTTGTCGTGCAGCAGTTGCAACAGCGTTTCGCGACGGCCGGCCGAATCGGCGCACAGCAGCACACGGGCCGGGGTGCGGGCGAGATAGGCGCGCAGTGCGGCGAGCGGATCGTCGGCGCGACGATTGATCGCCAGCGTCGGCAGCGGGATCGCCCAACTGCCGTCGCCGGGCGTGGGCAGCGTGAGGCGTGCGAACGGCTTGGCGAGCGCGAAGAAGTCCTGGTCGAGCAGGAACAATTGCTCGGGCGGCAGCACCGGACGCTCGCGATCGTGCGACAGGAAGTTGTAGCGCTGGCGCGTGTCGTTCCAGAAGCGGGAAATGGCCGCGTCGAGATCGCCCACGAACACGAGCTGAGCGTCTTCGGGCAGGTAATGGAAGAGCGTGGCCGTCTCTTCGAAGAACAGCGGCAGGTAGTACTCGATGCCGGCTGAGGGCACGCCGCTGCCAATGTCCTTGTAGATCGGGCTGCGGCTGGGGTCGCCTTCGAAGACTTCGCGCCAGCGGCCGCGAAACGCGGTGCGGGCCGGCTCGTCGAACGGGAATTCGCGACCGGGCAGCAGACGCACTTCCTTGACCGGGTACAGGCTGCGCTGCGTGTCGGGATCGAAGGCGCGAATGCTGTCGACGGTATCGTCGAACAGGTCGAGACGATACGGCAGGGCAGAGCCCATCGGGTAGAGGTCGATCAGGCCGCCGCGCACGCAGTATTCGCCGGGCCGCATGACCTGGCTCACGTGCTCGTAGCCCGCCAGCGTGAGCTGCGACTTCAGACGCGCCTCGTCGAGCCGTTCGCCTTGCTTGAAGAAGAACGTGTAGGCCGCCATGTAGCTCGCCGGCGCCATGCGATAGAGCGCCGTGGTGGCGGGCACCAGCACGATGTCGCAGCGTTTCTCGCCGAGGTCGTGCAGCGTGGCCAGTCGCTCGGAGACGAGGTCCTGATGGGGGGAGAACGTGTCGTAAGGCAGCGTTTCCCAGTCGGGCAGCAGGCGCACGCGCAGTTCGGGAGCGCACCACTTGAGTTCCTGCTGCAGGCGCAGGGCGTCGGTGGCTTGTGCGCACACGACCGCGAGCAACGGCAGGCGCTCGCGGTTGTCTTCGAAGTAACGGGCGATGAGCAGGGCGTCGCTCGACGCGTGCACGCCGGCGAAGGCGTAACGCTGTCCCGCTTTCACGAGCGGCACAGGCACGGTATTACGGGATGAGGCGTTGGCGGATGACATAGGAAAAACGTTGCAGAAATGGCAAAGCACGGGGCTCCATTCGCATGGGGCCCCGTGACAGTCAGCGTCTATTATAAAATCCCCGCTTTACCCTTACCTGCGTTTTATCGTGAGCGACCGACTTTTTGCCGTCATCCCCTGCGCCGGGGCCGGGGTGCGCGCCGGGGCCGATGTGCCCAAGCAATACCGAAGCGTCGGCGGACGGCCGATGCTTCACTATGCGCTCGCGGCGTTCGATGCCTGTTCGGAATTTGCCCAGACCGTGCTGGTATTGGCGCCGGACGACAACCATTTCGACGGGCGGCGCTTCGGCACGCTGCGTTTCGCGGTCCGCCGCTGTGGCGGGCCGTCGCGTCACGCGTCGGTGCTTGGCGGGATTCAGGCGTTGACCGAGTTCGGTGCGCAGGACAGCGATTGGGTACTGGTGCACGACGCCGCGCGTCCGGGCATTACGCCGGCGCTGATTCGCGCGCTGGTCGAAGCGCTGCGTGACGATCCGGTCGGCGGTATTCTCGCGCTGCCCGTGGCCGATACGCTCAAGCGTGAAGACGCGCCGCGCGAGCCGGGTGGACTGCCCGCCGTGCATGCCACCGAGTCGCGCGACGGACTCTGGCAGGCGCAAACGCCGCAGATGTTCCGTCTCGGCATGTTGCGTCACGCGCTGGAAGACGCATTGGCTGCCGGTGCCGAAGTCACCGACGAGGCGAGCGCCATCGAACGCATGGGGCATGCCCCGAAGCTCGTTCGCGGCAGCCTGCGCAACTTCAAGGTGACATATCCGGAAGATTTCGCGCTGGCCGAGGCGTTTCTCGGCATGACTCGGCCGGCATAAGACTGGTATAAGGCTGGCAAAGGCCTGCTTGATCGCCCCGTTGCCCTTGCCGGGCGGGGGCGAGCATCAATGATTCGACGCTCCGTTTTTCGCAATTGGCGATCTCTATGACTGAACAAGCTGTTTCCTCTTCCGCGCTCGCTGCGTTGTCCAAGCTCCGTATTGGTCAGGGCTACGACGTCCACGCGCTCGTGCCGGGCCGTCCGCTCGTGATGGGTGGCGTCACGATCCCGTTCGAGCGCGGTCTGCTCGGCCACTCGGACGCCGACGTGCTCCTGCACGCCATTACCGATGCCGTGCTCGGCGCGGCGGCACTTGGCGACATCGGTCGTCATTTTCCCGACACCGACCCCACGTTCAAGGGCGCGAACAGCGTCGTGTTGCTCAAGGAAGCGATGCGTCGCGTGCGCGAGCAGGGCTACGAGATCGTCAACGTCGACTGCACGGTGATCGCGCAGGCGCCGAAGCTCGCGCCGCACATCGCGGCCATGACACAGTCGATTGCCGATGCCCTGGGCGTCACTGTCGGTCAGGTCAACGTGAAGGCCAAGACGAACGAGAAGCTGGGCTACCTCGGCCGTCAGGAAGGGATTGAGGCGCAGGCGGCGGCGTTGCTCGTCGCGCGGTGAGTCACTGCAGTCAGGGGGCCGTCGCGAGCGATGGCGCCGCCAGACGGCAAAACGGCGCTACCGGTTGGTCCGGTAGCGCCGTTTTGTTTTTTGTGGCGACGATGGCGACTGACGGGGGCGTCACGCCACGTCGCGTGGCTCGCGACGCTTAGGCGGCCTCGGCGGAAATCACCTGCGCTGCGGCGTTGATGACGGCGGCGATACGACCGACGTCACGCAGTTGCGCCGTGCTCATGCCGTGCTCCTTTTCGAGCAGGTGAGCGTGCGACTTCACGCAGAAGTGGCACTTGCCGATGATGGACGCGGCCAGTGCGTACATTTCGAAGCGTCGCTGATCGACGCCGCCGCGCGTGGCGTAGCCGTTCATGCGCAGTTGGGCCTTCTCGTTCTTGAGGTCGGCGTTGTCGGCCATCTCGAGATACGGGTACCACGTGTTGTTCATGCCCATGAGCGCGGCTGCGGTCAACGCGCCTTCGAGCTCTTCGGGGGCCAGCACGCCGGCTTCGCGGATCGCCTTGACGATCGGCTGGCACTTGGCGGCGAAGGCGGCTGCGAGAGCCACACCGACGGCGTCGTTGCCTTCCAGCGAGGAGCGGGCAATGGTGCCGTCGAGGTTCAGGCGGATGTCCTTGGCATAGTCAGGGATCTGGGCCTTAATCGCGGTGATGAATTCCATAAATTTCTCCTATTGCTTGGGGCTGAAAAAGCCCGCTCGCGCGGGCTTCGAGACGACGCTTACAGCGTTGCACCGCCAACGGCACGGTTGCACGGGCAGAGTTCGTCCGTTTGCAGACCGTCCAGAATACGCAGGACTTCTTCCGGGTTACGGCCGACGTTCAGGTTGTTGACCGAAACGTGCTGGATGACGTTGTCCGGATCCACGATGAACGTTGCACGCAGTGCCACGCCGGCAGCATGGTCACGCACGCCGAGCTGGTCGATCAGCGCGCCGGTCGTGTCGCCGAACGAGTAGTGGTTCAGCTTGTTCAGGTCCTTGTGTTCACGGCGCCATGCGAGCTTCACGAATTCGTTGTCGCCCGAGCCGCCCAGCAGGACAGCGTCGCGATCGGCGAAGTCGTTGGCCAGCTTGCCGAACTCAACGATTTCGGTCGGGCACACGAACGTGAAATCCTTCGGGTAGAAGTAGATCACCTTCCACTTGCCCGGGAACGACGCTTCCGTGATCGTTTCGAAAGCCGACACGCCGTTTTCTTCGTGGTTGTTGAAACCAGGCTTGGCCGCTTCGACCGAGAACGCTTCGAGTTTATCGCCGACAGTCTTCATCGATTGACTCCTAAATTAGTGCGGTTTATGTCGAGATATCGCAGGGGACATCGCAACTGGCAACTGACCGGGATCTGACGATCCCGGTCAACTAAAGCAGTATACGCTATCGAATTAATGATAGCAATAGTTTGTATTTATGCAGGGGATAGTTAAATCAAATCCCGTCGATAGGATTTTGCGCGAAGGGCGCGGGACAAGTCTTGAGCATAGCCAAATTTCGTCTCGACGACACCTATTTAGCAAGCGGAAATGACACCGTGATTTCAAGGCCGGTGCCGGGGCGGACATTGCGCAGCGTGGCGAGCCCTTTGTAACGGCTGGCGATGCGCTGAACGATGGCCATGCCGAGGCCGGTGCCGTCGGCTTTCGTGCGGGCGGTGTCGACACGATAGAACGGACGGAAGACGAGGCCGAGCTGTTCCTCGGGGATACCGGGGCCGGTATCGCGCACGCGCATTTCCACGCGCTCGCCGATCACGCGCGTGACGATGTGCACGTTGGCGATGTCCGTCTCGGCGTCGCGCCCGTATTTCCGGGCGTTCTCGATCAGGTTCGTGAGCAGGCGCTTGAGATCGGTGCGCTCGGCGAGAACCGGCGCGCCGTCGGCGAGTTCGATGCTCAATTTCAGGTCTTCACGACCCTCGAAGGCGGCTGCGGTGTCGCGCACGATGTCGGACAGATCGAGCGACTGCATCATGCGCGAGGCGGGGCGAGCGTAATCGAGGAAGCGGCCGATGATCTCGTCCATCTGTTCGATATCGCTGATCATGTCGCGCTTGACCGACTCTTCCGACGGGCTCATCTCCGTTTCCAGCCGCAGACGAGCGAGCGGCGTGCGCAGATCGTGCGAGATGCCGGCGAGCATCAGCGCGCGGTCGGCTTCCAGACGGTCGAGCTCCTGCACCATCTGATTGAAACTTCGATTGGCTTCGGCGGCCTCGCCCATGCCGCGCTCGGGTAGCGGATCGGGGCGATGGCCGGCACCGATGGCGCGAGCGGCGTGCGCCAGTCGCGCAAATGGCCGGTTCACGAGGGCTGTGATGAAGGCCGCACCAATCAGCGAGAGCGCGAGTGCGAACGTCCCCCAACTGAACAGTTGCAGGCCGGTGGCCGTATCGATGCGGTCCTGCTCGATGGCGACCCAGTAGTCGTCTTCATCGATCTTGAAGCTGATCCACATCGCGGGGATTTCGTTGACCGAGGCGGCGATGACCGTGTCGGTACCTAGGCGCCGCTGCACGTCGCGCACGATCAGGTCCTGCACCACGCCACCGGGTTGTTTCTCGACCTTGTCGGCGGGTTCGCGCGGATATACGCGAATGCCTTCGTTGCTCTCGAGGTCCTGCAGCAGCGCGCGACGCAGGTCGGGTTCCGAATAGAGCAGGGCGGTACGCGTGAGCTTGACGATCGAGACGAGCTGTTGCGCGACGCGCTGCGCGCGCGGTTCGCGCTCGATCACGCGGAAGCTCTGGTACCAGGCGGCCAGGCTTACGCCGATCAGCAGGGCGATGAGAAAGAAAGTACGCCAGAACAGACCGCCGAACAGCCCGCGTACCATCCGGATCGGATGCATGGGGTTGCTCCGCTAGTGCGTGATTCGGGGCTGCCGGCAGTCCCGGCGCCCCGCATCGGGGGCGCTCGGGTGAATGACGAAGTGCGGCATCGGGTGCTTCGGCTTCAGGCGCGGTGTTGGACAAGGCACAACGCCGGTGCGCGAAGGCGTCGCGACCGGCGTCGTTTTACCGCGTGAGACGTGAGCGCGGACGATCACGCGCCGCCGTCCGGAATGAAGACATAGCCGAGGCCCCACACCGTCTGAATGAAGCGAGGGCTGCCCGGATCCGGTTCGATGAGCTTGCGCAGACGCGAGATCTGCACGTCCAGGCTGCGGTCGAACACTTCGTATTCGCGTCCGCGCGCCAGTTCCATCAGCTTTTCGCGGGACAGCGGTTGACGCGGGTGACGGGCGAAGACTTTCAGTACGGAGAATTCGCCCGTGGTGAGGGCGATTTCCTGGCCGTTCTTGGTGAGCGTGCGCGTGGCGAGGTTCAGGGCGAAGTCGCCGAACTCGAACGTCTCCATTGTTTCGCTGGGTGCACCGGGGAGTTCGGGCGGTGCCTGACGGCGCAGCACGGCATGAATACGGGCGACGAGTTCGCGCGGATTGAAGGGCTTCGGCAGATAATCGTCGGCACCCATCTCGAGGCCGACGATTCGGTCGACATCCTCGCCTTTGGCCGTTAACATGATGATCGGCGTGCGGTCATTGGCGCCACGCAGACGGCGACAAATAGAGAGACCGTCTTCACCGGGGAGCATCAGGTCGAGCACGAGCAGATCGAAACGCTCGCGCACCCACAGCTTGTTCATGGCCGTCGCGTTTTCAGCCACGAAGACATTGAAACCCTGTTCCCCGAGGTAACGACGCAGCAGGTCGCGCAGGCGCGGATCGTCGTCGACAACCAGAATTTTGGGAGAGTTTTTGTTTTCCATGCCACGTATCTTAGCCCGAAATGTTGCGAACTGAGGAGGCCGCCAAAGCGGGTTACAAAGGGTTACACAATTTACCCTACGGCTTGTGCGCTGACCATAGGCACTGGGTACACTTGCACCCCTGCCAGGGCGAAAACGTGCCGCATGGCATGAAGGACACACGCAAAAGATGAGATGGGCTGCTGAGTTGACGTTACTGTTCGGGGGAATCATGCTCTGGGGACACCTGGGCGTGACCTATGCCCGTCCCGTAGCGCATTTCAGTACGCAATCGCACGGCGCGAACATTTCCAAGGTTCAGCGGGCCGCTCCGGCGCCGTCGAAGAACGCACCGGCGAGTAGTCCGACGGCCGAGCATCGTGGCGACGATCCCTCGAATGCCGCGCCGCAGCGCCGTCCGAACGGTCATATGTCGGCGGATGACCGCCGATTGCTGCGTCAGCATATTCAGGACGCCGTGCGCGAGCTATATAGTCACTAGACGACCTGCGAGGTGGCCGTGCGCCGGCATGACCGGTCAGCCCAACGCCACCCGACGCTTCTCCTAAAAACGCCAGTGAAGTCACTTTGACGCGAGCGTCTCATGAAGCCGAATCGACATCCGCCAGCCTCTGCCGACGCTGGCTTTTTTTGTGCCTGCGAGCGGGAGGATGCCTCGGGCGGCATCGTTCCGACGGCACGCCCGCGGGGCAGGGGGGCGAAGGGGATAGTGAAGCCGGGACGCATTCCCGTGCTCTCGGGCCTGGTGGCCGCGATGACGATGGCGTTACCGCTGGCGGTGCATGCGGCCGACGTGAAGCACAAGGGCGTGACGCATGCGGCGCGGCCGGTGTCGCGTGGCGCGGGGGCGTCGGTTGATGTCTCGACGCGTTCGCTTTCGGCCGACGACGCCCGCTATCTCCTCACCCGCACCGGCTATGCGCCTGACGCGCGCGAACTGGCCCCATTTGTCGGGTTGACGCGAGCCCAGGCCGTCGATCGATTGCTCGACGAAACGCGTCGTGCGGCAGTGAGCGCGCCGCCCGGCTGGACGGCCGAACCGCCGCTGTATGGTGTGCCCGTCAAGAACATGACAGACGATCAGAAGCGCGAGCTCAATCAGCGTCGCAACCGGATGGCGGCGTCGCTGTCGGCATGGTGGGCGCAGGAGATGGCCACCACGCCGTCGCCGCTGACCGAGCGTATGACCATGTTCTGGCACAACCATTTCGTCTCGAGCGACGACAAGGTGCGCGAGCCCGTCGCGCTGTACCGGCAGAACGTACTGCTGCGCGCAAACGCGTTGGGCAATTTCGGCACGCTGTTGCACGCGGTGTCCAAAGACCCGGCCATGCTCATCTATCTCGATGGAGCGGCCAGTCGGAAGGGGCGTCCGAACGAGAATTTCGCGCGCGAGGTGATGGAGTTGTTCACGCTCGGCGAAGGGCATTACACCGAGCAGGACGTGCGCGAAGCTGCGCGGGCGTATACGGGCTGGGGTATCGACCGGCCGACGATGACTTATGTCTGGCGTCCGAACGTGCACGATGCGGGCACGAAGACCGTTCTGAATCAGACGGGCGACTTCGACGGCGATCAGATGCTCGACGTGTTGCTGGCGCGTCCGGAGACCGCGACATTCATTACCGGCAAACTGTGGCGCGAGTTCGTGTCGCCAACGCCTGACGCGGCGCAGGCGACGCGCGTGGCCGATGCGTTCCGTGAGAGCGGCTACGACATCCGCACGGTCATGCGCGCTTTGCTGCTGACGCCCGCGTTCTGGGACGCGAAATCGCGCGGCACCTTGGTCAAATCCCCCTCCGAATTCGTGACGGACACCGTGCGCGCGTTCGACATCGGGTATGACGATCCGCAGATGCTCGCGCAACAGATGCGAGTGCTTGGGCAGGACCTGTTTCGTCCGCCGAATGTCAAAGGTTGGCCGGGCGGCGACGCGTGGATCGACAGCACCACGCTACTGGCGCGCAAGCAGTTCGTCGAGCGCATGTTCCGGGCGACGGAAAAGGCAAACGCAGGCGGGCCTTCGATGATGGCGCCCGTCTCGATGTCTGCGCGTGCCGGTATTCAGCGCATTGCGATGCAGCCGGCACCCGCGACGCCGAGGACTGTGGCGGGTGTTCGCTTCGACTTGTCGCGATGGTTGCAACCGTATGCGCTGGGGCCGGTGGATGTCCCGGATGCGGCGTCGCGAGAGGCTTTGCAGCGTGCCGTATTGCCGTTCGCGCCCGCCGCGCCACAGACGCTGGGTGATAACAGCGCGGCGTATTTGCAGGCGTTGCTGATGGACCCTGCATACCAGTTGAAGTGAAGCGCAGGGACGAGGCGAGCGAAAGCAACGGGAACGAAAGAGATGGCATGCGGCGTAGCCTGTGCACGGATGATGTCGGGCGAGCCATGAGAGGTGTGAAATGCGTCGACGCGATTTTCTGACTTTTGCTGGTGGGCTTGGCGCGGCATGGCTGACGCCGATGCCGGTGTTCGCCGCAGCGCGCGAGTTGTCTGGTGCGCTGCCCGGCAACTACGGCAACCTGCTGATCCTCATCGAGTTGAAGGGCGGGAACGACGGGCTGAATACCGTCATTCCCTACGCCGATCCGATGTATGCGAGCTTGCGCCCGAACATTGGTGTCAAGCGGGAGCAGGTGGTGCAACTGGACGAGCACAACGGTCTGCATCCGGAGATGCGTGCGCTCTTGCCGATGTGGCAGGCGAACGAGCTGGCGATCGTGCAGGGAGTGGGGTATCCGCAGCCGAACTTGTCGCATTTCCGGTCGATCGAGATCTGGAACACGGCGTCGCGTTCGGACGAATATCTGCGAGACGGCTGGTTGTCGCGGGCGTTCGCGGCGCAGGCGGTGCCATCGGGATTCGACGCCGATGGCGTGATTGTCGGCAGTGCGGAGCTTGGGCCGCTGAGTGGTGGCGCACGAGCGGTCACGCTGACGAATCCTGCGCAGTTCTTGCGCGAGGCGAACCTCGCCTCGGCGAATGCGGCGCGGGTTGGCAATCCGGCGTTGGCGCATGTGCTGCAGGTGGAGAACGATATCGTGAAGGCGGCAGACGGGTTGCGTCCGCGTCAGGGGCAATACGTGTTGCGCACGCCGATGCCTGCGGGAGCGTTCGGGAACGTGGTGAAGACGGCGTTGCAGGTGGTCGCGGCGGCCGATTCACCGACGGGCGTGCCACAGCCGGGGCGTGGCGTTGCGGTGTTGCGTCTGACGCTCAACGGTTTCGACACGCACCAGAATCAGCCGGGGCAACAGGCGAATCTGTTGCGTCAGTTGGCGCAGGGAATGATGGCGTTGCGCTCGGGGCTGACCGAGCTGGGACGCTGGCAGTCGACGATGATCGTGACCTATGCGGAATTCGGACGGCGTCCGCGCGAGAACCAGAGCAATGGCACGGATCACGGTACGGTGGCGCCACACTTCATTGCGGGCGGTCGCGTTCGTGGAGGTCTGTACGGCGAGGTGCCACGACTCGATCGGCTCGACGGGAATGGCAATCTGCCGTTCGCCGTCGATTTTCGCGACATCTATGCGACGGTACTGCAGCGCTGGTGGGGGGTGAATGCGCAGCCCGTGTTGGGCGGGACATTCAAGCCACTGGACGTGTTGCGCGCTTGAGGTTTCAGCGAGCGCGCCAGGCTTTCCAGAACTTGCGCAGCGGCGTGAGATCGATGCGCTGGTGAAGTACCTGATAGTCGCTTGCGGCGACTTCATCCATCAACGCGAGTTGCAAGGCGGCGAGGGCGAGCAGTGGTTTTTGCTTGCGGCGATCCGCTTTGGGGATGGCGTTGGCGGCTTGCGTGATCGCTTGCCGTGCGCGCTCGTGCTGGAACTTCATCAGTTCGACGAAGGCGGGCGAGTATTTGCCGTTTTGCAGATCGGCGGCGGTAACGCCGAAGCGCTGGAGTTCGTCGATGGGGAAGTAGACATAACCGGCGCGGGCATCCACGCCGGCATCGGTGACACGGCGGCCGAGCGTGATGGCATGGCCGAGTGCGCGGGCGAGGGCGGGTGTTGCCGGGTCGTCGAAGCCGTAGACGTGCGAGGCGAGTTCGACGGGGGCGCCGCCGGCGGCGTCGCAGTAATGCGAGAGGCCGGCGAAGTCGAGATAGCGCATCTGGGAGAGATCCATCTCGGCGCCATGCAGGACGGCTTCGAAGGCGGCGCGGCTCAATCCGGTGTCGTTGACGACTGGCGCGAGCGCGCGCGTGACGGGGTGAGCGGGTGCGCCGGCGAACAGGCGTGCGAGTTCCTGGCGCCACCAGTCGAGTTTGGCATGCGCGACGCTGGGGTCATGGACGGCGGCATGAATATCGGCGATTTCCTGGCAGAAGGCGTGGACTGCGTAGGCGGCATCGCGCTTCGACGGCGGCAACTGGAGCAGCGCGTAGTAGAGGGCGGAGCCGGGCGGGCCTGCTTTCTGGCGGCAGTATTCGTTGGCTTGCGCGGGGCTGGTGGGGGAGCCGGGTGGGGTATCGGCGGTCTCGTGGGGCTGCATGCGAATGGGGTATCGGTTTGGTCAGGTGCCTGGACGTGGGTGCGCGGGCGCGCAGTCGGGGCAGAAGCCATGAATTGGTGCGAATTCTAGCATTGCGGGGGGGAATGCCGGGCGGAAGGCGTCGGGAGGGCTGGCGCGACGCTTGGAATTTGCCGGTGAAAATCACTTCGTGTAGAATGCCTGCCTGCTTTGACGCATGCACCGGGGTGGCGACGAGTCGCCCTTTTTCATGTCCGACAGGACGCATGTTGTCGACCCGATGCCGGGATGTCGTCCCTTACCCAGGTGACCGACGCCCACGGGCTGCGAGGATGGCGAAATTGGTAGACGCACCAGGTTTAGGTCCTGACGCCCGAAAGGGTGTAGGGGTTCGAGTCCCCTTCCTCGCACCAACTCCCCGTTTTGGCATCGGTTTCGTAGGTCTCACTTCTTCCCGCAATATCTCGCAAACGCTTGCCGAATAAGGCGAGGCGGGATTTTCGCGTCGATTCTGATTGTTCGTCCAAGACGAAAAATCTCACCTCTCCGAACCTAAAATCGATGCGTCGGCCCCATCGGGGCCCCAACTCGGCCCCACAAAATGGCATCGATTACGAAGACTTCTAGAGGTTGGAGAGCACAGGTAAAGCACAATGGCGTGCGCGACAGTGGAACGTTCGATACGAAGGCCGCAGCGACGGCGTGGAGTGCGAAACGAGAGACGGAGCTACGGTCGATTGCAGACGGTTTCGGTAGCAAGACCTTGACAGTCGGCGACGTACTTCGGGAGTACGAGCTCAAGGTGAGCCCTACGAAGCGCGGGGCGAGGTGGGAAAAGTTGCGTTTGCCATTGATCGGTAGTCGGGAAATTAACGGGCGCAAGTTTGCAGACATAAAGCTCGCGGATCTCCGCCCGAGTCATATCGCGGCATGGCGCGACACGCGACTGCGCGAGGTTTCGGGTTCGTCAACGTCACGCGAAATGTCGTTGATGTCGCATGCGTTTTTGGTTGCCCGGAAGGAGTGGGGCTGGCTCGTGACGAACCCGATGGCGGAAGTAAAGCGCCCGCCGGATCCTCCTGGTCGCGAACGATTGATTTCGGAAGAGGAAATCGAGTCGCTGCTCGCAAGCATGGGGTACGAAGAGGGGCAGCCGGTAGAAACGCCGATCCAGCGAGTGGCGGTGGCATTCCTCTTCGCGATAGAAACGGCCATGCGCTCTAGCGAAATCCTGTCACTCACTGCCTCGTCAGTGAACTACAAAGGCAAGTTCGCACGACTACCCATGACCAAGAACGGCACCGCGCGTAATGTGCCATTGTCCTCCCGGGCGATTGAACTTCTGAAGATGCTTCCAGCAGTGCCCAAAGGCGAGTCACTGTTCGCGCTGTCTACGTCGAGCCGTGATGCGCTGTTCCGAAAGGCGCGAGACAGGTCGCAGATCCCAGATGTGACGTTTCACGATACCCGTCACGAGGCCATTACGCGGTTAGCGAAAAAGCTACAGCCGCTGGATTTGGCGAGGATGACCGGCCATAGGAACATCTCGGAGCTAATGACGTACTACAACGCTACTGCGACAGATATCGCAAGCCGCCTCGGGTAACCACGTCGGAAGGCTTTGAGCCTACCACTGCACTTTCCTCAAAGTCGTGACTCATCTTGCCCCTCCAAAGTCAAAGGGGGTGTGGGCGTTTCGGTATCGCTGGGAACGCCCGCTTCCGACCCATCGCGGTCAAATTGGGGACCCGGTTTGCTATGACCGCTCACGAGTTGGAAGTGGCCACGCGGAGGCCACGACCACACCCCCAGGTCAATGCCCACTACCCATCAGGGGAGCAGAGCCGCGCGGAGGCACAGCCGGCGCGCTGTCTGCAAACACGTGCTCGGGTTTCTTTCCACTTATAGTCAACTTCATGCTATTCGTATGCAGGATGGCGTACAGCTCGGAATGTGTCCATCAAACGGTGGTTTTCTGAACAGATCAAATTGGCGCACTTTGTGTTCGTGAAAGCCGCCTACGAGTGTTAATATCGACGTCAAGTTTTCAATGTCCTGGATGCGTCCATGAATCAACGCATAGGATACGCCCGCGTATCGACTGATGATCAGCACCTAGACCTGCAGCGCGACGCGCTCCAGCAGGCTGGATGCGGCGTGATCTACGAAGAAGCGGCCAGTGGCAAGAATACATCGCGGCCGGAACTTGAACAGTGCCGTAAGGCGCTGCGGGCAGGGGACACCCTGGTGGTGTGGCGGCTGGATCGGCTCGGGCGCAGCCTGCCTGATCTGGTGCAGATCGTGACCGATCTGGAGCAGCGTGGCATCGGCTTTGAAAGCTTGACGGAAAAGATCGAAACCGGCGGCGCGGCGGGCAAGCTGATTTTCCATGTGTTCGCAGCGCTGGCTGAGTTCGAGCGTGGCTTGATCCGTGAGCGGACGCAAGCCGGTTTGGCCGCAGCGCGTGCCCGAGGTCGCGCCGGTGGTCGCAAGCCGAAGCTGGACGAACAGCAGGTGAGAGAGATCAAAGCCCTGTTGCGTGACCCCGATATTCAGGTGGCGGACGTGGCTCGCCGCTATGGCGTGTCTCGAACCACGATTTACAAGCATTGCGGTGTCGTGCCGCCACGTCATCAATAGCGAAGAAACAAAAGAGAGAAAAAGTTTTCGTGTCCAGACTGACTGATTTGATTGCCAAGGCAAAAGCCAAAGATTCGGCCCTGGGGGCTGAGTTAGATCGAGAATTCAAGATTCTCTCTTCGCGCCTTCCCTTTGGCTTAAACTTCGAACGGCATAGCCCCGAAGCGGTAGAACTGCCGTTGCGCCCGATACGGAAGGGCGACAAGGTTCGTGTATTGCCGGAACGTGGCACAACCCGAAAGGGGGATCAGCGGCTGTGGCAGGTGAAGTCGATCCACAAGACGAAGAAATTGGCTGACCTGGAGTTGCTGGGTGCGGCAGAGATCGAAACGCAGACCGTGGCGGTGGATGATCTGGTGGTAGTGGCCGAGTTCCGCGACACCATCTATCCGGGCCTGGTCAGTACCGGCAAGGTGCAGCGTGGTGGCGACAAACCCTGCCACACAGTCATCAATGGTGAGAACTACCATGTCCTCAAGGCATTGACCTATACGCACCGGGGTAAGGTGGATGCGATCTACATCGACCCGCCGTATAACACTGGGGCAAAGGACTGGAAATATAACAACGACTACGTCGAAGGCGATGATCTGTACCGTCATAGCAAATGGCTGGCGATGATGGAGCGACGCTTGTTAATTGCGAGGAAACTGCTGAGTCCGGTGAATTCAGTCCTGATCGTTACTATTGATGAGAAGGAATATCTGCGGTTGGGGCTGCTGCTGGAACAAGTATTTCCTGAAGCTCGGATTCAAATGGTGTCGATCACGACAAATCCCAAAGGAGCGTCTCGCCCCGACATGTTCGCCAGGGTGGATGAGTTCGCTTATTTTGTTCTGATCGGAGAATCCACTGTTTCTGGAATAGCTGTGAGTGATTCGCAGGGGCTGACCGTTCGTTGGCCTTATTTGCGGCGATCAGATGAGCAATCTACACGGGGCCATCGCCCTCGACAGTTTTATCCGGTTTTTGTCGATCCGATCACTTCGAGGATAAAGGGCGTTGGCGAGCCATTGGCTCGTGATGTGCCACGCGAGAGTATTAAAACCCCTCCTGGGGTCGTTGCGGTTTTTCCTGTCCGCGATGATGGAATCGAGATGGAGTGGGGACTTACCGGCCCCAGCCTCATGCGTGCGGTGCGTGGTGGTTTCGCTCGGGCAAGTCGCACGAACTCACTCCAGCCATATGCAATTTCTTACCTTACCGCGCCTGCGATTAGCAAGGTTGAGTCTGGAGAGTATGTCGTATCGGGTATTCGAGAAGATGGTACAAAGATTGTCATCGCGCCTAGCGGAAAAACGACGCGGCCAACGACGGTGTGGACAGAAAGCAGGCATAGTGCGCCCGACCACGGAAAGAAAATTTTAGGAGCGCTGTTGCCAACAAGGTCTTTTCCTTTTCCTAAGTCTTTATACGTAGTTGAAGACTCGTTGCGGCTATTCGTAGAAAACAATAAGAACGCAATAATTCTTGATTTTTTCTCGGGCTCGGGCACGACCGCACATGCGGTGATGCGACTCAATAAGCAGGATGGAGGAAATCGTCAGTGTATTTGCGTTACCAATAACGAAGTTGGTGCGGAGGAACAAAAGGAACTGCGTAAAAAAGAATTGCGTCCTGGCGATGCGGAATGGGAAAAGTATGGGATCTGCGATTACATAACTAAGCCACGTGTGGCTGCGGCAATCACCGGCAAGACGCCGGACGGTGCTCCGATCAAGGGTGACTATAAGTTCACCGATGAGTTTCCGATGGCCGATGGTTTCGAGGAAAACGCCGAGTTCTTCACGTTGACCTATGAGACGCCGGTGTCGGTCAATTACAACCTGGCGTTCAACCGGATTGCACCATTGCTGTGGCTGCGAGCCGGGGCGCGGGGTAACCGTATAGATACGCTGGCCAGCGTTGGTTGGGCGGTAGTAGACGCCTATGGCTTGCTCAATAATGTGGATGCGGCCACACCTTTTATCAAGGCGCTGGGCAACGCCGCTGAAATCCGCATTGCCTATATCGTCACCGATGACGACCGCCGCTTTCAGGCCATTGCTAAGCGCTTGCCTGATGGCGTCGAGCCGGTGCGCTTGTACGAATCGTATCTGACCAATTTCAGCTTCACCAACGGAGAGTGACGGATGAAGTTCACGCTCAAAGACTATCAGCGCGACGCCGTCCGCGACTCATTGAATAACTTGGGCAAGGCTCGCCGCCTATGGCATGGCGAGGCTGATAGAACAGCATTTTCGCTTACTGCGGTGACCGGTGCGGGCAAGACTGTGATGGCCGCCGCCACGTTTGAGGCGCTGTTTCATGGTGACGATGAGTTCAGCTTTGATGCCGACCCCGGAGCGGTGGTGATTTGGTTCAGCGACGATCCTTCGCTGAACGAGCAGACCAGATTTCGCTTTATCGAGGCCAGTGACCGCATCAATTACACCGACCTGATAGTGGTGGAAAACACCTTCAACAGGCCAAAATTTCAGGCGGGGAAAATCTATTTTCTTAACACCCAGAAACTCAGCAAGAACAGCCTGCTGGTGCGTGGCCATGACCCTGAAGAGATGGCCGCTATGCTGGACGGTACCTTCCCGGACATGCGGCCTGACCTGCGGGCCTACACGATTTGGGACACCATTCAGAACACCATTGAAGACCCGGATTTGACGCTTTACCTGGTGCTGGATGAGGCGCACCGTGGCATGGGCGCGCAGACAGCAGCCAGTCAGAGCGCCAAGAGCACTATCGTCCAGCGGCTAATCAATGGCGTGGGCAGCGTGCCCGGTATCCCGGCGGTTTGGGGTATTTCGGCAACGGTCGAGCGGTTCAACAAGGCGGTTGAGTCGGCAGGCAAGCATATCAAGCTGCCCAACGTAGAAGTTGATGCGTCTAAAGTGCAGGAGTCCGGCCTGATCAAGGACACCATCCTGCTGGATGTTCCAGACAATGTTGGCGATTTCGATACCGTGCTGGTGCGGCGTGCGACCGATAAATTGAAGGAATCCAGTCTTGCGTGGGACGCTTATTCCAAGCAGCAACAGGAAGCGCATGTTGTCGTGCCGTTGATGGTTTTGCAGGTTCCCAACACGCCTGACGCCGATGAAATCGGGCGGGCCCTGGATACCATTTTCGAGCGCTACCCTGATTTGCCCTCTGCCAGCGTGGCGCACGTTTTCGGGGAGCACACCACGCAGCGCTTCGGTAACCGGGACGTGCCCTACATCGAGCCGCAGCGGGTTCAGGAATCGACGTGGGTGCGGGTGCTGATTGCCAAGGATGCTATCAGCACCGGCTGGGATTGCCCGCGCGCCGAGGTCATGGTGTCGTTCCGTGCGGCCAGCGACAAGACGCACATCACGCAGTTGCTGGGTCGTTTGGTACGTTCGCCGCTGGCCCGCCGTATCCCCGGCAATGACCGCCTGAACTCGGTGGATTGCTTATTGCCGAGATTCAATCGCAAGGCCGTGGAGCAGGTGGTCGATGAGCTGACAACCGGCAATGAGGCGGCAACGCCTGGGCGTGTGTTGATCGACTATATTGAGGTGCTGCCGAACCCTGCAGTCGCGCCTGCGATATGGGAAGCGTTCGAGGCGTTGCCGTCACAAACGCGCCCGCAACGAGGTGCCAAGCCAGCAGTCAGGTTGACCGCGTTAGCGCACGAGTTGGCGTCGGACGATATTCTGTCCGGCGCAGGTGGACTAGCACATGCCGAGATGCACGCAGCTTTGGATGCGTTTCAGGCCGACAACGACGGTAAGATCAAGGCCAAGCGGCAGTCCGTATTGGTTGTGGACGGCAAGACCGTGAAAGCAGACATGCTGGGCCAAGGCCGGAGTCTGGAGAAATTCTGGGAAGATGCAGATGTGGCAGTCATTGACGATGCCTACCGTCGTGCGGCGCGCATCTTCAGCCCGGCGATTGCCCATTCGTATGTTGACCATCTGGCGAGTCAGGAAGCCGACCGCGACGAAGACCCGGAAGGCTTTCTTGAGGCCATCATGGAAGCCCGCGTAACCGTTGCTGGTTTGGGGCTGGTGATGGAGGCGCAGGCTTATTTTGATGCCGCGGCTGATAAGCTGGCGAAGGACTGGCTGGCCAAGTATGGGGCGGAGATCAAGGCGCTAAGCGATGATCGACGGGAGTCCTACAGGCAGATCATCGAAATGAGCACGGAGCCGCAGGACGTGGGCTTGCTCAAGCCCGAAGCACGTTATGAGGCGACCAAGGCGAACGAAAACGGCAAGGTGAGAGTGCTCCCGGTCTGGGATGGCCACTTGCTGTGCAACGAGGCCGGCAAGTACCCCGCTGAACTGAATGACTGGGAGCGGACGGTCGTCGAGACTGAATCGGCAAAGCCGGGGTTTTCGTTCTGGTATCGCAATCCACAGCAGCCTGGGCAGGCGTCGCTGGGTATCGCCTATGAGAAATCGGGGCAGTACGGAATTGTTCGCCCGGACTTTCTGTTCTTTGCCACGCAGGGGGATGGCTCCCTTGTCGTTGATCTGGTTGATCCGCACGGACTGCACTTGAGCGACGCGCTGGTCAAGCTGCAAGGCTTAGCCCTGTATGCAGCCAACCATGCCGGTGCCTATCGTCGGATCGAATCCATTGCCCAGGTGAAGGGTAGTGACAAGCTGCGGGTGCTCGACTTGAAACGCCAGGAAGTACAGGTTGCGATTGCCGCCGCCGATGATGCCGAAGGGTTGTTCAGCAGCTGGCTGGCAGGTGACTATCAGTGATCGTGCGAGCGCAGTCACGGATCAGATCAGCGACTATCGGATCCACAGCTCATGAAGCGGAACAACATAAGCGAGCCGCTTTTCATCACCGAGGAGGTCGCGGCTGAAATGATCGCCAGCGGCTACGAGTTCGAGCCCCCGCCCATCGCCTGCACGGTGCGTCTGTGTGGTGTGCTGGAGCGTATGAGCGATGCCGAGCTAGTGTTGCAGCCGAGCGAGATCGCCGACCAGGAGCGCATGCACCGGCAGAACAAGCCATTTTCGGTCGGCTAAACTTAACATTGTATTCTTCGTGGCATTGTGTAGTGGTCTAATCCCTCCGGACACGCATTTAGGCGAGAATGCTCGCCATGAAGAGGTGTCTGATGACCAAACAACGTCGATCGTTTTCCCCTGAGTTCAAGCGCAACGCTGCGGCACTGGTCCTTGATCAGAGCTACAGCCACGTGGATGCATGCCGTTCTGTCGGCGTTGCCGAGTCCGTTTTGCGCCGATGGGTTGATCAGCTCCAGCTTGAGCGCCGGGGTGTTGCCCCTCAGAGCAAGGCCCTCACGCCAGAGCAGCAGCGTATCCAGGAGCTTGAGGCGCGTATCGACCGCCTTGAGCGCGAGAAGGCCATTTTAAAAAAAGCCACCGCGCTCTTAATGTCGGAAGGGATCGAACGTACGCGCTGATTGAGCAACTCGCCAAAGGTGAGCCCATAGCCTTACTCTGCGCGCTGTTCGAGCTTCCACGATCTTGCTTGTACGCTTATCGTCAGCGGCGCCAGCGTGTCGACCCGATACGTATGTCCCAACGCAGTCGTGTGCATGAATTGTTCGTCGAAAGCCGTAGCTCAGCGGGCAGCCGCAGCATCGTGGGAATGATGCGTGAGCAAGGCATTGCCATCGGACGTTTCAAGGTCAGTCGATTGATGGCGGAGCTTGGACTGATCTGCAAACAACCGGGCAGCCACGCCTACAAGCGAGCCACCATCGAGCGCGTGGACATTCCGAATCGCCTGAATCGGCAGATTGTGGTGGAGGCGCCGAATCGAGTCTGGTGCGGCGACATCACGTACGTTTGGGCGCAAGGCCGTTGGCATTACTTGGCCGCAGTCCTGGACCTGTTCACGCGCCGTGTCGTCGGTTGGGCGTTCTCGACGCGTCCTGACGCCGACCTGGTGGTGCAGGCACTCGATATGGCCTATGAGCAGCGCGGTCGTCCACAAGGGCTGCAATTTCACTCGGATCAGGGTGGTCAGTACGGTAGTCGCAAGTTCCGCCAGCGACTATGGCGGTACCGGATCGAGCAGAGCATGAGTCGGCGCGGCAATTGCTGGGACACTCAGTCCAAAATACGCTTCGAACGTCGGATCGATCTGACCCGTGCTGGGATTGGCCGAGCTGCCTTGGCGTTGACTTGTCGATCGGGCTCCGGCGTTCCCCGAGCGTTGCCGGGCCCAGCGTTTGTGACCTGATAGGAGCTTTGTCCTGCACCGTGAGTGTCCTGTCCAGCGAGTGGGGTTGGCGATGCGCCCATCACGACGGAGACTCGCATGGAACAACACGAAGTCATTCTTGGCGTCGATACGCACCTCGATACGCATGTCGGGGCAGTAATCAGCGAAACAGGAAAGCTCCTCGGAACTCTCTCGGTGACGGCCGAGACGGCGGGATATCTCAAGCTGCCGACCTGGGCGAATTCTCTCGGTCAGTTGCGCCGAGCTGGCGTTGAAGGGACCGGCACCTATGGCGCAGGTCTTGCCCGAGTGTTGCGCGATCATGAGATCGAAGTGCTGGAGGTCAATCGCCCTGATCGGGCTGCACGTCGATCACGCGGAAAATCCGATCCGACCGATGCGGAAAACGCCGCGCGCGCGGTTCTCGCCGGAAAGGCAACTGCGATCCCCAAAGACCAATCTGGGGCGGCCGAAGCGATGCGGGCTGTTTCCGTTGCTCGCCGCAGCGCCGTCAAAGCGAAGACGCAGGCGATCAATCAGTTGCGGGCCTTGCTGGTGAGCGCCCCGCAGGACATCCGGGAGCGCCTGCTGAAGACAAAGACCGCCGAATGCATCGCCAACTGCGCACGGCTGCGCTCGTTAGGCGACTCACCGATGTTGCAGGCTTTGACAACCACGCTGCGCTTACTGGCAAAGCGCTACCTCTCTCTCACGGAAGAACTTTCGACGCTCGATGCGCTGCTCGAACAACTAACCCTCAAGCATGCACGACGGCTTCGAGAACGATTTGGTGTTGGGCCTCAAACGGCGGCAGTGCTTGTTGCCGTTGCAGGCGATAATCCGGAACGGTTGAAAAGCGATGCCGCGCTCGCCGCACTTTGTGGCACGAGCCCACTGCAAGCGTCTTCTGGCAAAACGGTCCGACATCGCCTGAACCGAGGTGGTGATCGTGCTGCAAACAACGCCTTGTGGACCATCGCTATGGTGCGCATGCGCAGTGATCCGAGAACTCGGGCATACGTCGAGCGCCGAACGAAGGAAGGGATGTCGAACAAAGAAATACATCGCTGCCTGAAGCGCTATATCGTCAGGGAGTTGTACCCGCTCATTCTTGCCGACTTGGCCGATTCAGCGCGCACTTCTTGACATAGGAGCGTCAACTCACCAATGGAGCGCTTGTTCCGGAGTTTGAAAACAGAATGGGTGCCGAACGCGGGATATATGACGGCACCGCAAGCTCACCGGGACATCAGTCATTACCTGATGCAGCGGTACAACTGGATACGTCCGCATCAGTTCAATGACGGGCTGGCCCCTGCCGTAGCAGAAGAAAAACTTAACGCAGTGTCCGGGATGGGTTGACCACTACAAAAAGCCCGGTGGGCAGGTCACGACAATTGGCTGTTGGGGAGGTTTGAACTCAAGCCGGCTCAGATTGCTGCCGCGAAACTCAGGCTCCATCCGTAAGCGTTCCAGATGTATGCGCCTTGTTCTCGGGGGGGCTAAGCTTGAACCCTTTTGACCGCCGAATGGCACATGGTGGTCGACACCGGCTGTCTCGGTGTTCACCATCCCGGCATTCATGTGCCGGCTACGTGGTGGACGTACCCAGCGGGAGTCTGAACCCGCTGCGACGCGTCGTGGTGCCCCTCATTTCGCCTGCCAAGACCGGGGGGGCTACTCGGTGATGACACCTGTTCGCCTTACGTCCCAGAAGAGCGGCTTCCAGTTAACGGTCCGATCACCCATCGTGACTTTTCCATGCATCCACAGCAGGGGCAGAACAGGTTTCGGGATGCTCGTGGCGAACACCACCGTCGACGCAAATTGGCTCGCGCCCAGCTTCCACATCTCGATATCAGCTTCCGGGATATCGATGGGCTCCGCATTACTCTGTTCCGTCCCATTCGCGCCAGCCTTCTTTCGGCGTAAATACGGCACCACAAGTTGGCGTCCAATTTCCGAGCAGATGTATACGGCATCATCCCGACTTTGCCCCCAACCAGCGTCGCTACGGAATGCATAAGGCTCCACTGCCTCATCAAGTAGCTGCCGGATGGCATCGTCCGTCTCGCTCTGGACTTTGGCGACAGCACTTTCGATGCCTGGTTTGAGGAATCGAAAATGGTTGCGTACGGCAGCTGCATCAAACTGAACGCGGCTCGATCGCTCTCGCCTGGCGAAAAGCCTGGCGGCGGTCAGACCGGCGTCGCTGGTTACACCATATTTAAAGTGCAACTGCACGGCGCTGCCGCGAAAAGGAGTCGACAAGTGAATTTTCTTCAGTCGCTTAACGAGCTCGACGCCACTCCATAGACCGTCCTCGAATACGTAGATGACGTCCTTGTCCATCTCTGCAAGCTCATCAATCGCTTCGAGGTTGATTGCTATGATGTCCTCAGAGGGATAACAATGCTCAAGGATGTTCTTGATAGACAATGAACTGCTGCCCGGTTCGTCATCCCGAATGTAGGCATAGGCGACACGCAAGCCGACCGTCTGATGGTGCGAGACGGAAAAGGCTTCCCTGAGATCTTTCTCTGTGACAACGCGCAGGCTCTTCAAAAGTTGCCGACCAATATCAGTATTGATCCCCAGGTCAGCGAATTGCTGAACCCAGTGCTCCGGCGTCCCAGTTGCGAGGGTTGATTTCTGCCACTCGTCACGGGCGAACTCCATCCAATGTAGGCGCTTGGCTCGTAACTCCTTGCCAAGTACCTTGCACATTGTGGTGACAGTGTTCGTTTCGCGCAGTGGGATTTCCTCTTCTCTGAGGCGGTTCATATCCACCGTGACGTGCTGTAGCGTCACGATATTATTTAGACGGCCGTCTGCGTACTCTCGGATGATCTTGGAAGTGTTGTCTTGGATAGTCTGTGTTATGTCCGCAGAAGCGTCATTACGCTCGGAAAGTACGCGTATTTCGAAGGCTGTCCTCCAGCTTGTACTTCCGTACTGTATTAGCGCATCGGTAACTTCTTTTTCGTATTTTTGGCTGACGAGGACAAGCGTTTTTTCGCGCTCGACATACACAGAGTGATCGGCCACGGCGATTTAGATGTTACGAGGCTGTTGATTGATGATGTCCCACAAGACGCCCGCCGGCAGTCGTAATTCGCGCAGATCGGATATCGGCAGCGCCGCAATTGCGTGTGCAACAGCAGTACGAAAAGCTCCATCGGAATCTGGCGGCGAGTTCGTCGGCAGGCTCGAGCCGGACGCCGCTTCGCTTGACGTGGCTTCGTCCATTGTTTTGGCCTTTACGCGGGTCTTTGCCTTTGTTCGGGCGGCCATCTGGGCGCTGCGCAGGTGTCTCGCCAGTACAATAACGCGCGCTTCATCAACGTTGAAGGCACGAAGACGTGACTCAAATAGCCCAACAATCTTGTCGACACGATATATCGCCCAGTCTCGGTAATGACCGAGGCCAAGTTTCTTAACGGCCAGAGACCATAGATCAAACGGTGCGTGAGCATCCGGAATGACTACGTCCGAGTCCGCCAGTTTTTGAGTAAGTGTCTCGGTGAATTGAGCTCGGATTGCGTCCAGCTCGTCGCGCGTAGCGCTTTTGATCTGTTGCTCGCCGTCGTTTTGGGAGGCGGGAGCATCCACCACTTTTATTGCGCCGGAGTTTGTCAGAAGAATGACTTTCGGAGCGTACGTGCGGGCAAATGTCGTCCACAACTTAGCGGCATCATCATCGTCGACTGACGTTGACTTCGGCTGCTCGGACTCGCCCAGGTTGATGGTGTAGATCGGGTCGGAACCTTGTTTGTTTCCGCTGTAATGTAGCACCTCGTCCAAATGTTCGGTCACGAAGCGACGGAGTGCGCCTGTTCCGCTCGGCATACCTACGACTTCACGAACGTCGACATCTGGGGCATTTTCCCTTATTAGGTCCCCCAAATTCGCACCAGTGATTGTCGGATGCCCCCATTCTTTAAGGCCAAGTTTGATGAGCTCTAGGTCGCGGGCAGGTAACGTCATATGTCTCCCAAAATGAAAAAGGCCCATCTTGTGATGAGCCTTTTAGTACATCTAGAATTCCCCAGTGCTTTGCATAAAGCACTTGCGGCGATACTGCTTTTGTGGACAAATTGCCAGTATAGGAGTCCAGTCTATACCGCGATACCAAGTCAGCAGAAAGTCCGATGGCCATCCAGTGCTATTTTCTTCCTGAAGAGTCGGGTCACGCAACAACTGGCGGCCTCCGACCCCGCACTGCACTTTTAGTATAGCCGATTTTCGGAGGAATCTGCAATCGGGCCCTCTCAAGCCAGCTAGAGCTCCTTTGAGGTGGCTCGATTGCAGATTTCAGGCGAGTGACGACGTGTCCGAAAGAGGTTCAATGCGCTCGGAGCCGACTTGACCGTCCAGACGCTTACGTCTTCACAGCGCGCTTCGATGGCGTGGGTCGTTGTAGTGGTCAACCCATCGCAGACGCTGCACATAGTTTTTCTTCTGCTACCGCAGGAGCTACCCGTCGGCAAATTGATGCGGACGTAGCCAGTTGTATCGTTGCATCAGGTAATGGCTGATGTCTCGGTGGGCTTGGGGTGCAGGCAAATATCGAGCGGGGAAGCTCAAACAGCGCGCAGAGTAAGGCTATGGGGGCACACTTGGCGGGTTGCTCAATCAGCGCGTACGTTCGATCCCTTCCGACATTAAGCGCGGTGGTTTTTTCTAAAATGGTCTTCTCGCGCTCAAGGCAATCGATGCGCGCCTCAATCTCCTGAATACGCTGCTGCGCTGGCGTGAGGGCTTTGCTTTAGGGGTAACACCCCGGCGCTCAACCTGGAGCTATTCAACCCATCGACGCACAACACGCTCAGCCAGGCCTTCGGTCCTCACTCATCGGCAACGCCGACGGACAGGCATGCGTCCATGTGGCTATAGCTCTGATCAAGAACCAGTGCGGCAGCATTGCGTCTGAACTCAGTGGAAAACGAACGACGTTGTTTGGTCATCAGACACCGCTTCATAAAGAGCATTCTTGGCTAAACGGGTGTTCGGAGGGATTAGACCACTACAGGTGGGTTGACTACTACAAGTGCTGACCTCGCTGTCCTAGTCGTGATTATTTAGGAAGCGAGGGCTTCTTGTTCTGAAATGAAACCTGAGGCGGTAACGGCATTCGCGAGCTCGAGCCAACCTGCTCGCTCAGCGTATTTACGCATGCGCTGCGTTTGGCCCTCAGTTGCAGGGCGCCGGTGATTTTCAGGGACGTCCGATGGTGACATTTTATACGGAAGCAATTCCCGCCCGTTTTGTCGCGCCACTTCCGCAATGTTGGAAGCAATGCGGAATCCGCCTTCATCCACATCCCCCCAATGCATGAGGCGGCACGTGAGTGGAACGCTTTCTATCAATCGTTGGTATGCTGCTCGCCATGCTGGCGAAGGCATCCCTGCGGTGTACATCAAGAGTGCGTTGTCGTTGCAGCGCCGTCTTGCTTCACTGTGGAATGTGGTTTGATTCTCGATGGTGAGAAGGAATTTTGGTGAGCTCGTAGTTCCCAGCAGTGTGCTAGCAGGAAACGCTCCATAAGGCATGTCAAGCAAAGCGGTTACACGCTCGCGGATAATCGTAACGGCTCCCGCTAGGCGAACGGGTTGGTCTTCTCGGCACAAGCCAATTTCCGCCAATACGTCGTTGGCTTGCCTAGGGGCGGAGTCAATATCACCAGAAAGCAGCACATCCAGCGAGGTCAAGATTTGTTCGATCCGCTTACTGTGGTGCAACAATGTTGCGCTAACTTCTCGGACAGGGAGAGATTCTGCTCCGATGCGAGTATCTCGCCTCATAGACTCAATGACCGCCAGCGCGTCAGTCCAATCATTCGCTCGCTCAGGGCCGATCCCTCGCACCTTAAAAAGCTTCTCCCAGCGGGCTAGAACGGCGTCTAGTACGGGGTATGCGGGACGCCACGGATCAAGTGCGACGCGAGCGCGTTCGACAACAGATAACTGTGTCGGCCGACCAAGAAACAGAGCCAATACATCGACGTCTTTTGGGGAAACACGCGTGATCGAGCGACTCTCACTCCGCTCGTTATCCCAATGAAGTTCAATAGCGCCAGCATTGACGGCGGCCTTCATATTGGCCTCGAAGGACTCGCGTTCCTGAAGGCTCCGACTCGATGAATAGGCGTTTAGGTCGCGTGCGGTCAGCGCAGCGCTCCGGGCGCGTCTCCCAACAGTATGCCGCTCACTTATGGCGAGAAGCTTGGTCAGCAACGTCGTGGCTAGCGTATCCATAGCTATTAATCGAGGGCAGGTGTGGGTTCGGCCAAAGACTCACTCTCGACGATTTGGAGCTCAGCTTCCAATAGTTCTGGGTGGAACTCAAGTAAATCGGAGCGCATCAGTCGTCGCGAATCTTCGTCCACATCGTGTCCGGTGACATGGACGAAATTGTTGACCGGATCTCGGACAATGTCGTAGTACCGGTGGAGGAATGCTGTCAGGATGCCCAGATTCTCCCCGGGGCTTGCGAGGAAGACCTGCAGACCTAAATCGTCGAAATAGCGCATTGTCGCAGTGATATTGGTTTGGTCCATCCGATGGAACGCCTCATCGAGCAGGATCAAACGTATGCCGTTTCGGTGTGCCGGGCTGAGTCGATAGGCTGAAGCCAACGCCGCGCCTGCGATGACGTAGAGTGGTGCTCGATGCTCGCCGCCAGAGCCTGGACCAAGACGTTTGCTTAGGTTCCCAATCTTTCTTCTCTGGCCGGTCACCTGATCTTCTCGGACGATTTCGATATCGAACGAGAAGAACTCGCGATAATCGTCGAGTGCGGTACGCAAACCTGCTGTTCCAGGATTCGATTTTTCTTCGAGCAACGTTTTGAATTGCTCCGGAATTTCACCTGCACTTCCCAAAAGTGTCGCTTCTTCCGATCCATATGCGGCGATATCCTTAACAAATTTGAGCAATGCTGAATTTTCGGGGCGTACATGTCGAACGAATTGATAACGCTCACCGTTGGAAAATACAGGGCTCGTGCCAAGCACGCTGTTTAGACGGTTTACGGTGTCGTCCAGCCAAGACAAATTATTTGAAAGTGCGACCGCAACGTCTGTACGAAATGTTTCTTGGGATGCGCGATATGCTTCATCCATTCTTGCCTGGTGATTCACCAACTCGGTGTCCTTAAGGCGGTGCACGCGTGCCGTAACCCAGTCTCTCGCTAGTCGCCAGTTCTCGGCAATGCCGATGTCAAGATGTTCGGTAAAGTCGGCGAGAAAAGTGCCGAGCTGCGACGTGCCTCGGCCTGCTGACTGTCGATGCTTGTTATCGAGATCCTTGCGTCGGCTCTCGCAATATTTGAGCATGCCTAGGTAGTCATTTGGTGCGAAGCGAGGAAGCAGTTGATCCCATTGTTTGTCGGCGTAATCGCTGTCAAACGCCGTATTGGCCCTGACTTCCCGCAATCGGAGTCGAGTGGCATCCGCGTGAGTCTCGGCAGCCGAGGCGCTTCGGTTCAGATGGTCGGCGTGTTGTATTGCCTGGCCGACCGATGTGGCTATTTCCGTTTCCTGACCGCGCAATTGCTGCTCTTGGGTTTCAAGGTGCCGAACTCTTTCGCACAGTTCGAGGTACTCGTCGTCTGAGAGTTGGCGCAGCCTTGAGGCGTAACCATCCGCTTTTTTCTGAGCGGTGTTTGCCTCCATAGCGCGAGTGCGGATACTGTTAATCGCCATCTCGTCAGATGGCAACGTGCGCAGGAGCTTGTCGACGATATTGATCTCGTCGTGTTCTCGTTGTTTTTCAGCGGTCGTTGCGCTGCACTGAAGCAACTCGGATTCGATGGCGGATTTTTGGTCATGTCCGATGACGCCCAATCGTCGCTCCTTTGCGGGGGATAGGCGTTCAATAGTCCCTCGTCCAGTCAGCATGCCATCTACTGTCAATGTCCGTGTACCACGCAAGGCTTCGATGCTAGTTGTGGCGCGGTAGATGTCCTTGACGAGGTTTCGAGCGAACGCAATCGCTACCGGGTGTGTGCCATCAATGAGTTCGGCAACGGTCCCAGAAATGGCGGTTTGAGGAGACGTGAAGCGGCTCGACATGACAAGTTTTGCGCCGTAGATGGCGCCACGGCCCGAAAGATTTCGGTATATATCAAACGCGAGATGCTCGTGTCGTTCTTCGACTATCAAGGCTTCGAGATTTGATAACCCCATAAAACTTTCCACCACGGGCAGCCAGGCCTGGTCCGTCACCCGAATGACGTCGCAGACTGGCGTGGAGGGGATTCCGTGTTCGGACAATTCAGCACGCAACTTACCTGTTTTTTCGGAAAGCTTTGCATAGCCACCCTTAGCACGAGACAGGTCGCCTTCCAGTGAAACCTTTCGCTCCCGTAGGTCGGAAAGTTCCGATGCAACGCTACGTCCGGATTGTATGAGCGTTTCCCAAGCATTATTCGCAACGGAAAGTGCGACCTGCACCTTAGTGGCGATAGCTTCGATGTCGGTATCCAGAGAAAGAGTGGCACTCAAGTTAATGAGCGCGTCATGCTCGAATCTGAGGGCTGCGGCGTGAGTTTCGAGATGACGCCGGCGGGAAGCATTGTTGAGCAGTTTGGCGATTTGTTGCAACATCGACTCAATGTCTTTCAATCGCTCGTGGACAATGGCCTGACTGTCGCGTATCCCGTCCTGAATCACTGCGTGATGTTCGTGAGCAGCGTGCGAATTGCGCAGTCCCTCTGCGGCAAGTCGCTCCTGATACCTCTGCGTAAGGTGGCGTTTGTGCTCCGCAAGCTTGTCCTGTAGATCCTGCAATGCCTCCACGGCGACCCCTGCCAGAGCGCGAGCCTGGTTGGCCTCGTCGTCCGCTTGCTCACCCTCGACGTCATGGTGTAAGACCTGCCACGCATTTGCCTGAAGTTCTTGTTCAACGGCTTTGTCAAACAGGTCGAGGATAGACTGACTGGCTTCCAACTGTTTGGCGACTCGCGTGACAAGAGCCTTTAATGAGCGGAATGTGTCGGTAATCTCGCGAAAGCGTTTGACGTTCGTCGGGCGAGGCTCCAACACTTCGTTTCGTACGATATGGTCGACAGATTTGTCAAAACGCATACGGAGTGCAAAGCGAAACGCACGTTGAAATGCCTCATGGTCCGGCAAACCGCCATCTCCTCGAAGCCGTGTCAGTGCGGCTCGGAGATAGTGTTTCGAGTTTGTGTAGATGATTTCGTCATCTGTTGTTACCTGAGCCCGACGGGTAAGGTCGGCTCTGAACGATTTCCAGTCTCTAGGTTGTCGTTTTCCAGCCTCCACAGTCAGGTGATCCCCCAGGCTTAGTTCGATGTCGGGAACTACATAGAGCCCACGCACTTCGTGCTCCTCGCTGTCACCGGATGCGGAGATGCACACTCCCATTGAAACAGATGTCTTTGCCTCGCCATCTCGCCAGATGAGAGTGATGTACGTTGTCGCGTTGTCTCTAACACGCTGCTCTGAGGTCTCGCCGTATTGGCCGAGGCAATAGCCCCGAATTGTTCGCGTGGTCTTGCTGCTCTCGTCTGCCTGTGCATTGAGTGCGGAGACACGTTGATTGCCCCCCAGCATGGCAATCTGTACCGCGTCAATGAATGAGCTTTTTCCACTGCCGTTTGGGCCGAAGATGCCGGAAATTTCGCCCAGCGTCATCGTTTCGGCGTCAAACATGAAGAATTGGACGACGTGCACAGCGTGAAGAGAAAGTGTCATTCTTGGATGTCCTGGTCCGTTGAGTTCTCTCCGTCATCGTCATGATCGGTATCCGAGGCGGAAGAGGGGGCGGAGGCGTCTGGCTTAGCCCACGCGGCTAGTCGAGCAAGCGCAGATTCCCCAAGCAATTGAACGATCGCCGGTCGAATGGCAAAAACAGTGCCAGACGTAGCACTAATGCCCCCGGTGTATTCCATTTCGGCCTCGCCGACGGTTCGTGCGATGCCCCAACGTTGGAGCATCTTCATCGCATTATCGAATTCGGTCTTGGGGGGCAGTTCTCTGTGCGTCATGAGGGCATATCGTTGAGCAAGTTCAACGGTTTCGCAAAAGACTTCGCCATCATCAGAAAGGTCGCCTCGCCGTGCAGCGTCATCGAATAGCGCTCGCAAAACCAGTGCGAGCAGAGTCTGCGTCGTTGTTGCTGGGGTACTGCGAGCGTGTTTGGGGATTGCGCACGCATAGCGCAACTCTCGATTGATTTCGAGATCGATACCCAGCGGTGCCAGTGCCTGTCTGAAATCTCGCTCATAGCGCTCAACGATGCCGTAATCTGTCCGACTCAGTCGATCTGAGTGATACAGGACTTGCTCTGCTACAAGTCGATACGCCGCACTTTCGAAGTTGGCTGGTTCGTATAAGCCGCCTGAATCCGAGGCGATGTCATCCCAGTTTGGCATCAACTTTTCCTCTTGAGGGGAGTTACCTGAAACGTGCGTCCACTGATGTATTTGTGCGTAACCTCTTCGTCGCCGGTGAAACGCACCCTAAATCCCTTTGCCATGGTGGTCGCTGTGATAACCAGGTCCCGAGATGAGGAGGACATTGGCAGTGCAATGCCAAACAACGTTTGATAGGCGCGCAGCGCCTCGACACTTTCCACGTTAATGTTCCGGCTTGTTACGTTGTCCTCATCACCAAGCCATTCGGCGACATAGGTTGCAAGTTTTGGGGCGGTCATCGTTCGTGCATCCCTGGCTCTGAAGATTAGGCGTGCGCGGGCAATGTCTGTTGCGCTCGGAATGCGGTTGCGTAGAGCATCCGCAGGAGCACGTACTACTGGGCGTCTTGGTTGCGTCAATGTGGTCGGCGAGATTAGATATCCTGGTGCCAGCGCCGTTCGGTGGCGCTGCGTCGGACTAGCAGATATCTGTTGAATCGTGGTCTGTATGACCTCGTCAAGGGGACGCAAGGCACGGATGCGGTAGTCCAAGTAGACCAGAGCTCGTTTGTTCGCACGACGGATCTCGTCGTCCAGACGATCTAGATACTCATCGATGCGCGATAGCTCAAGTAGTCGCTCAATGTCTCGCTCAAACATGCGTGTTGCTCGTTGAGTGTTTCCCGGCGCTCGATTTGCTTGGTACCAGTTGATAAGCGTAGTCCGCCTCTCGTCGTCGCCGTAAAGCTCATCCACTTGTGCGAGGATTTGAGCACGACGCGTCAGTGGGTGGTCTTGCGTGCGTAAGCGCTTATAGTCTCCAATGAAGACAGTTTCAACGTAGTCATTGAAAAATAATCGAACGTACTCTCGTGTCGGTATTTCTCCCCCGAGTTGGTCCATAAGGTCACGAATGCTCATGCCTGTATTACGAATGTGTTCGAGCAGGTTCCGTGCCGTTTCAGCCGCTTCCATTAGGGAGTCGCCAGCGCCGAGCTGAATGGCCTCCTTGAGATTTGTCTCCACCGAGCGGATCTTTCCTGCGACGAAGACCGGGCCAGTTTCGGCGAAACCGACAAGTTTCGAAAGGAATTGACTGACCGCCGGCGCCATTTGGAGTCGCTTTTCAAACAGACGCCTGCTTGTCTTCAACCATCCCGCCTCAATAAGCGTTGTCAGGTGGTTGTGGGCTCGAACGTTGATGTCAGTGACAGGTGCTGGGCCATCGGTGTCATCACGCAGGTCGTCGACATCGGTCAAAGCCCCCTCAATATCGAGCGTAATGTCTCGGGCGGGAAAACCATCCATGGGTGGCAGTGGCGCGTCCGGGCCGAAGCGCTTTCTGTAAAGCATGCAAAGGAGCGCCCAGTAGAGCTGTCGATTAGTCGCAGCAAGCGGGGCAAACAGACGATCCGGAAGCCGTTGGAAAAGCAGTGAGACGGCTGAACCACCGAGGCTTTCAAGTTTTTCAATATCCATCAAGATATAAGCCAAGGGCGAACCTCATCCGGATTTCCCAGTGCCAGTTGAAATTCCGGTGCCAGTTCCTTATCGAGATCTACTGCGACCCGCAGATCTTGCAGAAAATAGGGGATGAGGCAGCCCTTACATTGATCTGTGCGACTCGAGGCTCCACCAAAGTACTCATTCCGAATGACGAGTGCTTTAGATTCCGATAGTCCAGGATGGGCGATCAGAGACACTCGAATAGTCGCATTCCAACCAATATCGTTCTTCGCACCTTGTGTGGCGTCTCGTTCTAACAAGCTCGCTTGCCAAATTCGACCAAGCGCAAAGTCGCGGTAGGCATTCGCATGTTCGCACCATGCGCGAACGTGCCAGCGTCGGCCTGCACGTATTAGTCCGTGAGGCGAGATGAGTCTCCGGTGTTGTGCGGGGTTGCTCATGGAGGAATATGCAATTTCGAGCACTTTGCTTGACTGGATACCTTGGCGGATTACAGCGAACGTCTTGGGTGAAGGAGCTGAAAGTTCGGGATACGCCGCCCAAGAAATACCGTCCGTTCGCGCATTCGGTGCGTCCAGGAAGAGCCCGCTCAGCGCGAGATACCGAGCAAGGGATGCTGCACGGCGCTCGTTTTGAGCCATTTCCGTCTCCGATTCCTTATAGGCGGTGTACGTTGCGTAGTAACGCCGAGCGCGGGTATCCCAGGTCAACCAATCCGGATTTGCATCTCTAAACTCGCGAATCCATTGGCTTGCGCGGGTCTCTCCTAGTCGAAACAGATCTATCAATCTGGAGCGACTAAGCTCCCCCTCCCACAGGAGGAGCAATCTCAGCGCGTCAGTTCGTTCAAAGGGAGATTCCATGGAAAAAGTGTTGTATCGTGCAATATTTTGTATGCTACATTTTTTTGTATGATGTTGCTAGGGGGGGGGGGGCGTTGTTTGGCGCATACCCTTTCCGCTTCTATCTGTGGGGGAATTGACCTGCTCTTCGCGTTTAGCGCGGTGCCGAAATGGCGGGGGCGTTCCAGAGCGGAGCGGCAATGAAATAGCGATTCGCTGAAGAGCACATCAGCGGCATATTGGAGAAAGCTGGGGCCGGCCTTGCGGTGGTACAGTTTGCGGGGGAGGTAATGCGGAGCGCCGATTTGTATGCAATCGGGACTAACTCGAGTGGGTTGGGGGCGGCGTTGTCGGCGATAACGGAAAGTTGAGATTCAATCGCGGGGTTGGCCTGCTGCGTCTCACTTCACCATCGGTAGCCCCGTCGCAGGAATCATCTGCCTCCTGGGTCAGGTGACGGTAACTGGTTGGTCATCAAACACCTTTTCATGGCGAGCATTCTCGCCTAAATGAGTGTCCGGACGGATTAGACCACTACAGATCGCGCGATTCCTTTTTCGCGATAGCGGCCACCGGTCGTATAGACCGTCACGACGAAGTGCTTCACTTGCGCCTCCTGGTGTCCGGAGATGAGAATGCTTGGCAGAAGCGCCATCGATGCCAGCAGAAGGCACCCTAGGAGAAGAAAGTGAATCGTTCAGCGCACGTGCAGATTGAATCCACGCGTCATCACGTCACATGGCGTTGGGCCGGCGAGCTTTGGATGGGCGGCCCTGAATGGGGATGGATATCGATCAACGGCGGTGCAGAGCAAAGCGCCGGATCGCCCGAAGTTGTGTGGGCAGCCGATGAATCGTTTATGGCGTTCGTAAGCCTCAAGGTTGATGACGTTCCTAACCGAAAGGGGACAGAGGGAATGGGATTTCGAATCGGCCTCGTGCGTATGTCCGATGGGGCGATCCGATACTGTCTCGGCAATGTGGGCTTCGCGGATATCAGGCTTTCGACGATGTCGGCAGATTCGATTGAGGCGGTGGTTGACGGTAAGGTCCGCACCATTCCCGCGAACAACATCTCCTGGGAATAGCGCGGACCAAGGGATCCGGCTTTAACCATTTCCGCAATGGCCCTGTGAGCGTTCAGGCTTACTCAGAACTTCTGTGGGTAGCCTTTGGTGGACATGACAGCGGTCTCAGTGGCCAAGTGATCCAACTAGCGAGGGGAGAGATGATAATCATCGATCATGAGCCGCACACCTGGTTCTTGGCGGAAGCTCCGGAAGGCATGTATTTCGACGTGCATTGCTCACACGGCGCAGTGAGTTACGGCATCGCGATCAAGCTATCTGCAGAGGAGTTGGCGGAGTACGGTCGGCGAGGGCATGCATATCTGAACGCACTTGCTGAAGAAATCCACTACTCGGCGCCTGGCGTGATTGGTAGTAGTTCGCTTTACGCTGGCCGTCGCGTAGCCGCTGAGCTGGCGGCCGAATTGGACGCCGCGATCAACGCCTGGCAGGCTTCTCAATGAACATCGCGCCCCACTTCACGCTTATGAGGCGTTTGCTTTTCACAAGCCGCTGTCGTGGCGGCTCGTGATTGAGGGACGGCGCAAATGTCGAGAGCGTGTGCGGGGCTGCTGTCACGATGGTTGCACAGCGTCCACCCTGATCTGATCGATCGATACGACGCGAAATTCCCGATCAGCCCATTGGTCCGTTAATTTCATGATGAGCGCTTTGTCGGCGGTGACAAACACTAGCCGCCACTCCGGTTCTGTTTGATTCAGGAGATGGGCTCTAGCGAGTGTCGAGTGGGATGGGGTGGCATGGAGTCGGGCCATCGACTTTCCGCCGAATACCGGAAGTGAGCATACCAGGACCAATGCAATCATGCCTGCAGCACCTTGCAGCGGCTGAGAGAACATGGGTTTGTTTGCAAGCCGTCGGGATCTGGCAAAACCAGCTACGGCGCCAATGACAATTCCGTCGGCGATGAAGAACCCGACGAGCAAGAGGATCGACGCGATGGGCCCCTTCAATACTTCGCTGGCCAGAAATAGACAATAACAAACGAGACCGGCACCCAGGCCTCCGAGCAGCCAAACCTTGTCGTTCGATGTGGTCGATTGGACACCAATTCCACACAGAATCGCTATTGTGAGCATTGCGCCGAATGGAGCGGATAAATAGATCAACGCGGTCGGATTCAGGAGGTTGGCCGCCCACGACGCGCCGATCTCCTGAAGATAGATCTTCGCGTAAACGTATCCCAGGATTGAGAACAACGCCGCTCCAAGGACTGTCAAGCTACTTAGCTTGACAGAGATGTCCAGGACCGTTGATGTTTTCTGCTCATGGTACTTGGTCTCCTGAGGTTTGCTGCCGTCCATATTCTTTTCTCAAATGTCTGGTACGTGTCGAGGTACCTCAGTCATGAGGTCAGATCTACTCAAATTATCGATCCTTGAGCCACGTCCGTGGGACAGGCACCACCCGCTCCCAGGAGATTACGGCAACAACTGAATCGTCGTCGCGATCGCGTCATCTACCTGATCCAACGTGATCCCGGGTGAGTCGTTTACGCTTGCGATCTTATTGCAGACATCGATACGCAGAGAAATCTGCGCTGGCACGTGATTTCCTGGAAATCGGCGCATCATCAAAGTGACCACGTTAGCCGAGTCCCATATCGCCTCTTCTGCAGACCAACGCTCATCGCTCGGCTGATAAAGGACCTCGCCCGTCACCGCGTTGACGATCGACGGCGTGTAGACCCACTGCGAAGCAGATGCTTCCCATAGGGCCGAGCGAACGTCGTACTTGCCATCCGGTGATTTCGATAGGATTTCCATACAACCTCCTCAGTCCATGTTGGGTTGGCCTGCTGCCAGCTACGTGGAAAGCAAGTTTAGCTTTTCGCGCTTGGCACTTATAGATCGCATCTATGAGCGAAGTAAAAAACTGTTGATTTGCGTCGACTCCTGACGGCTCTTAGTATGAAATCCCGTCTGTATAGCCCAAGAGCGTTCAATGCAAACCGACATCTTGATCACCGGCCTTCGCACTCGCGCAGTGAATGTGCCCCTGCAATATCCGGTGAAAACCTCCGTAGGTATCGTTGCCACATCTCCGTTGGTCCTCATCGACCTGGAGACGAATAACGGGGTCGTTGGTCACGCCTACGTGTTCACGTATACGCCTTTGGCGCTCAAGCCCGTCCAATGCATGGTCGACGAGTTGGCATCGGTTGTATGCGGTCAGCCGCTGGCGCCGTACGCTCTCGAGCAGATGCTGCAGGCCCGCTTCCGCCTTGTCGGCAATACGGGGTTGATTCGTATGGCGTCCTCGGGACTGGATATGGCGGCTTGGGATGCGTACGCCAAGGTGCTCGGTGCGCCTCTGGTCGAAGTTCTGGGGGGGAGGGCACGACCACTGGCCGCCTACGACAGCCACTCAATGGATGGCGAGGAACTTGCCGTCCGCCGAGCAGTGAACGCCGCTGAGGCCGGGTACAAAGCGATCAAGACCAAGATTGGCTATGCAACGCTGGACGAGGACATCAATGTCATTCGTGCCATCCGCAAAGCAGTGGGCGACAGCATGGAAATCATGGTCGACTACAACCAGGGATTGAACGTTCCCGAGGCAATCCGCCGCGGCCGAGCCGTCGCGGCAGAAGGCGTCAGCTGGATCGAAGAGCCGACCCTGCAGCACGACTACGAAGGCCACAGTCAGATCCGACAAGCACTTTCGGTGCCGGTACAGATGGGCGAGAACTGGTTCGGCGCCGAAGAAATGGCACTGGCCTTGTCGGCCCAAGCTTGTGACTTGTGCATGCCCGATCTAATGAAGATTGGTGGCGTCAGCGGCTGGTTGCGGGCACGTGCGCTGGCTGAGCGTCATAGCCTGCCCATGTCCAGCCATATCTTCCAGGAGTTCAGTGCACATCTTCTCGCTGTCAGCCCGACGTGCCATTGGCTTGAACAGATGGATCTCGCTGGGCCGGTGGTCGATTCAGCACTCACGTTCAAGGACGGAAAAGCCATCATCGGTGATGCTCCAGGCGCAGGTATCGCGTGGAAGCAAGATGCCGTCGAAAAGTACAGCGTGTAACGCCTGCAATTGGCGCCGTGGATAAATCACGACAGTTGGCGTCAACGGCGTCTGAAGCCGTCGCCGCGATTACAAGGGGGATAAAGCGTCATCCACCAAGCCCCGCATCCACATGTGGGCCGGGTTGTCGTCCTGGAACTCGTGCCAATACATGCCAACCTCGAACGGCTCGATATCGATCGGCAGCGGCACGGTCTGTAGTGGCGCCACCTGTGCGAACTGCTTGCCGACTCGTGACGGCACCGTTGCCATCAGGTCGCTCGAGGCCAACAGCTGCGGAAGAATCGTGAAGTGCAAGATCTGCATCACAATTTGACGGCTGACGCTGTGCTGGCGCAGTGCATTTTCGACCAGCGCATGGCCGGAGAACGGCGAGGTCACCATGACGTGACGCGCCTCGATGAATCTCGCAAGCGTAAGTTGCGGATCGGCTGACGGGTGCCCCTGACGAAGCACGCATTCGTAATGCTCTCGGAACAGCCCCTTTCGGCGAATGTTCTGCCCGATGAGCTGCATGTTGCCAATGACCAGATCGACCTTGCCCGAGGCGAGCCACTTGGCCGCGTCGTCGATCGTCGCCTGCACGATCTCGATCTCCACCTGCGGCGCAGAAGCGGCAACACGCGCGTAAATAGGCGGCAGAAAGATCAGCTCGCCGATGTCACTCATGGCGAGCCTGAAACGTCGATTCGACGATGCCGGCACAAATTCTTGCGGGGACTCGATAGCGCTCGCAATCGTCGCCATCGCCACGGAAAATTTCCGGTAGGCGGCTTCGCCGATCGCAGTCGGGATCATTCTGTCCGCTGTGCGCACGAACAACGGATCGTGAAGTGCTTCGCGCAACTTCGCCAGACCGTAGCTGATCGTGGGCTGAGTCACGAACATTCGAGACGCTGCAGCGGTGACGCTACCGGTCTCATAAATACTAACGAATACCCTAATCAAATTCAGGTCTAGCCTCGCTGGACCCGTCGGAGAGTGCGTCATGTTGGGCTTATAGATCTTATCGATTTCGGTGAATCATATTATCGATTTGATTTGTGGGTCGAGCGATTTCTATACTCGGCTCACAAAACTACACAACCTGGAGACAACATGCCCCGCTTGACGACGCTTACGTCGCGCCTTGCTGCGACCGTGGTTCCCGCACTTGCATTTACCTTCGCCGTTTCAAGTCACGCGGCCGAGCCGATTCGTATCGGCGCCGTGGTGTCAGCCACCGGCGCAGCATCATTCCTTGGCGATCCCGAGCAGAAGACGCTCAATCAGTACGTGGAAAAGGTGAACGCATCGGGCGGCGTGCTCGGACGCCAGATCGTGCTCGTGGTGTACGACGACGGCAGCGACGCCAACACGGCGAATGCCATGGCCAAGCGCCTGATGCTCCAGGACAATGTGGACCTGATTCTCGGCGCGTCGACAACCGGCTCCACGATGGCGATGGCGCCGCTGGCCACGGGCAACAAGGTGCCGACGATTTCGCTGGCAGCCGCGACGGTCATCGTCGACCCGGTCAAGCCGTTCGTCTTCAAGGTGCCGCACTCCGACACGATGGCCGCCGAGAAGGTGCTCGAGGACATGAAGCAGCATGGCATTACGCGGTTTGCGCTGCTCTCGGATACCGGCGGTTTCGGCAAATCCGGTCGCAACGAAACCATCAAGGCGGCCAAGCGCCTAGGCATGACGGTCGTCGAAGATCAAAGCTACGGCGAGCGCGACGCCGACATGACGCCGCAGCTCACGAAAGCTCGCGGGGCCAATCCACAAGCCGTCTTCGTGTTCGGCACGGGGCAAGCGCCGGCGATCGTCGCCCGCAACTTCAAGCAACTGGGTCTGAACGTGCCGCTGTACATGTCGCACGGCCAGGCGTCGGCGGAGTTCATTCGCATTGCGGGCCCGGCCGCCGAGGGCGTACGCATGCCCTCGCCAGCGCTGCTGATTGCCGAGCAGCTGGCACCGAACGATCCCCAGCGTCCGGTGAGCCTGAACTACAAACAATCCTACGAAGCCAAATACAAGCAGGATGTTTCCACGTTCGGTGGCTACGCCTACGACGGCTTGATGATGGCCGTCGACGCAATCAAGCGCGCCGGCACGACCGACAAGGCCAAGGTACGCGACGCGATCGAGCAGACGAAGAATTTCGTCGGCGTGAGCGGCGTGTACACGATGTCGCCGACCGATCACATGGGCCTGAACAGCAGCGCCTTCCGCATGGTCGAGATCCGCGACGGCCGCTTCGTCGCAGCCAAGTAACGACCCGCCTGTTCCTGCGCGAGGCGCCGCCGTCACGGCGCCACGCCTCGCGTCAGTCGTGAGGAGTTCAATATGCACGACCTGCTGCAGTTCATCATTGCAGGGGTGACCGTGGGCGCCATCTACGCGCTCGTGGCCCTTGGCTTCACCATCGTCTATAACGCCAGCGGCGTCATCAACTTCGCGCAGGGTGACTTTGTCATGCTGGGGGGCATGGTGACAGTGGCGCTGATTCAGCTCCACGTCCATCCACTGATCGCCGCCGGCATTGCTATCGTAGTAACCACATGTATCGCAGGCCTGCTCGAACGCTTCGGCATCGCGCCGGCAGGGCGGGCGGACCCGCTGACGCTGATCATCATCACGATCGGCGCATCGCTCTTCATTCAGGGCGGCACCCAGCTATTTCTCGGCAAAAACCAGCACACGCTGGCGTCGTTCTCCGGCGATACGCCGATCGACCTGGCCGGTGCCCGTCTGCTACCTCAGAGCCTGTGGATCATCGGCGTTGCGGCAGTGCTGATGGTACTGGTCGCCGTCTTCTTCAAGAAAACGCTGATCGGGCGTGCCATTCGCGCCGTCGCGATGAACCGGGCTGCCGCGCAGTTGGTCGGCATCCCGGCGCATGTGGTGACGCTGCTGTCCTTCGGGTTGGCGGGATTGCTCGGCGCCGTCGCCGGCATTACCGCAGCACCGATAACCACGACCGTGTACGACCTCGGCTTGATGTTGGGCATGAAAGGGTTCGTGGCGGCGTCGCTCGGCGGGCTTGGCAGTGGCGCCGGCGCGGTAGTCGGCGGGCTGGTCGTCGGCTTGCTCGAAGCATTGGTCGCAGGATACGTATCGTCGGCCTATAAGGATGCCGTGCCTTTCATCATGATCATCGGCGTGCTGCTCCTGATGCCTCGCGGCATCTTCGGTGGTCGTCTCGCGGAGCGCGTATGAACAACCATCTGCTTGCCCGGTCCGTCTGGCTTGGCGTTATCGTGCTGGCGCTGCTGCCGTTGGCGCTGCCGAACGCCTTCATGCTGGACGTGGCCATTCGCATCCTGTTCGCCGCGATCATCGCTGTCGGGCTCAACCTGCTGATGGGCTTCGCAGGCCAGATCAGCATCGGCCACGCCGCGTTCGTGGCGATGGGCGGCTACGCAAGTGGCATTCTCACGGCCACCTACGACCTGCCTCCGGTCGCGGCGTTGCTCCTCGGCGCTGCGGGGACAGGCATCGTGGCCTGGGCGATTGCCCGGCCAATGCTGCGCCTGCGCGGGCACTCGCTGACCATGGCGACGCTCGGTCTCGGCATCATCGTCAATCTGGTGCTGATCAACGAAGGCACGCTCACCGGCGGTCCCGATGGCATGGCCGTCGGCCCGTTTGGTGTCGGCAGCCTGATGCTCGAGTCGCCGATGGCGTGGTACGTCGCTGCGGCGGCACTGCTGGTTGTCGTCGTCATCCTGTCGCTCAACCTCTACGTCTCGCCGGCAGGGCGTGCCCTGCGCGCGCTGCACAGCACGGAGGTCGCCGCCAAGGTCATGGGCGTGGATGCCACGGCGTTCAAGGCCAAGGTGTTCGTCCTGTCGGCCGTTATTGCGAGCGTTGCCGGCGGTCTGTTAGCCCACTACACGGGCTTCATTACGCCGCAGCTGGCGAGCTTCATGTCGTCGGTCCAACTCGCCACGATGGTCGTGGTCGGCGGCATGGCCTCCACCTTTGGCGTCGTGTTCGGTGCTGCGCTCATCGTCCTGCTGCCGCAGTTGTTTGGCGGGCTCCAGGAGTACGAGTTGATCCTGTTCGGTCTGGTACTGATGGTGACGATGATCTTCCTGCCGCGCGGCATTGTTCCGACGCTGGCCAGCCGCTTTGCGAACCGGAGGTCCTGATGCTGCAAGTCGAACATCTGAGCCGAAGTTTCGGCGGCGTCAAGGCCATCGACGATCTCAGTTTCTCCGTCAAGGCCGGCGACATTCACGCCGTCATCGGTCCCAACGGCGCCGGTAAGACCACCTTGTTCAATGTCATCACCGGCGTCTACGCCCCGTCGTCCGGCCACGTCCGGATGGAGGGCGACGACATCGGTGGCAAACCGCCGGAGCAGTTGGCGAAGCTCGGCATGAGCCGCACGTTCCAGAACCTGCAGGTCGCCATGAACCTGAGCGCATTGGAGAACGTGATGCTCGGCGCACATCTGCGCCTGAATCACGGCGTGCTGGCCGGCATGCTCTACGGCCCCAAACTGGCCCGCGCCGAGCGCGAAGCGCGTGAGCACGCGCGTGAATGCATGACCTTTGCCGGCGTCGGACAGTACGCCGACGCACGGGCGCAAGGCATGCCGTTCGGCGCGCTCAAGCGCCTGGAGATCGCACGCGCGCTGGCTGCCCGGCCGCGCCTGCTGTTGCTCGACGAGCCGGCGGCAGGGCTGAACCATACCGACACCGCGCAGATCAGCGAGCTGATTCAACGGGTGTCGCAGGAGGGCGTCACCGTGCTGCTGGTCGAGCACGACATGAACATGGTGATGTCGATCGCCGACCGAATCCTGGTACTGGATTTCGGCAAAGTGCTGGCGGAGGGCAACGCACAGGAAGTGCGAAGCAATCCTGCCGTTGTTGAGGCTTATCTGGGAGCCATGGCATGAGTGTGACGCGCGTGGACACCAACCTTCAAGGGGTCGCGCGAGCGACCGATCAAGCATCGCCCGCGTTGCACGCCAAGGCGGCCAAGCCCGGCAGATCTGGCGGCCAATCCGGCGGGAGCGAACGCGCAGTACTGCAAGTCTCCGGTTTGACCGCGGGTTATGGTCGAATTCAGGCCCTCTTCGGCGTCGAATTTTCCGTGGGCGCCGGTCAACTGGTTACGCTGGTCGGCGCGAATGGCGCCGGCAAAACTACGCTATTGCGCACGCTATCCGGGGTAGTGTCTGCAACCAGCGGTGTCGTCCAGCTTTACGGCGAAGACGTCACCCGCGTGAGAGCCGACAAGCGCGTCGCGCGCGGCATGGCACACGTACCGGAGGGGCGCCAGGTCTTCTCCGGCCTGACGGTAGAAGAGAACCTGATACTGGGCGGCTTCACCGTATCCGGCGCCCAACGTACCGAGGGCATGGCGCGTGTCTACGACATCTTCCCGGTGCTTTTCGAGAAACGACAACAACTCGCCGGCACGCTGTCCGGCGGGCAGCAGCAGATGTTGGCCATCGGGCGAGGTCTGATGTCTCGCCCGCGCCTGATGCTGCTCGACGAGCCGTCGATGGGCCTCTCGCCGAAGCTGGTGCAGGAGGTGTTCGACGTCATCGTGCGTCTGCGCGATTCCGGCATTCCGATCCTGTTGGTCGAGCAGAACGCCCACGCGGCGCTGTCGATCGCCGACCACGGATACGTGATGGAGCTGGGCAAGATCGTCGTTTCGGGCACAGGCGCAGAACTGCTTGGCGACGATCGCGTCAAGCAGGCCTACCTCGGCATGTAAGCCCTCTTTTTCTGGCACACGTTCGTCGGACGACGGTTTCAAGAACCGGCGGCGGATAAACTCGCGGGAGATTTCATGGAAAGATCATTCAAGCGAGAGGTGGAGAGCCTCTCGATGGGCGCAGGTGACGTGTTTCACGGCGAGGGCATTCTGGCCGTCACGAAGGCGCTGCTGCAGTCGGGTGTCAGCTACATCGGGGGCTATCAGGGCGCGCCGGTCTCGCACCTGATCGACGTTCTGGGCGATGCTCGCGAATTGCTCGATTCGCTCGGCATCCACTTTGAAAACAACGCGTCGGAAGCCGGCGCGGCGGCGATGCTTGGCGCATCGATTCACTATCCGATCCGGGGCGCGGTGACCTGGAAATCGACGGTCGGCACCAACGTCGCGTCCGACGCGCTCTCGAACCTGGCGTCGGCCGGGGTCAAGGGCGGTTCGGTGATCATCCTCGGCGAGGATTACGGCGAAGGTTCCAGCATCATCCAGGAGCGAACGCACGCCTTTGCAATGAAGTCGCAGATGTGGCTGCTCGATCCGCGTCCGAACCTTACCTCTATCGTTGACATGGTCGAGCAGGGTTTCGAACTTTCGGAAGCGAGCAACACGCCGGTGATGTTGCAACTGCGCATTCGGGCCTGTCACGTGCATGGCGCATTCGTCTGCAAGGACAATCGGGCACCCGCGTTGTCACGCGAGCATCTGATCGGCGATGCGAAATTCAGTTACGACAAGATCTGCCTGCCACCGTCTACGTACGCGCACGAGAAGCAGAAGATCGAGGACCGCTGGCCGGCGGCTGTCGACTATATCAAGCGTGCGGGGCTGAACGAGACGTTCCGTAGCACCAGTGGCGCTGACGTCGGCATCATCGTGCAGGGCGGCTTGTACAACGGCCTGATTCGCGCCATGCAGCAACTCGGCCTGGCAGATGCCTTCGGCGATCCACAGATCCCGATTCATGTGCTCAACGTCGTCTATCCGCTGGTCTCCGACGAAATCGAGGCATTCTGTTCGGGCAAGAAGGCTGTCCTGCTGGTCGAGGAGGGGCAGCCGGCCTACATCGAAGACGCCATTCAGGCAATTCTGCGTCGTGCCGGCGCCGACACGCGTATCTATGGCAAGGATGTCCTGCCGGCGTACGGCGAATACACCGGCGAGGTGCTCGTCGACGGCATTGCGAAGTTTGTCGAGCAGGCCAATCCGATGGGGCTGGATGGCACGGCCGTCGCCGGGACGTTCTCCGAGCTGGCAACCCATCGTACCGCCGGTGCCGAGGCGCTCGGCGACGCGCCAGTGCCGGGCCGCCCGCCGGGCTTCTGCGTCGGCTGTCCGGAGCGACCGGTCTTCGCCGCGATGAAACTGATGCAGCAGCAGGTGGGGGCGGTGCACGTGAGCGCCGATATCGGCTGCCATACGTTCGGCACGCTGCCTCCGTTCAACGTTGGCAGCACGGTATTGGGCTACGGGTTGGGACTGGCAAGCTCGTCAGGCGTTGCGCCGCTGATGGAGAACCGCGTCGTGAGCATCATGGGCGACGGGGGCTTCTGGCACAACGGCTTCACGTCCGGGGTAGTCAATGCGGTCCACAACGAGCAGGACTCGGTGCTGGTCATCATGAAGAACGGCTACACGTCGGCGACCGGCACGCAAGCCATCCCGTCCACCAAGCCCGGTGGCAATGCGATTCCGAAATCGCTGGACATTGAAAAGGCGTTGCGCGGCGTTGGCGTGAACTGGATCAAGACGGTTCCCAGCTATCAGGTGAGTGACATGGTGAAGACGCTGGCCGAAGCCGTCACCACCGATACGCCGGGCCTGAAAGTCGTGATCGCTGACGGCGAGTGTCAGTTGGAACGGCAGCGACGCATCAAGCCGCTGCAGGCCGCGAAGCTCAAGGCCGGCAAGCGGGTCGTGCGCACGCGGTTCGGCATCGATGAGGACGTCTGCACGGGGGACCATTCGTGCATCCGCCTATCGGGCTGTCCGTCGTTGACCATCAAGGACAACCCGAGCGCACTGCGCACGGACCCGGTGGCTACCGTCAATCAGGGCTGCGTCGGCTGCGGCCTGTGCGGTGAGGTCTCTCACGCAGCGGTGCTGTGCCCGTCGTTCTACAAGGCAGAAGTGATTCAGAACCCGAGCCGATGGGACCGAATCTCCGCAGGATTCAGGAACTTCGTGATCGACCGTATGGCGGGCAATGCCCGGAGGCAAGCATGGCAGTGAGCAAAACGCGCAGTTACACCGTACTGATCGCAGCGCTGGGCGGCGAGGGCGGTGGAGTGTTGACCGACTGGTTGATCGAGGCGGCCAACCAGCTCGATTACCCTGTGCAGAGCACGTCCATTCCCGGTGTCGCCCAGCGCACGGGCGCCACCACCTATTACGTGGAGATCTTCCCGCAGGCGCGCAGCGAGCTGGCCGGCAGGGAGCCGGTTCTGTCGCTCACGCCGAGCCCGGGCAGCGTGGACGCGGTCGTTGCGTCCGAGATTGTCGAGGCCGGACGTGCCATTCAACGTGGCTGGGTAACGCCCGGCCGCACGACGCTCGTGGCGTCGACGCATCGAGAGTATGCCGTCGTCGAGAAGAGCGCGATGGGGGACGGCCGGTACGATACCCAGCCCATCATCGATGCGGCGCAGCGACTGGCACACCGCACAGTGTTCGGCGATCTGCGCGCGTTGGCACTGGCCAACGGCACGGTCATCAATACCGTGATGTTTGGCGCGCTGGTTGGGGCGGGTAGCCTGCCATTGTCTCGCGCCGCTTGCGAGGAGGCCATCCGCCGGACGGGCAAGGCCGTGGAAGCAAGTCTGGCGGGTTTCGCCGCCGGTTACGCATTGGCCACAACGGGACTCGTGCGTGACGCTTCAGCGACTAGCAGTCAATTGAAGAGCGAGGACGCAGCGGGTCCGCAAGGTGCACAGCTGTCGCAGTTTCCGCGAGAGCTGCGCGAAATCGTGGCTGCGGGCATCGCGCAGGTTGCCGACTATCAGGACGAGCGCTATGTGGAAACGTATGTGGAACGACTGCAGCCCGTCGTCGCACTGGAGCGGGACGCCGGCGGTGGCGCGTCCGGTTACCCGGTATCACGCGAAACGGCTCGTTTTCTCGCGCTCTGGATGAGTTACGAAGACGTCATTCGCGTCGCGGATTTAAAAACGCGTCGGGAGCGCCTGTTGCGCGTGCGTGCTGAAGTCGGTGCCAAACAAAGTGAGCCGGTCATGCTCACCGAATACTTGAAACCGGGTATCGAAGAGCTGTGTTCGGTGCTGCCGCGTGGCCTGGCGGCCATGGCGCGTCGATGGGGCGAGCGGCAGGGCAAGGACGTTCACGTGGGGCTGCATATCAAGACGACCAGCGTGCGCGGTTTCGCCATGCTCGTGGCCTTGCGCAGCCTGCGGCGCTGGCGCCGCGGCTCGGCCCGCTTCCACGAAGAGCAGGCCTTGATTAATGAATGGCTGGGGGTGATTAGCAGCGCGCTGCCGCGATCCGCATCAGTGGCTTACGAACTGGCGCTTTGCGGCAATCTGGTCAAGGGGTACGGGCAAACGCACTTGCGAGGTCGCGCCAATCTTCGGAAGATCCTCGACGATGTCGCGAAATCGGGTGCCATGATCGGCACTGAGCTGACTCAGCGCATTTCGGCCGCGAGGAAGGCAGCACTTGCCGATCCCGAAAGCCGAGCGCTGTCAGCCATGCTTAGCTTGCCAGTGCCGGAGCCCAAGGTCCAGCCCATTCGCTTCTCGCCCAAGCCGAAGCGGGTCGCGGCAACTTCCTGATCTTGCCGGGAACCGGGAACCGGGCGGCGGACGCATCATAAGTGTGCCGCCCGGCCAGAAGCGTTACTGCGACGCGGCTTCGTTCCAGAGATAGCTGCTATCGAGCTCAGCCATGGACGCACATCCGATCTGCGCAAGCGTCCGATCAATTTCGTCGCGGAAGAGGTCGAGCACTGCATCCACGCCAGCACCTCCGCGTGCCGCGAGTCCATAGAGCGTTGCCCGACCCAACAGGACAGCTGTTGCGCCTGAGGCAACCGCCTTGACCACATCAGCCCCACGCCGAATGCCGCTGTCGATAAGGATCGGCGCGTCGATGGCGTTCCGGGTCGCGGGCAGCGACTCGAACGGTGCGACGGCGCAGTCAAGTTGTCGCCCGCCGTGGTTCGAGAGAATGACGCCGTCAATGCCCATGTCGATGCAGCGCTTCGCATCGCTTGGCCGGCTCAAGCCCTTGACGAGAAGCCGGTGTGGCCAGAGATCACGGAGGCGGGCCAGATCGTCCCAAGCGAAGCTGGCATCCATCTGGCGGCTCATCAATGCGGCCTGTACTTCCGTATCGTTCGCATCTGCCGAGGCGAAATTGGCCAGTTGCGGCACGCCATGTCGAAGCAGGTCGAGCGACCAGCGAGGATGCAGGACGCCGTCGAGCAGCGTGCGCGGCGTGTAGCGTACGGGCACGCCGAACTTGTTCCTCATGTCTCTCTCGCGCTTGCCATTTACGCCCACATCGACGGTCACCACGAGCGTGCTGTAACCAGCATCCAGGGCGCGCTTGACCATCGCTTCGGCAAGGCGCCGATGAACGATGTACAGCTGGAACCACAGATCACCGCCTGCCATTTCTGCGACTTGCTCGATCGACGAGTTCGATGCGGTGGAAAGTATGAATGGAATACCGAAGCGTTCCGCCGCTTTTGCCAGTTCGATATCGCCCTGCGGCCAAAGCACGCCATTGAGGCCGGTAGGCGCAATCAACAGCGGTGCTCGCATCGGCCGGCCGAACAGCGACGTTTCGATAGACCGCCGACTTACGTCGACGAGCCGTTTTGGCGCGAAACGAACCTGCCCGAAAACATTGCGATTGTGACGCAGACCGCCCTCGGTTTCAGCACCTCCTTCCAGATAGTCGAACACCATCTTGGGAAGGCGAGTTCGCGCGAGTTCGCGATAGTCGTCAACGTTGATCAGATTTGTCATTCCCCGTCTCCAGCTTTTTTATTCAATGTCAGGGAGTTCCACGCATTCGTCAGAGCGTCCATTGCGTTACCGGTACCGGCTGCGGCGTGGAGATTGACCAGAACAGAACGGACCCGTCCGCAATTCCAACGACGGCAGCCTCCTGCAAGCCGGGAATGTATTGGAAGTCGCTCGGAAAGTCCGTCAAGAAGGGCAGCTCATTCGAGTTCGGGCTACCAACGAAGGTGGTCATACCCTGCTCGCGCAGGCGGTCACAGCAGGCAGTGTGAATAGTCTTCATGGCGATGTCCTAATGGATGAATCCATCGTACGGACACACCAAAAATTAGGCAAATCGTAAGATTTTTTGAATTGATATAGATGGCGTCTATTTTCGTTCTGCCTGGCGTCTACGAGATGCCCACGGACCAGACACCGATCTTGCCGTTCCCATCAGTTGCCCCCTCGATCCAACTGGCGTTACTGGACATCGTCGTCAAACAAGGCACGTCCGGCTCAGAATACGACGTCGCCTGCGAAAGGTTGATCAGCGTGTTGAGCCAGGTATGACGCGAATCCGAATCGTAGCAACAAGGGCGCCAAGGATTGGTTCGTCGGCGGAGTCATCGCCGTGTCGCCGAAGCGGTCAACCGCAAGGGCTGGCGCCGCGAATGCATTGCGGTCGAGAATGGTGTCTGTCAGTCGATATTCAAATGCATCGCGTACGTCACGCAAACCGCGATGTGTCAAAAAGATGTCTTCTGGCAGGCCATTTCGCGTTGTGCGGCAGAGCCCCCAATGTACAGCCGGCCTCCCGATAAAGCGCAAACCGCGCAAGTGACTGTGCGGTTCGGTGGCGGGTACCGCAGGCGTCTCCTCGCATTTCATGGAACGGATGTTGGGCGCAACTGAGTCGTCGTTAGTACTGGATTTTTTTCGAGAACAATCATATAACTGACTAACATTCTAGCGGTGGGTATGGCGTCGCATTCGTACTTGGATATTTGAAATCGGGGATAGGTTGCGGGCGCGTTACAGCACTAAGGCAATCGATCGTGAATTGCGTCAGTGATGAAACGTGCCTCCAACACAGGTGCCTCAACGCCTGAGATGTCGCAAGAATTGCTTCTGTGATGTGCGCTGCTGCGGCGGGTCTTCTGAACGAGACTTCCAGGGACAGAGAGGGCCCCGATGGCCGATGCCGAACAGAAAGTGAGTCGCCTGCAGTTGACGGCGATGGTCGTTGGGGGGATGGTGGGTGCGGGGATCTTCTCGCTGCCACGTACCTTCGCCAGTGCAATGGGTCCTTTCGGCGCTGCAATCGCCTGGCTCGTGGCGGGTATCGGCACGTACCCGCTGGCTCGCGTCTTTCAGGCGCTGGCTGAGCGAAAGCCGAAGCTCGACGCGGGTGTCTTCGTCTACGCGAAAGAGGGCTTCGGGGATTACCCCGGGTTTCTCTCCATGTTTGGCTACTGGATCGGCAGTTGCATCGGTAACGTTTCATACTGGGTGCCGATCAAATCCACGCTGGGTGCATTCTTCCCGATCTTCGGGGACGGCAATACGGTCGTGGCCATCGCCGTGGCATCCGTCGGTATATGGCTGTTCCACTTCCTCATTCTTCGCGGCGTCAAGCAGGCGGCGTTTATCAACACCGCTGTGACCTTCGCCAAGGTCATCCCGATTCTGGTATTCATTGTCATCCTGATCTTCGTGTTCAGTCGCGGCACGTTTCAACCGAACATTCATTCGGCGGCGGAGGCGGGTGGCATCTTCGTAAGTCTTGGGCTGATCGTGTCGGCCATGCCCAAGATCCGCGCAGCCATGCATCTCGACACGGTCTTCACCTTCGCGGATCGCGACTGCGTGCCGATCGCACCGGACTTCCTCGCCAAGACCCGCACGTTCACCTACCGTCCGAGTGATCATCCGGCGGGTGTGGAACTGCACCAGGAGAAGAAGTCCTTTGTGGACGTGGTGAGCACTGCGCTGGGCATCAAAAAGATGCGGGTGGTGGAAGCGGGCTGCAACGACTATCAACGCGAGCGGACACAGTGGGACAGCGGTGCAAACCTGGTCTGCGCGTCGCCCGGGGTCGTCTTTACTTATGACCGCAATACCTACACCAACACGCTGCTGCGTAAAGCTGGCATTGAGGTCGTGACAATCGTTGGTGCGGAGCTCGGGCGCGGACGCGGCGGTGGCCATTGCATGACGTGTCCGATCATTCGTGATCCGGTTGACTCCTAGGGTTGCCGCATGTGATTGACGTCGCCGCGCCCGACTGACGCCCGGACGTGTTGTTCAATCCGCGTGGATGCGCAATAGGCGTCCGCCGCTTCTGAGGAATACATCAGTGTCCGCGAATCATGCATTGGGGCGAGCAGGGCAACTGTCGTTGGCTGTGACGCTATGCGCGTTGGTCGCCGGGGTATTGCTCGGCGGATGCCGCAAGGGTGAAGACGCGCCGGTGACAGAGGTGCGACCGGTTCGCGTCATCAGGGTGGAAAAGCAGGAGGCGGGCGCGAGCATCGCCTTGACAGGCCGGCTCCAGGCGCAGGCCGAGATCAATCAGTCGTTTCGTATCGACGGGCGCCTGTTATCGCGCAGCGTCGACGTGGGTGACCACGTCAGGCCAGGGCAGGTGATTGCCCGGCTCGACCGGATGAACGAAGAAAGCAATCTTCAATCCGCGCGTGCGCAGCTGTCCGCCGCTCAGGCGCAGGCCATAGAAGCCCGCAGCATGTTTACGCGCATGCGCGACCTGCTTGCCGAGAATGCCGTATCGCGCGCCTCGTTCGAGCAGGCCCAGGCGATGGCCAAGGTGACGCAGTCGCAGGTTGACTCAGCGCAGTCGCTGGTGAGCATCGCCCAGAATCGACTGAGCTACACCGATCTGGTTTCCGACGTGGCAGGCGTCGTCACGGCGCGAGGCGCGGAGCCTGGCGAGGTGGTTCCTGCGGGTCGGATGATCGTCCAGGTCGCCCGCGAAGGCGAGGTGGACGCCGTCTTCGACGTGCCGCCCGCCATCAAAGATGCGGCACCCGGTAATCCCGATATCGTCGTCGCCCTCGCCACTAATCCCGAAATCACCGCGCCCGGCAAGGTGCGGGAAGTTTCTCCGCGGGCGGATCCGGTCACCGGGACGTTCGCGATCCGGGTCCGATTGATCAAACCACCGAGCGCCATGCGTTTGGGCAGCACGGTCATCGGCCACATGAAACTACAGCGGCCGCCGGCCATCGAGATTCCCGCCAGCGCGCTGATTCAGCCCGGTGGCAAAGCGGCGGTCTGGGTGGTGGATACGAAAACCAGTACGGTGTCCGTGCGAGAGGTGGTGTTGCTCGCGAACGGTGACGATCGGGTTCAGATCTCGCAAGGCCTTTCTGACGGCGACGTTGTCGTGACTGCGGGTGTGCAAGCCTTGCGACCCGGGCAGAAAGTTAACTGGAACGGGGAAGTCAGGTGATCGGTCCCAATCTCTCCGAATGGGCGCTTTCGAAGCGCCCGCTGGTCGTGTTTCTCATGCTCGCTGCATTGATCGCGGGCACGTTGTCGTTTCTTCGGCTGGGGCGCGCAGAAGATCCCGTATTCACGTTTCGCACCATGGTGGTGGCAGCCGCGTGGCCGGGGGCCACCGTCGACGATACCCTCTCCCAGGTGACCGAACGGTTGGAACGCACGTTGCAGGAGACCCGTCATCTGGACCGGGTACGAAGCTACACGACGGCAGGCCAGACGACGATCTTCGTCGATCTGCTGCAGTCGACACCGCCATCGGAAGTCCAGGACATCTGGTATCAGGTTCGCAAGAACGTCAACGACATGCAGCAAACGTTGCCGGCAGGCACGCTGGGGCCATTCTTCAATGATGACTTTGGCGATACCTACGGGATCATCTACGGCTTTACCGCGGATGGCTTCAACATGCGCGAGCTGCGCGATCGCGTGGAGGCGATACGTTCGCGCCTTCTGCTGGTGCCCGACGTCTCCAAGATCGACGTACTGGGCGCGCAGGACGAGCAGATCTTCATCGAGTTCTCGACGACACGGCTGGCGGGCCTGCGGCTCGACTACGGTGCCATCGTCGCGGCCTTGCGGTCGCAAAACGTCATCCGGCCTTCCGGCGTGTTGCAGACCGGGCAGGAACGTGTGTTCTTCCGGGTCACCGGTGCATTTGATTCAGAGCGTGATATCGAGAATGTCAACCTCGTGCTCGGCGGACGGATCGTTCGTCTTGGCGACATCGCCACGGTACGACGAGGGCTGACCAACCCACCGCAGCCGATGTTCCGTGTCAACGGAAGGCCCGCTATTGGCCTGGCAATCGCTATGCGCGACTCCGGCGATATCCTGGCCCTCGGCCACAACCTGAAAGCCGAGATGGCAGACGCCACGGCAAGTCTTCCGGCGGGCATCGAGCCGTTTCTCGTGGCCAACCAGTCCGACACCGTCGATGTCGCGATCAACGACTTCATGGCCTCGCTCTGGCAGGCCATCGCCATCATCCTCGTGTGCAGCTTCGTCAGCCTTGGTGTCCGGCCCGGCGCGGTAGTCGCGCTATCGATCCCGCTCACGCTCGCCATCGTTTTCGCCATCATGGATGTCGTGCACATCGACCTGCATCGCGTGTCGCTGGGTGCGCTCATTATCGCGTTGACACTGATGGTCGATGACGCCATGACCACGGTTGACGCCATGATCAATCGCCTTGCGGCCGGAGACACCAAGGACCAGGCGGCGACATTCGCCTATCGAACGCTGGCCGCGCCGATGCTGATTGGCACGCTTGTGTCGATCTCCAGTTTTGTGCCGATCGGGTTCGCAAAGAGTTCAGCCGGCGAATACACGTTCTCGATCTTTGCCGTGGTGGCGATCGCATTGCTTGTCTCGTGGTTTGGTGCTGTGATTTTCTCCCCGCTGGTGGGACAGGCCATCCTGAAGGCGCCAGACAAGGAGAAGGCGCCGACCAAGCCCGGCCGGATGCTGATGGCGTACGACCGCTTCCTGCGCGGCGCGCTGCAACGGCGTTGGCTGACGATTGCGATCACGCTCGCTGCATTCGTCATTGCCATCCTGCTCGTACGGTTCGTGCCGCAGCAGTTCTTCCCGGCCTCCGACCGGCCCGAGCTGACGGTCGACCTGACGCTGCGCCAGAACGCCTCGATTCACGCAACCGAAGCGCAGGTCGAGCAACTCGAGGCCATCCTGAAGCGTGACCCCGATGTCGACCACTTCAGTAGCTACGTGGGGCGCGGCGCCGTGAGATTCATTCTTACGCTGAACGTTCAGTTGCCCAATCCGTTCTTCGCCCAGATCGTGGTGGTGGCAAAGAACCTTGAGGCCCGTGATCGTCTGCAACGCAAGCTGGAGAAGGTGCTCAGCGAACAGTTTCCCGATATCGTGTCGCGCGTATCTCCGCTCGAGTTGGGACCGCCCGTGGGCTGGCCACTCCAATATCGGCTGTCGGGTCCTGATCCTGCACAAGTGCGCCGATTCGCGCTCGATCTCGCGGGTATCGTGGGCACGGACGAGCGCACGCGCCACATCAATTTCGACTGGATGGAGCCTGCGCGCCAGATCAGGATCCACATCAATCAGGATGAGGCTCGCCAACTCGGAGTGAGCAGTGCCGCGCTCGCTGCGATCATGAACACGGTGATCACCGGCACACCGATTACGCAGATTCGCGACGACATATACCTCGTCAACGTCGTTGCACGTGCGGCGGCGGATGTGCCGCTGACGGTACAGTCACTGAGCACCTTGCAGGTGCCGACCCCGAGCGGTCGGATGGTGCCGCTGAGTCAGTTCGCAACGTTCTCCGAGGCGCAGGAATCGCCGCTCGTGTGGCGGCGAAACCGGGTTCCGACGCTTACCGTGCGAGCGGATGTCATGCACGGCGCCCTCCCGGATGAGGTGGTGGCGAAGATCGCACCGAAGATCGCCGCATTCAACGACAAGCTTCCCCGCGGTTATCGCGTTCAGACGGGCGGCATATTCGAAGAAAGCGCGACATCACAGGCGTCGGTGTTCGCGGTGGTGCCGATCATGGTCGTGCTGATGCTGTTCACCATGATGGTGCTGCTGGTCAGCTTCAAGCGCCTGGCCATGGTGGTCTCGGTCATGCCGCTGGGATTGATTGGCGTTGTGCTTGCGTTGCTACTCTTTAATCGGCCGCTAGGCTTCGTCGCCATTTTGGGGATACTTGCGTTGATCGGCATGATCGCCAAGAACGGGCTGATCCTGATCGTGCAAATCGAAACGTATCGTCAGGAGGGGATGCGTGTGCTGGACGCCGTGGTCGCGTCGGGCACGTCACGGATACGGCCGATGATGCTGACCTCGATCTCCACGGTGCTCGGCCTGATACCGATCGCCCCCACCGTTTTCTGGGGCGCAATGGCGTTCGCGATCATGGGCGGTTTGCTCGTCGCCACCCTCCTGACGCTCGTATTCCTGCCTGCGCTCTATCTCGTGGTGTTCGGCAAGGAAGATCGGTCCGAGTCTGCGGCGCGCGAGACAGCGTAGGGGGGCTACCCGGGAATCCGGTATCCGTCCTCGGCCTTTGGCACGGTTGGCGCCGTCGGGACGCGCGGGGGCGGGCGTTGGGGCAGGGCCCGTGGGTCCTGTCAAAGGAGGCTTCGTTCATGGACTCACCACTGTTGGACACTTTCCGACGCGAGTGGCAAGCGCACTGGCGAGTCGGATTGGCCCGTGCACCGTATTTCCTGGCGTTGTGGTTCGTGCTCAACCCGGGGCTCGCGCTTGCCGATGTCTTCTGCGGCGTCGTTGCGACGGTCATCGCCACACATATGAGCCTTCGCCTACTGCCGCCCTCGGCGGGGCGCATACGCGTGGGCGCGTTATGCGTTTTCGCACCACACTTCCTCGCGCAGTCGGTGCTGGCAGGTATCGATGTTGCACGTCGGGCGCTCGATCCGAAACTGCCTTTGAAGCCGGGGACCGTGGTGTACCGCACCGGATTCCCGGCCGGGACAGCGCGCAACGGTTTCGCCATCATCACCAGTCTCCTGCCGGGGTCGCTTCCCGTGGACGAGACCGACGACGGCATCGTTTACCACTGCCTCGATATCACGCAGCCGGTCGCGGAAGCACTGGCGGACGAAGAGAGGCGTCTTTCGGGGGCGTTGCTCTCAGGAGAGCGTGATGGTTAATGTGCTGATCGTGGTCTGTGGACTCGTGCTGCTGATGGTGGCCTTAGGCCTGCTGAGCGTATTGCGCGGGCCCACGCGCGCCGACCGGATGATGGCCGCGCAGCTATTCGGCACCGGTGGCATTGCCGCCTTGCTGCTGGTCGGTACGGCCAGCGGTGTCGATGCTGTCGTGGATGTTGCGTTGACGCTGGCGGTGCTTGCGGCGTTCGCATCGGCGGCATTCGTGAAGGCCGATAGCCAGCCCACCGGCAACATCCGGAACGAGGACGCGACATGAGAACCGCTATCGACGTGTTCACGATCGCCGCCATGGTGGCCGGTCTGTTTTTCTTCATGGCGGGCACCGTTGGACTCTTGCGATTTCCCGACACCTTCACCCGGCTGCACGCGCTTACCAAGGCCGACAACCTTGGGCTCGGCATGGTGGTGGTCGGACTGCTCCCGCAGGTTGACAGTATCACGGTGGCCCTCAAACTGATCGTTGTATGGCTGCTGGTGATGCTGACGGCGTCGGACGTCTCGCAGCTCATTGCGCGGGCTGCGCGCCGACAGGAGAACCAGCAATGACGGCCGCCATTTCCGTCGGCATCAGCCTGCTGCTGCTCGGACTGGCGTTCTGGACCGTGGTTGCGCGCGACACGTTCGCGGCGGTGGCCGGCTTCATACCGTACGGCTTGCTGCTGACCCTCGCCTGGCTGGTATTGCGCGCCGTCGACGTGGCGTTGACCGAAGCGGCCATCGGCGCCGGACTGACGGGGGCACTGCTGATTCGCGCCGCGTCCCGGCTGCGGTCGACGGAATTGGCGGCCCGAGCCGAAACGCCCGGCCTCGCCACTCGGGTGGGTGCGGGTCTCGCCGCGGCGGGTGTGGCGGGCGGTGTCGCCGCGTGCCTGCTGAGCCTGCCGGACCCCGCGCCGACGCTAGCGCCGCAGGTTGCGCAGGAAATCCACCGCACCGGTGTGGGCAATCCCATCACGGCGGTGCTGCTCTCGTTCCGCGCGATCGACACGCTGCTCGAAGCCATCGTGTTGCTGTTCGGTGTTGTCGGCGTATGGTCGCTGGCGTCGGACGCCTGCTGGGGCGGTAGGCCGGGCGTGGCGCAAGCCGTTGGCCCGAATGACATCCTCGTCTATCTGGCGCGCGTATTACCGCCGATAGGCGTGGTGATTGGTATCTACATCTTCTGGGTCGGCGCCGATCATCCTGGGGGGAAGTTCCAGGGCGCGACGGTGATCGCGGCGATGTGGCTGCTCGTCATGATGTCCGGGTTGCGCGACGCGCCGTCAACAGGCCGCCGCAGGCTGCGCGCCGTGCTCATTCTCGGTCCGACGGTCTTCATCGCCCTCGGTCTGCTCGGCGTGCCTGCGGCCGGGGCGCTTCTGGCCTACCCGGACGGCTGGGCAAAGCCGTGGATCATCGTCATCGAAGCTGCACTTCTACCGTCGCTGGCTGTCACGCTGGTGCTGTTGCTGGTTGGCCCGCCGCAGCGCCCGGAGGCGCATCGATGAACGTCTCCCAGCTATTCGCGCTCACTGCGGCCGCGCTCATCGGGCTTGGCTTGTATGGCGTGATCGCCAGTCCGCAGCCGCTGCGCAAGGTACTGGCTTTCAATGTCATGGGGAATGGCGTGTTTCTCGCGTGCGCCGTGATCGCTCACCGCGGCGCGGCGGCCGGTATGTCCGGCGACCCCGTGCCTCAGGCCTTGTTGATCACCGCGATCGTCGTATCGTTCGCGGCGTCCGCGCTGGCGGTGGCATTGATGTTGCGCCGTTATGCACAGACGGGAACGAATTCGCTTTCGGACGACGGCGATGTTGGCGCCCCGAACGTTCGCACGGATACGGAGGTGAAGAGGTGACGCTGACGCCCCTGAATCCGTCGACGCAGGGAGGCCTGTCCCTCGCGCTCGCCGTGCTCGTGCCATTCGCCGGGGTGCTGGTCGGTATCGTGCTGGGCGGACGCGGCGCGCAGCGCATGGCATGGATCACGATCGTGGCGGGCATCGGCGTCGTGGTCGACGTGACGACGCGGCTACTGACGTCGGGCGATGCATTGCGATACGCACTGGGTGGTTGGGCACCGCCGCTGGGCGTTACGCTACACGCTGACGGACTGTCCGTCTGCATGATGCTTGTGGTGGCCGTGGTCGTCGGTGCGGTCGCCGTCTATGCCAATGGCGATTTCGACACACCGGCACAGTCGCGCGAGGCGCGCGCGCCGTTTTCGTTCTGGCTCTTGCTGCTGGCGGTCTGGGGATCCCTTAATCTGGTCTTCGTGAGCGGCGATGTCTTTACGCTCTATGTCGCGCTGGAACTTCTCACGTTCGCAGGCGTGCCATTGGTGTCGCTGGATGGACGAGCCGAGACCCTGCAGGCCGCCTTGCGTTATCTCTTGTACGCGCTGATCGGCTCGATGTTGTACTTGCTGGGCGTATTCCTGATCTATGGCGCCTACGGAACGCTGGATGTCGAACTCCTGGGCCGAATGACAGGCCCCGGACTTGTCGTGTGGACCGCAATGGCGCTCATGACGGCCGGGATGCTCGCCAAGACCGCGCTGTTCCCTCTGCATTTGTGGTTGCCGCCGGCGCACGCCGGTGCACCGGCTGCGGCCAGCGCGCTGCTCTCGGCACTCGTCGTCAAGGGATCCTGGTTCGTGATTGTCCGGCTATGGCTCGACGTCTTTGGCGGTGTCGTTGGCGCGCCAGTTGCCCAACTCCTTGCCGGCCTGGGGGCGCTGGCAATCGTCGTCGGCAATGTGGTGGCGTTGCGGCAATTGCGGTTGAAGCTCCTGATCGCTTACTCGACCGTTGCCCAGATTGGTTATCTGTTCCTTCTGTTTCCACTGGTTGCGCAGCCGGACGGCGCTCGGGCCGTCACGGGAGGCTTGTTACAGGCTGTCTCGCACGCCAGCGCAAAGGCTGCCATGTTCCTTGCGGCGGGCTTGATCTATTCGACGCTCGGTCATGATCGACTGGCCGATCTCCGCGGTGCAGGCCGTGCTCTGCCCATGACACTCACCGCGTTCGCGCTTGCCGGAGCCACCTTGATCGGGCTACCGCCGAGTGGCGGGTTTCTGGCCAAATGGCTGCTGATGTCGGTGTCGCTCGAGGCCGGCCAATGGTGGTGGGCCGTGGTGATGCTGCTGGGGGGGCTGCTGACCAGCGCGTATGTGTTCATCGTGCTTGTACGCGCCATTGCGCCAGCAGAGGCCGGATGGACACCGAAGCGACAAGTGCCACGCTACCAGGAGTTTGCGGTGCTCGGACTCGCGACGGGTTCGTTCCTGCTTGGCCTGGTTGTGATGCTACCCGTTGACGTGGCACAGGTTGGCCGAAGTGCGTCGGCCCCGGCGAGGGTGCCATGAATCCGACCGAAATTCTGCTTGCCGTTGCCGTGGGGCTGCCATTGCTGATGGTGTTGCTTTGTGTGTCCGCGCCGTGGCGTCAACGGCTGCCACTCTGGTTCCCGGTTGCGCCGCTGCCTGCGCTGGCGCTGGCCATCGTCGGCGATCGGCACGCAACGCTGGTGCTCGGTTCCAGCCGCTTCGCATTTCGGTTCGCCCTGGACATGCCTGGCGCGGTGCTGTTGGGCACGGCGGCCATCCTCTGGGCGGGCGCGGGGAGCTATGCCGCGGGCTGGTTGCGTTCCGGGCGGCGCCGCGACGCCTTCGTCGTCTGCTGGTTGATGGCGATGACCGGGAGCGTGGGCGTGTTCCTCGCGGCGGATCTCATCAGCTTTTATCTGATGCTTGCGGTGTTGAGCGTGGGCGCCAGTGGCCTGGTGCTTCAGGGGGAGGGGGGCGACGCGGTGCATGCGAGCGGGCTCTATCTGGGCGTTGCGCTGCTCGCTGAAGCATTCGTTCTGGCCGCGCTGGTGTTGATGGTGCAGGCCACTCCGGATGGCAGCCTGCTGCTTCGTGACGCCGCAGCCGCCTTGCGCAGCGCACCGTCACGCGACACCACATTGATTCTGCTGCTCGTTGGGCTCGGGATGAAAGCGGGGCTTGTGCCGATGCATTTCTGGATGCCACGTGCGTACCGCGCGGCACCTGTGCCCGCTGCCGCAGTGATGAGCGGTGCGGTGGTCAAGGCGAGTGTGATCGCGCTGGTTCGCTTCGTGCCGTTCGCGCCTGGCGACGCTTTGCCACATCTCGGCATGCCCATGGCTGTCCTCGGGATGCTTGGCGCTTTCTACGGGGTGGCGATCGGCGTCATGCAGTCGCATCCGAAAGTGATCCTGGCCTATTCAAGCGTGAGCCAGATGGGATTCCTGATGGCAGTCATCGGCATGGGGCTCGCGGCGGGAAATCCTGCGACGGTCATGGCCACCACGTTCTACGCCGCGCATCATTTGCTGGTGAAAGGCACGCTGTTTCTGGCGGTGGGCGTGATCGGACTGACGGGCGTCGAAGCGTCGCGCCGCGTGGTGATACCGACGGCGATTATCGCGCTTGGGCTGGGCGGCCTGCCGCTGACGGGGGGCTCGCTGGCCAAGGTTGCGGCGAAGGCGGTGATGGACGGCGCGCTCGCGAATTCACTGGCCGTGGCGTCTTCCGTCGCAACGACACTGCTCATGCTTCATTTTGTACGGGCTCTCAGTGCCACGACGGCGGCGACCCCCGCTGCGCGCGCGGGCGCTCCGCTTTCCCGGGCATGGCTGGGCATGCTGCTGGTGTCGCTTGTCGGGCCGTGGATCCTGTTTCTGCATATCCCCATGGGTACGCTGCCGGACGCGCTCGCGCCTGCGGCGTTGTGGGCAGCGCTCTGGCCTGTGCTCGCCGGCGCGGTACTGGCGGCGGCCGCATATCGGTTGACGATGCATGGGGCACGCACGCCACCCAATAGCGAGGGCGGGTTCCGTCGCGGACTACCGCGATTCGTGGCGGGGGCAGGGCGACTTGCACAGTGTGCGGATGCAGTCTTGCGGGAATGGTCGGTGTCGTGCCTGGCGCTGCTACTCGTGGTGCTTCTGTTGGGGGGGGCCGTGGCTGCGACGGCGTGAACCGGGGAGACGCGCTGCGAGAACGTTTGACGCGTGCGTGAGACGCGCGCGGTGGATGCAAACGAAGGAGTCTGTGATGAGAACACCCATGCGTGCTGCGATTGTCGCCGTTGCCACGGGATGCCTGGCCGGCTGCATGACGGTAGTGGGCCCCGATTACCGTCGCCCTGAAGTGCAAGCCCCGGCGACATGGCGCATCGACCTGCCACAGGCCGAAGCCATTGCGAACACCGCCTGGTGGGAGCAGTTCCAGGATCCGGTGCTGGACGACCTGATTCAGTCGGCCCTACGGGACAATCTCGACGTGCGTGTCGCGGCTGCGCGTGTCGACCAGTTCATGGGCGTGCTACGTTCCGCGCGCGCCCAGGGGCTTCCGCAAATCGGCTACGGTGCGAGCGCGGGACGCAATCGTGCCAGCCAAGTCGGCATGCCGCCGTTGCCCCCGACCCTCGATCCCGTGTTCACGCTATATCAGGGCACGCTGTCCGCCGCATGGCAGATAGACCTGTTCGGGCGCGTTGCACGCCTGACCGAGGCCGCGCAGGCTCAGGTGTATGCCAGCGAACAGGCGCAGCGGGGTGTGGTGCTTTCGCTGGTGACCGGCGTGGCGTCGAGTTACATCACGCTGCGTGGGTTGGACCGCCAACTGGAGGTTGCGCAATCGACAGCTGGCAATTTCGGCGAGACCCTGCGGATTTTCGAATTGCGTTTCAAGAAGGGACTGGTGTCGCAAACCGAACTTTCGCAGGTCAGTTCTCAGTACAAGCTTGCCCAGGCTGCCGTGCCCGCTATCGAGCAGCAGATTGCCGCTGTGGAGAACGCTATTTGTGTGCTTCTGGGGCGAAATCCCGGCCCCATTCCGCGAGGCAAGCCCGTGAGTGCGCTCGTGCTTCCGGAAATTCCGGCAGCGCTCCCGTCGTCGCTACTTGAACGTCGGCCCGATATTCTTCAGGCCGAACAGAATCTCGTGGCCGCCAACGCAAACGTCGGCGCTACGCGAGCGCTCTACTATCCGTCAATCTCCCTGACGGGCGCACTGGGTTCCATCAGCACGGCGTTCGGCGACTTCCTTTCCGGGCCGGCACAAGTCTGGTCACTCGCCGCGGGCATCGCCGGGCCGATCTTTACGTCCGGCGCGATCGGCGGACAGGTGCAATCGGCCGAGGCGCAGAAGGTGCAGGCCGAGTTGATCTACCGCCAAACGGTGCTCGCCGCATTCAGCGATACCAACAATGCGCTCATCGGTTCACGGAAGTCCATCGAGCAGACGGAACTTCAACAGCAGCGGGTGATTGCGCTGCGAGAGTTCTCTCGGTTGTCCAGGCTCAAGTTCGAGGACGGTCTGATCGGCTATCTTGAAGTATTGGTTTCTGAGAACGATCTGTTTTCCGCGGAACTCTCGCTCGCTGCGCTGCAGGCCTCCCGTTACAACCAGGTGATCGGCGTCTATCGGGCGATGGGGGGCGGCTGGGTCGATATCGCGGGGCGGGGAACACCGGTGGCCCTGAACGCGACAAGAGATGCGCGTAGCGCGCGGGGGCAGTGACGACGACGGGTAGAGGAGACGGATCTTGAGACGATCGAGGTGCTTTGCGTGGCATCTGCCCGAGAAGAGGTCGGGCCTTCCAACGATGCGACGAACGCTACGGCGGTTCGCTCGCTGATGTTGCGCTACGCCACATGCATTGTCCTCGCGATCGGCGTGCTTTCCGGTTGTGCGATGGTACGCGTGAGCGAGGTCGGTCCCGAGCAATATATCGCGATGCGCCGGGGCGACGTGCTGTCGACCGGCCGTCTGAGCGGCGCAACGCGCGCCACGTTGAATGCGGCGGGCCTGGACGAAGCGGCGTGCCAGCCTGACACGCGGCATTGCGTGGACGTGATCTCGGCGGACAGCGCCATCACGCTCGACCGGCGGCTTGCGAGCGCCTCGGAGCTATCCCTTCAGATGGCGCTGGCCAACACACCCACTAACGCCACAGTGTGGAGCGATGCACAGTTCGACATGTGGCTGCGGACGATCCGGTTTTCGTACGGTTTTCTTTTTCTTGGGCAGCGCGCACCTGCCGAGCGAGCCTTCGAAGATCGTCAGACGCAAGTTCGTGACTACTACAACTTTTCGGTCCAGGAGTTCGCGAGTGCGCTTTACCGTCGAAACGGGCGCGATAAGGAGGGTCTGGGACCCGATCTGAAGCGGCTCTCCGTGGCGGGATGGCTGATTCACGTCGACCTCTCCGCCATTCAATTGCCGGAAGACGCGCGCGAACTCCAGGAGGTGATCCCCGCCGCGAGACTGTCGTTTGCTGGGCTGCGCAGCGTTTTTCGTCGCGATGGTCTCGGGGCGGAGCTGGTGGCCGTGACGAAGACTGCCGACACGCATGACACGCCGGGCGAAGGCGATGAGGAAGCGGGCGGGGCGCGTGCCGCCGATGCGCCGGTAGTGCCATTTCGGTCGTTCAGAGAAATGCCGTCGCCCAACATTACCGCGCTGCTCAACTTCCGCGGCGACTCGCTGGCGCAGGTGCTCGATTCTCGCGAAGCAACCCTGTCCGTTTACGACCCGTATCGCGTGGAGGACGTGGATCGACGCGGGGAAAGTGTGCCACTGGCTGGCAATTTCAGTGCTGGCTACGGGGTCTGGCTCGCACGTTCCGGCTTTGCCGGACAATCGTTGCGCACACTGTTTGGTCGGTCGCGAGGTATTGACCGGCCACGCATTTACCTGATGCAGCCATTCGATCCAAATCGGCGCATCGTGCTGATGCTGCATGGTCTCGCGAGTAGTCCGGAAGCGTGGGTCAATGTCGCAAACGAGCTTCTCGGGGACGAAACCCTGCGCGAGCATTTCCAGGTGTGGCAGGTGTACTACCCGACGAATGCGCCGATCCTCGCGAATCTGGCTCGTATTCGCCGGGCAGTACGTCAGACGTTGGCGCATTTCGATCCCAAGGGCACGATGCCGGCCTCGCGCGGGATGGTGTTGATCGGGCACAGCATGGGAGGCGTGCTGGCGAGATTGCTTGTGTCCACGGCTGACGAGAACCTCATGTCGGCATTCGAGAAAGCGTTTGTGCCGACCGGGACACAGATTGATCTCGAAAACGAGCAAGTGAATCGGTTCTTGATGTTCACGCCGATGCCGCAGGTCGGCCGCGCCATTTTCATTGCGGCGCCTCATCGAGGCACGCCCTTCGCGAATAACCGGATTTCACGATGGGCGGCCAATCTTGTGCGTCTGCCGCTGGCTTTGCTACAGGAAATCGATGAAGTGGTACAGGTGGCCACCAATGCCAACAGCGCCGAACGCGCAGGTAGCACGTTTCACATTCCAAACAGCATTGACCAGCTTCGGGATAGTGATCCGATCATCCAGGCAGCCTCGCAGCTCCAGATAAGCCCGAAGGTATGTTTTCACTCGATTATTGCGAGACGCCAAGAGAACGGGCCGCTTGAGGATTCGGACGACGGCGTCGTGCCTTATCGCAGTGCACATCTGGAGGGGGCACGCTCTGAATTCATCGTCGTATCGAGACACAGTGTTCAGGAGTCGCCGCAAGCGATCAACGAGATTCGGCGCATCCTGCATGAGGACATCGAAGCATTCGATCATTCAAGGTCGGCCACTGAAATCGGCTGTTGGAACGCCGGCCGTGCGGGTGCGAGCGAGCAGTGATCATGTGCCAATCGAAGCGCTTTTGCCGCCGGAGTCAGTCCGAATGTCGACCGTCTTCCCAGTTCGGGTCAGCGCTGATCTGCACCGTTACCCGACTGCCGATTGGCTGTCGGTTCGTGACCGACCAGATGCGTTCCCGTAGTGCGTCCTGCGCTCGTACATTGCGTAGCTCGGAGTCGGCGTCGATCAGAATGCAGATATCCACCGAGTTCAATCGTCCGATTTGTATCACGTGGGTATGAAAGCGCAGAATTCCCGCGTTGTCACCGACGTCGGACAACAGCTGGCGCACGTCGTCCGTCGGATTGTTTTCTTCGGGGGGGACGTGCAAGAGTTCGCCGAAGCTACGGCCGATAACCTTGAGCGCAACGCCGACAAATATTAGCGAGAGCACGATCGTGACAGCGCTGTCGATGTAGCGCGACCACATGTCACGGAGATGGTCGGGCATCGCGCTGTACACCAGGAAACCGGCCATCGTCGCGGCGCTGAATGCCAGCTTGATGACCCATTTCCAGCTGTCGGTCTTCAGTAGCTTGGAATTGACTTTTTTGCTTGCCCAGAGCTTGTAGCGCACCATCACAAGACAAACGAGACAACTGCCCGCGGTGAACCACACGACCCCCCGTGTGTATACGTAATGGCCACCAGTGCGGATGCCTTCGATCCCATTGATCAGGCCATACGCGCAGACCAGCAGTATCATGACCCCGCTGATGCCATTGACGAGCGGCTCGAGAAACCAATAACCATGCTCATGCCGCTGGCTCGCCGGCGAATTGACCAGTGTCGCAGCGAGCACACCCAGGCCAGCCGTTGCGAGGTTGAGCAGATAGATAATGGCGGTCAGCAGCAGGGCATCTGACTGGATGAGTAACCCGTAAAAGATGTTGGCGGCAAAGCCGAAGCACGTGACGATGAGCGACACTCTCATCGCCTGTTTTTCGATCTCGGCGAGCTGCGCTTTTTCCAGCGTAGAGCGTATGGGCATGTCAGCTTCCTCGTTGGTGCGCAGTGCGAGGTGCCGTACACATCCGCTTCACCACGCATCAGGCTTGTCGCTGAAGATCAATCGCGATGTGCAACGGCGGGGACGTGACAAGCTCCCACCCACCGCCCATCGCACGAAAGAGCGCTACCTTCGCCTGGCCTTACTTGCGTGGCTAAAAGGGCTGCTGTGTGCAGCCCGGAATGTGCGCCTTCCCCCGAGACTGATGCGACTTACGCGGGGATATGGCGATTAAGTGTAGACGAAATTGCCCTGGAAGAGCATTCGCCATAGGCGCCTCTGGCGCACCACGCGAAACCAGCGTGCATCGTTGCGTCTACCGTACCGCATACGTTTTTGACAAAGCTTCGGTCGGCGACTGTGGATGGGCTTATCACTCAAATGGTGGATGCGATCTCCTCCAGCAGATGGTCACATACGGTGCGCAATCGTCGGTGTTGAAGGACTGCACCCGCAGCAGTCCAGCTCGATGACAGAACCGGGATGGGTATGCGAAAACGCATCGGAATACTACTCGTACTCACGGCAACAGCAGCGCTGGGGCAGGGCAATAACTGCGATTGCCAGCAATACACGGGCAACTGCGAAGCGTCGATTACCGTTGTGCCGACCCAGTCGACCAAAGGATCGTACGGCGCCGATCTTCAAATCAGCAGTGTGGGCAGTGTCCACGCGATGACACTGTCCGCCGATGGACAATCGCTGAGCGATCGCTGGTGCAACAAGGACGGCGGCTGCGCAGTATGCGTGATGCAACGACAGTAATCGTCGTTACCGTCGTGCGACTTCGGTCGTTACTCCCAATCAAACGCCTTCTTCTTCCATTCGTAGGCAAAGCCCAGCGCAAGAATCGCGAGGAACGCGATCATCGCGGTGAGGCTGATCCAGCCGGTCTCCCGAAGCGAAACTGCCCACGGCAAGGTGAACGCCAGTTCGATGTCGAAAATAATGAAGAAAATCGCCACGCGGTAGTAGCGCACATCGAACTTCCTTCGCGCGTCTCCGAATGCATTGAAGCCACATTCATATGGCGATCCTTTTTCGTCGTCGGGCCGGTTCGGGCGAATGGGTTTCGCCACGACAAGCAATCCACCGCCAATCAGCAGCCCGACGATCAGGAAAAGGAGCACGGGATAGTATTCAGCGAGGTCCATCATGAAGCACCCAAAAAACGTTTGAAAGCGGCAATGCAGAGGCGAGTTCGCGACGCACGCGAATTCGCTCGACGGCAGCAACCACGAAGCGGGCGTTAGCCCGAATGCGATCCGGATGCATGCCAATCACCCGTCACGCAGTGATCGACATGGCTATCGGACAGGGAAGGACGACGAACGCCTAGGAGGAGAGTTTCATCAGGATCAGGCCGCTGACGATCAACGCAGCGGCGCACAGGCGCGCGAGGGAGAGTGACTCGCCGAGCACGGCAACGCCGACGACGAACGCGCCAACCGCACCGATACCGGTCCAGATGGTGTAGGCAGTGCCAAGGGGGAGGGACTTCATGGAGACCGATAGCAATCCGAAGCTAGCGGCCATGGTGATGAGCGTGATGACGGACGGGGTCAGCTTCGTGAAGCCGGCGGATTGCTTCATCGCGAAGGCCCAGACAACCTCGAGACCACCCGCCAACGCCAAATAGATCCAAGCCATACGGCTCTCCTGAAAAGAGCCGGGCCGTCCCGGAATTGTCGTCAACTGGCTGAGGTCGTCCTCACGCCTGACACTATAGCCGACGGGGAACCGATAGGGAAGTGTCGGGGACTCAGGTGTCATCAGGCGCGTCGCGCCCTCGCCAACCTCACGCGGACCTGTTAATATACGTTTCGTAGCTATTTCGTATATATGGAGCCCGTACCATGGGTATCGTGAAGATATCGGAGCAAATGCACGAGGCGCTGCGCAATACCAGCGGAGCGCTCAGCCGCTCCATCAACGCGCAGGCCGAGCATTGGCTGCGCGTCGGCATGCTCGCCGAACTCAATCCCACGCTGAGTTACGGCGAAATCTGCCGCCGTCTCATCGAATCCGACGGCGCCCAGGCCAGCGAGGCCGCGGCTGCCGTTCCCCCAGCAACCGGTGCACCCGTCACCGCATTGAACAAGGTGGCCTAATGGTGCGCGAACGCGTTGTCATCCGCTCGAAAGAAGAAATCGCCCTGTCGCGTCGTGCAGGAGAAATGGCGGCACAGGTGCTCGCCATGATCGGCGAGCACGTCAAGCCCGGCGTCACGACGGACGAGCTTGATCGCCTCTGTCACGATTTCATCGTCGACGAATTGAAGGCGATTCCCGCCAATATCGGCTATCACGGCTATCCGAAGACCGTCTGCGCGTCGGTCAATCACGTCGTCTGCCACGGCATTCCCGGCGACAAGAAGCTGCACGACGGCGACATCGTGAATATCGACGTCGCCCTGATCAAGGACGGCTGGTTCGGCGACACGAGCCGCATGTATTACGCCGGCAAGCCGAGCATTCTCGCCAAGCGTCTGGTAGACACAACCTACGAGGCGATGCTGGCCGGCATTCGCGCCGTGCGTCCCGGTGCGACGCTGGGCGACGTCGGCTACGCGATCCAGACGGTCGCGCATCGCGAAGGCTTCAGCGTCGTGCGCGATTATTGCGGGCACGGCATCGGCACCACGTATCACGACGATCCGCAAGTGCTCCACTACGGACGTCCGAACACGGGCCTGACGCTGCGCCCGGGCATGATCTTCACGATCGAACCGATGATCAACGTCGGCAAGCCCGACACCAAGCAACTGGCGGACGGCTGGACCGTAGTAACCCGAGACCGGTCGTTGTCGGCGCAGTGGGAGCATATGGTTGCCGTGACGGAGACCGGTTTTGAGGTGTTGACCCAATGGCCCGATGGCCTTGGCGAGTACGCCCGCTTCGGCGCGTTGGGGGCTGTGGACGGTACTGCGACCACGGCCGACGCCGCCTGACGAAGAAGAACGCAACCTGAACGACGTTCGGGGCGCGAAGGCGTCTCAAATGTCGTCAGGTGCGTCGTCGAGTACGAGCAGTCGATCGGCATGGCGACGGTAGATCCAGGCGGCGGTGGCGGATGCGACCGCCACCCAGGCGATGGCCAGAACTACCTGAAGGATCAGGGTGCCGAGCACCAACACGGTTGCCGTCGGCATCAGGTGCAACACCAGCCCGTACAAGAGCGTGACGACGAAACCGCCGACTACCAGCGGCAGCATTGTCGCGATCATGGTGCCGAACATCGACCAGAAGTGACCGCGCGAGTCATGCCACGCCGCGCGCCATTGCTTGCTGCGTCCCGTGGCGACCTGCGGATAGATCAGGGACAGGCGAACGATCACGAAAAACATGGCGCACGACAGCAGCACGAGCAGTGTGGCGACGGTCGCCGTGGCGTTCCCGTTTCCGCTCAGTCGCAGCGCGAGCCCCGTACCGAACCCGAGGACGAACCACACGACGACGCAACTGATGAAAATCTGCGCCGCCAACCAGAGGTAACGCCAGAGGTCGCGTCCATACCAGCGATGTTGCCGGGCAGCTTCCGGCCCGAGAATCGAGTATCGGTAAACCTGGATCGCGACCACGCAGAACGCCACGATGTTCACGAGCAACACACCGAGCGACATCAATGCAATGCGCAATCGGTAGGCGGTCGGCTCACCCAGTTGTGTGGCCTGTACCGCCAGTTGCCTGAGTGAATAGCTGAGTGCCGAAGTGACCAGAACAATGACGGCGATCGTCAGGCAAAGCAACGGTCGATTCCGCAGTGCCCCCAGGCCGTCGCGCCATGCGCCCCTGAAACATTCCTTGAACGTGATCGGTTCCATGTTTCCCCCTGAGCGAATATCGCTTCGTTGAGCGAATCGGTAAGGCGCGATGTGGCACGCCGCCGCCATTCTTGCAGATCGGCCGAGGGCTGACAATCGCACTGGCGTACCTGTCGGCAAGCGAGCGCAGAAGGGGGGAATCGCGGAGCGACGCGCAGGGCGGGGAGGGAAGCGGAAAGACGCTCGCGACGCGGAGCGCGCCGCGAGCGGATGGGACGCTCGGGCGCCTGCTTCAGGCGTTCATCACCTTGCGAAGCACTTCGGCGTGCGTGACGACGCCCACCAGCCTGGCGGCATCGTCGAGCACCGGCAACGTGCCATGACGTTGCGTCATGAGCAGCGGCACCAGTTCGGAAATCGGCATACCGGTGGTGGCGGTTTTGAGATCGCCTTGCATCAGATCGCGCACGGCGGGGCGTTGCTTCGCGCCGAGCGCCACGCCGAAACGCGGCCAGTGCTGGCGGCGCGCGCGGCGCGTGTGCAGGTCGTGGCGGGTCACCAGACCGATCACGCGGGCGTCGCTGTCGACGACCGGCAGCGCGTCGAGGCCATGCCGTTGCAACAAACGCCATGCGGCCGGGGCTTCGTCATGCGGCTGCACTTTCGCCAGCGGCGGCCCCATGACGTCTGCCGCAGTCAACTCGCGCGCACGGCGCGCAAACGCCTCGCGCTGGGTATCGCGCAGCAGGCTGGCGAGGTCGTCGGCGGAAATGTCGAGCAGTTCGCTGCGGCGCGCAAGCGCCTTTTCTGCGTCGGCCGTCGTGACCGGAATTGCCTGCGCATTGACCGGCTTCGCCGGGGCTTGTGCTCGCATGGCGTGCGGGTAACGGTGCCCCGTCAACGCGTGATAACCGATGGCCGCCCCGAGCAGCGCGACCGACTGCACGGCGATCGGCTCCAGCACGAATCCATACCCCAACGCATGCACCGCCGGACCGCCCAGCACGGCGGTCAAAGCGACGGCGCCCGAGGGCGGGTGGACGCACCGGAACGTAAACATCAGCGCGATGGACACGCCAACGGCCGTGGCCGCCGCTACGACTGGCGTGGGAATGTAGGTGGCACATGTCACGCCGACGACGGCGGCGACCAGATTCCCGCCGAGAATCGACCAGGGCTGGGCGAGCGGACTGGCGGGCACGCCGAAGAGCAACACGGCCGACGCGCCCATCGGCGCGACCAGCCAGGGGATATACGTTGCAGGGCCGAGCATCCACAACATCAGGCCGCCGGTCAGTGCGATACCGCAGAGGGCGCCGAATCCTGCGCGAAGCCGTTCGCGCCAGTGAACAGCGACGACGGCGGGCAGGAAGCCCACTGCCCAGTCCCGCAAGTCACGTCGTGTCATTGCCATGTCGTCCCTCTCCACGCGCACCGGTTTGGCGCGTCTGCTTGATATTTTGTGCATGATATATCGTATATCGATGAATTGGGAGGGCATGAGGGCGTAATTTTAATGCTGCGCCGCAGCGAAATCAGCGGTCTGCCTCACTGGAAGACGAAGCGGTGCACCAAATAAAGGAAAACGAGACGTGACGAGCGCCAAAGGGTTCGGGGCGATGCGGAACCGGCCCGAACCTTGCTAAGGCGGGAATCCGGGGAGGGCACGGCAGGAGGATGTGGCTGGAAGAATGCGGCAAGGCGCGAGGCCTCGCCGCGGGCTGACCCTTCAGCGGAAATTGGCGGCGCTAACGCAGATGCCGGCAGACGCCGCGAATTTCGGCGGCATGGGGTGCGTCGGTCGCACCCCGAAAACGGCAGCGTCGATCAGCGAGCGCCGCTGAGTACGATCTGCGAAATCACGCCGGTGGCGATTGCCACGAGCAGAAAGTCGCCGCCGACGCCGACCCAGTGATAGCCGCGTGGCGGCGGGTTCAGGCGATATTGTCGGTAGTCGTCGATCACGTACTGACGATCCCGGTATTGCTGTGGCATGCGATCGCCCCGGCGCCAGTCCGGGTGCTGCCAGGAGTCCGAACCCGGTCCGGGGCCGGCTTGCCCTCGCGGCGGCGGTCCGCCGCGATGACCGCCTTGATTGCCGTGAGACTGGCTCTGTCCCGGCGGACCACCGTGCGGGCCACCGGGCTGCTGTCCGCGGGGACTGCCTTGAGCGCCGTGACCACCTTGCCCTCCGGGGCCGCTCTGACCCCCAGGGCCGCCTTGCCCGCCGGGACCGCGCTGACCGCCGGGACCACCGGGTCCACCTTGCTGCGGCGGGCCGCCTTGTGCAAGGGCGAGTGTCGAGGAAACCGCCAGGCCGGCGGCGAGGCAAAGCGACAGAATATTTCGCATCTTCATTGTTTGCAGTCCTTATCGTAGGGTCGAGAGACCTGACGCGGGGGGAGCATTCGAGATGAATTGCCAGCGACGATCGTCACCACCGCACCTTTCGTCACATCAGCGAAGGCGGGCGAAAGCGAAAACCGTGCGTCCATCCTACCATCGGGACGCAAAAAAAAGCCCGGGCTTGCCGAAGGTCGATTGACCTCAGGCAACACCGGGCAAGCAGGGTCGCAGGGAAGAAACCTTTCAAAAACTTACGGTACGTTTTCCGACGGGTGCATCGGAACCGGTAGCGCACACGGCGCACGTCGGGGGCGGGTCAGCGCGCCACTCGTCTTGGGGGACACGAGGGTGGCCACCGGTTCGATGCATCGGGTCGCGGTGCGTGCCCGATCTCTCGACCGGGCCACACACCTCACTTCTGTCGTGACGCCCGGATCGGGGCGTCACGTCATTCCGACTCTCCGGCTCAACGTGCCGCTACCGTGGCGCCCGTCGCAGGCGCGCTCGCCAACGGTGCCACCGCCGGCGTATCCGACGTATCGGCCGGCGTCTTCGCGTTGGCCACGTCGCCCCAGCCGCCGCCGAGCGCGCGGATCAGGTTGACGGTGGACACGGCTTGCGCACCGGCCAATTGCACGGCGCTGCGCTGCGATTGCAGTACCGTGCGTTCGGCGTCGATCACGTCGAGATAGGCAATCGAGCCTTCCTGATACTGCGTGCGCGAGAGTTGCGCGGCGCGATTCGACGCTTTCACGGCGTCGTCCTGCGCACGCGTTTGCTGCGAGAGCAGGCGCAGGTTCGACAGGTTGTCCTCGACTTCCTGGAAGGCCACGAGTACCTGTTGACGGTAATTCGCCACATCTTCTTCGTATTGCGCACGGGCACGCGACAGATTGCCACTGCGCGCACCGCCGTCGAAGATCGGCATCGAGAGCAGGCCACCGACCACCGGGCCGAGCAGGAACGTGCGGCTCGACCAGTTGAACAGGTCACCCAGCGTTGCCGCTTCGAAGCCGCCCGAGCCGGTGAGCGAGAGCGACGGGAAGAACGCCGCCTTGGCCACCCCGATACGCGCATTCGCAGCCGCCATGCCGCGCTCGGCCGCCGCGATATCCGGACGCCGTTCCAGCAGCGCCGACGGCAGGCCCGCCGGAATCTGCACCGTGACCGGCACAAGCGGCGAGGGGGCGAACGTGAACTCGGCGGGCGTCTTGCCGAGCAGAATCGCCAGGCTGTGTTCCGACGCCGCGCGCAACCGGGCGACCGCGAGCGCATCGGATTGCGCCGTGGCGAGTTCGGCCTTGGCGCGTGCCACGTCCAGCTCGCCGATGTCGCCTTCGGTGAAGCGACGCTGCACCAGCTTGAGCGCTTCCTCGCGCAACTTCACCGTCTGCGTGTACAGCGCCTGTTCGGCGTCGAGTTCGCGCAGGCTGAAGTAGTTCTGTGCGACGTCGGCCTGCAGGGCGAGTTGCACGGAGTGGTATAGCGCTTCGCTCTGCTCGGCGTCTGCCCGTGCGGCGGCGACGTTATCCGATACGCGTCCGAACAGATCGACCTCGTAGCCGACACTCGCCTGCGCACGCCACAGCGTGTATGGCGCGATGTTGGTCCCGTCCGGTTGCATCTGCGATGCGGGCGAGATCTTCTGACGCGTCGGTCCGAACCCGGCGTCGAGTGTCGGGAACAGCGCTGCCCGGGCCTGACGTTGCACGCCGCGCGCTTCCTGCACGCGGGCGGCAGCCGCCTTCAGGTTCTGGTTGGCGGACAGCGCATCTTCCTCGAGCTTGTCGAGCGTGGCGTCTCCAAACACCTTCCACCATTCGCCGCGCGCCAGCGCCTCGGAGGGCTCGGCGGTCTTCCACGTGCCGGCTTCACCGGCCGGGAGTGCGGCTTCCTTGAAGGCCGTCGGCGTACCCTTGTCGGTCACCTTCGGCACTTCGTATGTCGGGGCCATCGAACAGCCCGCCACCACCAACAGGGTGGCGAGCAGCGTCGAGACACCCAGACTGCGTTTGATCCATTGCGATTGCATGATTGGCATCCTTCAGACTTCGGCCTTGACGTTGGCGGGCATGGTCGACGCATGCGCACTGTGCAGCGGCTTCTTGCCTGCCAGCGTGCGCAGCAGCACGTAGAACACCGGCGTGAGCATCAGACCGAACCCGGTCACGCCGATCATGCCGAAGAACACGGCCACGCCCATGGCATGACGCATCTCCGAACCGGCACCGGTCGACATCACCAGCGGCACCACACCCATGATGAACGCGATGGACGTCATCAGAATCGGGCGCAGACGCAGGCGGCTGGCCTCGATGGCGGCAGCGACAGTACTACGGCCCTGCATTTCCAGCTCCCGCGCAAACTCCACGATCAGAATGGCGTTCTTCGCGGAGAGTCCCACCAGCACCATCAGGCCGATCTGCGTGAAGATGTTGTTATCGCCTCGCGTGAGCCACACACCGAACAGCGCGGACATGATGCTCATCGGCACGATCATGATCACGGCCAGCGGCAGCGTCAGGCTTTCGTACTGTGCGGCGAGTACCAGGAACACCAGCAGCACGGAGATCGGGAACACCCACAGCGCCGAATCGCCCGCGAGAATCTGCTGATACGTCAGGTCCGTCCATTCGAACTTCACGCCACGCGGCAGCGTCTCGGCCGCAATGCGCTCGACAGCGGCCTGTGCCTGACCCGACGAATACCCCGGCGCCGGGCCACCGTTGATGTCGGCTGCGGTGTAGCCGTTGTAACGCACCACCATTTCCGGGCCGTAGGTCGGCGTGACCTTCACCAGCGACGAGAGCGGCACCATGTCACCACTGCTGTTGCGCGTCTTGAGCAGGCCGATGTCTTCGGCGTGGGCGCGGAACGGCGCGTCTGCCTGCACACGGACCTGATACACACGACCGAACTTGTTGAAGTCGTTCACGTACAGCGAGCCGAGGTAGATCTGCATGGTGTCGAACACGTCGGTGATCGGCACGCCCAGTTGCTTGGCTTTGACACGGTCGAGGTCGACGTTCAGTTGCGGCACGTTGATCTGGTACGACGAGAACGTCGGGCCCAGTTCCTTCGTTTGCGACGCCTTCTTGATGAACGCTTGCGTTGCATCGTTAAGGGCTTCGTAGCCGAGTGCGCCACGGTCTTCGACCTGCAACTTGAAGCCGCCGAGTGTACCGAGCCCCATCACCGGCGGCGGCGGGAACACGGCAATGAACGAGTCCTTGTTCTTCGAATACTCGGCGTTGAGCTTCGCGGCGATGGCGGCGGCCGACATCGACTTGTCCTTACGCTCGTCGAACGGCTTGAGAATGATGAACGCGATACCTGCCGACGACGAGTTGGTGAAGCCATTGACCGACAGACCCGGGAACGACACCGAACTCTTCACGCCCGGCACCTTCAGGGCGATGTCCGTCATGTCGCGAATCACCTTCTCGGTACGGTCAAGCGAGGCACCGTTGGGCAATTGGGCGAACGCGACGAGGTACTCCTTGTCCTGCGCCGGTACGAACCCACCCGGCACGACCTTCCCGAGCAGCACCGTGATGCCCAGCAGCACGGCGAAGATCGCCATCATCACGGCCTTGCGACCGATCACGCGGGTCACGCCCTGGCCATACTTCTCCGAGCCGCGATGGAACACGCGGTTGAATGCGGCGAAGAAGCCGCCGAGGTAACGATTCATCTGACGCGTGAGCCAGTCCGGCTTGGCGTGATGGTCGCGCAGCAGCAGGGCGGCCATGGCCGGCGAGAGCGTCAGCGAGTTGAAGGCCGAGATCACCGTCGAAATGGCGATGGTCATCGCGAACTGCTTGTAGAACTGCCCCGTCAGGCCCGACATGAAGGCGAGCGGCACGAACACGGCCACCAGCGTGAGCGCAATCGCGATGATCGGACCGCTCACTTCGCGCATGGCCTGGTACGTCGCTTCCTTCGGCGAGAGCCCGGCGGCGATGTTCCGCTCGACGTTCTCGACGACCACGATGGCGTCGTCGACCACGATGCCGATCGCCAGCACCATCCCGAATAGCGAGAGCGCGTTGATCGAGTAACCGAAACCGAGCAGCAGGGCAAACGTTCCCACGATCGAGACCGGCACGGCCAGCAACGGGATGATCGAAGCGCGCCACGTTTGCAGGAACACGATCACCACGATCACGACGAGCGCAATGGCTTCGAGCAGCGTGTGAATCACGGCCTTGATCGACGAGCGTACGAACTGCGTCGGGTCATACTCGATGCGGTACTCCACGCCAGGGGGCATGTCCTTTTCCAGGTCGGCCATCGCGGCACGAACTTCGTCCGAGATCTGCAACGAGTTTGCACCCGGCGACTGGTTGATACCGAGCCCCACGGCCTGCTTGTCATTGAGCAGCGAGCGCAGGCTGTACGACGATGCGTCGAGTTGCACACGACCCACGTCACCCAGATGCGTGACGGCACCATCCGGCGAGGTCTTGATGATGATGTCGCGGAATTCCTCTTCCGTGTTCAGACGACCACGCGCGTTCACGTTGAGCTGCAGCGGCGTGTTCGGACCGGCCGGTGTTGCACCGATCACCCCGGCAGCCACCTGCACGTTCTGTTCGCGAATGGCCTTCACGACGTCGGACGCCGTCAGGCCGCGCTGGGCGACCTTGGCCGGATCGAGCCAGACACGCATCGAGTAATCGCCGGCACCCCACAACTGCACTTCGCCCACGCCTTTGATGCGCGAGAGGCGATCCTTGACGTTGATGAGCGCGTAGTTGCGCAGGTACGTCATGTCGTAGCGGTTGTTCGGCGAGATCAGGTGGACGACCATCGTGAGCGTGGGCGACGACTTGATGGTCGTCACGCCCAGACGCTGCACGTCGTCCGGCAGGCGCGGCAGCGCTTGCGAGACGCGGTTCTGCACGAGTTGCTGTGCCTTGTCCGGATCGGTGCCCAGACGGAAGGTCACGGTCGTGGTGAGGTTGCCGTCGCTGTTCGCCTGCGACTGCATGTACAGCATGTTCTCCACACCGTTGATCTGCTCTTCGAGCGGCGAGGCAACGGTCTCGGCGATCACTTTCGGGTTCGCGCCGGGGTATTGGGCGTGCACGACGACCGACGGCGGGACCACTTCCGGGTACTCCGAGATCGGCAGCTGGAACACGGCGATCAAGCCGGCCAGCAGCGTGACGACCGAAAGAACCCCCGCGAAGATGGGCCGGTCGATAAAGAATTTTGAGATGTTCATGACGAAACTCTGGGGTGTCGTTCAGCGCGTGGCGTTCATTACGAGCGCGACGCGGTTGCTGTAGCGGCGGCTGCCGCGGTAGCGGGTTTGCCCGGGGTGCCTGCGGCGGCAACGGCGGTGCCTGCGACGTCGTGGCCATCACCCGTATCGCCGGCCATCTTCACGGTCTTCGGCGCGACCGGGTCACCCGGGCGCACGCGTTGCAGACCGTTGACGATGATGCGCTCGCCTTCCTTCAGGCCGCCGGCGATTTCCACGAGACCGCCGTGGCGCTCGCCCAACTGGACTTCGCGGTACTGCACCTTGTTCGCCGGGTCCACGACCATCACGAACTTCTTGCTCTGGTCGGTGCCGATGGCTGCTTCGTCCACCAGCAGGGCCGGGTGCGGTTCGCCGCCACCGACGCGAATGCGGGCGTACAGCCCCGGCACCAGCGCGCCGTCGGCATTGTCGAAGCGGGCGCGCACACGGATCGTGCCCGACGTGGTGTCGAAGCGGTTATCCACCGAGTACACCGTGCCCTTGCGCGAGTAGCCGGATTCGTTGGCAAGCCCCAGATCGACGGGCACGCCGTTCTTGCCCGTGTCGCGCGCCAGATAGCGCAGGTACGTTTGCTCGTCCACGTCGAACGCGGCGTACATCGGCGAGACCGACACCACCGTGGTCAGCGCAGGCGATTGCGCGCCGGCCGACACGGTGTTGCCCACCGTGATTTCCGCGCGCGAGACGCGACCCGCGACCGGCGCCACGATCTGCGTGTAGCCGAGGTTGATGCGGGCGGTTTCGAGCGCGGCGCGCGCGGCCTTCACATTGGCTACGGCTTCACGCGCGGCGTTTTCCTTCTGGTCGAAGTCCTTTTTCGCGATGGCGTTATCCGCGATCAGGCGCTGCGCGCGTGCGAGGTCGGTGCTGGTGAAGACGTCGCGCGCCTGTGCCGACGCGAGTTGCGCCGCCGCACGATCGACCTCCGCCGCATACGGACGCGGGTCGATCGTGAAGAGGGCGTCGCCCTTCTTCACGAGCTGGCCGTCCTTGAAATGCACGGCGGTAATGGTGCCTGACACGAGCGGCTTGATATCGACGCGGTCCACGGCGTCGAGTCGGCCGGAGTAGCTTTGCCAGTCGGTCACGGTGCGCGAGATGACGTTGGCGACGTCCACTTCCACCGAGGGCATGACTTGCGCGGCCGGGGGCGTGCTGGCGTCGACACGCACGACGGTCAGCGTGCCGATGGCCAGGAGGGCTGCGGTGGCGGCAGCGGCAATGAGTACGGGTTTGCGAGCGAGGGTGGTCATTATTGAAATCTCCGGTATCGGATTGGACTCACTGGGTAGAGCCAGCGGCAGGCGGTGCCAGCCGGCGTGTCAGGAACGCGGCCACCTCCCGCAGTGCGGCGGGAAGGGCGGCCAGACCGTGATGGGACGCGCTGCGATGGCGCGTGACTTGTGTGGGCACGCCGGCTGCGATGAGTTCGGACGCATATTTTTCGGCTTCGACGTGCAACAGGTCGTGTTCGGCAGAGGCAATCAGCGTGGCCGGCAGGCCCGCCAGACGCCGCGATTCGAGCGGTGCGGCGTAGGGGTGCAGGCGTTGCGTGGCGTGCGGCAGGTACTTGCGATAGCACTGAGCGCATTCGCTCGCCTCGATGTCGCTCGGCGTGCGGCCGTCGGCCAGGCGCGTCATGCTCGGGTCCAGCAGGGGGGCGAGCAGTGCCTGTGCCGAGATCGCAATTTCACCGCGGTCGCGGGCGATCATCGTCAACGCGGTGGCGATATTGCCCCCCGCATCGTGCCCCGCCACCGCCAGACGGCGCGGGCTCGCGCCGTAGCGGCGGGCATGGCGTTGCAGCCAGAGCGCGGCATTCCACGCATCCTCGGGCGCGGCCGGGAACGGATGTTCGGGCGCGAGCGAGTAGCCGACCGACACGACCAGTGCCGGGACATGCGTGGCGAGATAACGGGCGGCGGCGTCGCCATCGTTGAGCGAACCCGTGCAGAAGCCGCCGCCGTGGAAGTACAGCACGGCGGGCAGGTGTGCTTCGAGCGGCACGACCACGCCCGGCTGACCGGCGAGCTCGCTGGCCAGCGCCCCGGCGGCCGCGACCGGACGGTACAGCCGCAACGTGATCGGCCCGACATGACCGGCGATGCTGACGTCCTCAATGCGCAGCCCGTCGCCCGCAGGCTGACCGTTGGCGTCACGGGATACGTGCGCTTCGTGTCCTTCGTGCGGTGTCCCGGTGCGTCCCGAGCGCGGCTTGGCGTTGCTTGACATATGGCTTCGGGTTCGCGCGAGCGATACCCCTCTGATGACATTCGATGGAGCGAAGTCTAGAGGCCACGGACATTGGGATAAACGCCTATAATTTGGCAACACTGTTCGGTCAGGTCGACTAATCGGCCCTGGCCTTATGGGCATTGGCTTATGCCGTCGACCAATATGCTTATGCTTTCGCGATTGGGGCAAAAGTGGCGGATTGGTCAGCGCAACAGTGTCTTCAATGGGGAAATATCATGGATCGCTTGCAAGCGATGCAGGTCTTTACGCGCGTAGTCGAGGCGAACAGCTTCTCACGCGCGGCCGACAATCTCGGGTTGCCGCGCACCTCGGTGACCACGATCATCCAGAACCTTGAGTCGCATCTGGGCACGCGCCTGTTGCAACGCACGACCCGGCGGCTCAACCTCACACCCGACGGCGCGGCGTATTACGAGCGTTGCCTGCGCATTCTTGCGGATATCGAGGAGACGGAATCGTCGTTCCGCGAAAGCAGCCAGCGCGTGCGCGGCAAGCTGCGCATCGACATGCCGGGCTCGCTCGGCAAGCTGGTGGTGCTGCCGTCGCTGTGCGAATTCCACGACCGCTACCCGGAAATCGAGCTGATGGTCGGCATGGGCGACAAGCCCGTCGATCTGATTCAGGAAGGTGTCGACTGCGTGTTGCGCGTGGGGACGTTGCAGGACTCGAGCCTCGTCGCACGGCGTGTCGGTCTGTTCCAGAGCCTGACGTGCGCATCGCCCGCGTATCTGGAGCGCATGGGCATGCCGCATACCCTCGATGACTTGCAGCGCCACACGGCCGTGCACTATTTCTCGAGTCGCACGGGGCGCGTGATCGACGAACAGTTTCTCGTCGATGGCAAGGAACTCGAAGTCCACATGCAGGGCTCGGTTGCCGTGAACGACGCCGAGGCCTATTTGCAACTCGGTCTGGCCGGGTTCGGTACGGTGCAGTTGGCGCGATTCATGGCGCTGCCGTATCTGCAATCGGGACAGCTCGTCGAGATCCTGCATCAGTGGAAACCGCCGCCCATGCCGATTTCGGCGGTCTATCCCCATAACCGCCATTTATCGCCTAAAGTTCGCGTATTTGTTGACTTCATCGCCGAACTCTTCGAGCGTTGCCCGCTGCTGCAGGGGCTCGACGAGACGGCCGGGCAGTGCAAACCGACGGTCGCGGCGGCCGACGCCGACGCGAGCACCAACGGTCGCTGGGCGGCCTACGGCACCGAAATGGCGCCGCAGGAGGTCGTGGTTTGATGCAGGCCGACGCCGCGTCCGCACGCGCGGTGCGGGTGCGGCTCGCGACACGGGCCGATGCCGCAGCATTCCCGGCAATCGAGCGCAGTGCGGCGGCATCGTTTCGCGCGTTGCCCGATCTGGCATGGGTTGCCGATGGCGATGTGATGAGCGAGGCGCAGCATCTCACGTGGATAGCCGGCGCCACGGTATGGGTGGCGGTCGATGCGCAAGACAGGCCGGTGGGTTTTCTCGATGCCGAAGTGTTGGGCACCGACCTCCATCTCTGGGAAATGTCGGTGCAACGAGAATGGCAGGGGCAGGGGATCGGACGCAGGTTGTTCGACGCGGCTGCCGCGCACGCGCGAAGTGAGGATCTCAAAAGACTCACACTCACCACGTTTCGCGACGTGCCGTGGAACGCGCCGTTTTATTCGTGCCTTGGTTTCGAGGTGATCGAAGCCGTCAACGTATGCGCCCGTCTGGGCTCAATTTTGGCGGAAGAGGGGGCTGCCGGATTTCCGGCGGCGAGTCGCTGCGCCATGCAGCGACTGCTCCCGGTGAATTAGCCGCCGACAGGCGACGGCGCATTCGTCTTCGGAGAGACGAACAACCTTACACAGTTGCCGATTCGGCCACACGCTGTCCGATGTGCGCGAGCGCTTCGTCGACCTGATCGATGAGAATCAGGCAAAGGTCACCCGGTTGCAGACGCGAGAGCGCCGTGTCGATGGCGAGGAATTCGCCGTGAATCTCTTCGACATGGCTTGCGCGCTGCGCGCCGCTGAGCCCTTCACGCAGCAGCCGGAGCACTTCACCGTCTTCACGGCCGCGCTGGCACTGATCCTGATAGAGCAGCACGTCGTCGAAGGCGTCGCCGAGGATTTCGGTCTGACGGCGAATGTCTTCGTCGCGACGGTCGCCCGCCCCCGAAATCACCACCGAACGCCGGCGCGCCGGCATGGTTTCGACCGCTTGCGTGAGCGCGGCGATGGCGTCCGGATTGTGGCCGTAGTCGGCGATCACGGTCGCGCCCTTGTGATCGAACACGTTGAATCGGCCCGGCGCCGTACCGGCGTCGTTCACGAACGTGGCGAGACCGGCGCGGATCGTGTCCGGGGCGATGTTCAGCGCCCAGGCCGCGCCGATGGCCGCCATGGCGTTCTCGACCTGGAAGCCGATGGCGCCGCCGCGTGTGAGCGGAATGGCGCTCATGGCGTAGCGCGTTTCTTCGCTGCCGCGCGCCGTGACGATGTTGCCGCCATCGACATACACCACGCGCTTGCCCTTCGCGCGATGCGTGGCGAGCACCGGATGCGTTGCGTCGACGGCGAAGTACGTGACGTCGCCCGGGCAGGCGTCGGCCATGCGCGCGACCATCGGGTCGGCAGCATTGAGCACCGCCATGCCGCGCGGGGCCACGTTACGCACGATCACGCTCTTGAGCACGGCCAGATCTTCGACCGTGTTGATGTACGACAAACCGAGATGGTCGCCCATGCCGATGTTCGTCACTACGGCCACGTCGCAGCGGTCGTAGGCGAGACCTTCGCGCAGCAGGCCGCCGCGCGCGGTTTCGAACACGGCTGCGTCGACATCCGGGTGCATCAATACGTTGCGTGCGCTGCGCGGGCCGCTGCAATCGCCGGTGTCGATACGCTGGCCGCTGATATAGATGCCATCGGTGCCGGTCATGCCCACGCGCAGGCCCTGCTGGCCGATCAGGTGAGCGATCAGTCGCACGGTGGTCGTCTTGCCGTTCGTGCCCGAGACCGCCACGAGCGGAATGCGGCCGTCGTCGCCGTCTTCGAACATGGTCGAGACAATGGCTTCGCCCACGGCGCGGCCCTTGCCGTACGACGGTTGCAGGTGCATGCGCAGCCCCGGGGCGGCGTTGACTTCCACGATGCCGCCGGCCTGATCCTCGAACGGCTTGATGACCGTCTCGCACACGGCGTCGACACCGGCGATGTCCAGGCCCACTTGCTGGGCGGCCGCGACGGCACGCGCCGCGATTTCCGGATGGACGTCGTCGGTCACATCGGTGGCGGTGCCGCCCGTGGACAGGTTGGCGTTGTTACGCAGCACGATGCGGGCGCCGGCTTCAGGCACGGAATCGGCGTTCAGACCGTGCTTCGCCAGCGTGGCAAGCGCGATGTCGTCGAAACGAATCTTGGTGAGCGATGTGGCGTGACCTTCGCCGCGGCGCGGGTCGGCGTTGACCGCTTCGACCAGCTGGCGCACGGTGTGCACGCCGTCGCCGGTCACCTGGGGCGGGTCGCGGCGCGCAGCGGCGACCAGCTTGTTGCCGATCACGAGCAGGCGGAAGTCGTGACCCGGAATGTAGCGCTCGATGATGACGTCGCGGCTGATGTCCTGCGCGGCTTCGAACGCTTTTTCGATCTCTTCGCGCGTGCGCAGGCGCACGGCCACGCCCTTGCCCTGATTGCCGTCGCGCGGCTTGACCACGACCGGTGCGTCGATTTCCTGAACCAGCTTCCACGCGTCTTCGATGTCGCGCACGGTGCCGCCGAGCGGTACCGGTACGCCGGCCGCGTGCAGCAGCGTCTTGGTCAGGTCCTTGTCCTGCGCGATCGACTCGGCGACCGCCGACGTGCGGTCGGTCTCGGCTGCCTGAATGCGGCGCTGCTTGCTGCCCCAGCCGAATTGCACCATCGAGCCTTCGGTCAGGCGACGATAGGGAATGCCACGTGCAACGGCGGCGTAGACGATGGAGCCGGTCGACGGGCCGAGGCGCACGTCTTCGTCGAGGTCGCGCAGACGATACAGGGCGTCGGCCAGGTCGAATGCGGTGTCTTCGAGCGCTGCGTTGATCAGTTGCTGCGCCAGTTCGAAGGCAAGGCGGCCGACCGGTTCTTCGCTGTATTGCACGACAACCTGGAATGTACCCGGCTCGATGGTCTGCGTGGTCTGGCTGAACGTGACCGGGCAACCGGCGGCGGCTTGCAGATGCAGCGCCGTGGTGGCGAGTGCGTCAGCCAGCGACACCGGACGCTCTTCCGCGTCGGGCGTGAGTGCGGGCAGCTCCGGGAAGCGAGCGCGCAGACGGGCTTCGAAACCGGCCAGATTGCCGATCGAGTATTCCAGATCGGTGCACGTCACGATCGCCTCGATGGCGGTATGACGGCTCCAGAGGTTCGGACCGCGCAATGCGCGGATACGGGAGACTTCCATAAATTGCAATCCCTGTCTGTCCACTTCGCGTCCCTGTATAGCGGTTGGTTGGCGAGAAAATACGACTGTGGCTTGGGTATTCGGTAGCTATCTATATAGAGAAGGCGGCGCGAGGGTCTCTCGCATGCCGCCGTTTCTCAAAGGGCAGCGTATTTGTCAGCTTAGGCGGCCATTGCCCGCGGTGGCTGGCCCATCCACAGATGCACGAGTTCGAGCATCGGGCCGGCACCCCCTTCGTCGGCCTGCAAGACGAGCAGGTCGCCGCTGCTGAGCTCGGCCAGCGCGGCTTCGGCCGCCGCGCGCCGCACGCCGGCGTCGACCACTTGCACCTTGCGGCCTGCGGCGTCGATGCCGGCGCGCAGTTGGGCACGCGATTCCGGTAACGCGCGCTTGCGCGACACGCTCATGTCGTCGCACAGCACCACGCGGTCGAACGTCTGTCCGAGCAGCTTGCCTTCGGCTTGCAGGTCCTCGTCCATGCGGTCGAGGCCCGGGCCGTAGACGACAGTGCGTCGTTCGGCGGGCAGGGTGGCCAGTGCGGCCGCCAGTGCGTTCAGAGCAGGAGCGTTGTGGGCGTCGTCGACGATCACGGCGGCGCCATGCTTTTCGAACAGCGTGAAGCGGCCCGGCGCATCGACCTGACCGACGTCGAACGTGGTCACGCCCGTGCGCAGGATATCGAGGGCGACGCCCATCGACCAGGCGGCAGCCACGGCGGCCAGCACGTTCTCGATCTGGAAGCTCACGCGGCCGGCGTACGTCAGCGGCATGTTGGCGGTCGCGCCAATGCTCACTTCTTCTGCACCGGTCGCCAGCACAACCTGACCGTTACGCACGAATACCGCGCGCTTGCCTGCCGCACGATGTTCCGCGATGGCCGGCAGATGCTCGTCCAGACCGAAGAAGATCACGTCGCCGTCGCACAGCTCGGCCATTTCCACGACCAGCGGGTCGCGGGCATTGAGCACGGCTACGCCGTCGGGCAACACCACGTCGACCTGCGTGCGCATCACGCTGAACATGCGGTCCACGTCTTCGACGAAATACTGGCCCAGATGGTCCGGACGGTCGATGTTCGTCACGATGCCGACCTGGCAGCGGTCGTAGGCGAGGCCTTCCGAGAGAATGGCGGTGCTGTCGTTCTCGAAGACGGCGGCCGTGACGCTGGCGTTCATCAGCACGCGGTTGGCGGCGTCCCAGTTGGCGCGATCGCCGCTCTGGACCAGGCGTTTGTCGAGGAACAGGCCGTCGCTGCAGGCCAGACCGGTGTGCTCGCCCGCCAGTTGCAGCAAGTGCGTGAGCAGACGCGCGGTCACGGTCTTGCCGTTCGTGCCGGTAATGCCGACGACCGGAATGCGGCCGGCATCGCCATCGGGGAACAGGTGATCGACGATGGCGCGGCCCACCGGGCGCGGCGAACCGTCGGCCGGCTTCAGGTGCATGAGCAGGCCCGGACCGGCGTTGACTTCGACGATGGCACCACGTTGCTCGACGAGCGGGCGCGAGATGTCTTCGGCCACGAGGTCGACCCCGGCGATGTCCAGGCCCACGATGCGCGCGGCCAGCGATGCATGCGCGGCCACGCTCGGGTGAATGCGATCGGTGACATCGAACGCGACATTGCCGTTGCGCTGGATCAGCACGTGCTTGCCCTCGGGCGGCACGGAATCGGCGTCGAACCCCTGACGCTTGAGTTCTAGGCGGGCCGACGAATCGATGCGCACGCGGTTCAGCGGCTGGTCTTCGGCACTGCCGCGACGCGGATCGCTGTTGATCTGCAATTCGATGAGTTCGGAGACGGTATGCTTGCCGTCGCCGAGCACGGAGGCCATTTCGCCCATCGCGGCAGCCACGACACGGCCGCCCACCACCAGCAGGCGGTGCTCCAGCCCCGGCACGAAGCGCTCGACGATCACGCCGTTGCCTTCCTCGAGTGCTACGGCGAACGCCGTGGTGACTTCTTCACGCGTGGTGAGGTTGATGAACACACCGCGGCCGTGGTTGCCGTCGTACGGCTTGACGACGACCGGCAGGCCGATGTCTTCGGCGGCTTCCCAGGCATCGTCGGCGCTGTCGACCAGACGGCCTTCCGGCACGGGCACGCCGCACGATTCGAGTAGTTGCTTGGTCAGATCCTTGTCGCGCGAGATGCTCTCGGCGATGGCCGGGGTGCGGTCCGTCTCGGCGGTCCAGATGCGACGGGCGGCGGCGCCGTAACCCAGTTGCACCAGATTGCCGTCGGACAGACGCAGGTGAGGGATGTCGCGGTCGTCGGCGGCATCGACGATGCACGCCGTGCTCGGGCCGAGACAGTGTTTGTCGACCAGGCCGCGCAGGTTTTCAACAGCGGCTTCCACGTCGTACGGGCGGTCTTCGATGGCGGCCATGACCAGATCGCGGGCGGAGAACAGGGCCGCGCGGGTCACGTCTTCGTGCCAGGCGCGAACGATCACCTTGTATACACCGCTGATCGGGGTTTCACGGGCCTTGCCGAAACCGCCGGGCATGCCGGCGAGGTTCTGCAGTTCGAGCGTCACGTGCTCGAGGATGTGGCCGGGCCACGTGCCTTCGTGCAGGCGCTGGAGGAAGCCGCCGCGCTCGCCGATGCTGCAACGGTGCTCGATGAGGCTGGGCAGCCACTCGGAGAGCCGCTCGGGGAACCCCGGGATCTTGTTGGACGGGAACTCTTCGAGTTCGCCGATATCGACCCATGCCTCAAGCACCGGCCGATATGTCCACATATTCGGTCCGCGCAGCGACAGGACATCGAAAATCTCAATGTCTTTCTTTTTCATCTAAGGCTAATTCACGCGTCAGGGCTGGTTTCGAAGAAGCCGGCGAGGCCGATTTCAGACGGCACAGCCGGTCGCGCTCTTACAGTTAACTGGTTACTTAACGTAAAAATCGGCAAACGGTTGACTGCCACAACAATATTTCCATGTTGCACTGTGTCATGCGGGAACTCCGCGCCGCAAAAGGCGTCGCTGTGGTTATACTTGCGGCAATTTCGCGGACCTGACAGGGAAAGTTCGCCTCGTTTTTACTCGTTTGCCTGATGTCCGCCCCTTGAGGACACGTCTGCCGCAGCAATGACCGACACCTCCGCTCCGGCGGCTTCTTCCGCCGCCAATTCACCCGTCTCACCGGCCGCCGCCGCCGCAGCCGCCGCCGCGTTACCCTCGTCTGTCCGTAACGCCGCGAGCGAGCCGTGGTACCCGGCGCTCTCCGCGCAACTGGCCGACGGCGAGATCGTGCTGGCCTGGCTGACGCTCGATCTGGACGCGCAACTGCACTTCGCACACGGCGTGGCCGTGGCGACCGATCGGCGCGTTCTGGCGCGCGAAGCCCGGCGCGGCGGCGGGGCGGCCGGGGCCGACTGGACCCACGGATGGCAAGCCTGGTCGTTTCGTTCCGACCTTTCGCTCACGCATACCGATCACGCGGGGGTGGGCTCGCTGGAGCTGTGCGACGCCCGCGAGAAGCTCGCGACCTGGCGCTATACGCTGGGGCGTAACCCGGCGGCGCTCACCCTGATGGACACCATTGCGCGGCAACGCGACGCGCAGGTCGCGGGCGCTCTGGCAAGCGAGGTGACCGAGGAGCCGGGCGTCTGCCCGATCTGTCAGGCCGAACTGCCCCCGGGCAGCGACGATTGCCCGCAATGCAATCCAGAGGTGGAAGCCCCACCGTCGACATGGGCATTGCTGCGTCTGTGGCGCTTCGCCCGGCCGTATCGCTTCCAACTGCTGGCAGGCTTCCTGCTCACGTTGTGTGCTACGGGCGCCACGTTGATCCCGCCGTATCTGACGATGCCGCTCATGGACAACGTGCTGATCCCGTTCCAGAACGGTCAGCCCATCGATTACCACCTGGTGGGAAAGTATTTGTCCGGACTGCTCGGCGCGGGCGTCGTGGCCTGGGTGCTCGGCTGGGCGCGTACCTATCTGCTGGCGAAGGTGTCGGAGCGCATCGGCGCCGATCTGCGCACGGCCACGTATTCGCACCTGCTGCGTCTCTCGCTGGAATACTTCGGTGGCAAGCGGACGGGCGATCTGATGGCACGCATCGGTTCGGAAAGTGACCGCATCTGCGTGTTCCTTTCGCTGCACCTGCTCGACTTCGCCACCGATGTGCTGATGATCGTCATGACGGCGGTCATTCTGGTGTCGATCAATCCGTGGCTCGCCGTGGTCACGCTCTTGCCGCTGCCGTTTATCGCCTGGCTGATCCATCTCGTGCGCGATCGCCTGCGTCACGGGTTCGAGAAGGTCGACCGGATCTGGTCGGAAATCACCAACGTGCTCGCCGATACGATTCCGGGCATCCGCGTGGTCAAGGCGTTTGCGCAGGAAAACCGCGAAGTGGCGCGCTTCAAGGAAGCGAACCGGCACAACCTCGTGGTCAACGATCGCGTGAACCGGGTGTGGTCGCTGTTCTCGCCGACCGTCACGTTCCTCACCGAAGTCGGCCTGCTGGTTGTGTGGATGTTCGGGATCTGGCAGGTCTCGAAGCACGAGATCACGGTCGGTGTGCTGGCCGCGTTCCTCACCTACATCAGCCGTTTCTACACGCGTCTCGATTCGATGAGCCGCATCGTGTCGGTCACGCAGAAGGCCGCTGCCGGCGCCAAACGCATCTTCGATATTCTCGATCACGTCTCCAACGTTCCCGAGCCGGTCAACCCCGTGCATCTGAAGGAAGTGAAGGGCGCGATCGATCTTCGCGACATCGGTTTCCGCTACGGTAACCGCGCAGTGATCCGCGGCATGGACCTGCGCATTGCGCCGGGCGAGATGATCGGTCTGGTCGGGCACAGCGGGTCGGGCAAGAGCACGCTCGTGAACCTGATCTGCCGTTTCTATGACGTGGCCGAGGGCTCGATCCAGATCGACGGCGTGGACATTCGCGCGCTGCCGGTGTCGGACTTCCGCCGCAATGTGGGCCTGGTGTTGCAGGAGCCGTTTCTGTTCTTCGGCACGATTGCCGACAACATCGCCTACGGCAAGCCCGACGCTACGCGTGCCGAGATCGTGGCCGCAGCGCGCGCCGCCCATGCGCACGAGTTCATCCTGCGCCTGCCGCATGGCTACGATTCACTTGTCGGCGAACGCGGCCAGGCGCTCTCGGGCGGCGAACGTCAGCGGATTTCCATTGCGCGCGCGCTGCTGATCGATCCGCGCATCCTGATTCTCGACGAGGCGACGTCTTCGGTCGACACGGCCACCGAGAAGGAAATCCAGAAGGCGCTCGACAACCTCGTCAAGGGACGCACGACGATTGCCATTGCGCACCGACTCTCCACGCTGCGCAAGGCCGATCGTCTCGTGGTGCTCGATCGCGGCAAGATCGTCGAAGTGGGCAACCACGACGAACTGATCGCACGCGAAGGCGCGTACTACAAGCTCTATCAGGCGCAGCAGCGCAATGTCGATACGGACGTCGACGAGGTCGTTGCCTCGGCCGAGGCGGCCGCTACGGTCGCAGCCGTTGCCGCTGCACCGGCCCAGCCGCTATCCGTCAACTGAACCGTTCGCGAAGACAACCATGCAGATTGATTTCACCTTGTCGCGCAACGCCTTCGGACGTCTCGTGCTGACCGACGCCTCCGGTATCGCCCACGAAGGTGTGGTGCCGGTGCGTGCCTTCCCGATCGCTGCCCCGGACGATGGACTGGCTCTCGTCAGCACGGACGGCCGCGAACTTGTCTGGCTCGATTCGCTCGACGCACTGCCCGCCGCCATGCGCGCGCTCGTGGACGAAGAACTGGCCTCACGGGAATTCATGCCGGAGGTGCTGCGCATCAAGGGCGTGTCGACATATGCCACGCCCAGCACCTGGACCGTCGAGACCAACCGGGGCGAAGCGTCGTTCGTGCTGCGGGGCGAAGAGGACATTCGTCGCCTGGGCGGCCCCACGCTGCTCATCACCGACAGCCATGGCATTCACTTCCTGATTCGCGATTCGGGCAAGCTGGACAAGCCCAGCCGCAAGATTCTCGACCGATTCCTCTGACGCTTTTCGACGCTTTTCGACCGAATCCCGTTGCCACATATCGCCGGATGTCCCGGCGCTGGTAAAATCGCGTTTTTGCTTTTTGCGGTGATGCCCGATGTGGTTCAAGAATCTTCAGTTGCACCGAATTCCTGCCGGTTGGTCCATGAGCGTCGCGCAAATGGAGGAGGCGCTCGAGAAGCACGCCTTCCGCGAGGGCGGCAGCCTCGAAATGCAGGTGCAGGGCTGGGCCCCGCCGCGTGAAGGCGGCGAGCTCGTGCACAGCATCAACCGTCAGTTCCTGCTGGCGTATCGTGCCGAGAAGAAGCTGCTGCCGTCGACCGTCGTCAATCAGGTCACGCGCGCCAAGGCGGCCGAACTCGAAGAGCAGCAGGGCTTCAAGCCGGGCCGCAAGCAGATGCGCGAGCTCAAGGAGCAGGTCACCGACGAACTGCTGCCGCGTGCCTTCGGCATTCGCCGCGACACGCGCGTGTGGATCGATCCGGTCAACCGCTGGCTGGTGATCGATGCCGCGTCGCCCGCGAAGGCCGACGAAGTGCGCAGCCTCCTGCTCAAGACGCTCGACATCATTCTCGAGAACGTCGAACTCAACGAAGCACCGGTGGCCGTGATGACGTCGTGGCTCGCGGGTAACGATGCGCCCGGCGGCTTTACCGTCGACCAGGACGTGGAACTGCGCTCGAACACCGACGAGAAGGCAGCCGTGCGTTACGTGCGCCACCCGCTCGACGGCGCCGACGTGCGTCAACACATCGAGGCGGGCAAGCGCTGCACCAAGCTGGCCATGACGTGGAACGATCGCATCTCGTTCGTGCTGACCGACGCCTTCATGATCAAGCGCGTGACGCCGCTCGATATCATCAAGGATGCCGCCGACCCGACGGCCGAAGGCGAGGCCGAGAAGTTCGACGCCGACGTCGCCCTGATGACCGGCGAACTGGCGCGCATGCTCGACGATCTGGTCGAAGCCGTGGGTGGCGAACGTCAGATGGACAAGGCGGCCTGACCGGCTCCGGCGCCGGGTTTCCCGCGCACGCCGAGGACCGAAAAACGCCGCGATACCCGAAGGGGTGTCGCGGCGTTTTTGCTTCTGTCGAGCCTTACGCGCTTATGTGCTTACGTGCTTATGCGCTTGCCGCAGGGTCAGCGAGATAAACCCCGTGCGAGAGCGCCTGCTTCACCTGCCGCGTGGCGTCGTCCACGCTGACCTCCGTTTCCCCCGCTTCGAGGGCGTCGTAAGCCTGACGCACCACGTCCGACGGGGCGATCTTTTCCGCATCGAAACCCCGGGTCAGATCCGTGTCGATGTACCCGGCGTGCAAACCGACCACTTGTGTGTGCTGATCTCGCAATTCCTGACGCAGGCCGTTGGTCAGCGACCATGCGGCCGCCTTCGTGATCGAGTACTCGGCGAGTGCCGTCGCGTTGATCCAGCTCACGATGGAAAGCACGTTGAGCAGCGCGCCGCCGCCATTGCGGCCAAGGACGGGCGCAAACGCTTGCGACATGGCGAGCACGCCAAACAGGTTGGTATCGAGCGTCTCGCGCAGCAGTTCGGCGGCACCCGGCTTCGTGAGGCCGCCGGACAAGCGCGCGATCCCCGCGTTGTTGACGAGCAGCGTGACATCGCCCGCGAGTCGGGCCGCCGCGGCAACGTCCGCAGGGTCATTGACATCGAGTTTGACCGGGATCACCCCCGGTAACGTGACGTTCGCGGGATCGCGTGAGCCTGCGTAAACCTTCTTCGCGCCCCGGGCGAGGGCCGCTTTTGCGAACGCCAGTCCCAGCCCGCGATTGGCGCCGGTGACGAATACGACGGCATCTTCGATCTTCATTTCACATCTCCAGCAAGGTAAGGGCGCCGCTCCCGGGAACCCAGGGAAGGTGACGGCGTGATGAATCGGCTATACTCCATGACAATTGTGATCGCCATCGTCATTTGTGAGGCATTGTGCCGAAGTCGGCATGATGGTGTCAATGGTGATCGACATTGTCTTTTTCGATGACGGTCATAGCGGCGATTGCGCTTCATTGATCGTTGGGGAGCCATCGATGGGTATTTCGAGAGAACGAGCGGCAGAGAATCGCGAGACGATCGTGGCGGCGGCCGAGCGGTTGTTCCGTAAGCACGGTGTGGATGCGGTCGGGCTGACGGCATTGATGAAGGCTGCGGGATTCACGCAAGGCGGCTTCTACAACCATTTCAAGTCGAAGGATGCCCTTGTTGCTGCGGTCATGGAACGCGCCGTGAACGCCAGCGACACGCTGCTGGCGGACATACCTCCGGAGGGACGGGTGGCGCAGTACCTGTCGCCGGCGCATCGCGACGACGTGGCGTGTGGCTGCCCGATGGCCGGATTTGCGGGCGACGCACCGCGCATTGGTCGCGAAGCGCAAGCGTGCTACGCGAAAGGGCTGGCCGATGTGATCGCGCGAATGGAAGCCGCAGGCGTGGCGCGAGGCGTGCCGCCGACGCAGGCGCGTTCGGACGCCATGGCGCGCTTCTCGCAAATGGTGGGCACGCTGGTGCTCTCGCGCGCCGTCTCGGGCGCTGACCCGGCGCTGGCGGAAGCGTTACTCGCGGCGGGGCGACTGGCGCTGAAGGGTGACGACGCACAGGGTTGAGGCGTTCGCAGCACGTGGCGCCGTGCCACGTCAGCGCGAGGGCCAGCGCCACGTGGCGCGAAGCTGATCGCGAAGGAAGTCGACGAAGGCCCGCGTGCGCGGCGCGAGGTGTTTGCTGTGCGGATACACCGCGTGCAACGGCGAGGCCGGGATCTGCAGGGTCGGCAGGACCCGCACGAGGCGTCCCGCCGCGATATCGTCGCCGACGTCCCATATCGATTTCTGCGCAATACCTGCGCCGTGCAGTGCGAGTTCGTGAGCGGTATCGCCGTCATCGACGACATAAGTGTCGCGAACCTGGATGCGTAACGTTTCGGACTGCCATACGAATCGCCAGTCGCCGTGCGGCGCGTTGCCGAACAGAATGCAATCGTGCTGTTGCAGGTCGCCTGCGTCCTGCGGCGTGCCGCGTCGCGCCAGATATTCCGGCGACGCAATGAGCACGCGGTAGTTCGGGGCCAGTTCTTGAGCGATGAGGCTGGAGTCGGGCAGGGTGCCGACGCGAATGGCAACGTCGATGCCGTGCGATACCAGATCGACCCAAAGGTCGCTCAGTTCGAGGTGCACCTTCAGGTCCGGATGCCGCTCGCGGAAGGCGACGAGCAACGGCGCCAGATGGCGGCGACCGAACGCGCGCGGCGCACTGACGCGAAGCACGCCGCCGACGGTGCCCGCTTGACGGGTCATCAACCGCTCCGTCTCAGCAATCTCGGCAAGAATGCGCTGGCAGCAAGCGTGAAAGACCTGACCCTCCTCGGTCAGTGCCTGCTTGCGCGTGGTGCGATTGAGCAGGCGCACGCCAAGACGCTGCTCCAGCAACCCAAGGCGTTTGCTCACGACGGCGAGCGACAGGCCCAGATCTCGGGCGGCCGCCGACATGCTCCCGGTGGCCACGACCCGGTCGAAAAGGGTGAGATCCATTGTCTGATCGATCATCGCGCCTCGATTCTCAATAAATTAAAGAGAGTGATTCAGTTTTTAAGGGGATTATCTTCGTGCAAGGCGAGGATCACAATAGCCTCCATGACATCACGGCGGGACGGCGGGTAAGTCTTCGCGAACGTTTGGGCGGTGTCACGCTTTCCCCATCGTCTTTCTCTCTTTGTGGAGCTTCATCATGTTCAATTTCGAAGGTCAGCGTGTGTTGGTGATTGGCGGCAGTTCCGGCATCGGTCGTGCGGCGGCGCAGGCGTTTGCCCGGGCCGGTGCTGCGGTGACGATAGCCTCGCGCAGCCAGGCGAAACTCGACGACGCGCTGGCGACCATTGGCAGTGCAGCGCGTGCGGTCGTGCTCGATACGACGGACGCGGCGGCCGTCGAGCGGTTTTTCGCGGATCACGCGCCGTGGCAGCATGTGGTGATTTCTGCCGCGCAGACGCCGACGGGACAAGTGCGTAAGCTATCGCTCGACGACGCACACGCCGCGTTCGACAGCAAGTTCTGGGGCACCTATCACGTGGCCCGCTACGCGCGCATCGAAGACGGCGGCTCGCTCACCCTGACTTCCGGCTATCTGAGCGTGCGGCCGAACACGTCGTCGGTTGTGCAAGGGGCCATCAACGCCGCGATCGAAGCGCTCGGCCGAGGGCTCGCCCTCGAGCTCTCGCCGGTGCGCGTGAATACCGTGTCGCCGGGGCTCACCGTGACGCCGCTGTGGAACAAGATGGCCGAGGCCGACCGGGAGGCGATGTATCGCAATGCAGCGGAGCGTCTGCCTGCACGACGCGTGGTGGCGGCCGAAGACGTCGCCAACACGATGTTGTATCTGGCAGGTACGCCGAGCGCTACAGGCACCACGGTGCTGATCGACGCCGGCGGCGCAATCGCCTGACATCGGGCACCGTTGCATCATTCTGACGAAGTGAAATCGTATTCAGGTCAATCGTTCTCAGGAGAGTCATTCATGCATATCGATCTGAAAGACAAGGTGGCGCTGGTCACGGCGTCGACGGCGGGCATCGGCTTTGCGATTGCTCATGGGCTGGCCGCCGCCGGCGCCACGACGGTTGTCAACGGGCGTTCGCAAGCAGGCGTCGACGCGGCGGTGGCGAAGCTGCGTGACGCGTTGCCCAATGCACAGGTGCGCGGTCTTGCCGCCGATCTGTCGAGCGCGGCAGGCTGCGAAGATCTGGTCTCGGCCGTGCCCGATGTCGACATTCTCGTGAACAACGCGGGGGTGTTCGGTCCGCAGGATTTTTTCGAGATTCCGGACGCCGAGTGGGAGCGCTTCTATGACATCAATGTGCTCTCGGGCGTGCGTCTGTCGCGGGCGTATCTGCCGGGCATGGCCGAGCGCGGATGGGGGCGCGTGATCTTCATTTCTTCGGAGTCCGCGCTCAATATTCCCGAAGACATGATCCATTACGGCATGACGAAGACGGCCCAACTGGCCGTGTCACGCGGGCTCGCCAAGCGCATGCGTGGCACGGGCGTCACGGTGAACGCGGTGCTGCCGGGGCCGACGCTGTCCGACGGCGTGGTCGAGATGTTGCACCGGGCAGGCGTGCCGGCGGACGCCGACATGGCGCAAGCTGCCGCGGAATTCGTACGTGAGCACCGTCCGTCTTCGATCATCGGTCGCGCGTCGAGTACCACCGAGGTCGCCAACATGGTCGTCTATGTTGCGTCGCCGCAAGCATCGGCCACGACGGGTGCTGCGCTGCGTGTCGACGGCGGGGTGGTCGATTCGCTTTGAGCATTCGTCGACGGATGACGGTGGTCGACCGACCGGCCACCGTCAGGTCGCAGTCATACGGCTGTCAGCCGCGAATTTGCTGCGTCGCGGCAGTCCGTCGCAGGCTTTGTGCCAAGGCTTGATGTAACGCAAACGCGGTATACCCGAATCACTTTCGGGTACCCATTTCGATAGGGATTGCCTAGAATGAAAACGTGCCATCCCGCCATATCGAAGTTAGGAGGCCGCTATGCTTACAGGGAGCTTGATTGCAATGTTGGTGATCGCGCTGGTGGTCGGCGCGGCGGTCGCGTGGCTTGTGGATCGCAACTGGTGCCGGGAGCATCCGGGGGCGCGACACACGTGGCGGCGGTCGCATCGTAGCCATGTGCGGCACGGCTGAATTCGCACGAAATCACAGGGTCAAGCGGCCCGATAAATGAAAAGCCCGCCTTTCGGCGGGCTTTTTTGTTGCTACTGCCACCTCAACAGCAGGCGCGACGCTCAGGCTACGGCCTGAAGGACATACTTGCCCTGGACAGTCAGGCGCGGGGACTTCACACCCGGCTCCAACTCTTCCCATTCGATCAGCTTGCTCTCGAGCAACGATTCGAGGTCCGGGCGATCAAGCTCCACTTCCTTCGGAGCGTCCTTGATCAGCATCAGGGTGGCAAATTCATGATGACTCAGCATTTGGCTCAGCATCTTCGTCTCCCGGTTTTTCGGTTCCACAGGGGGTCCCTCATCAGGGACTTTAAGGATAGGTCACGAATATGGCACTTGCGCGACAAAATTCGGACTTTCGTTGTTGCGTTGCAGTATGTGTTTTCTGGGACTTTCCCACCGCCAGCATAGTGCGGTGGAGTGACAAACTCATGTCACTCCATCAGGATTTTTCTGCCGCTTTTGCACACCCAACGGGGAGGTATGGTGCATCGCACCAATGGTGATTTTTGGGCAAATCGCGGGCTTATCCTGCTTATTTGCGGTTTGCTCTCTCGCAAGGGGCGGTAGAATGGCCCAATTTGCCAGCAATTCGCGCACACCAACCTGACATGCCGCAAAAGAAAACGCCGTACTTCGAGTTACGCAGTGGAGCCGTCGATACCCTGCATTTCGTTGTCAAGACGCCGCAATTGGACACCCTGCGCACCGAACTGGCGCAACGTTTCGAAGCGACCCCGGAGTTTTTTGCAGGCGACACCGTCGCTATCGACGTGCGGCGTCTGTCCGCCGACGAGCGCGTGGCCGTGCCCGCGTTGGCCGAAATGCTGGCCGAGTTCCGCATGAAGCCGATCGGGGTGGTCGCCAATTCCGAACAAGCCGATTGGGCGGTCGTGGACGGGCTGCCTCGCCTGGATAGCCACGAGCGTCGGGTACCGCGCGCCACGCGCGAGCAGGAGGCGTCGGCCGAAACGGTGACGTCGGAGCCCGCGCCGGTGACGGCGCCGGCCGCACCCGAGGCTGCCGCCGTTGCGTCGACGATCATCGATCGACCGCTGCGTTCCGGCCAGCAGATCTATGCCAAGGGCGATCTGATCATCCTCGATCTCGTCAGTTATGGGGCCGAGGTGATCGCGGAAGGTAATATTCACATTTACGCGCCGCTGCGGGGGCGGGCACTGGCAGGCGTGAAGGGCAAGCTCGACGCGCGCATCTTCTGCACCTGCCTGGAACCCGAGCTGATTTCCATCGCCGGTATTTACCGGACTGGCGAATATGCGCTGCCGCCTGATGTTCAGGGGCGTTCGGTGCAGGTGCGGCTGGTAGACGACAAACTGATTTTCGAGCCCCTCGGGCTCAAATGATTCGTAGCTAATTTCATCCTCAAGTTTGGGAAGGCATCGACAGATGGCAAAAGTGATTGTGGTGACCTCTGGCAAGGGTGGCGTCGGCAAGACGACGACCAGCGCCAGCTTTTCCGCCGGCCTCGCCTTGCAGGGGCACAAGACGGCAGTCATCGATTTCGACGTTGGTCTGCGCAATCTCGACCTCATCATGGGTTGCGAGCGCCGCGTGGTGTACGACCTGATCAATGTGATCCAGGGCGAAGCCAATCTGAATCAGGCAATGATCAAGGACAAGTCCTGCGAAAACCTGTTTATCCTGCCGGCCTCGCAAACGCGTGACAAGGAAGCACTCACGCAAGCCGGCGTCGAGAAGGTCATCAATGACCTCGCCGACATGGGCTTCGAATACATCGTGTGCGATTCGCCGGCCGGTATCGAGTCGGGTGCGCTGCTCGCGATGCACTTCGCCGACGAGGCGCTCGTGGTGACGAACCCCGAAGTGTCGTCGGTGCGCGATTCGGACCGCATTCTGGGCATTCTGTCGTCGAAGACGAAGCGTGCCATCGAAGGCAGCGAGCCGATCAAGGAGCACCTGCTCATCACCCGTTACAACCCGAAGCGTGTCAACGACGGCCAGATGCTGTCGCTCGAAGACATCCAGGAAATTCTGCGAATCAAGCTTATCGGCGTGATTCCGGAGTCGGAATCGGTACTGCATGCCTCGAACCAGGGCACGCCGGCGATTCATCTGGACGGCACCGACGTGGCCGACGCCTATCGTGACGTGGTGAGCCGATTCAAGGGCGAAGACAAGCCCATGCGCTTTACCGACTATCAAAAGCCGGGGCTGTTGCAGCGCATTTTCGGCTCGAAGTAAGGAGCGCCCATGTCCTTCCTGTCTTTCCTCCTGGGGGAGAAGAAAAAGACCGCCGCCGTCGCGAAAGAGCGCCTGCAGATCATTCTGGCGCACGAGCGCGCGGGCTCGTCGCCGCCGGCGGACTACCTGCCGGCCCTGCAACGCGAGCTGGTCGCGGTCATCTCCAAGTACGTCAAGATCGGACAAGACGACATCAAGGTCAGCGTCGAGCATCAGGACAACCTGGAAGTGCTCGAAGTGAAGATCGAACTGCCGCAGACCTGATCGGTCGCGGCAGGCCGGTGTGCCCGATGCCACGGGGTATCGCGCGCACTGCGCTTGTCGATGTCGGAAGTCCGCCCGAACCAAAGCCCGCCACCCCGAAGTCAGGGTGGCGGGCTTCTGTCGTGCCTGTGCGCGTCGCGCGGGTCCGGGCGCTACGCGACGCTGTGTCGCCGACTCAGAACTTGTAGTCCGGGTTCTTCGGGTCGAACGTCGCGTCGGTCCACTGTTCCTTGCGAACCTTCTCGAAACGCATTTCCTCGATTTTCTGTCCGGCGGCGTCCCACGCCTCGATGCCGCGCGGGCGGCCAGTCTTCAGGTCGAGCAACACCCGCGACTTGTTCGCGTAATGCTGCGGCGGGCCGGAAGGTGCGTCCCATTCCAATGCCAGGACTCGCGTGCCATTCAGTTCGGATATCGAAATTCTGGCGGGCTTCTCGGGCAGGCCGGCGGCGCGGAAACTGCGACCGTCGTGAGCGATCTGCTCGGCGATGAAAGCGAAACCCAGGTCGCGCACCGTGTGATTCGACTGCGAGCGCGCGAGCGGGCCGTCGATGCTGCTCCAGATCGACGTAAAACCGAGAATCCCGCCGAGATGGCCGTACATCTCCTTCGGGTTCTTCGTCTCGTCGTACAGGATTTCCTGCCCGGTGTGCGCGCCGTCCGGCAGCCACTTCGTATAGATCTGCAACGGCTTTTCGCGGATCTTCACGGTCATGCGATCGGGCGTGCTCTGCCATTGGTTGTTGATGCGCTCGTGACGCGTGAGCTCGTATTGGTACTCGGGCATGGCGGCCGACTCGGCCTTCAGGAAACGCACGAGGGCGTCTGCCTGAACGACCTGCATGCGCGCGACGATCTGCTCGTCGCTCATCTTTGCCAGTTCGCCGCTCTTGATGGTGCGCGCAAGCCACTGGGTCTGCGCCGCGACCGGCATGACGGCGAGCTTCGCGACTTCGGGGTCGGTCGTGCCGGTCGCCGGGGCGGCGCTGGCTGCAGCGTCGGCTGGCGACGACGCTTGCGCAAACGCCGCGGGCACGTGCAACGTGCCAATGCCGAAAGCGAGCGCGAGCCCGGCGCATAGGGCGGATACGGAGGATCTGGAGGGTATGGAGGGTATGGAGGATATGGAAGATACGGAGGCGCCGCGGTGGCCGGCATGGACTCGGTGGTGCGTCGACATGTTATTTGTCTCCCTGGATCGCTGGGGCCGCGTCGCGCAACTCGCGACGCAGAATCTTCCCGACTGCTGTCTTGGGTAACTCGCCCTGACGGAACTCGACCATGCGCGGCACCTTGTACGCGGTGAGATGCTCGCGGCAGTGAGCGAGCACGGCGTCCGCGCTCAATTGCGGGTCTTTCGCAACGACGACGAGTTTCACGCGCTCGCCGACCACGGGATCGGGCACGCCGACCACGGCCGCTTCGCGTATCGACGGATGGAGCATCACGACGTCCTCGATTTCATTGGGATACACGTTGAAGCCCGACACCAGAATCATGTCCTTCTTGCGATCGATGAGGCGCACGTAGCCGCGCTCGTCCATCACGCCCACGTCGCCGGTCATCAGCCAGCCGTCGGCGTCGATGGTCTTCGCCGTGTCTTGCGGACGCTGCCAGTAGCCGCGCATCACCTGCGGGCCGCGCACACATAGCTCGCCCGGTTCGCCGGGGTCGGCCCAGGTGCCGTCGTCGCGTTTGAAGCGAACCTCGGTCGACGGTGCGGGCAGGCCGATGGAGCCGCTGAACTCGTAATCGTTCATATGCGCCAGATCGACCGGGTTCATCGTCACGATGGGGGAGCATTCCGTGAGGCCGTAGCCTTCGATGATCGGCTTGCCGGTGACCTGTTTCCAGCGCTCGGCGACAGCGCGCTGCGTGGCCATGCCACCGGAGAGCGACAGTTTGAGTGCGGAGAAATCGCGGGCGCAGAAGTCGGCGTTCTCCAGCAAGCCGTTGAAGAGCGTGTTGACCCCGGTCACACCGGTGAAGGTTTCGTTGCGAATGATGTAGACGACCTTCTTCACGTCGCGTGGATTCGCAATGAGGATGTTACGTCCGCCCAGGCTCATGAAGATCAGGCAGTTCACCGTGAGCGACAGGATGTGGTACATCGGCAGCAACGACAGATTCACTTCGATGGCACCGTCGAGCTGGTCGGCGGCCCATGCCTCGGTCTGCAGCAGGTTGGCGAGCACGTTGCCGTGCGTGAGCATCGCGCCTTTGGCCACGCCCGTGGTGCCGCCCGTGTACTGCAGGAAGGCGAGGTCGTCGCGCCTGAGCGGGACGGGTTTGGCCGTGAGCGTTGCGCCGTGTGCGAGCGCGTGACGCAGCGCGATAGCCTGCGGCAGCGCGTACGGCGGCACCTGTTTCGCGACGTGGCGCATGAGGAAATTGACGGCGCGGCCCTTGATATTCACCCCCGGGCCGAGCAAGTCGCCGATCTGCGTGACGAGCACCCGACGCACCTCGGTGCCGGCAATGGCGTCCTGCACCGTTTTCGCGAAGTTCTCGAACACGACGATCGTGCGCGCGCCGCTGTCGGCCAGCTGATGCTTCAACTCGCGCACCGTGTACAGCGGGTTGACGTTGACGACGACGGCGCCCGCGATGAGCGTGCCGAAAAGACAGATGGGGTACTGGAAGCAATTGGGCATCATGAGCGCGACGCGCTCGCCCGGCATCACGCCTTGCGCTTGCAGCCACGCTGCAAACGCGTAAGCCTGGCGCGAGACTTCCGCATAGGTGATCTCGCTGCCGAGACTGACGAACGCGACGCGCTCGCGGTATTTGTCGATCCACTCGTCGAAGGCCTGGACGAGCGACGTGTAACGGGTCACGTCGATATCGGCAGGCACGCCGGGTGGATAGGCGCGCAGCCACACGCGCCCCTCCTGGACTGCTTGTTCCATCATCCTCTCCCTGTGGTTCGCCGGCTCCGGCCTGGGAAGCGCGGCGCGGTTGCTCTGACGGCAACTCGACGCTCGCGGGTCGGCCGGCGATACTTATTGCCCCTGCATGGCTTTACATCATTCGCGCTCCAGCATGGCCACGACGCCCTGACCGCCGGCGGCGCAAATCGAGATGAGACCGCGACCACCGCCGCGCTCGGCGAGCAGCTTGGCGAGCGTGGCGAGAATGCGCCCGCCGGTGGCGGCGAACGGGTGGCCGCACGCAAGCGAGCTACCGTTGACGTTCAGCCGCTGGCGGTCGATGCTGCCCAGCGGTGCAGCCAATCCGAGCTTGTCGCGACAGTACGCGGGGTCTTCCCACGCCTTCAGCGTGCAAAGCACCTGCGCGGCAAACGCCTCGTGAATCTCGTAGAAGTCGAAGTCCTGTAGTGTCAGGCCCGCCTGCGCGAGCATGCGCGGCACGGCGTAGGCCGGTGCCATGAGCAGGCCTTCCCGTTTCGCCTCGTCGGGATTGAAGTAGTCGACGGCGGCGGTTTGCGAATACGTCAGATAGGCGAGCACGGGGTGGTTGTGCGCTCGCGCCCAGTCTTCGCTGGCGAGCAGCACGCACGACGCGCCGTCGGTGAGCGGTGTCGAATTGCCCGCGGTGAGCGTGCCGGCCGCGCTGCGATCGAACACCGGCTTGAGGCTCGCGAGTTTCTCGAGCGAGACGTCGGCGCGCAGATTGTTGTCGCGTTGCAGGCCGCGAAACGGTGTCATGAGATCGAGGAAGAAACCGCGCTCATAAGCGGCTGCCAGATGCTGATGGCTGGCGAGCGTGAGTTCGTCCTGCGCGGCGCGCTCGATCTGCCAGTGTTTGGCCATCAACTCGCAATGCTCGCCCATCGACAGGCCCGTGCGGGGCTCGCCGTTGCGCGGTAACGCGGGGCTGAACAGCATGCCCGGACGCACTTTGGAGAGAGCGCCCAACTTGCCTGCGGTACTGCGTTGACGGTTGGTCTCGAGCAGGATCTTGCGCAGTTTTTCGTTCACCCCGATGGGCGCGTCGGAGGCCGTGTCGACACCGCCCGCAATGGCGACGTCGATCTGGCCGAGCGCGATCTTGTTGCCGGTGAGGATGGCCGTCTCCAGCCCGGTGCCGCAGGCCTGCTGGACATCGTAGGCGGGCGTTTGCGGGGCGAGCGTCGTGGACAGCACCGATTCGCGCGTCAGGTTGAAGTCGCGGGCATGCTTGAGCACGGCGCCGGCCGCCACTTCGCCGAGCGTCTGGCCGTGGAGTTCGAACCGGTCGACGAGGCCCTGAAAGGCTGCCGTGAGCATGTCCTGATTCGATGCGGTCGTGTAGGCGGTGTTCGAGCGCGCAAACGGAATGCGATTGCCGCCGAGGATCGCCACGCGGCGAAGGGCAGGGGCGGGTGCGGTGGGCTTGAAGGCGCTCATGACTGAGGGTCCGGATGGGAGGATGTCGGGGATGCGGAAGTCCAGCGTCCGCGCAGATGCGGCACCGTACCCGCCGCATCGCGCAGTTCGAAAGCGCTGCCTTGCGGGTCGCGCCAGAGTGTCACTTCGCCGGGCAGCCAAATCGGCGTCTTGAATTCGACGAGCAGATCGAGATCGCGCATGTTCGACGCATCGGCCGGCATCACCGCCGCGAGGGCTCTCGCGAAGCTCCACATGCCGTGAATGATCGGGCGCGAAAATCCGAATAGCCGGGCCGTGACCGGCCACAGATGGATCGGGTTGTAGTCGCCGGAGACGCGCGCGTATTGACGACCGAGGTCGCCCGGCACTTGCCACGTCGCCGATTTGACGAGCGATGCCCCGGCGCTGAGTTCTGCACGATAAGGACTGCCGAGCGCGTTGCGCACGCCCGTGCGCAGGTAGAGGCTCTCGCCGCGCCAGACGAGCTTCCCGTCACGATGCGCCGTGGTCAGCACCGTGAACACCTGTCCCTTGTCGTGCGCATAGAGCGCGCCGCATTGCACGTCGATGTCGAGCCGGTCGCCCGCCGTAAGGGGCGCGAGCGGGCGGATGCGATTGGCCAGATGCACCATGCCGAGCATGGCGTAGGGAAACGCACGGTCGGTCATCAGCAGCATGTGCAGCGGGAAGGCCAGCAAGTGCGGCCACGTCGGAGGGACACCGTGCGCCTCGGAGAAGCCGCACAAACGCGCGTAGCGGGCGATGTCGGTGGCGTCCAGCACGACATTGCGACGCCGGAAGGCAAGCGGCGGCAGTGCTCGGGCCGTTGCCTGTTTGCGCGATGTCAGCAGTGCACGCAGATATAAATGTAGCGGCGCCGGCAATCGTGCGACGTCCACGATATGCGGCGCGGCAGACGTGTCGGTGGGCTCGGGCGGACGATCGTTGGGCATGGTTACGCTCCGAGCAGGCTTTGGCCGCATACACGCACGGTCTGTCCGGTCAGGGCGCCCGAGGCCGGGTGCGCCAGCCACGCGATGGTCTCCGCGACATCGACCGGCAAGCCGCCCTGACCGAGTGAGTTCATGCGGCGTCCGGCTTCGCGAATCGCGAAGGGCACCGCAGCGGTCATCTGCGTTTCGATGAAACCGGGCGCGACGGCATTGACGCTGATCTGACGCGCCGCCAGCTGCGGCGACCACGCTTCGACCAGTCCGATCACCGCGGCCTTCGACGTCGCATAGTTCGTCTGCCCGCGATTGCCGGCAATGCCGCTGATCGACGCCACACCCACGATGCGGCTGTTGGCGCGCAGCACGCCGGCCTCGAGCAGGGCGGCGTTAATGCGTTGTGGCGCACCGACGTTGATGTCGAGCACGCTTTGCCATTGTGCGTCGCTCATGCGTACGACCGTCTTGTCGCGCGTGATGCCGGCGTTGTGAACGAGGATGTCGAGGCCGCGCGGCGCGTGAATGGCGAGATGGGCGAGGAGTGTGGCGCCGGCTTCGGGCGCTGCGATGTCACAGGCGAGGGCGCTGCCGTCGAGCCGCGTGGCGACTGTCTCCAGGGCGCTTTGCGCGGACGGGATGTCGACGCAGACGACATGCGCGCCGTCGCGTGCCAGCACCGTCGCGATGGCTTCGCCGATGCCGCGTGCCGCCCCCGTGACGACCGCGACCTGTCCGGCGAGCGGGCGCTGATCGCGCATTGGCGGCGTGTCGAACACCGGGTCCTGGAGTGTGACGGCCTGACCGCTGACGTAGGCGGCGCGCGGCGACAGGAAGAATCGCAGCGTGGAGTGCAGCGATTCGCGCGCGCGGGGCGCGACGTAAAGCAGCTGTGCTGTGGCGCCGCGGCGAAGCTCCTTCGCGAGTGATCGCACGAAACCCTCAAGCGCACGTTGCGCGATGCTGGCTTGCGGCGTCGGTGCCATCGCGGGCGGGAGTCCCAGCACGAGGACGCGGCCGCACCTGTCGAGCGACGCGACCGTGTCGTGGAAGAACGTGTACAGCGCACCCAGTTCGTCGGTGCTGGCGATGGCGCTTGCATCGAACAGCAAGGCTTTCGGGCGGACACCCTCGCTCGCATTGAAACGTCCGCTCATCGTGCCGGCCTTGTTGGCGTACGAGATCCAGTCGAGGCGCTCGGCGTGCGCAAGGCTCGGAACCCCGAGCCAATGCAGTTCGCGGGCGAGGCCGGGCAGCAGCGGGGCGTCGCCTGCGCCGCCCACGACGGCGAGCGGCGCGGGGATGGCGCGTGCTTCGGCCACGTCGTCGCCGTAGTCGGGCATGCGCTCCAGCGGCACGGGCCGAGGCAGTCCCAGCGCGTTGGCCAGGCGGCTGCCGACGGCGGAGTTGGCGAAAGCGAGATAACGGTCGGACGTCGTCACGGCGCGGAAATCCTCAAAGTCTCGGAACGGTTGGCGGGATTGGTGGGGCTAGCGGGATATGGGGCATGGCTCATGAGGTGAGCGCTTCGTCGGCAGTCTCTCGCTGCTGCGCCTGCTGCATGTCGGCGAGACGCCCGAAGTCGGCCGGAAAATCGTCGACCGCGACGGCGCGTGCGGCGTAATCGGCGTATTGCGCCAACACGCGGCGTTCGTCGTCGCTCACCAGTTGCAGGCTGGCGGCGTGATCGACCCAGCGAGCGAAGTCGGGCAGGCTCTGCGGCATGGTCGGCAGACGGCCTTCCTTGACGGCACTGCGCAAGCGCTGCTCGATCGTGGTGACGTGCGGCGTCATCTGGAAGACGATTTCGCCGTAGGCGAGACCGTCGACTTCCGGACGCGGCGAGTAGCTGCCAGCAATGAGGCGCTCGCGCGCGTCGCCCGGTGTCTGCATCAGTTCGGCCACACGGGAGGCCAGCGCATCGGACGGTTTGGCGTAGGGCAGGCCGAGCGGGGCGAGCTTCCAATGCATCCACCATGCGACGAACCGCGACGGATAGTTCGCCAGCACGCCTTCGAAGGCCTCGCGGGCTTGCCACAGTGCGTCTTGCGCGGCCCAGTGCACCAGCGGCAGATCGGCTTGCGGACGGCCTTCGTCTTCGAAACGCTTGAGGGTGGCCGTGAGCAGGAACAATTGCGACAGGATGTCGCCCAGACGGCCGGAAATGCTCTCGCGGCGCTTGAGCGAGCCGCCGAGCACCGCCATCGAAACGTCTGCCGCAATCGCCAGCAGCGTGGACATGCGGTTGGCCGCGCGATAGTAGGCGTGCAACTCGGGTGCGGCGTTCGACGGCACCGACGAGAAGCGCGCATGCGTGATGCCCTGCAGCGCACCGCGCACGATGTTGCTCGTGACGAAGGTCAGATGCCCGAAGAGTGCGTCGTCGAAAGCGCGCACGGCGGCGCCGCGATCGGCGGTCTGCGCAGCGGCGAGTTCCTTGAGGACATACGGATGGCAGCGGATCGCGCCCTGGCCGAAGATCATCAGGCAGCGGGTCATGATGTTCGCGCCCTCGACCGTGATCGACACAGGAATTTGCTGGTAGGCGCGGGCGAGGAAGTTGTTCGGGCCCATGCAGATGCCCTTGCCGGCAACGACGTCCATGCCGTCGTTCACCACCTTGCGCGCGCGCTCGGTCACGTGATACTTCGCAATCGCGGAGATCACCGAGGGCTTTTCGCCGAGATCGACCGCCAACGCCGCCATGCGACGCGCGGCGTCCATCGCGTACAGGTTGCCCGCCATGCGGGCGAGCGCTTCCTGCACGCCCTCGAACTTGCCGATCGGCGTGCGGAACTGGCGGCGTACCGCCGCATAAGCACCGGTGGCGCGTACGGCAATCTTCGAATAGCCGACGTTCGATGAGGGCAGGGAAATCGCGCGTCCGGCAGCGAGGCATTCCATCAGCATCCGCCAACCGTGGCCGACCTGTGCCTGGCCGCCGATCACCCAGTCGAGCGGAATGAAGACATCCTTGCCGGCGTTCGGGCCATTCTGGAACACGGCATTCAGCGGCCAGTGACGCCGTCCGATGACAACGCCCGGATGGTCCGTCGGAATGAGCGCGCAGGTGATGCCCGGCTCGTCGTCATTGCCGAGCAGATGCTCGGGGTCGAGTGCGCGAAAGGCGAGGCCGAGCACCGTCGCGATGGGGCCGAGTGTGATGTAGCGCTTGTTCCACGTTACGCGAAAGCCCAGCGTTTCGCGGCCCTCGTGCACACCGCGGCAGACGACGCCGACATCAGGGATGGCCGCGGCGTCGGAGCCCGCGTAAGGACTCGTCAGCGCGAAGCAGGGGATCTCCTGCCCCTTGGCCAGGCGCGGCAGGTAGTAGTTCTTTTGTTCCTCGGTGCCGTAGTGCAGCAGCAGCTCGGCCGGGCCGAGCGAGTTCGGCACCATGACCGATACGGCGGCGGCAGAGCAACGCGACGCGAGCTTCATCACGACTTGCGAGTGCGCGTAGGCGGAGAATTCGAGGCCGCCGTAGCGCTTGGGAATGATCATGCCGAGGAAGCCGGCGTCCTTGGCGTACTGCCAAGCCTTGGGCGGGAGATCCTGCCAGACTTGCGTGCTTTCCCAGTCATTCGAAAGATCGCAGAGATGCTCGACCTCGTTGTCCATGAACGCCTGCTCTTCGGCGCTCAGCGACGGCGCGGGCAGCGCCATGAACTTCTGCCAGTCGGGGCGGCCCGAAAAGAGATCGGCATCCCACCAGACGGTGCCAGCTTCGATGGCGTCTTTTTCGGTCTCCGACATTTCCGGCATGATGGTCCGGAACTTGGCGAGCATCGGCGCAGTAATCCACGCGCGACGCAGCGGGGCAATGCTCAGTATCAGTGCGGGAAGTACGAAGACGATCGCGAGCACGACGCTCGCCACCGTTCCGGTCAGTTCGAACGCGGCCCCTGCGGCAACCCACAACACCGTCGCAATCAGCCACTGCCAGGCGTGAGCGCGATAGAACAACAAGGCGCACAGGCCCACGACAAACGCGAGAATCCATACGGTCATGATTTCCTCCTCCCTTTCGGTTCGACGGCCCGCACATGCGATGCCGCTCGCGCGCGCCCGGCGAAGTCGCCATGCGCGGCAGGCAGGTAGCGCCCGGGGGGGCTGTCGTCCTTGGGCCATCTGCCGGTGCTCGCGGGGTCGGGATGCCTCTCGATGCCTCTCGCGAACCGGTGACGGCGTTATTGTTGGATCGTCAGGCGATACATTGGTGCGATGAATGCCGCAGATTCGCCGGTCATTCGGGTGATGCGTTCAAGCTTCCGGCGCCGGTGGCTCTGGCGCTTGGCGCCGTGGTCCACCGTCGTTGCGCAGGCTTGCCGTGATGCCATCGGGCGTGCGGGTGCGTCAGGCGCTTGCCAGGGTGCGGTCATTGTTGCTGGGTGCCGGAGTGGCTGAGACGTCGGCGTCGCCGTTCGCAGCGTTCATGTCCGGTCCGGACGCAGCACCCGCTTCGCGCGGCGGTGTCACGTCGGCGTCCTTCGTCAGTGCAAACACGGCGGCGAAGCTTGCCAACTGCTCCTCTCCGGGCATTGGCGCCTTGAGCGCCGCGACCATCAGCGCAGTCAGTCGCGCCACCACCTGCAGGTCGCCCATCGGCTGGCCTTGCGCAAAGGTGTCGATCAGACGCGACGTGTCGCTGCTCGCCAGCACACCGGAGAGCGCCTGCAAGGCAAAGTGCAATCGCCATCCCAGTTCCTGACGAGGAAGTTGGGGCAGGGCACGGGCGAACGCCTCAAAAAAGCGTTCGAACACCGGAGCGTAGTGCCGCTGCAGATAGTCGCGGATAAACGGCGAGGGATCGGCGTAGACGCGTCCGAGCAGGCGCAGGAACGCGGGGCCGCCAATGTCGCGGTGATGCGAGATGGCAAGTGCCGGGATGAACATCGCGCCGAGCACGTGCTCGCAGGTCAACTGCTGGCCCGGCCATTCGGCTTCGGCGCGGGTCAGCAAGGCGAGGCGTTCGTCGTTGAGGCGGTCCAGCCGACGCGAAAGCATCGCCTGGAGCAGGGTTTCCTTGCTGCCGAAGTGGTAGTTCACGGCGGCGAGGTTGACCTCGGCGCGAGACGTGATCTGGCGCAGGGACATGGCTTCGTAGCCGTACTCGATGAAGAGATCTTCTGCGGCATCGAGAATCCGCAATTTGGTGTCGCCGGCTTGCCGGCCGGCGGAAAGACGTGCGCTCACGACTCACCTCCAGTAGGGCGCGGCACAACTGCTCAGGGCCGCATCGACTTAATGATCCAATGCAATGACGCAATGAACTTACGTTTCATTCAAACGTTCGATTGAATCCTAGGTGCTGCGTGAGCGTCTCCCAAGATCTTTTTGTGGATGGCGCCCTCTAATACTGGGTTTCGGCCGGACCGCATGGTGAGGACGAGGGGCAGGACGTCCAGCCGGGGGAAGGTCCGGGAATGGCCCGATTTCGGCGATTTCGGGCTGGAAAGTCTCGTGGCGGGACAATAGTTTGCTAAAATGTCCCGCTTTGTTTGCAAAACCGTTTTGGCGCTACCCCGATTCGTTGGGGGCGGAGGGAAGCCGGCGTCGCATCGTCGGTTCCGGCCCAAGGTTGATTAACTGACTGGGTCCGCTCGCGGCATTTCCCTCGCCGTGACACAGAACGACCCTCTGGATGGACGAATACTCTTATGACTATCGCTGTTGAAAACCTCGGCAAGCTCGAGCGTCGCTTTACCGTCGCCCTGCCCAAGCAGGAAGTGGAAAAGGAAGTTGCAGCACGCATTCAGAAGCTGTCGAAGACGGTTCGCATGCCGGGCTTCCGTCCGGGCAAGGTGCCCCTGAAGATGGTCACCCAGCAATATGGTGGTCAGGTCGAAGCCGAAGTCGTGAGCGACAAGGTCGGCCAGCAATTCTTCGAAGTTACGAAGGAGCAGGATCTGCGCGTGGCCGGTCAGCCGCGCTTCGCACCGAAGGCCGACGCGGCCGACACGGAATACGCGTTCGACGCCACGTTCGAGGTCTACCCGGAAGTCAAGATCGGTGATCTGGCGGCTGCCGAAGTGGCACGCACGACGACCGACGTCTCGGAAGCCGAGATCGATCGCACCATCGATATCCTGCGCAAGCAGCGCGTGCACTACCACGTGCGCGGCGAAGCCGGCGAGCATGGCGACGGCGGCGCGGTTGAAGCCAAGGAAGGCGATCGCGTGACGGTCGACTTCGTCGGCAAGATCGACGGCGAAGTGTTCGCCGGCGGCAGCGCCGAAGATTTCGTGTTCGTGCTGGGCGAAGGCCGCATGCTGCCCGAATTCGAAAAGGCAACGCTGGGCCTGAAGGTCGGCGAGTCGAAGGAATTCGAACTCAAGTTCCCGGACGAGTACCACGGCAAGGAAGTGGCCGGTAAGACCGCCACGTTCACCGTCACGCTCAAGAAGGTCGAGTGGGCGCACCTGCCGGAAGTCGACACCGAATTCGCCAAGTCGCTCGGCATCGCCGACGGCAGCATCGAAAAGATGCGCGCCGACATCAAGGAAAACCTGTCGCGCGAAGTGAAGCGTCGCACGCAGGCTCTCCTCAAGGATCAGGTCATGAATGCCCTGATTTCGGTTGCCGAACTCGACGTGCCGAACGCACTGGTCGAACAGGATCAGGAGCGCCTGGTCGCCATGGCGCGTCAGGACCTCGCGCAACGCGGTGTGCCGAACGCCGGCAACGTGCCGATCCCGGCCGAAATGTTCAAGGAACAGGCTGAACGTCGCGTCAAGCTGGGCCTGATCCTCGCCGAACTCGTCAAGCAAAACGACCTGCAAGCCAAGCCGGAACAGATCAAGGCGGAAGTCGAAGAGTTCGCGAAGAGCTACGAAGACCCGCAAGAAGTCGTCCGCTGGTACTATGGCGATCAGCAGCGCATGGCGGAAATGGAAGGTTTCGTCGTCGAGAACAACGTTGTCGAGTTCGTCCTGGGCAAGGCCAAGGTGACCGACAAGCAAGTTAGCTTCGAAGAGCTGGCTGGCAACACGCAATCGTAATCGACCGCGTACGACCGACTGAACCGCCGCGACCGAAAGGTCGTGGCGGTTCTTTTCCAAATGGCCCCCGGGCCTCCTCCCTGCGGCGCGCAAAACCATCTCGATAGAAGGGTCGAACCGATATGATTACCCGTTCCGAATTGCTCGCCCAACTCGCCTCCCAGACGCACAACTCCGCCCTCGACACGCAAGGCCTCGGCCTCGTCCCGATGGTCGTCGAGCAAAGTGGTCGTGGTGAGCGCGCTTACGACATCTATTCGCGACTCCTCAAGGAGCGCATCATTTTCCTGGTGGGCGAGGTCAACGACCAGAGCGCCAACCTCGTCGTCGCCCAATTGCTGTTCCTCGAGAGCGAAAATCCGGACAAGGAAATCTCGATGTACATCAACTCGCCGGGCGGTTCCGTCTCGGCCGGCCTGGCGATTTACGACACGATGAAGTTCGTCAAGCCGCCGGTCTCGACGCTGTGCCTGGGCATGGCGGCAAGCATGGGCGCTTTCCTGCTGGCAGCGGGCGAGAAGGGCAAGCGCTTCGCGCTGCCGAACGCGCGCATCATGATTCACCAACCGCTGGGCGGCGCCCGTGGTCAGGCGTCGGACATCGAAATCCACGCGCGTGAAATCCTGCTGCTCAAGGATCGCCTGAACCGTCTGCTGGCCGAGAACACCGGTCAATCGCTCGAAGTCATCGCGCGCGATACCGATCGCGACAACTTCAAGTCGGCGGCCGATGCCGTTGAGTACGGGTTGATCGATCGCGTGCTGGAAAAGCGTCCCTGATCGCGTCCCGAAAACGGCGCGACTGACGGCGGAGAATTTGGCGCGACACCGGGTATTTTCGTTCGGGAATGCCGGGAGTTTGCGCCAAGTCTTTGTCGTAAAAGGGAATTTCTTGCTGTCGCGGGTGGGCCACACGCTCGCGCGGCATGGCGTTACAATGGGATTCACGTATGCCGCGTTTGCCGCCCCCGACGGGGGACGACCGGGGCGCAAATTGCTAGCAGGCTGACACAGATATGGTGGATAAAAAAAGCACTTCCAACGGCGAAAAGCTGCTCTACTGCTCGTTCTGCGGAAAGAGTCAGCACGAGGTCAAGAAGCTCATCGCGGGTCCGTCCGTGTTCATCTGCGACGAGTGCATTGATCTGTGCAACGAGATCATCCGCGACGAGGCCGCAGCGGCCGAAGACGAGAGCGGCAGTGGCGGCAAGTCCGATCTGCCGTCGCCACAGGAAATCCGCGAGAGTCTCGATCAATACGTGATCGGTCAGGACCGCGCCAAGAAGATTCTGGCGGTGGCGGTCTACAACCATTACAAGCGATTGAAACACCTCGGCGACAAGCGCGACGAGGTCGAACTGTCCAAAAGCAACATCCTGCTGATCGGGCCGACCGGGTCGGGCAAGACGCTGCTCGCGCAAACGCTCGCGCGTTTGCTCAACGTGCCCTTCGTGATTGCCGACGCCACCACGCTGACCGAAGCCGGTTATGTGGGTGAAGACGTCGAAAACATCATCCAGAAGCTGCTGCAGAACTGCAATTACGAGATCGAGCAGGCGCAGAAGGGCATTGTTTACATTGACGAAATCGACAAGATCAGCCGCAAGTCGGACAATCCGTCGATTACCCGTGACGTGTCGGGCGAAGGTGTGCAGCAGGCGCTGCTCAAGCTCGTCGAAGGCACGATGGCGTCGGTGCCGCCGCAAGGTGGACGCAAGCATCCGAATCAGGATTTCATCCAGGTCGATACGACGAACATTCTGTTCATCTGCGGCGGCGCGTTCGATGGTGTCGAGAAGATCATCATGAACCGCACGGAGAAGACGGGTATCGGCTTCGGTGCAACGGTGAAGACCGGGGAAGAGCGCGACGCAGGCGAACTGCTGCGCGACGTCGAGCCGGAAGACCTGATCAAGTTTGGTCTGATCCCGGAACTGATCGGTCGTCTGCCGGTGGTTGCCACGTTGGGTAAGCTTGACGAAGACGCACTCGTCACCATCCTCATCGAGCCGAAGAACGCGCTGGTCAAGCAGTACCAGCGACTGTTCGCGATGGAAGGCGTGGAACTCGAGATTCGTCCGGCAGCGCTGCATGCGGTGGCTCGCAAGGCCATCAAGCGCAAGACCGGCGCGCGCGGCCTGCGTTCGATCATCGAACAGGCGCTGCTCGAAGTGATGTACGAGCTGCCGTCGCTCAAGGGTGTGACCAAGGTGATTCTGGACGAAAACGCGATCAGCGGCGACGGAAAACCACTCTTGATCTACCAGGAGTCGCCCAAGGTTGCCGGCTCCAATTGAACGGTCAACTCAGTGCCACCCGAAGCCGTTCATGGAAACATGGACGGCTTTTTTTCCTTCATACTAGTGCCACGGGCAATGAAACCCCGAGTGGTGCACCTTGTCGGCGAAAGGGCTCATCCTGCCCCTTGTAATTCTCGCCGGCGGCCTCAATTAGCTGGAACACAACGGTATCGTTAAATATGGGGAACGAGATGTCAGGCACCCAAATCCTCCCGCCCGAAGCGATTCAACTGCCCCTGTTGCCTTTGCGCGACGTGGTCGTGTTTCCGCACATGGTGATTCCCCTTTTCGTGGGGCGTCCGAAATCGATCAAAGCGCTTGAAACCGCCATGGAAGGCGGCAAGCACATCATGCTCGTCGCCCAGAAGGCGGCAGCCAAGGATGAACCCACGGCCAAGGATCTCTATGAGATCGGCTGCGTGGCGAACATCCTGCAAATGCTCAAACTGCCCGATGGCACCGTCAAGGTGCTCGTCGAGGGGATTCAGCGCGCCCGCACGCTGAGCGTGGACGAAGAAGAAACGCAGTTCACGTCGGAAGTCATGCCGCTGGAACCGGATGACGGCAATTCGCCCGAGTCCGAAGCGCTGCGCCGCGCGATCGTCGCGCAGTTCGATCAGTACGTGAAGCTCAACAAGAAGATTCCGCCCGAGATCCTGACGTCGCTGTCGGGTATCGACGAAGCGGGTCGTCTGGCCGACACCATCGCTGCACATCTGCCGCTCAAGCTCGAGCAGAAGCAGAAGATTCTGGAGATGTTTCCGGTCATCGAGCGCCTCGAGCATTTGCTCGCGCAGCTTGAGAGCGAGATCGACATTCTTCAGGTGGAAAAGCGTATCCGTGGCCGCGTGAAGCGCCAGATGGAGAAGAGCCAGCGCGAGTACTACCTGAACGAACAGGTCAAGGCCATCCAGAAGGAACTGGGCGAAGGTGAAGAAGGTGCCGATCTCGAGGAGCTCGAGAAGCGCATCAAGGCTGCGCACCTGCCCAAGGAAGCCAAGAAAAAGGCCGACGCCGAACTCAAGAAGCTCAAGCTGATGTCGCCGATGTCGGCCGAAGCGACCGTCGTGCGTAACTACATCGACACGTTGGTCGGTCTGCCGTGGCGCAAGAAGAGCAAGGTGAACAACGACCTGTCGAACGCCGAGAAGGTGCTCGACGAAGACCACTTCGGTCTCGAGAAGGTCAAGGAACGTATCCTTGAGTATCTTGCCGTGCAACAGCGCGTGGACAAGGTCAAGGCGCCGATCCTGTGCCTGGTCGGGCCCCCCGGTGTGGGCAAGACCTCGCTTGGCCAGTCGATCGCACGTGCGACGAACCGCAAGTTCGTGCGCATGGCGCTCGGCGGCGTGCGTGACGAGGCCGAGATTCGCGGCCACCGTCGAACGTACATCGGGTCGATGCCCGGCAAGATTCTGCAGAGTCTGTCGAAGGTTGCCGTGCGTAACCCGCTGTTCCTGCTCGACGAAGTGGACAAGATGGGCATGGATTTCCGCGGCGATCCTAGCTCGGCATTGCTCGAAGTGCTCGATCCGGAACAGAACCACACGTTCTCGGACCACTACGTCGAAGTCGACTTCGATCTGTCGGACGTGATGTTCGTGGCGACGTCGAACTCGCTGAACATTCCGGCGCCGTTGCTCGATCGTATGGAAGTGATTCGCCTCTCGGGCTACACGGAAGACGAGAAGGTGAACATCGCCCAGCGTTATCTGCTGCCGAAGCAGAAGAAGAACAACGGGCTGAAGGAAGGCGAGATCGATCTGACGGAAGCCGCGATTCGCGACATCATTCGCTACTACACGCGCGAAGCCGGTGTGCGTTCGCTCGAGCGTGAGATCTCGAAGATCTGCCGCAAGGTCGTGAAGATGTTGTTGCTCAAGAAGGTCGATGGCTCGTCGATCAAGGTCGATGCGAGCAATCTCGACAACTTCCTGGGCGTGCGCAAGTTCGACTTCGGTCTGGCGATGAAGGAAAACCAGATCGGCCAGGTCACGGGTCTCGCGTGGACGGAAGTGGGCGGCGATCTGCTGACCATCGAAGCCGCGCTGATGCCGGGCAAGGGCAACATCATTCGCACGGGCTCGCTCGGCGACGTGATGAAGGAGTCGGTCGAAGCGGCCCGCTCGGTGGTGCGTTCGCGTGCTCGCCGACTGGGTGTGACTGACGAGCAGTTCGAGAAGAAGGACATCCACATTCACGTGCCGGAAGGTGCGACGCCGAAGGACGGTCCGTCTGCCGGTATCGCGATGACGACGGCACTGGTCTCGGTGCTCACCGGCATTCCGGTGCGTGCGGATGTGGCAATGACCGGCGAGATCACGCTGCGCGGCGAAGTGCTGCCGATCGGCGGTCTCAAGGAGAAGTTGCTCGCGGCACACCGTGGTGGCATCAAGCTGGTGTTGATTCCGGAAGAGAACGTGAAGGATCTCGCCGAGATTCCCGATACGGTCAAGAACGCGCTGGAGATCGTGCCCGTGCGCTGGATCGACAAGGTGCTTGAGCTGGCGCTGGAGCATGCACCTGTGCCGCTGCCGGAAGAGGAAGCCAAGGCGGCGCCCGTCACGCCGAACACCGAAGCAGGTGGCAAGCAGGACGTGATCAAGCACTGATTGTCTTCGATTGTCTGACGGCGAAGGGGAGCGCATCTTTTCGCTTTCGTCCTTCAGGCAAAAAAAGACACAAAAAGCTCGGGGTTTTCCCCGGGCTTTTTTTATTCACTCAAAGTGCTCGAAAATAGCGGCGGGAAAGTGCAGATTCAGGAGTGCTTTCTATGCTGCCGGAACGCTGCAAAACGGCTTGACATCAGGGTTTCCGGCTTGTCTAATGGCAAAGCCAGCGGACCTCGCAGATCGAAGTCAAGGCGCACCAAGAGCGTCTCCGCGGCTCAAATCGCCTACTATCCTTGCAAGGGGGTTACAGTGAATAAGACGGATCTGATCGAGCATATCGCGAGTGAGGCAGACATTTCAAAAGCGGCTGCCGGACGCGCACTTGATGCATTGGTAGGTGCGGTAAAGAAGTCGCTGAAGAAGGGTGATCCTGTGACGATGGTGGGCTTCGGCACGTTCCACGTTGCCAAGCGCGCAGCGCGCACGGGCCGCAATCCGCGCACGGGTGCCGCGATCAAGATCAAGGCCGCGAAGGTGCCGAAATTTCGCCCTGGCAAAGATCTGAAAGATGCGTTAAACTAACGAGCTTTCCTGCTTCGGCAGGATGCTGTAGCAAGAACAAAACTAGAATCGGGAACGGGTGCTTAGCTCAGTTGGTAGAGCGGCGCCCTTACAAGGCGTAGGTCGGGGGTTCGAGCCCCTCAGCACCCACCAGTTCCAGATCTTGGGGAGCGGTAGTTCAGTTGGTTAGAATACCGGCCTGTCACGCCGGGGGTCGCGGGTTCGAGCCCCGTCCGCTCCGCCAAATTGTGAAAAGGCGAACTTCGGTTCGCCTTTTTTGCCATATGACGTCCTAAGACGCTTCCAGACGACTTTTCCGATCTCGTATGTTCGACTTCATCCGCCGTCATCAACGACTGGTCCTCATCTTCCTGACGGTGCTGATTGTGCCGTCGTTCGTGGTGTTCGGCGTTCATGGCTGGCAGGAATATGCCTCGGATGCCGGCACGATTGCCAAGGTCGGCGATCAGACGGTGAGCCGTCAGGAATACGACAACGTGCTTCGCGCGCAGACCGAACGCATGCAACAGATGTTCGGCGGTGCCGTCGATGCGAGCCAGATCAACACGCCCGAGATGCGCGGCGCCGTGCTCGATAACCTGATCCAGCAGAAGCTGCTCACGCAGGAAACCCTCAAGAAGAATCTGTCGGTGCCCGACGCGCAAGTGCGTGAAGCCTTGCTGGCGATTCCGGCAATCGCACAACTGCGTCGCCCGGACGGTTCGATCGATCAGGCCGCCTACGAGCAACTGCTGTCTGCACAGAATCTGACCCCGCAACGTCTCGAGGCGCAGATCCGTTTCGAACTCGCTTCGAACCAGTTGCCGTCGAGCGTGCAGGCGAGTGCCATGCTGCCGAAGACGGTGCTCGACCAGTTCGCACAGTTGCGCGCGCAGCAGCGCGAAGTCTCGGCGTTGACGTTCCCGGTGTCCGATTTCGCGGGCAAGGTCACGCCGACCCAAGAGCAGATTCAGGCGTACTACGACGCACACAAGGCCGCCTTCCAGACGCCGGAATCGGCCGAGATCCAGTACGTGGTGCTCGACCCGAAGGCCATGCCGGCATCGGCGCAGACCGCCCCGAGCGACGACGTGCTGCGCAAGATGTACAACGACAACCTGAAGCAATACACGACGCAGGAAGAGCGTCGTGCGTCGCACATCCTGATTGCCTCGCCGGCCGATGCGTCGCCTGCCGATCACGCCAAGGCGAAGGCCAAGGCCGAGGCGCTGCTGGCGCAACTCAAGCAGAACCCGAACGACTTTGCCAAGCTCGCGAGCCAGAATTCCGAAGACCCGGGCTCGAAGGCCAACGGTGGCGATCTGGGCTTCTTTGCGCGTGACGCGATGGTCAAGCCGTTCGCCGATGCGGCGTTCGCGCTGAAGGCCGAAGGCGACATCAGCGACGTGGTGAAGAGCGACTTCGGCTATCACATCATCAAGCTCACGGGCATCAAGCCGGCGCAGACCAAGGCGTTCGAGGACGTGAAGGCGCAACTGGCCGATCAGTATCGTCAACAGGAGTCGGCAAAGTCTTACGCCAAGCTGGCCGATCAGTTCACCAATGCGGTGTACGAGCAGCCGGACAGCCTCCAGCCGGTCGCCGACAAGCTGAACCTGAAGGTGATGACGGCAACCGTCACACGCAAGCCGGACCCGTCGCAGGCGCAGGGCCCGCTCGGCAACGAGAAGCTGCTCAAGGCCGTGTTCGGGGACGAGTCGCTCAAGAACAAGCGCAATACGGAAGCGGTGGACGTTGGTCAGGGCGTGCTGGTCTCTGCCCGCGTGGTGAACTACCATCCGGCCGCCACGCCGCCGCTCGCGCAGATCGCGGCACAGGTCAAGGAAAAGGCGACGGCCGATCTGGCCGAGCAGGAAGCGAAGAAGGTGGGTCTCGCCAAGCTCGAAGCGCTCAAGAAGGGCGGCGATGCGGCGTTTGGTCCTGCACAGATGGTCTCGCGTGACAATCCGGGCAAGCTGGCACCGGTGGCACTGACGGCGATCTTTGGCGCCGACACGGCGAAGCTGCCTGCGTATGTGGGCGTGGAGCTGGGCGAAGGCCAGGGTTACGCGGTGTATCGCATCAGCAAGGTGACGCAGCCCGCGACGCAAGACCCGCAGCGCCTCGCAGCCGAAGCGCAGCAGTTGAATCAGTTGGCCGCGCAGGCCGAGTGGAACGCCTGGATGGGTGATCTGCGCGAGCGCTCGAAGGTCAAGGTCGTCAACGATGTGACGAAGACGTCGGGCAACTGATCGCCACACGGCGACGTTCCGATGAGATAAAAAACGCGGCCAGTCGGCCGCGTTTTTTTATGCGCCGGACTTCGGCGAATTCGGATTGCCGCGCGAGTCGGCCGCCTTCGACGGAGATTTACCCGACGCCGGCTTGAGCAACGGCTTCACCGTCGGCCAGACGTTTTGCAAAATTTGCGGGTGCGCCTTGGCCAGCGGATGAATCTGGTCCTGCTGGAACCAGTCGGGATGCTCCACGACGCCTGCCAGAAGGAAGGGTACATACCCTGTCTTCTCCTGTTTGGCGATCGTGGAGAACATGGTGAAGAACTGCTCGCTGTAGTCGGGGCCGTAGTTGGGCGGAATACGCATGCCCACGACGATCACCCGGCTACCGACCTTGCGCGCAGCGGCAATCATCTCGTGCAGATTCGTGCGCGTGAGATCGAGCGGAATGCCGCGCAGCGCGTCGTTGCCGCCGAGTTCGAGGATTGTGATGGCCGGTCGATAGCGCTCGAGCAACGGGGCCAGGCGGGCGCGTCCGCCGCTCGTCGTGTCACCACTGATACTCGCGTTGACGACGTTATAATCGAAGCCGTTTTGCGTGATCGTCTGCTGCATCAGATTGACCCAGCCGGCGCCACGCGCGATGCCATACTCTGCCGAGAGGCTGTCGCCGACGACGAGGATCGTCGGTGCGCCAGAACTCGCGGCGTTCGCTGCGGTCCCTGTCAGCATGCACCAGCCGACGACGGCTGAGGCGGCCAATTTCAAGAACTCTCTTCTTGCCATGTCGTTTTCCGAAAACGTAATTGAGGTGCGGGGTCTGGGCAAACGGTTGCGCGACGCGACCGGTGAGCTCGTCATTTTGCAGGATATCGATTTTTCCGTCGCAAAAGGCCAGAGTGTGGCCATCGTCGGTGCCTCGGGCTCGGGTAAGTCGACGCTGCTCGGCCTCATGGCCGGGCTCGATACGGCGACCGACGGCAGCATCACGCTGCTCGGCAAGTCGCTCGGCGACCTCGACGAGGAGGGCCGGGCCGCCCTTCGTCGGGGGGCGGTCGGATTCGTCTTTCAATCTTTCCAGTTGATGGCGCACCTGACCGCACTCGAGAACGTGATGTTGCCTCTGGAACTGCTGGGTGAGACACGCGATGTGCGCGATCGTGCCGTCAGGTTGCTTGAGCAGGTTGGGCTGGCGTCGCGCCTTACGCATTATCCGAAGCAGCTCTCGGGCGGCGAGCAGCAGCGCGTTGCACTGGCGCGCGCGTTCGTTACGGAACCGGCCGTGCTGTTTGCGGACGAACCGACGGGAAGTCTCGATACCGCGACAGGGGAGCGGGTCATTGACCTGATGTTCTCGCTCAACGAGGCAAGCGGCGCCACGTTGGTGCTGGTCACGCACGATCTGGCGATCGCTCAGCGTTGTGACGCCACCGTACAGTTGGCAGGCGGGCGCCTGGCCAATTCCACCGATCTCTGACTGACTGCCGAACTCGGTCGGGATACCGGCTCGTATCGTTCACCGATTCGTTCACCGATGCGCTCGTCACGCCGTTGGCGGGCGGCGCACGGTGTCATGTCGCGCGTGGGCTTATCGCTTGCCCTTGAGTGCTTCGCCTGCGAGACGAATCAGCGACGCGGTCGACGCGTCGTGTGCGTCGGGGGGAATCGAGTCCGGATCGACGAGTTCGGGTTCGATGGCGCGGCAAAGCGTCTTGCCGAGCTCCACGCCCCACTGATCGAACGGGTTGATGTTCCAGATCGCGGCCTGCACGAAGATCTTGTGCTCATAGAGGGCGATCAATGCACCCAGCCGTTCGGGCGTTAGCGCGTCGATGACCAGCGTGTTGCTCGGCCGGTTGCCGTCGAAGCGTCGCTGGGCGGCAAGCGGTCCGCCGGCCTGTTCTGCGGTGGCCATCGAGCCGCCTTGCAACAGGGCTTCGCTTTGCGCGAAGCAGTTGGCGAGCAGCTTGGTGTGATGGTCGAGATAGGCGGGACCGTCGTACTGCGGTGTCAGGACGGCAATGAAGTCCACCGGTACCAGTGTCGTGCCCTGATGCAGCATCTGGAAGTAGGCGTGCTGACCGTTGGTGCCCGGCTCGCCCCAGATGATCGGTGCGGTTTGCCATGCGACAGGCGCGCCGTCGATCTGCACCGACTTGCCGTTGCTTTCCATGTCCAGTTGCTGGAGGTAGGGCGGCAGCTTTTGCAGTGCGTCGGTGTAGGGAGCGATGGAGAGCGTTTGCGCGTCGAAGAAATTCCGGTACCAGATGCCGAGCATTCCGAGCAGCACGGGCATGTTGGCTTCGAGCGGCGCGTGGCGAAAATGCTCGTCCATCGCATGTGCCCCGGCAAGCAGCGATTCGAAATGCTGTGCGCCGAGATACAGCATGATGATAAGTCCGACCGACGACCACAGCGAATAGCGCCCGCCGACCCACTCACCGAACTCGAACACATTTTCCTTGCGGATACCGAAACGAACGGCTTCGTCCGTGTTCGTCGACACGGCCACGAAGTGCTTGTCGAGCGCGTTTTCGGGAATGCCGTTTTGCAGGAACCAGGCGCGAATCGTGCGGGCATTCGTCATGGTCTCGAGCGTGGTGAACGTCTTCGAGCACACCACGACGAGGGTGCTTTCGGGATCGAGCGCGGGCAGCGTGCGTGCCAGTTCGGTCGGATCGATGTTGGCGATGAAGTGCGCCGACAGGTCCTCGCGTCCGTACGCGGCGAGGGCGTCGCACACCATGCGCGGCCCGAGATCGGAGCCGCCGATGCCCACGTTGATCAAATGCCTGATGCGCTTGCCCGTCGCACCAAGCCATTCGCCGCCACGCACGCGCTCGCTGAACGCCTGCATGCGCGAGAGCGTTTCGCACACGCCGCGGCTCACATCGCCCGTGGTGTCGCGAAAGGCCATCGACTTCGGCGCACGCAATGCCACGTGTAACGCCGCGCGGTTCTCCGTCACGTTGACGTGTTCGCCTGCCCACATGGCGTCGCGCTTGGCCGGCAGATGGCATTCGCGTGCCAGATGCGTGAGCAGTGTGCGCGTCTTTTCGGTAATGCGGTTCTTCGAATAATCGAGATACAGGCCGGCCGCACGCAGTGAGAATTGTTCGACGCGTGCATGGGCCCCGGCGCCTGCAAACCAGTCGCGCATGTGCTGCGCGGCGATCTCGTCGCGGTGCTCGAGCAGAGTGCGCCAGGCGGGGAGTTGATCCAGACGAACGGATGACTTGTACGGCATGTGCGATAGGGACAATTCGATAAAGCGAAGTATAACGGGAGTCGCCGCACATTCGGCCCGAAATGACGCGACGGGCCGCACGGGCCACGCGCTACGTGCGCCAAATCCCGGATCGCCGGCAAGTCGGCAGCCGTCAGCGCGCCGGGCGCGGTATCCCACGAAGTGGCTGGACGACGCACGTCGCACGCGTCGAATCGTCGAGCCGGTCAGCCAGTTCGGCGCGCATCGCGGGCAAAAGTTCAGAGGCAGTGAGGCCGGCAGGTCCCGCGCCGCTCGCCACGCAGCGCTCGGCGGCACGTCCGTGCAGCCAGACGGCGGCCAGCGCGGCCTGTGTCGCGGGCATGCCTTGCGCCAGCAGGGCGCCGATGGCGCCGGTGAGTACGTCGCCCGTGCCTGCGGTCGCCAGCCCGGCATTCCCCGTCGTGTTGATCCAGGCATGCGTGCCGTCGTCCACGACGGTGCCGGAGCCTTTGAGCACGACGGTCGCCCCGAAATGCTGCGCAAGCGCACGCGCGGATGCGAGGCGATCCGACTGAATGCGTGAGACGTCACAACCCGCCAGACGCGCCGCCTCCAGCGGATGCGGCGTCAAGACGGTCGACCCGGCGCGCCGCCGTACGCGTTCCGCCAGCGACGGTTCGGCGGCCAGCAGATTGAGGGCGTCGGCGTCGATCACGAGCGGCGTATGCTCCAGGGCGAGTGCACGAGACAGACAGGCGGCAGACGCCGCCGACGTGCCGAGTCCCGGCCCCATCGCCACCGCCTGCATGGCCGAGAGGTCGAGGTCTTCCGCCGCCCGCAACATCAGCTCGGGGTGCACTGGATCCCACGCGGGCGCGTCGTGGGCGACGAAGCCCACGTAGACGCGTCCTGCGCCCAGCATCAGCCCGGTGCGCGCCGAGAGCAACGGGGCACCGACCATCCCTGCCTGTCCGCCTAGTACGGCCAACGCGCCGTAGCTCCCTTTGTGGGAGACGTGATGACGCCGCGGCAGGTGAGCCAGAAACGCAGCGGGCGCGTTGGTAGCAATGGCGATCGCGGTATCGGCGTCGCGCGCGTTGGCCAGTGCCGCTTCGGCGCCCAGCGAGGCAATCAGTACCTCTGTCGTCACGTCGCGTCCGGCGCCGGTGAACAGCCCGGGACACGCGCCCAGCATGGCGAGGGTCACGTCTGCCTGAATTACGGGACCTTTCGCGACGCCCGTCTGCGCCGCGAGGCCGCTCGGGATGTCGATGGCGAGCACGGGGGTGCCCTGTGCATGGGCGACGTTGATGTTCTCGACAAGCGCGGCGGCGGCACCGTCGAGCGGCCGCGACAAGCCGATGCCGAACAACCCGTCGACGATCCAGGCGTAGGTCGACGGCTGTGGCCACGTGCCGGGCGCGGGGCGAACCGGCACGCCGGCATCGAGTGCCTGCCGATGTGCCCACCGTGCGTCCTCGGCCGAAGGCGGGGCGAATTGCCAGACGTCGACGAGCACCCCGTGGCGATGCAATTCCCGGGCCGCGACGTAGGCATCGCCGCCGTTATTGCCGGGGCCCGCCAGCAACAGCACGGGCTGTCTGCCCGCACTCGCGAGCGCCGGCAGGTGTCCGTACAGCCAATGGGCGACAGCCGCACCGGCGCGCGCCATCAGGGTGTGAGGGGGGAGTTTCGCGGCCGCCGAGCGTTCGACGTCGCGCAATGTGCCGGGCAGGTAAAGGTCGAGAGACTGGCGCGCGTCGGCGCTCTGGATCGACGTTTGCGCAGGCGCGGCGGCGCCAGCGGGACGCGCCAGCAGGCTGGGGCTGGCCGGTGCTGCCAAGGGGGCGGATGCGTCGGCGTGCAGGGAATCGGACATGACAGGGCAAGCTCCCGGAGGCTGGGGCGGTAGGGTTCGGCGCGCGATGGCAGGTGTTTGCTCACGTCCTGCCACCGGGGTTGCGCCGTCGGGCGCGCCCGGGCCTGGCGCAAGTCGCGTGCCTCAGTGCCGATTATGCCGCCAATGCCTGGTGGTGCCTGCCCGTGCGATCCCCGATCCTTGTGCCAGGTTATCCAGCCGTGTGGCCGGGTTACCGGATAACCGGGGCTGCGGGCGTCCGCTTATCGGTCGTAACGCGCGAGCGTCAGCCCGTTCAGGTCGATTTCGGGTGTCTGACCCGAGATGACGTCGGCGAGCACGCGGCCGGAGCCGCACGCCATCGCCCAGCCAGTCGAGCCATGGCCGACGTTCAGGAAAATGCCGGGCAGGTGCGTGGCGCCGAGCAGCGGCGGGCCGTCGGGCAACATCGGACGCGCGCCGACCCACGCGCGCGCTTCGCGGTACTTGCCCGCGCCGGGGAACCAGTCGGTGGCGACCTTGTAGAGCGTGGCGATGGCGCGCTCGCGCAAGACCAGCTCGGTGTCGCCCAGTTCGGCCGTCCCGGCAATGCGCAGACGGTTGCCCTGCGGCGTGATGGCGGTCTTGTACGACTCGTCCATGACGGCGATGCGCGGGCTGAACAGTTCGGTCTTGACCGGCACCGTGATCGAATACCCCTTGATCGGCCAGAGCGGCAGGTCAATGCCCAACGGGCGGAGCAGGGCGGTGCTGGACACGCCGGCGGCGATCACGACGGCATCGGCCTCGAGCGTCGTTTGCTGCGCCACTTCGCCGGTGCTGGCGGTCTCCACGGTGACGCCGGCGCGGCCGACGTTCGGGCGCACCGACAGCACGGTAGTTTCGGTGGCGAGCGTCACGCCCATGTCGCGGGCGATCTGGGCGAGACGCTTGGTGAACAACGGGCAGTTGCCGGTCTCGTCGCGAGGCAGGTGCAGGCCGCCCGCGAGTTGGGCGTCGGTCGAAATCGCGGGTTCGAGCTTGCGGCATTCCTCGGCCGTGAGCAGGCGGTGCGGCACCTCGTTCTCGGTGAGCATCGCGCGCGCAGGCTCGTTCATCTTGATTTCGCGCTCGGTACGGAACAGTTGCAGGTAGCCCTGCGTGTGTTCGTATTCGAAGACATGCACTTCACGCAGATCGTGCAGGCAGCGCTGGCTGTAGAACGCGAGCCGCTGCATGCGCTCCCGGTTGGCGCGGTAACGCTCGAGCTTGCACTCGCGCAACCAGCGCGAGGCCCAGCGCCAGGTGCCTGCCGACAAGCCGGGTCGGAAGATGAGAGGGCTGGCCGAACTGAACATGTAGCCGAGCAGCTTGCGCGGCATGCCGGGCGCGGCCCACGGCGTGACGTAGCCTGGCGCGATGACGCCCGCATTGCCGAAGCTGCTCTCCTGCGCAACCGTGCTGTTGCGTTCGACGAGCGTGACCGTATGCCCCGCGGCGGCCAGATAGTAGGCGGTACACGTGCCGATAACCCCGCCGCCGATAACGATGACCTTCATTCCCAACCGTCTGGTGTGTGGCGAACGCCCGTTCGTTCGCTTGTTAGTGTCGTTCTATGCCGGGCCGGGCGCCCGGTGACGGGTTGCGCGGCCCGTGTTCCGATTTTGACTTCGGTACGGGGCGCATAGGTTACCAGAGAGCGGCTCCCAAAGGGCGGGACGCCGCCAGAATGCGTGTCGCGCACTCGGGTATAACCCGGGGTAAGCAGGGTATAATCCCGGTTTGTCGTTCCCCCGCGTTTTGAACGCCTCGCCTTCCGTCCTTCCATGAATCACATTGCCTGCTTCGCCGGCGCCTTGGCGCTCTCCGAATTCCGCCAGCAACGTCTTCTGCAGACCCTGCAAGCCATCGACAGCTCGATCGTGCGTATCGATGCGCGCTACGTGCACCTCGTGGCCAGCGTCGAGCCGCTCTCCAGCGAAGACGTGGCCCGTGTCGCCGGTTTGCTCACCTATGGTGAACCGGTGCGTGAAGAGCCGGTGGGCGACCAACTGCTGGTGATCCCGCGTCTGGGCACGATTTCGCCGTGGGCGAGCAAGGCGACCGACATCGCCCGCAACTGCGGTATCGATCACGTGCGCCGTATCGAGCGCGCCGTCGAATACACCGTTGGCGTGAAGTCGGGCCTGCTCGGCGGCAAGAAGTCGTTGTCCGCCGACGTGCTCGCTCGGGTGGCCGCGGTACTGCACGATCGCATGACGGAGACGGTGGTGGCCACGCGCAAGGACGCCGAAGCCCTGTTCGTCGAGCTCCCGGCCAAGCCGCTGCAAACGATCGACGTGATCGGCGCGGGCCGCAGCGCACTCGAAACCGCCAACCGCGAACTCGGCCTGGCACTGGCCGAGGACGAAATCGACTATCTGGTCGACGCCTTCACCAGCCTGAAGCGCAATCCGACCGACGTCGAACTGATGATGTTCGCGCAGGCCAACAGCGAACACTGCCGTCACAAGATCTTCAACGCCGAGTGGACGATCGACGGCCAGGCACAGGACAAGTCGCTGTTCCAGATGATCAAGAACACGCACCAACTGCACCCGCAGGGTACGGTGGTTGCGTATTCGGACAACGCATCGGTGATGGAAGGCGCGGAGGTCGAGCGCTGGTATCCGCGCGGTGCCGATGGCAAGTATGACCGTAGCAATGAGCTGACCCACACGTTGATGAAGGTCGAGACGCACAACCACCCGACGGCGATCTCGCCGTTCCCGGGGGCGTCGACCGGTGCGGGGGGCGAGATCCGCGACGAAGGCGCGACGGGCCGTGGCTCCACGCCGAAGTCGGGTCTGACCGGCTTCACCGTCTCGAACCTGGCGCTGCCGGAAGCCCGTGAGTCGTGGGAAAACGACCGCGACGTGGCGGTGCCGCCGTCGCTGCGCAAGCCCGACGACACGGGGAGCGACTACGGTCGTCCGGACCGCATCGCCTCGCCGTTGCAGATCATGATCGACGGCCCGCTCGGCGGCGCGGCGTTCAATAACGAATTCGGCCGCCCGAACCTCGGCGGCTACTTCCGTACCTACGAACAAAACGTGGGCGGTCGTGTGCGCGGCTATCACAAGCCGATCATGATCGCCGGCGGCATGGGCAACATCGCCGCACAACACACGCACAAGCACGACCTGCCGGCCGGCACGCTGCTGATCCAGCTGGGCGGCCCGGGCATGCGCATCGGCATGGGCGGCGGTGCCGCCAGCTCGATGGCAACGGGCACGAACACGGCCGAACTGGATTTCGACTCCGTGCAACGTGGCAACCCGGAAATCGAGCGTCGTGCGCAGGAAGTCATCAACTGGTGCTGGCGCCAGGGCGAGGCCAACCCGATCCTGTCGATTCACGACGTGGGCGCGGGTGGTATCTCGAACGCGTTCCCCGAACTGGTCGACGGCGCAGGCAAGGGCGCGCGTTTCGATCTGCGTCAGGTGCAGCTCGAAGAGTCGGGCATGTCGCCTGCGGAAATCTGGAGCAACGAAGCGCAGGAGCGCTACGTGCTCGCCATCGCACCGGACAGCTTCCCGGCATTCCAGGCCGTTTGCCAGCGTGAGCGTTGCCCGGTGGCGGTGGTCGGTATTGCCACCGACGAGCGCCAGTTGAAGCTTGTCGATCCGATGCATCCGGAGTCGCCGGACCCGGTCGACATGCCGATGGAAGTGCTGCTCGGCAAGCCGCCGCGCATGCACCGCGACGTGACGCGCGTGAAGACCGAGCTGCCGCCGGTGGACGTTACCGGTCTGTCGCTCGACGACGTGGCGCGTGCCGTGCTGCGTCACCCGACGGTGGCCAGCAAGTCGTTCCTCATCACCATTGGCGACCGTACCGTGGGCGGCCTGACCGCGCGCGACCAGATGGTCGGTCCGTGGCAAGTGCCGGTGGCCGACTGCGCGATTTCGCTGATGGACTTCGCGGGCTATCGCGGCGAAGCCATGACGATGGGCGAGCGCACGCCGCTGGCCGTGATCGACGCACCGGCATCGGGTCGCATGGCCGTGGGTGAAGCCATCACGAACATTGCGGCGGCGCCGATCGCGTCGCTCGATCAGATCAAGCTGTCGGCCAACTGGATGGCCGCGTGCGGCACCGAAGGCGAAGACGCCGCGCTGTTCGACACGGTCAAGGCGGTGGGCATGGAGCTGTGCCCGGCACTGGGCCTGTCGATCCCGGTGGGCAAGGATTCGCTGTCGATGCGCACCAAGTGGGAAGACGCGGGCCGCAACAAGGACGTGGTGGCGCCGGTCTCGCTGATCGTGTCGGCTTTCGCGCCGATCGAGGACGTTCGCGGTCATCTCACCCCGCAATTGCGTTCGGTGGCAGAAGCCGGCGAGACGGTGCTGATCGCGATCGATCTGGGTCACAACAAGAACCGTCTGGGCGGCAGTATCCTCGCGCAGGTTACGCAGCAGATCGGCGATGTGGCACCGGATCTCGATGATCCCGCCGACCTCCAGCGTTTCTTCGACGCTATCCAGAAACTCAACCGCGACGGCAAGCTGCTCGCGTATCACGACCGCTCGGACGGCGGTCTGTTCGCCACGGTGTCGGAAATGGCGTTCGCCGGGCACGTCGGTGTGTCGCTTAACGTCGACATGCTCACGCTCGACGAGGGCTTCGAATCCGATTACGGCGACGCGAAGGACTGGGCCAAGCAGACGGTCGGCCGACGCGAAGACAAGACGCTGCGTGCGCTCTTCTCGGAAGAGCTGGGCGGCGTGATTCAGGTGCGTGCGTCGGAGCGCGACGCGGTGCTGCAAGCTCTGCGTGAAGCTGGCCTGTCGTCGTGCACCCACGTGATCGGCAAGCCGAACACGACCGACGTTATCGAAATCTACCGCGACGCCAAGAAGGTGTTTGGCGCACCGCGTGCCGAGCTGCACCGCGTGTGGTCGGAAGTGAGCTGGCGTATCGCGCGCCTGCGCGACAACCCGGCCGCAGCCGACGCCGAATACGACGTGCTCAACGACACCAGCGATCCGGGCCTTTCGCCGAAGCTGACGTTCGACGCCAACGAAGACATCGCGGCACCGTTCATTGCGACGGGCGTCCGTCCGAAGGTGGCTGTCCTGCGCGAGCAGGGCGTGAACTCGCACCTCGAGATGGCGTATGTGCTGGACAAGGCCGGTTTCGACGCTTACGACGTTCACATGAGCGATCTGCTGGCGGGCCGTCATTCGCTGGAAGCGTTCAAGGGCTTCATCGCCTGCGGCGGTTTCTCGTACGGCGACACGCTGGGCGCCGGCGAAGGTTGGGCCAAGACGATCCTGTTCAACCCGTCGCTGGCCGAGCAGTTCGCAGGCTTCTTCAATCGTGCCGATACGTTCGCCCTGGGCGTGTGCAACGGCTGCCAGATGATGAGCAACCTGTCGAATCTGATTCCGGGCGCGGCGGCATGGCCGAAGTTCACGTACAACCAATCGAAGTACGAAGCGCGTCTGACGCAGGTGGAAGTGCTGGAATCGCCGTCGCTGTTCTTCAAGGACATGGCGGGCTCGCACCTGCCGATCGTCATTGCGCACGGCGAAGGCTTCGCGAACTTCGGTCAGCAGGGCAACATCGATCAGGCGATTGCGGCGATGCGCTTCGTCGACCATCGCGGTCAGCCGACCGAGCAGTATCCGTACAACCCGAACGGTTCGCCGCGCGGCCTGACGTCGGTGACGACGGCCGACGGCCGCTTCACGGTCATGATGCCGCACCCGGAGCGCGTGTTCCGCACGGTGCAGATGAGCTGGGCGCCGACGCAGTGGGGCGAAGACAGCCCGTGGATGCGCATGTTCCGCAACGCGCGTCGCTGGGTCGCCTGATGGTGCGCTGATGGTGCGCTGATGGTGCGCTGACGGCCGACGACGGGACACGTGCCCGTCATCGGTAGCACGCCGATTGGCGAATGAAGTGGTGAAAGAAGCCGCTTGCCTCATTCGATGGGGCAGGCGGTTTTTTTATGCGACAACCGTCGCGCGTAAACGAAAAATGCCGTTCAGTGGTGTCACTGAACGGCACTGCGCCTGTCGGCGGTTCCTTCCGGTTCGGTAATGCCGCGATGGCGATTACTGAATCTTGGCCTTTTTCTCGAGGCCTTCGATGAAGGCTTGCAGCTTTTCTTCCTGCATCTGCTGCACGAGCTGCGGCTTGACGTCGGACAGCGGCGGGATCTGTGCGTCGCGCACGTCGTCCAGTGCGATCACGTGGTAGCCGAACTGCGTCTTGACCGGCGTTTGCGAGAACTGGCCCTTCTGCAGCTTCTGCAGCGCGTCGGCAAACTCCGGCACGTAGGCATTGGCCGGCGACCAGTCGAGATCACCGCCGTTCTGGGCCGAACCCGGGTCCTTCGAGAATTGCTTGGCGAGGTCGGAGAACTTCGCGCCGGCCTTGAGCTTCGCGATGATGTCCTTGGCGACGTCTTCGCTCGGCACCAGAATGTGGCGTGCGTGGTATTCCTTCTCGCCGAACTGCTTCTTCAACTGGTCGTAGCGGGCTTGCACTTCGGCGTCGGTCACCGGCGAGGTCTTCTGGAAGTCGGTGATCAGGGCGCGAATGAGCACGCCTTGCTCGGCGAGCTTGAGTTGTGCCTTGACGTCCGGTTGCGAGGCCAGACCCTTGCTGACGGCTGCCTGCGCGAGGACTTCGCGCTTGACCAGTTCTTCGCGCACTTGCTGTTGCAACTGCGGTGAGTTCGGCTGACCCTGGCGGACCATTTCACGGACCATGGCGTCGGCGCGCGACACGGGGACCGGCGTGCCGTTCACAACGGCAACGTTCTGGGCGAGGGTGGGAAGGGAGACGGCGGTCAGCGACACGGCGGCGCCGAGCGCCAGAGCCGTGCGGGCGAGTTTCAATGCCATGCTGTTTTTCCTAACGAATGACGAAGGCAAGGTTAATCGACGGGGGACGCGTCGCATGCGAGTTACGCTTCGCCGGGGGCGAGCGCAACAATGGCGAGGGCGTGAATGCCGTTCTGCATCAAATCGGCTAGCGCATCATACACCAGGCGGTGACGCGCCACGCGGTTACGTCCGGTAAAGGCGGCAGAGACGATGCGCAGGTTGTAGTGACCGCCCGACGCCGCGCCGGCATGGCCGGCGTGACGGGCACTGTCGTTCTCGAGTGCGAACTCGAGCGGGGCGAGGGCGGCCGTCAGCCGCGCTTCGATTTGCTGTTCCATGGTCATGGGGGAGGCTTCCTGACGAACGCCGGACGTTATTCGTCCTGCTTGATGTACTTCGCGAGCCAAAGGCTCTGCACGACGATGAACACGACCATCAGGCCCATGCCGCCGAAGAGCTTGAAGTCGACCCAGGTATCGGTCGAGAAGTGATAGGCGATGACCAGATTGAGTGCGCCCATCGCGAGGAAGAACAACGCCCAACTGAAATTCACGGCGCGCCACAGGTTCTCGGGCAGCGCCATCTGTTTTTCCATCATCGCGCGGATCAGGTTCTTGTCGAACGCGAGTTCGGCGACGAACAGCGTAATGCCGAACAGCCAGTACAGCGCCGTGGGCTTCCACTTGATGAAGGTCTCATCGTGCAGCAGCATGGTCGCACCGCCGAACACCACGATGATGCCCAGACTGACCCATTGCATGGGTTCGACCTTGCGGTGACGGATCCACATCCACAGGACCTGCGCAATCGTCGTGGCGATCGCGATACCCGTGGCAACGTAAATGCCGGCGAACTTGAAGGCGACGAAAAACAGGATGACCGGTAACAGGTCGAAGAGAAATTTCATGAAGTCTCGACTTGGGGGCTTCGGGAGTTTCCGTGCCGGGCACCCGGACAATGCCAGGGGGCCCGACGCAATCCCGCATTATATTTCAAAGCCTTGGCCGGAGCGTGTGCGCAAAGCGTGCGACTGCCCTGTTTACTGAATGATTTCGATGCGCTTGACATCGATGTCATTGGGCTTGAGGCGATGCGTATCGATTTCGCCCCAGATGCGCACATGCGTCTTGTCGTTGATCTCGCGGCCGGGCGGCAGATACTTGTCGTCGAGTTCGATCTCGATGGTCTTCCCGGTGGCGTCGCGGAACGTGTAGTGCTCGTGCTTGAGCTTGTTGACGATGTAGCCTTCGAGCACGACTTCGAGGTCCTTCGAGGCGGCGAGCGCCTGCTCGACAGTCGCGACGCGCGGCGAGGCCGAAGGCACGGCAACGCTGCCGCCTGCCGACGGCACATTCACCTGCGCGTGTGCCGGTGCGGCGGTGGCGAGTCCCGCGGCGACCAGCGCGGCGGCGATGGACAAGGTCATACGGCGATCAGATTTCTTGGACATGACGTTGAATTCCCTGAGTGAGTGGGGGGATGCAAGCCTACTGCCAAAAAATGCCAATGGCGGGCATGGCACGTGGATTTCACGCTATTTCATCGGCATTCGGTGGCGTGAGGCCACCGTTTGAATGCCAGTGTCGCCCAAAGTTCGGCGCGACGGGTGCCGGCCGGTCAGTCTTCCTTGGGCTTGTCGGGTTGGCCCGAGGTGTCCTCGAAGTTGAGCGAGGCCGAGTTGATGCAGTAGCGCAGGCCGGTCGGCTGCGGACCGTCTTCGAATACGTGCCCGAGGTGCGCGTCGCAATTATGGCAGCGCACTTCCACGCGCACCATCCCATGGCTGTAATCCATCACCTCGTCGATGCCGCCTTTTTCGATCGGCTTGGAATAGCTCGGCCAGCCGCAACCGGCATCGAACTTCTCGGTCGATTGGAACAGCGGTGCGCCACAGCAGATGCAACGATACGTGCCGTCTTTCCAGTGATCCCAGTAGCGGCCCGTGAAGGCGCGTTCCGTGGCGGCGTGGCGGGTGACCTGATATTCGACGTCGTCGAGTTGGGCACGCCAGTCGGCGTCGCTTTTTTCTACTTTGCTCATGAAAGTCTCCTGAGGGGCGCCAGCGGAATCGGGCTGGCGCGTCGTATGGCTTCGGACCCGCCACAGATGGGGGCGGACGCGTTGTTTTGCAAGGCGAGCGGTCTGGCCCGCCGGCGGCTGCCGGGGGCGCTCGTGCTCAGGAGGAGCAACTGACCTCGAGTTGCCCGGCCCAGTCGGGCGGCAATGCGGCGTAGTGCTCGAATTCGGGTTGCTCGTCGTACGGATGCGAGAGCACGCGGAGCAGCGTGTCGACCTCCGAAAAATCCTTCTCATTGGCTCGCCGAATCGCGATTTCGGCCAGATGATTACGCAGGATGTACTTCGGATTCACGAGACGCATGGCGATAGCGCGCTTCGCGTCGGTGCTCGCTTCATGGCGCAACCGGGCGCGGTAGTCCACGGCCCATGCGTCGAAGCCTTCGCGGTCGATGAACATGTCGCGCAGCGGTGCGTCGGCGGCCGGGTTGTCGAGCTGAAGGGTTGCAAGCTGACGGAACAGATGCGTGAAATCGACACGTCCTTCGTGCATCAGCTTGAATAGCCGGTTGATGAGCGTCTCGTCGTCGGCGTGCGACTCGCGCAGGCCGAGTTTGGCACGCATGCGCAGATCGATTTCTTCGGCGAACCGGGTCTTGAACACCGGAAGCACCGATTGCGCCTGTTCGATGGCCGCCTCGCCCTCGCCGAAAAGCGGCAGCAGCGCCTGGGCGAGACAGAACAGATTCCAGTACGCGACATTCGGCTGAGCCTGATAGGCGTAGCGTCCCTGCGTATCGGAGTGATTGCAGATGTGGTGCGCATTGAAGCCGTCGAGAAAGCCGTACGGCCCGTAGTCGATCGTCAGTCCGAGAATCGACATGTTGTCGGTATTCATGACACCGTGGCAAAAGCCCACGGCTTGCCAGTGCGCGACCAGTTCGGCCGTGGCGTCGCACACCTCGCCGAGCAGCGCGAGATACGGGTTGGCGGCTTCGCGACAGTGCGGGAAATGGTGGTCGATCGTGAAGTCGGCCAGTTGACGCAGCGCGTCGTACTGATCGGCCGCCCAGAAGTGTTCGAAGTGCCCGAAGCGAATGAAGCTGGGCGACAGCCGGGTGACGACTGCCGCCGTCTCGATCGTTTCGCGACGCACGGGCGCGTCGGAGCCGATCACGCAAAGCGCGCGCGTGGTTGGCACGCCGAGATGAAACATGGCCTCGGAGCCAAGGAATTCGCGGATCGACGAGCGCAGTACCGCGCGACCGTCGCCCATGCGCGAGTAGGGCGTCAATCCGCCGCCCTTGAGCTGGATCTCCCAGCGCCCGCCAGGCCCATCGGACTCGCCGAGCAACAACGCACGGCCGTCGCCGAGTTGACCCGCCCACACGCCGAACTGATGACCGGAATAGACGCTGGCAAGCGGGTCGCCACCGGTGAGCGGCGCGTTGCCGGCGAAGGTAGCGAGAAATTCGGGATCGCGTGCCGCCTCCGGCGACCAGCCGAGCAAACGGGCGGCGTCGGGGGAAAAGCCGACCAGATAGGGCGCGGGCAGCGGTTGCGGCGCAAGCCGCGTGTAGAAATCGGCGCCAAGCGAAGCGAACCGATTTGCTAAAGGCAGCGGTCCGAACGGCTTCAGCGCAGGGGAAACGGCAGCGGGGCGGTCGGTAGCCGACATTTGGAATGTTCCTGATGGTGAACAAACATTCTACTTGAGCTCCCCGTAGCGCGCTGCCGGGTTGCGTACACTGGCATGCCGGGTCGTTCGTCACCGCAGGCGGTTCCGTTGCCCTTGTTGCGCCGCACAAGCGATGAGCGTTGACCGGGCGCGTGCGGACGTCAAGAATGATTCTCCGCGGTGTCCACGAATTCAAGCATCAGACGTGCCAAATCACCGGGCACGTGCAACAAAAGGCACAGATAACGTACGAGGCGCATGGCGTACGACGTACGTGGGTGTCTGTTGGTATTCGATCGCTGTTCCCGACGTATCCCCGTAATTCCGGTTTTCCGACTTTTCTGGAGATTCGACGCATGGCAACACCGCTCCTCGGCCAGATGATGGCCGCGCCGCTCCTGATCCCCTCGCTGCTCACTCACGCTGCCCGCCATCACGGCGACACCGAAATCGTGTCGCGTCGTGTCGAGGGTGACATCCACCGCTATACCTGGCGTGACGCCGAGCGGCGTGCCAGGCAACTGGCACAGGCATTGCGTCGGCTGGGCGTGCGCGACGGCGAGCGCGTGGGCACGCTGGCGTGGAACGGTTACCGTCATCTCGAGCTGTACTACGCAGTCTCGGGCATGGGCAGCGTCATCCATACGGTCAACCCGCGTTTGTTTCCGGAACAGATCGCCTACATCGTCAATCACGCGGAAGACCGTTACGTCGCGTTCGACATCAATTTCCTGCCGCTCGTGGAAACGATCGCGCCGCAATGTCCTGGCGTTGCGGGCTGGATTGCGATGACCGATCGCGCGCACCTGCCTGCATCGAGCCTGCCGCTGTTGTGCTACGAGGACCTCGTGGCCGCTGAGGATGGCGAATTCGCCTGGCCGACGCTCGATGAGAATACGGCGTCCGGCCTCTGCTATACGTCGGGGACGACCGGCAATCCGAAGGGCGTGCTCTATAGTCACCGCTCGACCGTGCTGCACGCGTTCGGCGCGGCGTTGCCGGATGCGATGGCGATGTCGGCGCGCGACGCCGTCCTGCCCGTCGTGCCGATGTTCCACGTCAACGCGTGGGGGATGCCGTATTCGAGTGCGCTCGTGGGCGCGAAGCTCGTGTTTCCGGGCAAGGACCTTGACGGCAAGTCGTTGTACGAGCTGTTCGAGGCAGAGGGCGTGACGTTCTCTGCCGGGGTGCCGACCGTTTGGCTGGGCCTCATTACGTATGTGAAGTCCATCGGCGCGCGTTTCTCCACGTTGGAGCGGACGGTGATCGGCGGCTCGGCTTGCCCGCCGGCCATGTTGCAGACGTTCGAGAAGGACTACGGCGTTCGCGTCATTCACGCCTGGGGCATGAGCGAGATGTCGCCGCTCGGCACGTTGTGCCATCTGCGCAAGCATCATCGCGAGATGCCGGCCGAGGCGCAGCAGCACATTCTGGAGAAGCAGGGGACAGCGATTTATGGCGTCGACCTGAAGATCGTCGGTCCGGATGGGGGCGAGCTGCCCTGGGACGGCAAGGCGTTCGGCGACCTTTACGCGCGCGGGCCCTGGGTACTGGATCGCTACTTCCGCAACGACGCGTCGCCACTCGTCGACGGCTGGTTCCCGACGGGCGACGTGGCGACGATCGATCCGGAAGGCTACGTGCAGATCACGGACCGCAGCAAGGACGTCATCAAGTCTGGCGGCGAGTGGATCAGTTCGATCGATGTCGAAAATATTGCCATGGCGCACCCCGAGATTCACGAGGCGGCGTGTATTGCCATGCCGCATCCGAAGTGGGAGGAGCGCCCGTTGCTGGTCGTCGTGCGAAAGCCCGGTTCGTCGCTGTCGCGCGAAGACGTGCTGACGTTCTATCAGGGCAGGGTCGTGAAATGGTGGATCCCCGACGACGTGGTCTTTGTCGACGAGATTCCGCACACGGCTACCGGCAAGATGCTCAAGCTCAAGTTGCGCGAGAAGTTTCGCGATTATCGGCCGGCGTCGTAAGCGGCGTGGCCGCCAAGGGCGAGTCGTCGCGGCGGTATCGCGGGGAAGTTTCCTGCGATCCGCCCGGAAAATGCCGAACCGCCGCTCGGACATCGCTCAAATGTCCTGTTGACGCCGTTTTCCGGGCGATCCGGCGGCGTTCGCGTCGTACGTCCCCTCTATAATGTCAGCCTGAAATCCCCGTGATGCGGCGTTCTGCGCCGCGTCTTTCATTGGTTTTCCGAAGGAGACGCAGTGCATCTGCTGAGTGCCACCGCCGGCCTCGTGCTCGTGAACGGTGTGAGCTACGGCTTGCTGCTGTTCATGCTCTCGAGCGGGCTCACGCTGATCTTCAGCATGCTGGGCGTGCTGAACTTCGCGCACGCCAGCTTCTACATGCTGGGGGCGTACTTCGCTTATGCACTGTCGGCGCAGATCGGTTTCTGGGCGGCGCTCGTCGTGGCACCGTTGCTCGTGGGTGTCTTCGGTGCGCTGTTCGAGCGTGGCGTGCTGCGCCGTTTGCGCTCGCGCGGTGCGCTGGCGGAATTGCTGGCGACGTTCGGATTGGCCTATGTCGTCGTGGAACTGGTGCAACTGGCGTGGGGACGCGGGCCGGTCGATTATGGCGTACCCGCTGCGTTCGATGGTGTCATCGTTCAGGTGGCGGGCATCGCCGTACCCGCCTACCGGCTGTTTCTGATGGCGTTGGCCTGTGCGATTGCGTTGCTGGTGTGGGTGGCCTTCCGTGCGACGCGCGTCGGACTCGTCTTGCAGGCGGCGCTGTCGCAACCGGCAATGACGCAGGCGCTCGGGTATGACGTCCCGGCGCTTTATACCGGCGTGTTCGCGTGCGGTGCGGCGTTGGCGGCGCTTGCGGGGGCCGCTGGCGGCAACGTGCTCGTGACGGAGCCGGGCATGGCGGCGACCGTCGGCAGCGTGGTGTTCGTGGTGGTGGTGGTCGGTGGCCTCGGCTCGTTGGGCGGGGCGTTCGTGGCGTCGTTGCTCATCGGCTTGTTGCAGACGTGGGCCGTGACGAGCGATGCCAGCCTCGCATCGTGGTGGTCCCAGGCCGCTTCCGGCACGTTGGGCGATGCACTGGTGCCACTGGCTCGCCTGAGCGTGGCCCAACTGGCGCCGGCTGTTCCGTACCTGTTGATGGTTGCCGTGCTGCTGTGGCGCCCGCGCGGGTTGTTCGGTGTGCGGGAGGGTTGATGAACGACGTCACTGTCGCACCTGCCTCGTGGCGGCGCCGGTCAGCCGTGTGGCTGGTCTTCGCCGTTGCGCTTGCCGTCGCACCTTGGTGTTTTCCGTCCGACGCGGCGTTGACGCTCATGACGCAGATGGGCACTGCGGCCATTCTTGCGCTTTCCTTCAATCTTCTGTTGGGCTCGACCGGCCTGCTCAGCTTCTGTCACGCGACGTACGCGGGCGTGGGCGCGTATGCCGGCGTGTGGTGCATGAACCGCATCGGTGTCCAGAGTCTGCCGGTGTCGATGGCGCTGGTGCCCTTCGCGGGCGCTTTCGCCGGTGCCGTGGCCGGGGCGACGCTGGGTTTCGTCACGACGCGTCGCGCGGGCCTGACGTTCGCGATGATCACGCTGGGTGTGGCTGAACTCGTGTGGGTCATGGCGGCGATGCTGCCCGAGTGGTTCGGGGGAGAGCGCGGCATTCCCACGGACCGCACCTTGGGCGCGGCGTGGTTCGGCATCACATTTGCAACGCAACGCGAGATCTACGGGCTCGTGGCCGTCTGGCTCTTTGTCTGCACTGCGCTGATGTATGGCGTCACCCGCACGCCGCTCGGTTTCCTCGCTCGCGCGGTGCGCGATAACGCGGGCCGAGTGGCGTTCCTCGGACAGTCGCCGGCATCGGTGCGCTACCGGATGCAGATTCTGGCTGCGGCCTTCGCCGGTGTGGCCGGTGCATTGGGCGCACTCAATTTCGAATTGGTCAGTGCCGATACGTTCAGCCTCGAGCGTTCGGGCGTGGTGCTCGTCTTCACCGTGCTGGGCGGTACGGCCTATTTTGCCGGCCCGATGCTCGGTGCCGTGGCCGGTGTGTTTGCTACGGTCGTGCTCGCGACGTATACCCGCGCGTGGCAGCTTTACCTTGGGCTGGGATTTCTGGCTGTCGTCGTTTTCGCCCCGGGGGGCATCGCCGGCCTGTGGGCCATGCACTGGCAGGCATGGCGCGATGGGGCGATACGCGTGATGTGGAAGCCGTACGCGGTCGCCTGTGCGGGATTGACGTTGTTCGTCATCGGGCTGATCGCCATTGTCGAGATGACCTATGGCGCGCGACTGGCCACACCGGGCGAGGTGAATCACCCGGCGACAATGCCATGGGGACTGGCCATCGCCGCAACTCTCGTGGGGCTCGTCGTGTTGATGCGCGCGGGACGCCGCTTGCGTCACGCGGCGGCGCAAGCGAGGCGTGTCGACGCACATGCCGCGGAGGTTTGCCAATGAGCGATGTGGCCATTTCGGCGGACGGTGCCGAACCGGTGTTGAGCGTACGAGGCGTCGAAAAATCGTTCGGACGCACGCAGGTGCTTTGCGGCGTCGATCTGACACTGGCGCCCGGGGAGCGGCTCGCCATCATCGGTCCGAACGGTGCGGGAAAAAGCACGTTGTTCGATGTCATCAGCGGCAAGGCGCGACCGAATCGTGGCCGAGTCGTGATGCGTGGCCGCGACGTCACCAGATACGCCCCGCACGTTATCAGCCGTCTTGGCTTGTCGCGCAGCTTCCAGACGTCACAACTGTTCGGGCAGATGAGCGTGATCGATCATCTGCGATGCGCCTCACTCTGGTCGAGCGGTCACCATTACACGTTCTGGCGGCGCATGCGGGGACTTCGGGACGTGACCGAACGCAGCGACGCGTGGCTGGTGCGTCTCGGGTTGGAAGCGCGTCGCGATGTGCCCGCGGGCGCGCTGAGCTATGCCGAGCAGCGAGTGCTCGAAGTCGGCCTGTGTGCGGCGTCGACGGGCAGTGTGATGTTGCTCGACGAGCCGACGGCGGGAATGAGCCAGTCCGAATCGTCGCGAATGGTGTCGCTCATTGCCGAACTCAGCCGGGGACGCTCGCTATTGATGATCGAGCACGATATGCGTGTTGTCTTCTCACTGGCCGATCGGATCGCCGTGCTCGCGCGCGGTTCGATCATTGCCTGCGACACGCCCGCCCGGATACGCGCGCACCCGGACGTGCGCACCGCGTACCTGGGGGAGTATGCAGACGCGCTGCACGATGCCCGCGCCGGGGAGGTGCCCGATGCTTGAACTGAACGACGTCAGCGCAGGCTATGCGGGTAGCCGTGTGCTGCAAGCGGTGACGATGCGCGTCGCCCCCGGGGAGATTGTGGCGGTGCTCGGGCGCAACGGCGCCGGACGCTCGACGCTTGCGCGCGCCATCATGGGACAGTTGCCACGTGAAGGCGAAATCCGTTGGCAAGGGCAGTCGCTGATGTCGCTGGCACCGCATCAGATTGCGCGGCTGGGCGTTGGCTATGTACCGGAGACGCGCGACGTCTTCGCGCCACTGACCGTCGCGCAAAATCTGCGGCTCGGTCAGCGTGAGCGGCGCGGTTTTGGCTTCGCGTCGGCAAAGCGCGATGTCGAGCGATCAATGACGCTTGCGCAGGCCTTCGAGCGCTTTACCGAGCTAGCGCCGCGCCGCGACGCGCCTGCGGGGTCACTGTCGGGGGGCGAGCAGCAATTGCTCTCGTTGTGTCGGGCGATGATGGCAGGGCCTTCGCTGCTGATCGTCGATGAACCGACCGAAGGTCTCGCGCCCCGGGTGGTGGCGCGTATCGGACGGATTCTCACCGAGCTGCGCGCCACGGGTGTGGCGATTCTTCTCATCGAACAGAAGCTGTCGCTTGCGCTCACGTGTGCGCAGCGCGTTGCCGTGATGGGCAGGGGCGCGCTTGTCTTCGAAGGGACGCCGGACGCGTTGGCTGCCGCGCCGGAGATCCGTCGTGAATGGCTCGAGGTGTAGCGCTGCGCTAGAATCGAACGATCGTCTTGCCGCGGCCAGGCGCGCACGCGGTGCCCCCAACGACGCAAACAATATTAGGAAAGAGACAACGATGAGCACGGCTTATGAGGTTCGTGACGGCGTAGCCGTCATTACGCTGGAGAATCCCCCGGTCAACGGTCTGGGTCACGCAACGCGTGCCGGTATTGCCGAGGGGCTGGCCAACGCTCAGGCCGATGCGCAAGTGCGCGCCGTCGTGCTGATCGGCGGGGGGAAGGCATTCTCCGGTGGCGCCGACATCCGTGAATTCAATACGCCGAAAGCGACCCAGAGCCCGTTGCTGGTCGATGTCATTGCGGCACTCGACACCTGCACGAAACCTGTCGTCGCCGCCGTGCACGCGGTGGCGATGGGGGGCGGTCTGGAGCTTGCGCTTGCCTGCCACTATCGCGTGGCGTTGCCCGGCGCACAGATCGCGTTGCCCGAGGTCAAGCTCGGGCTGCTGCCCGGTGCGGGCGGTACGCAGCGCTTGCCGCGCGCGATTGGTGTGGCACGTGCCCTCGATATGGTCGTGACCGGTCGCGTCGTGAAGTCGGAGTCGCTCGTCGGCACGCTTTTCTCGAAGCTGTTCGACGGCCATTACGATGACTTGTTGACGGGCGCCATCGGCTTCGCCCAGGAGATCGCTTCGCAGGGTGGCCCGCTGCCGCGCCTGCGCGATGTGGCGATCGAAGATGCCGACGGCTCGGCGAAGGCCGCCATCGACGCCGCACGCGAGAAGGTGCAGCGCGAGCAACCGCATTTCCCGGCACCGCATAAATGTGTCGCTGCCGTGGAGGCCGCCCTGCAGCGCCCGTTCGACGACGGCGTGAAGTTCGAGCGCGAGTGTTTCGTCGCATTGGTGAGTTCGCCGGAATCGAAGGCCTTGCGCCACGCGTTCCTCGGCGAGCGCGCTGCGGCCAAGATCGCCGATGTGCCCGACGACACGCCGGTGCGCACCATCGACAAGGTGGCCGTCATCGGTGCTGGCACGATGGGCGGCGGCATTGCCATGACGTTTGCCAATGCCGGTATCCCGGTGACGCTGGTCGACACCACCGATGCCGCACTCGCGCGGGGTCTGGAGACGATGCGAGGCAACTACGCTCGTGCTGTCACGCGCGGCAAGCTGGCGGCCGACGAAGCCGAGAAGCGGCTCGCGCGGATTCAGGGCAGCACCGATTTCGCGTCGGTTGCCGATGCCGACCTGATCGTCGAGGCGGTCTTCGAGGACATGGCCATCAAGCAGGTGGTCTTCCGGGAACTCGACAAGGTGGCGAAGCCCGGCGCGATTCTGGCGTCCAACACGTCGACGCTCGATCTCGACGCGCTCGCACAGACGACCTCGCGTGCACAGGACGTCGTCGGCATGCACTTCTTCAGTCCGGCGAACGTCATGCGGCTCCTGGAAGTGGTGCGAGGGGCACACACCGGCAAGGACGTGCTGGCGAGCGTCATGAAACTGTCCAAGCGCATCGGCAAGCTGGCGGTCGTGGCACGCGTGTGCGACGGCTTCATCGGCAATCGCATGCTCGAGCCCTATTTCAAGCAGTCGCAATGGATGGTCGAGCAGGGGGCAACGCCTGCGCAGGTCGATGCCGCCATCGAGCGCTTCGGTTTTGCGATGGGCCCGTTTCGCACCAGCGATCTGGCCGGAAACGACGTCAGTTGGGCGATCCGCAAGCGTCGTCACGCGGAACATCCCGGCATCAAGTATCCGAAGATCGCCGACGTACTGTGTGAGGCAGGGCGTTACGGTCAGAAGACGCACGCCGGCTGGTACGACTACGCCGAAGGCGATCGCACGCCGCGCGAATCGGCCAAGGTCGCGCAAATGCTCGACGACTATCGCAAGGCCAACGGCATTGCGCCGCGAGCCTTTTCGGAGGAGGAGATCGTCGACCGTCTCGTTTATGCGTTGGTGAACGAAGGTGCCAAGGTTCTGGCCGACGGTACGGCGGCGCGCGCGTCGGACATCGACATGGTGTATCTGAACGGCTACGGATTCCCGCTGTGGCGCGGTGGCCCGATGCTGTACGCCGACACGATCAGCCTCGACAAGGTGCTCGCACGCGTGCGCGAATTCGCGCAAGGCGAGCATGGGGAAGACTGGGCGCCGGCAGCACGGCTCGTGGAGTTGGCAGATGCGGGCAAGCGTTTCAACGGCTGACGCGGCTGAAGCAAGTGAAGCAAGTGAGGCGATGGCGACGCGGAGCGCCCCGGCAGTTCTGCCGCCATCGTGACAATGATTGGGGGCAAGGATATGAAGCCGATGGACGAAGTCCTGCTGGTGATCGACGTGCAGAACGATTTCATGCCGGGCGGCGCGCTGGCGGTACCGCACGGCGATGAAGTGGTGCCCGCCATCAATGCACTGGCGAGCCAGTTCTCGCACGTGGTGCTGACGCAGGACTGGCACCCGGCCGGGCACGTTTCGTTCGCGGCGAACCACGAAGGGCGCAAGCCGTTCGAGACGATCGCGCTGCCATACGGCGAACAGGTACTCTGGCCAACGCACTGTGTGCAGGACACCCACGGTGCGGCGTTGCACGAAGACCTGCGTGTCCCGCACGCGCAAGCGATTGTGCGAAAGGGATATCAGGCGGGTGTCGACAGTTACTCGGCATTTCTGGAGGCCGATCGAAAGAGCGCGACCGGACTTGCCGGCTATCTGCGCGACAAGGGGGTGCGTCGCGTGCATTGCGTGGGTCTTGCGACGGATTTCTGCGTCGCCTGGAGCGCCCTCGATGCCAAGGCTGCAGGTTTCGACGTCTGCGTGATCGAGCATGCCTGCCGTGCCATCGACCTCAACGGGTCGCTGGCCGCCGCGTGGGCGTCGCTGTCGGCGGTCGGTGTGTCGCGCGAGTGATGCCGGGAGCGGTAGTTGTCAGGCGCGGCGGGCAAGGTGCTGCGCCGTATGGGGAATACTCGATGCTGAACAGCATTAACGGTGATGGCCGAAGTGGCCGGAGTTCACAATGAGCGCGGTAAAGATTCAATCAGGTTTTATCGATCTTCTCGGTATTGAGTTGCTTCGTGCCGAAGATGGCGAGTCGGAGTTGCGACTGCCGCTGGCACCCAAGCATCTCAATAGTTGGGAAGTCATGCACGGTGGCGTGACGATGGCGCTGCTCGATGTCGCGCTGAGCGTGGCGGGGCGAAGCGTGGCGCCGGAAGGCACCGGGGTCGTGACCATCGAGATGAAGACCAGTTTCATGCAGCCGGGGTCCGGCGAGATGCGGGCCTTCGGGCGACTGTTGCATCGCTCCACGACGATGGCGTATTGCGAGGGTGAAGTGCGTGACGCGAACGGCAAGCTGGTCGCCAAGGCGATGGGTACGTTCAAGTACCTGAGGCGTCTTGCCGTGGGGCGCGACGTGCGCGAGCAGCGCCATGCCGACGCGCCACGCGGCGACTGATTCGACAACGTTGTAGGGCGGCGTACGGGATCCGTCGCGTTTGAGCGCGGCCGGTAACGACTATCGACAACCCTTGTGGAGGAAATGCCATGACGATCAACCGACAGATTCTGCTGGTCTCGCGCCCCAAGGGCGAGGCCACGCTCGACAATTTCCACCTTGCCGCGCCTGAATTGCCGGAACTGGGCGACGGGCAGGTACTGATTCGCAACTTTTACCTGTCGCTCGATCCGTATATGCGCGGGCGAATGAACGACACGAAGTCCTATGCGCCGCCGCAGCCGCTGGACACCGTGATGATCGGCGCGACGGTCGGTGAGGTGATCGAGTCGCGTCACCCCGACTGGCAGCCGGGCGATGCGGTTACCGCCATGTTCGGTTGGCAGGAGTATGGGATTTCGGACGGCAGCAATCTGCAGCGGCTTCGAGACAGCCGCGTGCCGATGAGCGCATACCTTGGCGCGGCTGGCATGCCGGGCGTCACGGCATGGTACGGCCTGAATCGGATCATCGCGCCGAAGGCGGGGGAGACGGTCGCCGTGAGCGCCGCGTCGGGGGCGGTGGGGAGCGTGGTCGGTCAATTGGCCAAGCGGGCCGGGTGCCGCGTGGTGGGCATTGCGGGCGGCGAGGAGAAATGCCGCTATGTGGTGGAAACACTCGGCTTTGACGCATGCGTCGACTATAAGGCGGGGAATGTCCATGACGCCTTGCGTGCAGCGGCGCCGGACGGCGTCGACGGCTATTTCGAGAACGTGGGTGGCGAGGTGTTCGATGCCGTCATGCGAAACCTCAACGCTCACTCGCGCATTGCGTTGTGCGGCATGATTTCGGGTTACAACGGCGAGCCGATTCCGATGAAGTACCCGGCGCTCTTGCTGACGAATCGGGTGCGTCTGGAGGGGTTCATCGTGACCGAACACATGGATGTGTGGCCGCAGGCGCTCAAGGAGCTGACCGACGCGATCGCGGCGGGGGAATTGCGCTATCGCGAGACGATGGCGCAAGGCATCGAGAACGCGCCGGCGGCGTTCCTTGGCTTGCTCAAGGGCGAAAACTTCGGCAAACAGATCGTGCGGTTGGTTTAATTCGGGATTCGACGCATAGTTATTCAGTATCCCTGAATTTCAGGGGTGTTGTGCATTCCGTACTTTTCACTTGAAAGGACAGTTGGCACAATAGCGACAATCCATCAGAACGGCCGCCGGCGCGGCAATCGCTATTGTGACCACTGCTGCCAATTCGCCTCATCTCTCGTCTGCAAAGGCATTTGTTCCCGAAACGCGTTTCGGGAACTGGTTCCTGAAAACGTACACCTGGCGCCATCACGTTCTGCGTGTTGCCATCGAGGATCTGCTTCAACTGGCCAATGGCGCTGTCCCGGAGGCGCCGGTCGTGCTGGACGCGGGGTGCGGGCACGGGAAGTCGCTGCCGCTATTGCACCAGTTCTTCTCGCCGGCGCGCCTGATCGGGTTCGATTGCTATGCCCCGGCGCTTGCGGATGCTCAGGCTGAGGCCAGTCGCGCGGGGATTCCGGTGGAATTGCTGCCGGGAGACTGTTCGGAGATTCCGCTGCCGGACGCCAGTTGCGATGTCGTGTTCTGTCATCAGACCTTCCATCATCTGGTGTATCAGGAAGCGGCGCTCGCGGAGTTTTACCGGGTGCTGAAGCCGGGCGGTGTGCTGTGTTTCGCCGAGTCGACGGAGGCCTATATCCGCTCGTGGGTGATCAGACTCCTGTTCCGCCATCCGATGCAAGTCCAGCGGAGCGCCGCGGGTTATCTCGACATGATTCGCCAGGCCGGTTTTGTCTTCGACGCCGAGAACGTGTCATACCCGTACCTCTGGTGGAGTCGAGCCAAGGATTTCGGGTTGCTCGAGCGCATGAAACTGCAGCGACGTCCGGCCTTTGGCGAGCGCGAGGAAACGTTGGTCAACGTCGTGGCCCGAAAGCCGTTGGCGTAAGGGCAGCGCGAAGCCGCCGGGGCCTCGCGTCGACTAGATGCTGGCGAGCGAAAGCGCCCCGTAGGTGCCGCCGAAGCCGAACGTGTTGATCAGGGCGCGACGCACCTGCGCCTCCCGGCAGTCGGTCCGGATCGGGTAACCGTCGAGTTCCGGCGTCAGGCGTTCGACGTTGACGGCCCCCGGGATGAAGCGCTCCTGCATCGCCCAGATTGCACATGCCATTTGCATGCCGCCGGCGGCAGCCACGGTATGACCCGTGAGACCCTTGATCGAGGTGACGTCGGGCAGCGCATGCACGCCACCGAAAGCCAACGCCAGCGCTTCAAGTTCTGCGATATCGCCCTGCGTCGACCCATTCGCGTGCGCACTGATGAAATCGGGGGGCGCCGGCAGGTCGCTGCACGCGCTTCGGACGACGCGGCTCATCGTGTGCGCATCGACGCCGAAGGCATGAGAAGCGCACGTGGCAACGCCTACACCGGTGATTTCTGCGAGCGGCCGGGCGCCTCGCGAGATCGCATGCGCCAGGGTCTCGAGGACGAAGATGGCCGCGCCGCCTCCGAGGACGAAGCCGTCGCGATCGGCATCGAACGGTCGTGACGCGCGTGCCGGCGTGGCGTTGTGTCCACGAGTGAGCACGCCCATGGCGTCGAAGCACAACGCGGCGCCCCACGGCGCCTCTTCGCTGCCCCCGGCCAGCATGACGTCCTGTCGTCCGAGGCGCAGCAAATCCACGGCATGCCCCACGCAATGAATGGACGTCGAGCATGCTGACGAAATGGCGTAGCCGATACCGCGCAGGTCGAACAGCGCGGAAATCGCAGCCTGCGCCGTACTCGACATCGCACGCGGCACGACGTAGGGCAAGACACGCGTGACGCCGCCATGCCGTGCGGTGTCCAGTGCGTCTTCGAAGTCTTTCATCGCCCCGGTACCGGACCCGACAACGACACCGCACCGCTCGTTGCTCAATGCCGAAGGGGAAAGTCCGGCATCGGCAACGGCACGCTGAGCGGCGTGGCACGCGTAGCGCGCCGTGTCGCCCATGAAGCGTCGCAACTTGCGCGCAAGCGCCAGGTCGTCGAGCGAGTCGGCATGCGGGCGGCCTGTCACCGTAGTGCGCAAGCCGTGCGCCACATAGTCGGGCGCCTCGTGCACGCCGCTGCACTGATCGCGAAGTGCCTCGATCACGGCGTCGCGCGAGTGCCCCACGGCCGACACCATGCCGATGCCGGTGACGACGACGCGAGGTAACCCGTCGGGGCGATGAAGGTGGACCATCAGAGTCGACGAAGCTCCACATTGATGTCGTGGATCAACGTATCGACCCAGCGGTTGTAATTCGGATGGATCATCGGCGTGCTGGGCGAGATCGTCGACGGGAAGTCCTCGCGGCGCGTTGCGGCGACCCGTTCACCTGCCACCTGATACTCCAGATTCGTGCTGTCGCGATAGGTGACCGAATACGAGGTTTCGCTGTACTTGATCGTGACCGACGCGAAGTGCTTGTTGCGCACGTTGAGTGAGGCCATCAGTACGCCCGGTTGCACCACGCTGATGCTCCAGTCGTGAATGGCTGCGCCTCGCGTGATGGCACCGCGGACCTCATCAAGCGTGGGGGTCTTGCCGGTGCCCGAGACAATGGCGATGTTGTCGTGCGGCACGATGGGTACCGCAGCGCGTGCGGCCATGGCTGCGGGCGCGATCATGGCGCTGACGGTGATGGCGAGCGATGCGATCAGGATGCGTCGACGGGTCTGCATGGTTTCTCCGTTTCGGTTTCAAGGGCCCCGGCCTGGCACTTGCGCTTGCCAGCGCCAACCGGGGCGTTCGTCAAACTTCGGGGTGACTGCGAAAACGACTGCGTTCAGGCGACGAATCGCTGGAAAATCAGCGACGTGTTGATGCCGCCGAAGGCAAAGTTGTTGCTCATGATTCGCTGTGCCTCAAGCGTTCTTCCCCGGGCACCTGCGATGTGATCGAGCGGGGCACAGGCGGGATCCGGCGCGTCGAGGTTGAGCGTGCCCGCGAACCAGTTGCGATGCATCATCTCGATGGCCCACCACGCTTCGATCGCGCCGCAAGCGCCAAGGGTGTGGCCGAGATAGCTCTTCATCGCGCTGATCGGCACGCCGCTGCCGAAGAGGCTGCCGGTCGCCTCGCTCTCGGCGATGTCGCCGCGATCCGTGGCGGTGCCGTGCGCGCTGATGTAGTCGATGGCGTTCGGTGGGAGTCCCGCGTCGTCGAGTGCGAGCTGCATGGCGCGGGCCATCGTGGCGGCGGTCGGTTGCGTGACATGGTTGCCGTCGGTATTGCATCCAAACCCGACGACTTCCGCAAGGATCGGCGCGTTCCGCGCCTGTGCATATTCGAGCGACTCGAGCACCAGCGTGGCGGCGCCTTCGCCGATCACGAGCCCATCGCGCGACGCGTCGAACGGCCGGGGCGTCAGTTCAGGCTCGTCGTTTCGTGTGCTGGTGGCGTAAAGCGTGTCGAACACCGCACTTCCCGGACCTGACAGTTCTTCGGCGCCGCCCGCCAGCATGACCTTGGCGCGACCGAACCGTATGGCCTCGTAGGCGTAGCCGATCGCCTGACTTCCCGAGGTGCAGGCGCTGGATGTCGGAACGATGCGTCCCTGCAAGCCGAAATGCACACCGATATTGACCGCCGTCGTGTGCGGCATCATCTGGATATAGCTCGTCGAGGTCACGCCCGCCATCGAACCGGTGTCGACCATGGCACCGAATGCCTGAATCGGCGCGATGCTGCCGGACGATGACCCATAGGCCACGCCAATATCGCCGGGGTCGGCGGCAGTTACGTCGAACGCTGCGCTCGCAAGGGCATGCTCCGTGGCGCGAAGGGCGAGCTGTGCCACGCGTCCCATGGATCGCAATTGCTTGCGAGGCCAGTTTGCCGGGGGCGCGAAGTCCTCGACCGGGCACGCGAGGCGGCCGTTGAGCATTTCGAAGTAGTCCCACTCCGGCATTCGGCGCACGGCGTTGCGCCCGGCGCGCAGCGCCCGTTCGATGTCTTCCCAGCGGCTGCCGAGCGCGGTCACGCCGCCGTAGCCGGTTATCACCACACGCGTCATCAGACGATCCCTCCATTCACGCCGATCACCTGGCGGGTGACGTAGCTCGCGCCGTCGGACATGAGAAACGACACCACATGCGAGACTTCCTGGGGCGTTCCCACCCGGTTCATTGGCACCATGCGCAATGCCTCTTCCATGGCAACGCCTTCGAGCATGCCCGTGTCCACCAGACCCGGCGCCACGCAGTTGACCGTGATCCGGCGCGACGCCAACTCGACCGACAGCGCTTTGGTGGCACCGATCAATCCCGCCTTGGCCGCGCTGTAGTTGACCTGCCCGCGATTGCCCATGACCCCGGAGACGGAGGCGATCGTCACGATCCGGCCGCCGTCGCGCAGCCGGACCATCGGCATCGTGAGCGGGTGCACCACGTTGAAGAAGCCGTCGAGGCTGGTGTCCAGCACGCTGTCCCAATCGTCGTCCGAGAGTGCGGGAAACGCGTTGTCACGCGTGATACCCGCCCCACAGACAATGCCGTAGTAGGCGCCATGCGCGGCAACGTCGGCCTCGAGCACCTCGCGGCAGGCTGCGCGATCGCGCACGTCGAACTGCAGGAGGGCCGCCGTACCGCCGTTGGCGCGAATGTCGGCCACGGTGGCCTCGCCCGGCGAAATCTGCTCGCGGCAATGGACGGTGACGGCAAAACCGTCCTGTGCAAGGCGCAGAGCGATGGCTCGCCCGATACCTCGGCTGCTGCCCGTGACGAGAACGCGTCGAGTCATGAAAGGTGCTCCAACAAAAACGCTGAAAAATCGGTAGGTTGATGAACTTTGATCGTGGCGTTGGCGACTGACTCGCCGCGCACTTCCACGCAGCAGTCGTAGGCACCGTTACCGGATTCGTCTCGCAGCACGCACGCGGCGCGTATCCGGACGGTTTCACCGGATCGCAATGACGGCACATTGGCCTCCAGACGGCGCGTGCCGAGCAGAACACCGGGGGCGGGTGGCAGGCCGCTGAGTCGACGGGTGAGCGCCTCATGCGCCGCGATCGCCTGTGCCATCAGCTCGATGACGATGTGGATCGGCATGTCGCCGTTCGCGTCGGCGTACCAGGCTTGGGGATCGGGTGTCGCCAGAACGCAGATCGCCCCGGCATCGTGCTCGCACACGGCGTCGATCAGCAGCATGGGCACGCGATGCGGCAGCAGATCTTCAATGGGCGGCCAGGGGTTGGGGTTATGCATTGCCAGCCCCCGAGCGCGAAAGAATCACGCTGACGTTGTTGCCCCCGAACGCGTAGGCGTTCGTCATGACATGCCGGGGCGCCTGCTCAAGCCGTGTCTGCGGGTTGACGAGCCGCAATGGACTCAGCAGCGGGTCGGTGTCGCCATCCCAGATATGCGGCGGCAGGTGACCATCGGCAAGGAGCGTGAGCCAGCACAACCCGATGCCCGTCGCCCCCGCCGCACCGAGCAGATGGCCGGTCATCGGCTTGGTGCCGCTGACCCAGGTTTGCGCGCCAAAGCACTGATGTGTCGCGAGGCTTTCCATCTCATCGTTCTTGGGGGTGCCTGTCGCGTGCAGGTGGACGTACTCGATCTGCGATGCCGGCATTCCGGCGTCGCTCAGCGCGGCACGCATGGCGGCGATGGCGCCGTGACCGTCGGGGGCGGGCGACGAGACATGGTGCGCGTCGCTGGATTCCCCAATACCGGAGAAAACGACGTCGCCGGGCTCACGTGACATCAGACAGACCATGGCGCCTTCACCGATGTTGATGCCATCGCGATGGCGGCTCATGGGGCGCGACAGTCCTTGAGAGAGCGATTCGAGCGATCCGAATCCCCCGAGCGTCAGGTCGCACAATGCGTCGGCACCGCCTGTCACGACGGCGTCGCACAGGCCGCTGTCGATGAGTCGTCGCGCCGCGCCGAACGCCTTGGCGCTCGACGTGCATGCGGTGGAGATGGTGTAGGCCGGACCCTGCACACCGAGCCATTCCGCCACGAATTGGGCTGGCGAACCGAGCGCCTGCTGGAGGTAGTGGTATCGCTCGGGCAACGCGCCGCTATCGCTCAGCCTTCTGAGTGCGGCTTCTCCGGCGTCGATGCCTGATGTGCTGGTCCCGATCACCACGCCGATGCGGGTTTTGCCATACCGCTCGACGTGGCGTGTCAGCGCAGGATGCAACTGCTGCGTGGCGGCCACGAGGAACCGGTTATTGCGGCAGTCGTAGCGCTGCAATCGCGCGGGAAGCGGCGGAAGTTCGTGGTCGGCCAGGCGCACGGCGCCGACCAGCGGCGGCGGGCAAGGGCTGGCCTGTGGCCAGGCGTCACGGGTTCTCATACCGCTGGTGTCACCGGCAAACAGGCGTGACGCGATATCGGGAAGCTCGTGGCCCAGCGCATTGATCATGCCGAGCGCGTGGAGGTAGACGGGGGGCTTCATTGGCGCAGTTCCGGAAAGCGCAGGCTGTACGGCGCGAGCAGCAGCGAGAGGGCAATGCCGATCGTCAGCGTCAGGCCGAAGGCGTGAAGGCTGGGCACGCCACTGAAGGCGAGAAGGCCGAACGACAACAGGGTCGTGGCCGCGGACATCAATGTGCCGGCCACCGCGATTGCTGCCAGACGCTCGTCGTCACCGGCACGAAGCTCGCCCTCGCGCAGAAAAATGGCGTAGTTCACGCCAACGCCCAGCACCAGCATCAGGGCCATCTGCGCGAATAGTGTCAGTGGCAGTCCAAGGTAGCCGAACGCGGCAAATACGACTGCGGTGGCCAAAAGGGTCGGTGTGATTGTCGCGAGTGCACCTCGCCATCCGTATCGGCGCGCCAGCAGGCACGCGACCACGCCGAAAGCGGCCACGAACCAGAACGCGCTGGCAATGCGGTAGCGGGCGAACAAACGGGAGACCGAAGCGGCCTTGTCGACATACGTGACCCCCGGCATGCCGTCTGCGACGGTTGCCGCCGCAGCGCTGTCGCGAAGGCCGCGCGGGCGTACGAGGCTGGCGAACCTGTCGGGCGGTTTCGGCGCCTGAGCCGCGTCTGCCTGCGTTGGCAATTCGCCCATCCAGAGCATGCGGAAGGGGGTTGAGCCCGGCCAGGCGAGCCATTGCCCGACGCGAAGCGGCGCAATGTCGCGCTCCGCCGGGTAGGCATTGGCGTACGTCTGCGCGAAGTCGTTGCGGAAACCGGCGCGCGTCATGGCCATGACCAGTTCATTCGGGTTGTCGAAGCGCGCAGCACCGAGGAGCGCCCGATCGTCGAGCTGGCGCTGCATCGAGGGCACGAATTGCGACACGCCCGTCCAGCCGTCGAAGGGGGCGTCGGTCTGGGCCGCAGCGCGGTCGAGACGCGCACCCAGTTGTTCTTCGCGGCGAAGCAGGGTTTCCTCGCTGTCCGCTTGCACGAGCCAGAACTGCGTTGCACCGTCGATGCCCGTGATGCGTGCGATGGCCTGTTCCTGCTGCACCAGCTCGGGTTCGCGGGCAATCAGCCTGCGAATGTCGTCGTCAGCGCTCAGACGCCACCATCCGGGCAGGCAGGCCAGCACGATCAGACATGCCGCGACCGTGCCCCGCCGTCCGGCGAGTGCGCCGCCCCAGACAAGCAACCATCGATGCGCGAGCGAGACGACGGGCGGGCGCAGGGCGGGCACGTTTCGCGGCAGGAAGGCAGGAAGCACCCAGACGACAAAGCCGTACGACGAAAGCAACCCGGCGAGGGCAAACACGGCAATCTGGCGCAGCGCCGGGAACGGCACGGCGCCGAGAATCGCATACCCGAGCACGCTGGTGGCGAGCGCGATACGCAGCGCAGGACGGATGTGCGGCAAGGCTTGCTGTGCTGCGTCGCGCGTCAGGCCGCCAACGCCGACAAAGTACTGAATCGCGTAATCGACGGTTTCCCCGATCAGCGCGGCGCCGAAAACCAGCGTGAGCAGGTGCAGCTCGCCGAAGATCAGCAGTGTAGCGACGGCGGCACTCAGGGTGCCGAAAGCGATCGTCCCCAGACCCATCGCCAGCAGTCGCCACGAGCGGAATGCCCATAGGGTGAGGAGTGCCACGCCGAGCGTGGCGACGATACCAATGCGATGCAGCTCCATCTCGGCTTGCGATCTGGCGGCAGCCGCGTGGAAGATTGCCCCGCTGCGCAAGACTTGCACCTCAGGCGCTTCCTTGCGGAGCGCCGATTGGGCGGCGTCGAAGAAGCGCACGACGCGTTGCTGTACCTGACTGTCGAATGCGGTGCCGCGCGTCTGGAGCACGACAAGCACCCAGGTCCTGTCGTCCTGCCGCGCACTGATCCAGCCGTTGTCGGGCAGCATCCGGAGCTGACCGAACGGCAGTTGCGCGAGCCATCGGTCAAGCCAGCCGAACGGGTCGTCATCGGGCGCTGTGAGTCCGAACGGAGAGTTGGCGAGTGACAACGGCGGCAGCCCGACGTCGGCGACGGCTCGCCGAGTCTGCGCCTCCAGCGCTGCCCGGTCTTCGCGGCTGAGCAACTGGAAGCGGTGGGGCTGGTAAAAGTCCGTGAGGAAGGCGGGGTCGAAGGCGGGAACCTGTCCCTGAACGCTGACGAAGTCGCCGCTGGCGCGAGCCAACGCGTCGAAGCGTGCGGCGGCCGAGCGCGCAGCGTTGGCGTCTTTCGCACCGAGAAGCACGACGACGCGATCGCTGACGCTCCCGGCAAGATGGTCGACCGCCGCTTCGGCCACGGGATTACGTTCGGTAGCCGGCAACAACGAGAGCACGTTGGTCTGAAGCGGGAGATGGCGAACGGTCAGCAGCCACAGACCCAGCGCAAGAAGACCGACGACCAGTCCGAGCGTGAACAGGCGACGAAGCGTACGGGAACGGGGCGTCATTCCACGGCTCGCAACAGACGTTGCTCATTGGCATCGAGGGGATCGGCCGTGCGTACTTTGTCGAACTGCCAACGGACAGATTCGCCTCGGCGAGTCTCAAGCGTTGCGGTGCGCACCACGGTGTCACCGGCGAGCGTGAGCCGTCGCATGACCTGCGCCACTTGAGGCTGGGAGGGGGTTAGCGCAATCTGCCAGCGATTCAGACTTCCGGTGACGACAATCTCGAATTGCGAGGCGAGGCCACTGGTGTCGCCACGCATGAAAGCGTTCGCCCACTCGTTGATCTGCGCGGTGACGGCCGACGGCTGCGCGTCGAGCGAGAGCAAGACGCCTTCGGCATCGAAGCGTGCGCTGCGTTGGCGGCCGTAGACATGGGTCTGCGGTTGCGGCGAACGGACTTGCCAGACGATCCCGCGCTCGCGCACGGACACCAGCGAGCCGCGTGTGACCTGCGGCGTGCTCAGTAGCGCGGAGGTTCGCGTCTGCACGAAATCGGCGTGCACCACGCTGTGCGCGCCGACCTGCGACACGATGCCTTGAAGCAGAGCGAGCCCGGACGCCGACGCTTCTCGGGCAGGCACCGTGCCGTCGGCGCGCGCAGGCATCGGCACGATGCCCGTCATCAGGGCCACGACACAGGCCGCGCGCAAGATCACCGGACGGCCCATGCGGCCTCCAGTTTGTCGAGTACCACGGCGGGACTCACGAATTGCAGTTCGCCGTTGCTGGCGTCGACGGCGACCTGGGTCGTATAGCCCTTGGTCAGACGTTCTCCGCTGATTGCGTCATGGATTTCATAGGCGATGCGCAGTCGATTTTCGAATTCCGTCAACGACGCTGTCACGCGCACGCGCTGTCCGTATCGTGCCGGACGCACATACTTGAGATGGCACTCGACGATCGGCCAGAGGTAGCCCGAAGCCTGCATTTGCGGATAGTCGTAGTCGAAACGGCGCAGCAGCGCGCAACGGGCGATTTCGAAGTACTTGACGTAATGACCGTGCCACGCGACATGCATCACATCGACATCGTGAAACGGAATGTCGACGTCGGCATGCGCGACCAGCCACGGTGCCTTTTGCGGGCGCAGGCCCATCGTGTCAGTCGTCATGGGACAGGGCGCCTCCGTCGGCGATCCAGGCACGCACGGCGCGCAATTCATGTTCGAGCGGGCGATCTTCTACGACGAACGGCGATTGCGCGGCGATCTCGTCGAGCCACTGGCGCATGGTATCGGGCAGCGGTGCCGCGCCGGGCGTTTGCCGGGCGCGCAGCGCGACCGCCTGAGCGACCGCAAGGGTATGCGCGGCCGCGACCTGTTCGGTCAACATCAGCACACGCAGGCAGTCGCGCGAAGCGATGGTGCCCATGCTGACCTTGTCCTGGTTATGCGACTCGGTCGAACGCGAGAATACGCTGGCAGGCATCGTATGTTTGAGCGCTTCTGCGGCCCAGGCGGAAGCGCCGATCTGCACGGCCTTGAAGCCGTGATTGATCGGGGCGCGGGGGCCGGTCGCGCCGCTGAGATTACGCGGCAGGCCGTTGTTGAACTTGTCGTCCACCAGCAAGGCCAATTGCCGATCCATGAGGTCGGCGATGTTCGCGACTGCCGTCTTCAGGCTGTCCATGGCAAAGGCGATGTGGCCGCCGTAGAAGTTGCCACCGTGATGCACTTCGCCGGTTTCCGGGTCGATGAGCGGGTTGTCGTTGGCGCTGTTGATTTCGTTCTCGACGTCGCGGCGCACCCAGGTGAGGGCATCCACCAGTACACCGATGACGTGCGGGGCACAGCGAAGGGAGTACCGATCCTGAAGGCGGGCTTCGGGCGGCTCCGCACGGCCCGCCAGGTCCTCCCGAATCCATCGGGCGGCGTCGCGTTGGCCTTCGTGAGGCTTGGCGTCGAAGAGCACCGGGTGAAAGTGGGCAGCGCGCCCGTCGAGCGCAATGGTCGTAAGTGCCGTCAGCCGCGATGCCAGACGCGCGAGCGTGCGGGCGCGCGCGAACGCAAGGCTCGCCAGCGCGGTCATCACCGCCGTACCGTTCATCAACGCAAGCCCCTCTTTCGGCGCCAGCATGATCGGCGCGCCGCCTGTCGCGGCCAACGCCTCCACGGCCGGGCACACGCGGCCGCGGAAAGTCACGTCGCGTTCGCCGATCAGGGTGGCGGCCACATAGGACAGGGGCGTGAGGTCCCCGCTCGCGCCGACCGAGCCTTCGGCCGGAATGCGAGGCAGCACGTCGTGCGACAGCAGATGCACGAGCGCCTCGAGCAGCTCGGGGCGCACGGCGGAGTAACCTTGCACGAGCGACGCGAGCCGGCACGCGAGGACTGCGCGAACGGCAGGGTCGTCGAGCCATTCGCCCATGCCGCAGCCGTGATAGCGCGTCAATTGGGCAGGCAGCGCTTCAATCAGCGCAGGCGGCACGTCGACAACGCATGCGTCGCCGTAGCCGGTCGTGACCCCATACACCGGGCGGCCCGCGGCGAGATGCGCGTGCAAGGCGTCAACGCCGCGACGAATGCGATCGCGCCACTCCGGGTTCGTCGACAACGTGGCCGTGCGGGTCCGCTCGGCCAGCGCCAGGATGTCTTCGATTGTCAGGCGGCGTTCGCCAAAAACTACGGCAGGTGCGCGCATGGGATCCGGCGAAGGTGTCGGCGACCGATCGCGCGCGGCAAGCTGCCCGCAGGCGCTGTCATCGGCGCGGATGTTGGAAATTGAGGATTGCGTCATAGCTTTGGCGACTTGCCTTGCCAGAAATCGAAGAAGTTGAACCACTGCATCGGATACAGGCGGCAGTAGTGCTCGAGACGGCGCGCGTAACGTTCGGCGTATGTCCGCAGGGCGGATTCGCGCGTTGCACGCGGCAATGCGATGGCGTCCGCGAACGACTCGAAATACAGCCGATAGGATGTCTTGTCGCGCAGGCAGAAGAGCAGGTACACGGGGCATTCCAGCAGTGCGGCCAGAATGAACGGCCCCTGCGCGAACGGCGCGGGGGTGCCCAGGAAGGGGGCCGGCACGACCCGGCCCGCGTCGGCCGGTGGCACGCGATCGCCCACGATGACGAGCCAGTCTCCTCGGTCGATGCGCTCGCGCAGCATGATGGCCGTGGCAGGACCAATGTCGTCGATTTCGATGAGGTTCGCCGCAAAGTCGCTGTTCGCCCCCGCCATCATCGAGCGGAATCGCTGGGCGTGACGCGTATAGACCACCGCATGAATGCGGTCGATGCCGCGCGATCGCGCCAGCGCGCGAGTCATTTCGAGGTTGCCCAGATGCGAGCCGATCACGAGTGCCCCGCGCGTGTCGCTGGCGGCAGCATCGAGGGTGGCGTCATCGTCGATACGGACATGACGCTCGCCGAGGAGTCCGCGCCATGCCGCGAACTTGTCCAGCGCCGCGTTGGCGAACGCCAGCAGGTGCCGGAACGTGCGCCAACGGCTCGGTGTGCGCATGCCGAGCTCCGGCGCAGCGGCGGCGAGCCGCAGCTGATACTCGCGCGAAGCCGCGCACGCCTGGGTGTCCCTCAAGGTGAAATAGGCCGCCACGGGAATCAGGCAAAGGCGTGCCGTGCGCAACCCGAAGCATCGGCACGCGAGCGCCAGCACGCGCATGCCGAGCAGGCTGCCGCGTTCCGGGCGCCGCCACCAGGACTGGCGTGAATCGACGGCACGCGTGTCGGGTGACGTCGAGACGGCGGAGGAATGGCGATCGCGTTTTCGCCACAACAGCATCGGTGCGCGCGCAAGCATGCCGAAAACGAGCCGCGTATGCATCCACGAAATGCCCACGTTGTCGCGGAACATCTGGAAGTGCGATACGCCGTCTTCGGGATAGACGACACGGGTGCGACGGTTATGGACCGGTACCCCGCGCCAATACAGCCGGACCAGAATATCGGTGTCGAACGCCATGCGCGGCGATGGCCGATGACGGGCCAGCAGCGCGCCGGTGGCCTCGAGCGGGTAGACGCGGAAGCCGCACATCGAATCGACGATGTCGAATGACAGCGTTTCGACCCACACCCAGAAATGCGTGACGTAGCGCCCGTACAGCCGTCCTTTGGGCACGGACGCATCGTAGCGCGGGGTGCCGCAGATCACGGCGCCGGGGCGCCGTCTGGCTTCGTCCAGGAACTCAGGAACGTCGTCAAGGTTGTGCTGCCCATCGGCGTCGACTTGCAGCGCATGGGTGTAGCCAAGCTGCAGGGCGAGCCGCAACCCGTGCGAGACCGCGCCGCCTTTGCCGAGGTTGCGGGGCAACTGCGCAAGTGTGACTGCCCCGGGGTGACGGTCGCGAATCGCTTCGAGCGTGATGCGCGTGGGCGCGTCGCTTCCGTCGTCAACCAGCAGCACCGGAAGATCCTGGGCCCGCAACGTGTCGACGATCCGGTCGATGTGCGCCGGGTGGTTGTACACCGGGATCAGAATGCAGGGCTTGAAACGGGCGGGTGCGATGCCGCAGTCGATAGGCCGGGTCATCGCGCCGCGTCTCCCGTGTCGGGCGCGTCTGTTGCGCTCGTTGCGGGGGCAACGTAGCCAAGGTAGCCACTTGCCGTCGTCCCGCGTGGCCCTTCGTAGACGTAGTGGACGCGAAGGCGGGCGAGGTCGAACGACAGCGTGAGTTCGAGGCGTGCGCCCGGCATGACCGGGGCGGAGAATTTGACCTGCTGCAACGATGTCGGCGCGTTAGCGAAGACTGGAGAGCCGGGCATCCGGGCGGCGTGTTCCCTGGCGAATCGCGTGGCCCAGTCGACGAGCACGACCCCCGGCAACAACGGTAGTCCCGGGAAGTGACCTTCGAAATGGGCCAGTTCTGGCGGGACGCGCATCGATATGACCATGACGCCGGTGGGACCGGGCGTCGCACCGACGTCGTCACATCGAATGCCGAGGACCGAGGGCAGCCAGGGCGACGCGGGCGAGAAGAGTGCCGCCACGTCGGCTGTCGTACGTTTGCCCCGCTCATTGACGGGCAGTGCCATCACGAAACGCCAACGGCGCGGCAGAACCGTCGGGTCGAACGTTTCCGCCAGGGCGTCGCGCAGTGTCTTGCGAACCGCGTTGAGCGACTGCTCGCGCCAGGCCTGGCAACCTTCGCTCTCAAGAACGACTGCCGCCGCCGGGCGCCCGGCAATGACGGTGACGGACGCATCCTTCACCCAGATGTGTCGCAACAGCGCCGCTTCCACGCTGGGCAGCGAAAGGCGTTTGCCCTCGATCTTGACGATCCGGTCCAGCCGGCCAGTCAGCGTGAACGCACCGTTGGCATGCAGGACGGCACCGTCGTCCGTTTGCCACCATTGGCCGTCGTTCACGCGCGACGAGCGGATTTCCAGCGCACCGGCATCGGTCACACGTATGTGCGTGTCGTCGAAGGGCGTCCATTGGGACGTCAGATCCTGCTGTCGCCAGGCGATGCCCCCGGTTTCCGTGCTGCCGAAGACTTCGACGGGCGCAACGGCTCGGCTCCCTTCGGCATCGGGCCGGGCCGCGCGGACGACGTCGACGAACCGATGGGCCGCGTCTTCAGGCAGCGGGCCGCCGGAAGAAAACGTCATTCGCGGGGCATCGAGCCAACGATCCACGCCGAGCAGTGCCGGCCAGCGCGTGAGTTGCGCGGGGCCTGCAATCCACACGACGGCGGGCCATGTCCGCCACACATGCGCCTGCGACGGCTCGGCAAACGTCTGCCGGGCAAAGGGCACGCCTGCGGCCAACGGCCAGAGCATGCGGAACCAGAGTCCGTAGATGTGGTGGCACGGCACACTCCCGACGACAAGCGCATCGCGCAAGTGCGCGCCCCAGTGCCGGTGCAGTGTCTGGACTTCGTCGTTGAGCTGTGCGAGCGACTTGATGATGGCCTTCGGCTCACCCGTGCTTCCCGAGGTGTAAATGACCAGGCGGCACGACGAGGACAACAAACGGCTGGCGTGCGGGGCGGCGTCGTTCGCAGTGAGGGCCGTGTTGCCACGACGGTTCCCGTACGCGCTCAGCGCGTTGGCGTCGATCGCTTCGTCATACGCATAGGCGAAGTCGCGACGCGTCTGGGGCAGGGTATTGGGCAGCATGACGGGCGTCTTGTCTGCCGCCCACGCCGCGAACAATGCGCAGCTCAGATCGAACGGATCGTCGAGGCACAAGGCCAATCGCGTGGCGGGACTCGCTGCGAACGCCGCGTGCAACGCTTCGACACTGGCAAGCCAGTCCGCGCCGGACAGCACGCGCGCCTTGTCGGATGCGGTATGTGCGTCGACACATACGGCTTGCGACGGCACAGGCGGGGTGAGCAAACGCGCCTGGAGCGGCACGCACGGCGCCGCATGCCAGGTCCCGCGATCGTCGATCGGGGCCAACGCAGCGTTCATCGTCATGCGGACGCCTCCGGATGCGTCAACGCCGCTGCATTGGCCGACGTGTTGGCAGCCTTGCGTGCCAGCATGCGACGGCGCCACAACCATTCGGCTGCGAACAGAAGTCCGATCAGCACGTAGGCAATGCCGCCGTTGTACAGCGACCAGATCTCGCGCGAGGTCCAAAGCGCGGTGACCATCGCCGCAATGCCGTTCACGATGAAGAAGCCAATCCAGACACGTGTGACGTTTCGCAGATAGGGCGCCGCCTCCGGCGGCAAATCGGGCTGGTGCAGCCGCGCGATGCGCTCGACCATCGACATCGGCGCGCGCAGCGATACGGCAAACGTCATGCCCATGCCGACGTTGACGGCCACCGGATAGCAGCGCAGGAGCAACTCGCTATTACTGATCGCGGTGGCGCAGGCAAGCGCAGCCAGGCCGGCGCCGACCGCCCATTCCACTGGCATGAGCAGGCGCTGGCCGCGCAGATTGTTGCGATAGCGCAGCCACAGCGTCAGCAGCAGCAGGAGTGCCAGGTAGCGCGGCGCGAGCAGCGTAATCCCGGCGAGGACCAGCGCCGGGTAGCCGAGTGCGAGCATCGCGGACTGCCAGCGTACCCGGGGGTGTCGGGCATCCGACGCCGATGCCGGAGCCTTGACAGGGAGACGGGGCATGCCGCAGGTCAGCCGTTAAGCAGCGTTCGTACGGCGCCGACGACGTCTTCGACGGTGCGAACGCTCTTGAACTCTTCGGGCTTGATGCGTTTGCCCGTCATGCGCTGCAACTGGATCGCGAGGTCCACGGCGTCGATGCTGTCGAGATCGAGTTCCTCGAACAGTTGGGCCTGTAGCGTCACGCGTTCCGGCGCAATCTCGAACGTGTCATGAAGAATGGTGCGCAGGCGGGAAAGAATGTCCTCGTCGGACAGGGGCAATGTCAGGGTGCTCATCGATGAAATTCCTTATTGGGCGCAACCGCGTTCGCGCAGCAACTGGGCAAGGGTGGCAACGCTGCGGAACTTCGCGCGTGCCGTCTCGTCGTTCGATTCGATCTGCAATCCGTAGCGCTTGCGCAGGACGATGCCGAGTTCGAGCGCGTCGATTGAGTCCAGGCCAAGCCCGTCACCGAAAAGGGGGATGTCGTCCGTAATGTCGTCGACGCCGATGTCTTCCAGTTCGAGCGCCTGGACAATCAATTGCTTGATCTCAAGTTCTAGTGAAGCCATGTTGGGAAATCTGATCGATGAAAAAGTGTTCCGCGAATACCGTCAGCCGTCGTGCAGCGAGCGGCGTCAGGGTGTCGGGCGTTGTCTCGGCAGCCGTCGGCATCCCCGGCGCTTGCCGGTCGTCCGAAGCGGCAGGCAGAGCCTCCGTCGCCACGACGGTCGGGCTGAGGTCGACGTCCAGCACACGGATTCGCAACGTGGGTCGGGTCGCCGGGATCGAGTACCACGTGTGTTGCTTCGTGTAGGCGGGCGGGTCGCAATCGATCAGCACCGGCAGGATCGGGCAGTCATGCGCGAGCGAAATGTGGGCGAAGCCGCGTGAAAACTTGCCAAGCCGTCCTCGGGACGGGCTGCGCGTGCCTTCCGGGAAGACAATGAGCGGCACGTCATCGGCCAGCGCTGACTCGCTGGCGCGCACCAGCGACGGGCCGCCATCGTTGCGAAGATAGCCGGCGGAGCGCACGATGCCCGCCAGGAACGGATTGCGCCAGTGTCGGCTCGTCACGATGCAGCAGGCGCGCGGCATGAGCGAGAGCAGTACCACGACATCGAGGTACGACGGGTGGTTGGCGATGACGATGGCGCGTCCCAGGTGTCGCAGCTTGTCGGCATTGGCGATGTCGAAGCGCATGACGCCAAGAGCCCGGCACACCGCAACCAGCGATGCGAAGCAGGTATGGACCATGGCCATCGCGCAACGTCGGCGCCGGCGCTCCGTCAACGGAAGCAGGAGGAGCGCGGGAAAGACGAGCAGCGAGAAGACCAGGCCACCGGCGGCGAAGCAGAACCAGAGGAGCAACGATGCGGCACGCCGCCGGGCGTGTTCCCAGCGGCGCGAAGATTCAGCGATCTGCATGCGGCGTGCCCTCTTGCTCGTACCATTCAAATTGCCAGTCATGGCGCTCGCCGTGCCACGTGTCGGCGCCGCCCCCCAACAGCGACGTGACAAGGCTGTCGCATTGAACTCGGGGCTCGGCGCTCGTGTCCCGCCCGGCGGGCAGGCGCATGGTGCAGGTCAGCCGGGCGGTCGCGCCGGGCTCGATCAGGAGCGCCAGCGCATGAGGACTGTCGCCGCTCTGGCGTGCGGTCGGGCCATAGCAGGCGGGGGGCGCTTCGAACGCGTGGATGACAAGCAATGGGGCGTCGGGCGACTCGGCATGCTGCGTCCACGCATCGAGCAATGCGTAGCCGAGCGTGTCGTCGGACGCCGCGATGGCATTGATGGCCGAATGGTCATCGCGCGAAATGCTGAGTACCCCCGGCGTCGCATTCAATACCGACAGGCTGAAGGCGGTCGGCGAGGGCGGCTCGCCTCGCACGAGTGCCTCGAGCATCTGGGTGGTGCGCTGAATTTCGCCATGCTGGGACGCGTACACGACGCGACATGCCGCCGGCAACGGGCCGCAAGCCATCGCGGCCGACAATGCCAGCCGGGCAAGCGGGCTCAGTCGACGGCGCAGCATCGGATCGACAATGCCTGTCTCCGGCTTGGCGGTCGATGCGGCGCCCATCTGGCGGTAAGCCCAACGGCGTACGGGTAGTGTCCAGCGGGCAACGGGGTCGGACAATGCTGCGGCAGCCGCTTGCGCGGACACCCCGGGTGCCGACGACGTTTCCACAATGGTGACCTCCCCCGAAGCCCATTGTGGCGCGCGAGGTGTCGCTCGCGCGTCGATGTTCTTTGGCATGGCTATTGATTGGAAAAAAAGCGATTGCCGCTTTGCTATGCCACTTGCGGATTGCTTTAATGTGTTTTTCGGCCACGACTTCATGCGGCCGCATCTGGTCAAAAAGCCGACACTGTCCCGTGCCTTGCTTTTAATAGCATCCCAAAAAGTTTGGCGTGCATTATAGCCAAATGTAAGGATTTGAAATATCTGTCCGCCAGCGGATGTGGCGTTTTTGCCGGATACCGGAACAAGTCTCGTGACAAATCAACGGAATATTGCTTGTTTCCGGTGCTGTCGATAAAGCCAGAATTTCAGATTTTTCTCAGAATTGTTTCAAAGCTGAGAATGGGTCGGGGTGCGATGTGATTCGAGACCCGGTGCGCTCGTCAGCGCAGTTCGACGTTGGGCGCGTCGATATGGAATGAGAAATTGCGCTGGTCCGACAGTGTTTCGGGAGATTGGCCTGGCGTGACCGTGACCTCGGTCAGGTCGACGCGGCCGTCGTGGTGATACCGGAGCAATGTCGTGCAGCGCGTGCCATAGGCGGGGGAGGCGATGAACGCGGCGGAGAGCGTGCGCTCCCATGTTCTGGTGACACCTGTCTGCGGCAGTTCGTCGTCAGGCGTCTCGGTGGTATTGCGCATGACGCGCAAAAGGGTGGCGTCGTCTGCCTCGTGCAACAGGGCGCTGGCAAACGCGTCGCGACGGCTGACCAACTTCGGCCACGGGGTATCGAGCACGGCGTTGGACAGGCCGTGGACACCGGGAGCAACAGGAACGGCTGCCGGGCGTGCGGGCGCCTCGACGGGAAGGCCGCCGACATGAGCGGCACGATTCCCCAACCAATACAGCTTCCCCGCTGGCAAATCGCCCGCGAGGAGATTGAAGCCCGCGTACTCATGCGCGTGCGCTTCCACGCGGGCCAGATCGTTGTCGAAAGCGGTGGCGTCGAGCATGGCCGAGACCAGCAGGCCACGTGAGGGCGCGTCCTTCGGCGCCATCGGCGCCCGTCCGTCGCGAAAATTCGTCAATGCGGCGAAGCGGCCGCGGCGATTGACGCCCATCCACGTTCCGCCGCCCCGCAAATCCCGACCCGCCAGCACATCCGGCCGATCGTGCCACCAGTGCAAGGGCTCGGCCGGTCGTTCGAAGAATTCATCGCGGTTGGCGAGCAACACGAGCGGTATCGGTGCGTCGGGCTGCCAGGAGAAGACGATCAGGCACATGGGGTCGGCATGTCGGGGGCGTTGGCGAAGCATTCCACGTGACGCTCGCCTTGCACCCATGCCCCCAGGCCGCACTCGGCGACCAGTCCGGGGAGCGCAGCGACGAAGGCGGTATTCACGTTGTCGTATCGTTCCATCCACGTCGTGACACCGGATGCGGTGTCACCGGCAGAGGCATCGACGCGCCATTGCAGGCAGCCCTTCGCGCCAAAGCGCGTTGCCGTCAGCGCAAAGAGTTGCGCGACGGCAAGCCGGGCGGCGTCGGTGTCAGATGACGAGACGCGGTAGTAGACGTAGCAGTCCATCGGCGCTCGCGTGGCGTCCGGATCAGGACGCTGCGGCAGACGAGGCCTGCGACGACGGTGAGGGCGCTTCGGTCGGATCGACGATCTCGTAGGGCAGCGCCGCGAAGGCCAGCGCAGGGCCGTCGGCCTTGCCGAGCCGGACGTCGTCGGTCTCGCGCGCGGCAAGCTTCAGCTCGACGAGCACGTCGTAGCCACCGGTGGGTGCGGGTGCCGCTTGCACCACCATGCCGCACGGCTGGTCGGGATCGCTCGCTTCCACCAGTTCCTGCGCCGGTGACGGACGCTCGCCGGCGACATGCGCGAGATGCAGGCGTCGCTTGATGGTGCCGCGATACTGGCTGCGCGCGACCACCTCCTGACCCGGATAGCAGCCCTTGCGGAAGCTGACGCCGCCCACGACTTCCCAATTGATCATTTGCGGGACGAACTGCTCTTGCGTGGCCGTGGTGACACGCGCCACACCGCTGTGTACCTCGAGCCACGCCGCAAGGGCGGGATCGACGGCCACAAGACCCGGTGCCTGCACGAGCGATGCCCACACTGCGGCCGCATGGGCGACCGGCACGCTCCAGAGGAAGCGAGACAGCGAACGGGCCGAGCCGGCGTCCGGCAGGCGCACGAGGCTGGTCGGCGCGTCGCCGAGTGTGCCGTGAACGGCCGTCAGCGCCGAAGCGGGCAATGACCCAAATGTCTTTGCCAGCACGGCTTCGGCCGCCGGACCTCCAGCCTGGAGTAGTACATGGGTGGCCGTGCCGTCGGTGAGCTTGGCCTTGGCGCGCAGGACGAACATCGAGAGCCGCTTTTGCACGGCCGCCTGAACGCTGGCGTCGCAGGCGAGATAGATCGTGGCGTCGGGCGAGGCGTCGCGCCACATCAGGAAGGTCGCGAGCAAGCGGCCTTTGGCCGAGCAGTACCCGGCCAGACGCGCCTGCGCGGGCGACAAACGTTCCACGTCGTTGGTGAGTTGTCCGTGCAGGAAGGTCGCAGCGTCGGCGCCATTCACGGCGATGAGCCCGGTGTCGCTCGCGAGCGAAGCGAAACTGCCGCCGCGCATCGCGTCGAACTGCGCGGCGCGAGCGCTCGCGTCGAGATCGGTTTCAGGGGAAGCAGCGCCTGCCGCTTGCGGCAGAAGTTCACGCCATTGAGAAGTCATAAACGAGAGTGCCTGTCAATCTGTGAGGGTTCGGCAAGTCAAAGTATTATATTGGGTCTTCCGCCAGGACGTGCGAGCCCGGTTCGATGCGCGAAATGCGCCCATCGACGCCGTTGCCATCGCCCGGATCCGGCTGACCGAGTCCCCCGAACCCGCTGCCGCCTTCGCGCGGTGCATGCGGCTTACTCAAGCAATTCATGTATTTCATCAAACGCCTGTTCGTATTGTTGATAGTCGCTGCGCTGGCGGCGGGCGGTGCCTTCTACTATTGGGCGCAAGCCCCGCTGCAACTGGGCAAGCCGACGCTCGACGTCACGATCAAGCCCTACAGCTCGGTGCGCAGCGTGGCCACGCAACTGCGAAACGGCGGTGTGCCGGTGCACCCGCTGCTGTTCAATCTGCTCGCGCGCGTGATGGACGTGGGCACCAAGCTCAAATCCGGCAACTACGAGTTCGCGACCGGGATCACGCCCATCGAAGTGATGGAGAAGCTTGCGCGCGGCGACGTGAACCAGTACGTCGTGACGATCATCGAAGGCTGGACCTTCAAGAAAATGCGCATGGAGATGGACGCCAATCCAGCGCTGCGTCACGACACCGCCGGGCTGCCCGACGCCGACATCATGCAACTCGTGGGCGCCGAACGTGCCGAAGCCGAGGGCATGTTCTTCCCCGATACCTACCTCTTTCCGAAAGGTACGAGCGACCTCGATATCTACAAGCGTGCCTATCGCCTGATGCAGAAGCGCCTGGACGAAGCGTGGGCGTCGCGTGCGCCCGGACTGCCTTACACCACGCCTTACGAGGCGCTTATCATGGCGTCGCTCGTCGAGAAGGAGACGGGGCAGGCCGTCGAGCGCTCCCAGGTCGCGGCCGTGTTCGTCAATCGCCTGCGCAAGCGCATGTTGCTGCAAACCGACCCGACGGTGATTTACGGCATGGGCGACCTGTACACGGGGCGTCTGCGCAAGCGTGATTTGCAGACGGACACGCCGTACAACACCTACACGCGCGCCGGTTTGCCGCCGACCCCGATCGCCTTGCCGGGTGTGGCCTCGCTGGCCGCTGCGCTGAATCCCGCGCCGAGCGACGCGTTGTACTTCGTGGCGCGTGGCGACGGCACCAGCCATTTCTCGACGAACCTGCAGGAACACAATCGCGCCGTGGACAAATATCAGCGAGGTGAACAATGACGCATTCCGCCGAAGCACCGGCCGCCGTGCCGGGCAAGTTCGTGACATTCGAAGGGATCGACGGTGCGGGCAAGAGCACGCACGTGAACGCCTTTGTCGACACGTTGCGCCAGGGCCTGGCCACTGTCGGGCGCAGTGTCGTCGCCACGCGGGAACCGGGTGGCACGCCGTTGGGCGAGGCGCTGCGCAAGCTCGTGCTCGACGAACCGATGGATCTCGAGACCGAAGCGCTGCTGATGTTCGCCGGCCGCCGTGAGCATCTGGCCAAGGTGATCGAGCCGGCACTGGTGCGCGGCGACTGGGTCGTGTCCGATCGCTTCACCGACGCCACGTTTGCGTATCAAGGGGGCGGACGCGGCCTGTCGCGCGAGAAGTTGACGATTCTCGAGCGCTGGGTGCAGGGCACCCGCCAGCCCGACCTGACGATCCTGTTCGATCTCGACCCGGCCATTGCCGCGGCACGTCTGGCCGGCGCGCGGGCGCCGGACAAGTTCGAGCGCGAGTCGGCCGCCTTTTTCACGCGGGTGCGCGAAGAATATCTGCGCCGTGCCGAGGAATCGGCCGGGCGATTTGTCGTCATCGATGCGGCCCAGAGCATTGACGCCATTACGGCCCAGCTCGCCGGTGTTTTCGCCCGGTTGGGTTTGCCTGGGCACGCGCCACGCTGACGCGCGATAATCCGGCTATCCCGACGATGCCGTCGGGCGCCCCCGTACTGTCGACGGGATGGGCAGCCGGGGCGTGACCTCGGGCATTGCCGCCCCGTATGGCGCCGCATCCGGCGCCGCTTCCGGCCAAGGAGCCCACATGCTGTATCCGTGGCAGTCACAAGACTGGACACGCCTGAACGACCTGCGCGCCCAGATGCCGCACGCCTTGCTGTTGCAGGCCGTGCCGGGTATTGGCGAGGTCGAACTCGCCCGCACGTTCGCCCAGGGCCTGCTGTGCGAATCGCCGCGCGCCGACCATCTGCCGTGCGGCACCTGCGGCGCGTGTCAGTGGTTCGCCGGCGGCAACCACCCGGACTTCCGCGCCATTTGCCCAGAGGCGCTCGCCGACAGCCTGCCGGGCGCGGAAGCGCGCACCGAAGCCGACGGCGACAAGAAGACCAAGACACCCAGCAAGGAAATCAAGATCGAGCAGGTGCGCGAGGTGATCGACTTCGCCAGCCTGGGTTCGCATCGTCAGGGGCGCCGCGTGGTGCTGCTCTGGCCCGCCGAGGCGCTCAACGTGCACGCGGCGAATGCCTTGCTCAAGACGTTGGAGGAGCCGCCCGAGGGCGTGGTCTTCCTGCTCGTGACGACTCAGCCAGACCGCCTTCTGCCGACGATTCTGTCGCGATGCCGCCGCCTGGTGCTCACGCGCCCGGACGCGCCGCAGGCCACGCAATGGCTGATGGGCGAGGCGGGACTCGATGCTGCCACCGCCGCGGCCGTGCTGGCCGAATCGGGCGGGGCGCCGCTCGCGGCACGCGCACTGGCCGATCCCGACGAGCGTGGCTGGCGCGACTGGCTGCTCGGTCAGTTGGCGCAGGGGGCGGCGATCGATGCGTTCGCGTGCGCCGAACAACTGCACAAGGGCAATCTGCCGGGCATTCTGGATACGCTGCAACGCTGGTGCTTCGACGTGCTCGCCGAGCGCATGGCCGGCACGGTCCGCTTCTTCCCGGGGCAGGCGCAAGCGCTTCGCCGCTGTGGCGATACGACGGACGACGTTCGTCTGCTCGGTTTCCTGCGTGAGCTCGCACAACAGCGTCAGGTGCAGAATCACCCGCTCAACACGCGCGTGCTGCTCGAGGCGCTTTTCCTGCAATACAAACAGTTGTTCGGCGGGCCGGCGTCGCTTTGACGCGGGCCGTCGACAACCGATCGCACACCATGTTCATCGATTCGCACTGTCATATCAATTTCCCCGAACTGGCCGAGCAGATGCCCGACCTGCTCGCACGCATGCGTGAAAACAAGGTCAGCCACGCGCTTTGCGTGTCCGTCGATCTGCCGACGCTGCCGCAGGTGCTGGAGATCGCGGCGCAGCATGAGAACGTGTACGCGTCCGTCGGGGTGCATCCCGATTACGAAGACACGCCGGAGCCGAGCGTCGACGATCTCGTGCGTCTGGCCGCTACGCCCAAGGTCGTGGCCATTGGCGAGACGGGGCTGGACTACTACCGGCTCGAAGGCCGCAGCATCGAAGACATGGAGTGGCAGCGCGAGCGCTTTCGCACCCATATCCGTGCCGCACGTGTCACGGGCAAGCCGCTCATCATTCACACACGCTCGGCCGCCGACGACACGTTGCGTCTCATGCGCGAGGAACAGGCGGGCGAGCCCGCCGGCGTGATGCACTGCTTTACCGAGAGTTGGGATGTCGCGAAAGGCGCACTCGACCAGAACTTCTATATCTCGTTTTCGGGCATCGTGACGTTCAAGAGTGCTCGCGATCTGCAGGACGTCGCGCGCCGTGTGCCGCTCGAGCGCATGCTGATCGAAACCGATTCGCCGTATCTCGCGCCGGTGCCGTATCGCGGCAAACTCAATCAGCCCGGCTACGTGCGTCACGTGGCCGAATTCATTGCCGATCTGCGCGGCGAGCCGTTGCAGAAGATCGCGGAGGCGACCACAGAGAACTTCTTCAAGCTGTTTGCCACCGCGAAGCACTGAATGTCTTGCGATCGACGCACTGACCTGACTCGTCACTCACACGTAATTTAACGGACTACCGACAGGAGCCCCCGATGCGCAAATTCATGATGGTTCGAACCTGGATGCTGCTCAGCGTGCTCTCGATGACGCTCACCGCGTGCGCCACGGCCGCGACCTCCAACCCGGCGCTGATCAAGGCCGTCGTCTTCAACGACACGAAGGAAATCGCCAAGGCGCTCAAGGCCGGCGTCGATCCGAACTCGAAGGACGAGAAGGGGAATCCGCTGCTCGTGATCGCCATGCGCGAGAAGTCGGTGGACGTGGCCAAGCTGTTGATCAACGACAAGCGTACGGACCTCGATGCCACCAACGCCGCAGGCGAGAACGCGATGATGATGGCGGCGCTCGAAGGCCTGACGCCGATGGTCAAGCTGTTGATCGACAAGGAGGCCGAGGTCAACAAGAAGGGCTGGGCGCCGCTGCACTACGCGGCCACCAACGGTCACGACGACATCGTGCAGATCCTGCTCGACGCGTCCGCCTATGTCGACGCCGAATCGCCGAACGGCACCACGCCGCTCATGATGGCGGCGCGGGGCGGTCACATCACCACGTGCAAGGTGCTGCTCGATGGCGGCGCGGACGTCCGTCTCAAGAACCAGATCGGCATGTCGGCCATCGACTTCGCCAATCAGGCGCATCAGAAGGAAATTGCCGACGGTCTGAGCAAGCGCCTGGAACAGGTCAATCGGGAACGTCCGAACGGCCAGTAACGCGATGTCTGCGCGCTGTCGTGGCAGGCCTGGTCAGGGCGTGTTGCGTGGCGCGCCGTGACGGCCGGCCCCGGCGAGAAAGTCGCGGGCCCCGGCGAGCCCTTCCGAGAACACCACGTCATGCCCGGCGGCGCCTTCCTGGCGCAACGCCGCGTCCAGTGGCAGATCCCACTGCGCATAGGCGGCGCGCCGGTCGGCACGCAACGCTCCCTGCGGCAGCGCAGCCAGTTGTTGCGCCAGCGCCAGCGCGCCCGGGCGCGCCATGCCTTCCGGCACCAGCCGGTTCACCAGACCGATTTCATACGCTTCCTGCGCGCCGACGGCGCGGCCGGTCAGAATCAGGTCGAGCGCGCGGCTCATGCCGATCAGGCGCGGCAGGCGTACGGTGCCACCGTCGATGAGTGGCACCCCGAAGCGGCGGCAGAACACGCCGAACGTCGCGGAAACATCCGCGACGCGCAGGTCGCACCACAACGCCAGCTCCAGACCTCCCGCCACCGCGTGCCCGCTGACGGCGGCGATCACCGGCTTGTCCAGGTGACGGCGCGTAAGGCCCATCGGGCCGTCGCCGCTGCCGTCGGGGGTGACGACATTGCGGCGCTGGGGATCGTCGAAGGCGGAGAGGTCGGCGCCCGCGCAGAACGAGGCCCCCTTGCCGCATAACACCGCGACATCGGCCTGCGTGTCTCGCTCGAACGCGAGGAGGGCATCGCGCAGTGCATCGGCCACGGCGCGGTCCACGGCATTGCGCCGTGACGGGCGCGCGAGCGTGATGAGGGTCACGGGGCCGTCCGTCTCGACTTCGACGCAAGGGGCGGCAGATGAGGAAGGTTGGCGCATGGCATCTCTCCTTGCGATGGACCTGCGATCCCTGCGGTCCATGTCGTTCCTGCCATCGGCCGCCCGGTCTCCGTCCTGGCGACCTCAGGCGGCGGCAGGTTGCGCGCAGCGCAACAGCGCCGGCGTGGCGGTCTTCGGCGCGCGAAGATCGGCGATGAACCGGTCGCGCCACGACGAAAGATCATGTTCGCGCAACGTCGCCATCATGCTCTCGTGCCGCACCTGGCGCTCCGAGAGCGACATGTTCAGCGCGGTGCGCAGCGCTTCGGCCATGCCGTCGATGTCGTAAGGGTTGACGATCAACGCGCCGTCGAGCTCCTGCGCCGCGCCGGCGAAACACGACAACACCAGCACGCCGGGGTCCGCCGGGTCTTGCGAGGCAACATACTCCTTGGCCACGAGATTCATCCCGTCACGCAGCGGCGTGACGTAACCCACTTGCGACGCTCGGAAGAACGACATCAGCACTTCGTGATCGTAGCGCTTGTTGATATAGCGCAGCGGCGTCCACGCCAGGTCGGAGAAGCGTCCGTTAATGTGGCCGGCTTCGGTCTCCAGTTGCCGACGAATCTCGCCGTAACCCGCCACATCGGAGCGGCTCGGCGGTGCGACCTGCACGAAACTCACGGTGCCCTGTTGGTTCGGCCATAGCTCCATCAGTCGCTCGAACGCGCGAAAGCGCTCGAGCATCCCCTTCGAGTAGTCGAGACGATCCACGCTCATGATGAGCTTGCGTTCCTGCAAGCCTTGTTTCAGATCGAGGATGTGCTTGACCGTGGCGCGTGCGGTGGCCTGCTGCTGGATCTCGTCCGGATAGACGCCGATGGGGTAGACACCCGTGCGCAAGGTGCGTCCGTACGCCGTGATCGTCCCGTCGGCGTCCAGTGTGGCGCTGGCGTAACGCACCAGATAGTCGGTGAAGGCGGTGCGGTCGGTCTCCGTCTGGAAGCCGACAAGATCGTACTCGCACATGGCGCGCACGAGCGCTTCGTGGGGCGGCACCGTCATCAGTACCTGCGGCGACGGAAACGGAATGTGAAGAAAGAACCCCAGGCGCTGTTGTATGCCGATCTGCCGGCAGGCCTGTGCGAAGGGCAGCAGATGGTAATCGTGTACCCAGATCAGGTCGTCGCGTTTGAGCAGCGGGGCGAGCAGCGCGGCGAATCGTGCGTTGACATGGCGGTAACCGTTGTAATCGTCGCGCTGATAGCGCGTGAGGTCGTCGCGGTAGTGGAACGTGGGCCACAGCGTGGCGTTGGAGAAGCCGCGGTAGTACGTGTTGTAGTCGCGGCGGGTGAGCGGCACGGTGGCGAAGGTGACGTTCTGGCGATGCGCGATCTCCGGCGCACTCGCGGGTTCGGCGTTGATCTCGCCATTCCAGCCGAACCACATGCCTCCGGTGTCCTTGAGCGCGTCGAACACGCCGATGGCGAGGCCGCCGGCGGTGGGCTTGCCCTCGGTGATCGGGGCGACCCGGTTCGACACGATGACTAGGCGACTCATACTTCTTCCTCCTGTTGGGGATGGCGCGGCGGCGCGTGACGTAAAGTCAGCAGCCACGCGGTCAGCGCCTCCGGTGTGGGCAGACGGTGGTGGGCACACGTTTCACCCTCGCCGATCTTGATCGTGATGCCACCTAGCGCATTCACATCGGCAAAGCCAGTCTCGTCGGTCAGGTCGTCGCCGGCAAAAAGCGGCGTACGCCCGGCGAACGGGGCCTCCTTGAGTAAGGTAGTAATTGCGCGCCCCTTGCTGACATGACGCGGACGCAGCTCGAAGACCAGCTTGCCCGGCTGCAGCGCGAAACGCTTCTCGTGCAGCGCGGCCAGCGCCTGCATGGTGTCGCGCGCGACGCCCGCCAGTTCCGGGGCGCCGCGATAGTGCAGCGCCAGGGCGCTGCCCTTGTTTTCGAGCAGCAGGCCGGGGTGCTGGGCAACGAGCGCCTGCAACGGCGCGGCCATTGCGGCAATTTCTGCGGTGTCGGCCGTATGGCCGTCGGCGCGCACCACGCCACCGCCCGTATGGCGGATTTCCGCGCCGTGCAGCCCGGCAGCGGCCACGCGAAGCGGCGCGAGCAGCGTGTCGATGTCGTCGATGGCGCGGCCCGAGACAACGGCGACGGCGCCGTGCGTGCTCTCGATCAGCCCCGCCAGGACCCGGGCGGTATCGCGAGGCAATCGAACGGCGTCCGGACGGGGCGCCAGCGGCGCAAGGGTGCCGTCCAGGTCGAAGAAGAATGCCACCGTGGCAACGTCGACGTCACAATGATCGGCCGGCGTGGTTGCAAGCGTGGCAGGCGGGGAAGACGCAGGGGTTTGCATGGCTCTCCGTCGCTGTCATGCCGCAGGTCGACAGGTCATATCCGGGGCCGAGCGTCAGGCGCAGGGGGAGGAATACGGGGTGTGACTTGCGGCGATTCGGTAGGCGGGAGCGCGGACATCCGCGCGGATGAGTTCATCCTAACCGGATAAATAACGGTAGGGCGTCGTCCGATCTATGAAATTGCTGTCGGACGGGGCCTACAACGATCGGAAAGGTAAGTTGATATTGAATATGAGAATCGTTTGCAATAACATTCGGTAATTGCCGCAAAGTGGTCCATCGGGGATTGCGGTACGGCACACCTGCCACGCACGCGCCACCCTGGCGCACGGACGTGCGTCGGACGACAACAATGATGAAAAGACTGTGGTTTCAATTGCACTGGTTCTTCGGCATTACTGCCGGGCTGGTGCTGGCAGTGGTCGGACTGACCGGCGCGCTGCTTTCCTACTACGAGGAACTGACGCGGGCGTTCAGCCCGGGCGTCATGACGGTCGCCGTGCGCGACACGGCGCCGTTGACGGTTCCGGAGCTGGTCGCGCGTGTGCACGAAGCCGTGCCGGATCGCCGCATCCTGCTCATGACCGTCATGCGTAACCCCGAAGATGCGGTGGGCGTGCGCCTGTCGATCGGTGACGGACCGCGCGGGGAGACCTACTACGTCGACCCCTATACGGGACAAATGCTCGGTCGCTCCACGGCCGACGTCGTTTTCCGGTTCATCATGGATATCCACCGCTTCCTGACGGTGGACGGGATCGGCAAGCAAATCACGGGCGCCGCCACGCTCCTGCTGTTCCTGCTCGCCTTGAGTGGTCTTTACCTGCGCTGGCCGCGCCGGATCGGCAACTGGCGGGCCTGGCTGCATATCGATTTCAAGAAGAAGGGCCGACCGTTCCTGTGGAACCTGCATGCGGTGATCGGCACGGTGGTGCTGGTGCCGTACCTGCTGTCGGCCACGACGGGCCTCTATTGGTCGTATGACTGGTGGCGCGGCATGCTGTTCTCGATCGCCGGCGTGCAGCAGCCGGTGCGGAACAAACCCGCCGCGCAGCCGAAGATGGCCAAGCAGGGCGAGCGCGGTGAGAAGGGGGTGAAGGGCGAGAGGGGCGGGGGCAAGAAGCCCGCATTGCCGGATCTGGCCGCCACGCCGACGACGGATATGACAACGGCATGGGGCAGTTTCACCGCGCGCATCCCCGACTACACAAAGGTGTATCTGCGTCCGGCCCAGAAGCCGGGCGGGTCGCTGCAAATGACGTGGCTCGATACGTCGGTGCCGCATGAGCGTGCGTTCAGCCGCATGGACGTCGAGCCGGCGTCCGGCGAGATTCGCAACGAGGAGCGCTACGCCGACAAGACGACCGGTGGCCAGTTGATGACGAGCATCTACGCCTTGCATCGCGGCAGTTACTTCGGTCAGGTGGGCATCATCGTCATGCTGCTCTCGAGCCTGATGATGCCGGTGTTCTTCGTGACGGGCTGGATGCTTTATCTGGACCGTCGCAAGAAGAAGCGCGCGCTGGCCGCCGCTCGTCCCGCTGACGCGAAGGACCATTCGCTGGCCCCGACGGGCGCATCGCTCGACGAAGGTGTGCTCATCGGTTACGCGAGCCAGAGTGGCGTGGCCGAAGGACTCGCCTGGCAGACTGCCGGCATGCTGCAGGGCGCCGGTGTGCCCGCCCAGATTCAACCGCTGGCGCGTATCGGTCAGGCGCAGCTCGGTGCAGCCAAACGCGCGCTATTCATCGTCAGCACATTCGGCGACGGCGAGCCGCCCGACAGCGCACGACGCTTCTCGCAACAACTGATGAATCAGGCGATGGCGCTACCGACGCTGCGTTTCGCCATGCTCTCGCTGGGCGACAGCCACTACGACCGCTTCTGCGGTTTCGGGCGGAAGCTCGATGGCTGGCTGCGGGCGCAGGGCGGTGTCGCGGCGTTCGAGCCGATCGAAGTCGACCGGGGCGACCCGGGCGCATGGGCCAACTGGCAGGAGCGTCTTGGCGAATGGCTGGGGCGCCCGCTGGCCGCCTCGAAGACGGACGAGGCGCCGCGTTTCGCGCCGTGGGTGCTGGCCGAGCGCGAAATGCTCAACCCCGGAAGCACCGGTTTGCCTGCCTTCCATCTCGCGTTCACACCGCCCGCCGGGGCGACGTGGGTCGCCGGGGATCTCGTGGAAGTGCTCCCGCGTCACACGGCGGCGCGCATCGACGCCTTCCTCGCGGGCAGTGTCTGGACAGCGGACGTGCGCGTGAGCGTGGCCGGTCGCGAGGCGACCTTGGGCGAAGCATTGCGCGAGCGTGTCCTGCCCGACGCCGCGCCGCCGGCCGGCATCGATCTGCAGGACTGGCTTTCGCGCCTCGCGCCGCTTCCCGAGCGCGAATATTCGATCGCTTCGACGCCTGCCGAAGGCAAGCTGATGTTGCTCGTGCGACAGACTCGCAATTCCGACGGCACGCTGGGGCTGGGTTCGGGCTGGTTGACGGATGGCGCCGCACTGGGCGAAACGCTCATGATGCGCGTGCGGCCGAATCCGGGCTTCCACGGCCCGGCGGACGCGAACGGCATGATCCTGATCGGTAACGGCACGGGCCTCGCCGGGCTGCGTGCGCATCTCGCCGAGCGGATCGCGCAGGGACACGTGCGCAACTGGTTGATCTTCGGTGAACGTCAGGCCGCGCACGACAGCTTCCACGACGCCACGTTGCGCGAGTGGCAAGCGCAGGGCGGCATTACCCGTCTGGACCGCGTGTACTCGCGCGATCAGGCGCAGCGCGTGTACGTTCAGGATCGCGTGCGCGAAGTCGCGCAGGATATCGCTCGGTGGGTTGCCGGCGGCGCATCGATCTACGTCTGCGGCAGTCTTGCCGGCATGGCGCCGGCAGTGGATGCCGCCCTTGCTGACGCGATCGGCGCCGATGTCCTGCTCGATCTGTCGGCACAGGGCCGCTATCGTCGCGATATCTATTAGACGTGTACTGAGGGTGTGCTAACGTAGTGAAAGGGCTCGACGTTGATCGAGCCCTTTTTCCGTGCCTCCGTGGCGCGACGCTTCAGACAGACATCACGGCAGGAGGGGCAATGACGGCAACGTGGCAAATCGTGGTGCACGGGTTGGTGCAGGGCGTTGGCTTCCGGGCCGCGTGCGTGGTCGAGGCACGCAAGATCGGGCTGGCCGGATGGGTGCGAAATCGGCGCGACGGGACCGTCGAGGCGATCGCGCAGGGCGAGGCCGACCAGTTGCTCGCGCTGTGCGAGTGGATGCGTGAGGGGCCGCCGGGGGCGCAGGTATCGTCTTGCGACGTGGATCGGGCGTGGGTGGCGGAAACGCCGCTCAAGGGCTTCGAGCAGCGCGCCAGTATTTGAGGGGCGTCGGGCGGGGGACACATCCCGTCAAGGACATGACCGTCCCGGGGACCGCCCCCTTTGCGCGCGACGTGACGTCAAAGGAGGCTGCCGGATGCCAGAGGCGAGAAACATCGAGATGCGGCGGGGGATCCCCGCCGGTTGAATGGCAGGCGCGCCGTGGCGCGCGGGGCGATCAGGCGGCGAGGGCGAGGGCGCCCGGTGCCGCCGTCAGCGTGGGCTCGCCGTGGCTGGAAGCCGGGGCGTACGACGCTTCGTGAGCAGACAGGCGGAACAGCGCGACCGACTCGCGCAAGCGGGCCGCCTGTGCTTCGAGTGCAGCGGCGGCAGCCGAGGCTTCTTCCACCAGCGCGGCGTTCTGCTGCGTCATTTCATCCATCTGTGTGACCGCGCGGTTGACTTGCTCGATGCCGCTTGATTGCTCGACGCTGGCCGCCGAGATCTCGCCCATGATGTCGGTCACGCGTTTGACCGACTGCACGACTTCCGTCATCGTCGCGCCCGCGCGCTCCACGAGGCGCGTGCCCGTCTCCACGCGATTGCCCGACGCTTCGATCAATCCCTTGATCTCCTTGGCGGCCGATGCGCTGCGTTGCGCCAGCGTGCGCACTTCGCCGGCGACCACTGCAAAGCCGCGCCCCTGTTCGCCTGCCCGCGCGGCCTCCACGGCGGCGTTCAGCGCCAGGATGTTCGTCTGGAAGGCGATGCCGTCGATCACCGTCAGGATATCGGTGACCTTCTGCGACGCATCGGCAATGTCACGCATGGTCGTCACGACTTCCTGCACCACCTCGCCGCCTCGCGAGGCAGTCTCCGATGCCGTCACGGCCAGTTGGCTGGCGGCACGCGCGTTCTCGGCGTTCTGCTTCACGACAGCAGTGAGCTCCTCCATGCTCGCAGCCGTCTGCTCCAGCGACGATGCTTGCGATTCGGTGCGCTGCGACAGGTTGGCGTTGCCGTCGGCGATCTCGCGGGCGCTGCCGTGAATGGCTTCCGTGCTTTCGCGCACGGTGCCGACGGTGCTCGCAAGGCCGTCGCGCATGCGTCCGAGGGCGCCGAAAAGCTGGCCCATCTCGTTGTTGGTGTGTTGTTCGACGCGTTGGCTCAGGTCCCCGGCAGCCATGCGTTCGAAATGGGTGATGACTTCGCGAATCGGACGCAACACGGCGCGAGCGAGCATTGCTCGGCCCCACAGGGCGAGCAGCAGCGCGGCGGCGAGCGTGGCGCCCAGGGCAATGCGCATGACGTTGTAACGCTGCTGGGCAGCGTCGAAGCGGGCCTTCTGCCGAGCCACCTGAATGTCCTGCAACTCGCGGATCAGCGTATCGACCGCGTTGTAGGCGGCCGGGGCGACGCGTGCCTGAATCTGGTGGAAGCCGGCCACGTCGCCTTGTTTCAGGGCGTTTTGCGCGGGCGTAATGACCTTGTCGAAGAACGCGCGGCGCTTCTCGTCGGCGGCCTTGGCGACCTCCGCTTCGTGCGCATCTTCTTTGGGACGATTCAGATAGTCCTTCCAAAGTGCGTCCGATGCGGCGACGTACTGCATGCCGCGCTTGAGCACTTTTTCGGATTCTTCCGGATCGGCGCCTAGGCTGACGTAGGACGCGTAGGTCGCCATGGACAAGCGGGTCCGCAGGATCTGCTCTCCGGTCCCCTTGAGTTCGGCCAGCGCGGGGGTGTCTTCCTCGGCCATCTTGCTGAGGGATTCGTTGCTCGAACTCAGCGCCTGAAGGCCCAGAACGCTGACGAGAACGAGTAATGCACCAAGCAAACCGAGGACCAGTGTCAGGCTGGTCCGAATCGTAATGTTCTTATACATATGGATCGATGGATTGAATGCCCGGGTCGCGAAGTGAGAGCGTGCGGCCTCCCCGCCGATCGGAGTGTGCAAAGCGGGGCATAGGGATTATCGGCAGATGAGAGGCAGAACTTGAGCCATTCGGTTCGGACGATTCCGAAAACTTTGTGTCTAGAAATGAAGATCGGAATTTGCGCACTCGCAGAAAGCCGGCAAAAGGCCAGACTTCGAGACTCTTCAGCTTTCCTCAGTACGCCGAAACGCGTGAATCGTGACGCGGCGTCAACGATGCGATGAATCTCGATAAATCCAATTCCCGGCGCGGGCATGCCGATACCGGGCGGCACGAAGAGGGTGTTTTGCCGCACGGGGCGACTGCGCCAGACGCGAATGCGTGGGCGCATGTCTGCGGAAATGAGCCCCGTAAAGGTCAGGCAAGGACCGGCGATTCGGATATCGGCACGTTTCGGCTTGCGTTGGTGCATGAGCTGCGCACGCCGCTTCAGATCATGTCGGGACATCTGGAGGCGCTGTTGGCACACGAAGCGTCGCCGGCCGCCGTGAGCGGCATGGTGCAGGAGGCCCGGCTGGCCCCCCGGGACCGTTTGCGTGCCATGCGGCATGTGCTGGATCTGGCGACCGGCGCGGTGGAAGACGTGCTCCGACTCGGGGACGGCGACGTTTCGCGGCTGTCGCTGCGTGAGGCCGTCTTCGAGGTTCGCGCCTGCCTCGATGAAGCGGTCGTCGCATTCGCGGGTGCCGCGCATTCGAAGGGGCTCTGCCTGACCTGCGACATTGCCCACGACGTGCCCGCGTTGCTGCATGGGGACGCCGTGCGATTGGGGCAGATTCTGCGCACGCTGCTGGACAACGCGTTGAAGTTCACCGCATGCGGCGGTGTTGCGGTGACGGTGTCGTGGCGCCGGGAGCACGCCGGGGCGGCCGCAGAGGACAGCGGTGGTGGCTCACCGTTGCATTCGCACAGCGCGTCGGGGGATGACGCCGCGCGAACTGGCCGGCTCGTGCTCTACGTCAGCGACACGGGACCGGGGATACCGGTCGGCATGGAGAACGCCGTTTTCGCGGCATTCGCCCGCGTGGATCGTTCGGTAGCGGGCAGCGGACTGGGGCTGTGGATCGCCCGGCAATGGGCGCAACGCATGCACGGCTCGCTCCGGGCGGAATCCCCCGCGTCCGGCGCGCGGTTCCGTTTGTCGGTGCCATTCCGCACGCCTGGCACGCCTGACAGGCCTGACACGGTTGGCGCGCAGGGCGCGATGCCGCCGAAAGTGCCGGTCGACGCGGCCGAACCCGTGCCGGTGCCCGTTGCGCACGTCGACGTGCGTCCGGGATTGCGCGCGCTGGTCGTGGACGATCACATCATGAATCGCGTGGTCGTGACGGAGCGCTTGTCGTCGCTGGGCTGCGTCGTCGATCAGGCGCAAGACCTCACGGAAGCGCTGTCACGCTGGGCGGTGGGCGATTACGACGTCGTGCTCACGGACGTTCAGCTCGGCGGTGCCTGCGGGCTGACGCTGGCCAGGGCGCTCGACGTGCTGTCGAAGGGACTGGGTCGGCCGCGCCCCGTCGTGTTCGCGCTGACGGGATCTGTCGTATCGGCGCGCCGCGCACGGGAGGCCGGCATCGATGAGGTGTTGACCAAGCCGGTGACGGGCCAGCGTCTTGCGCAGGTACTGGCAGTGCGATGGCCGGACGACGGGGTGGCGCCGGACAACGTCCCTCGCCCGCATGGGATATCGGCGTCACGCGACCTTATGGAACGCGCACGGCCGCCTGGGCCGTCAGCGTGGCCGACCGCCGAGGCGACGGGAGGGAAGCCGGTTCGTCAGCCATTGCGTGAGGACCCCTACGCGCGACGACTGATGCGGGAGGAAATGGCGAAAGATCTGGCGCGCTTCCGGCGGCTGGTCGGGCACGACCCCGATGCCGCGCAGCGGTTGCTGCACCGAATGCGCGGCGCCTGCCGGATGTTCGGCGATCCGGCGTTGACCGCCCGGTGCGACCGGCTCGCCGAGAAGCTGGCGAATTGTCGGCAGCGCCTTGGCTGGGCAAAACCGGCGGCAAATCCGGTCGCCGAACCAGTGACCGATCCTGCGGACGATCACAGATAGCGGCAGACGGCGAGGTAGTGGCAGGCGGTGCCGCCAATGGCGAAGAGGTGCCACACGAGATGGCCGAACTTGATGTGGCCGTCGAGCGAATAGAAGATCGCACCGACGGTGTACGCGGCACCTCCCGCGTAGAGCCATCCGGCCCCGGGCCCCGGGATGGCCGCGAGCACGGGGCCTGCCACCAGCACGGCCATCCAGCCCAGCCCGATGTAGAGCAACGTGGACACGAGTGGGCGGTCGAGCAGGCCGAACGCCTTTGCCAGCAGTCCGGCAATCGCCATCGTCCACACGCCGGTGAGCAGTGGCAGGCCCCACGGGTCGTGCAGGATCTTGATGGTGAAAGGGGTGTACGTGCCGGCAATGAAGAGAAAGATGGCGCAGTGGTCGACGCGCATGAACAAGCGCTTTGCCCGGCCATCGGGCAGCCCGTGATACAGCGCCGACGCCAGATACACGACCACCATCGTGACGGCGAACACACCGAGACCAATCTGCTGGACGGTGCTGGGCAGTGGCGGACGGGCGGCGCCGAACAGGAACGGAATGGCGGCCAGCGCCGCGAGGCAGGCAATGCCGTGACTGACGCTGTTGGCGAGCTCTTCGCTACGGGTTTGCGCGCGGGCCAACGCCTTTGCGCGGGATTCGGCGTTCAACATGCGCCCACCCTCAAGCAGGGTGGGACTTGCGCCACTGGCGCACGGCCTCCAGCGTGTTGGCGACATGCTTGTCGGGATCGAGGCTGACGTAGCTGTAGATCACCTTGCCGTCGGGCGCGATGACGTACGAGACGCGGTTGGCATAGTCAGGCTTGAGCGAGAGCACGGCGTCGTAGGCGCGCATGATGTGCTGATCGGTATCGGCGGCCACGGCAAACTTGCTGCGGCATTCCGAGACGGAGAATTTGTTGAGCGTATCGATGTTGTCGTGCGACACGCCGATCACGGTCGCCCCCATCGATTTGAAGGTGTCCGTGGCTTCGGCGAAGTCGTGGGCCTCGATGGTGCAGCCCTGCGTAAATGCCGCCGGATAGAAGTAGAGCACGACGGGGCCCTTCTTGAGGGCGTCGGCGAGCGAGAACGTGAAGACTTTACCGCCGAGCGAGGCCTGCGCCGAGAAGTCCGGTGCGGGCGCGCCATTCTTGAGCGCGGCGTGAGCGGGGATAAAGCACCAGGCCGTGATACCGACGATGGCAGCAGCGGCGGTCAGTCCGAACCAACGTTTCATGCGGGGCTCCCGGAGTGAATGATTAAGCATAGAGGCTTGCGATGACACTGTCCAACGCGCCGCCGTCATGTGTGGCGCGCGTATCACGATTCTCCAACCGGTCGGGCTGACGGGTCAGGCTCGTGCCAGGCAGCGGTCAGCGTGCTGTCATCACGTGCCGGGCGATGCAGTGAGGCCGCTCGCCGTAGCATTGCCAATGGGCAGCACCGTGGTCGATTTGATCTGCGACAGCGCGATCATCGAGTTCACCTCCTGCACCATGGGCAGTTGGGACAGGCGCTCGAAGAAGAAGCGCTCGTAGGCATCGACATCGCGCGTGACGATGCGAAGCAGGAAGTCAACGTTGCCCATGAGCACATGGCATTCGAGGACTTCGGGGAATTCCTGAATCGCCTTCGAAAATTCCGGCAGGGCGTTGCGGTTATGCCCGGCGAGCTTCACGTGCGCAAAGAGCATGACGTTCAGCCCGACCTTCTTCCGGTCGACAAGGGCTACACGCCGTTCGATGACGCCCTCCGCGTCGAGCCGGTCGATTCGTCGCCAGCATTGCGACTGCGAAAGTCCGATCCGCTCCCCAACCTGGGCCGCCGAAAGCGAGGCGTCTTCCTGCAGAATTGCGAGGATTTTTTCGTCGAATTCATCGAGGTGCATGATTTATTCCTCGAAAGCCTTGTATGGGAATGAATCATGTGAAATCGGAGGGAAATTGTCAACGATACGCGAAGCATTTACCGGCGAATTTCCGTAAGCTTGGTATCTATTAGGCGCATTTGCCGCAACAATCCGTCGCCGTTCGACGGAATCTGCAGGAAACACGAACCCATGAAACTCGACCTGACCTTGCCCGCCGCCGAAGCCGCGACCGGGGCCGTTGCCCAGCCCGTCGCCCCCTTGTCAGCCAAGGGTGCCGACCTCATTGCGCTTACGCTGGTCGAGATCGGTGTCGATACGGTGTTCTGCTATCCGGGCGGGGCCAACCTCGAAATGCTCGATGCGCTCTCGCGCGTGGCGATCACGCTGGTGCGTACCGAGCATGAACAGGGCTCGGTCTTCGGTGCGCAGGGTTACGCCCGCGCCACGGGCAAGCTCGGCGTCTGTCTTGCCACTTCTGGGCCGGGGGCCACCAACCTTGTGACCGGCATCGCCGACGCCGCCAGCGATTCGGTGCCCGTGCTGGCCATTACCGGTAACGTCGCCACCCATTGGCTCGGCAAGAATGCGTTTCAGGAAGTCGACATCGTCGCCATCACCAAGCCGGTGACGAAGCTCGCGCGCCAGGTGCGCGAGGCACGCGATATTCCGGCGGCGCTGCGCGAAGCCGCAGCGTGCGCGCTGGCCGGCCGTCCCGGTCCGGTGCTGCTCGACTTTCCGAAGGATATCCAGCAGGCGCGCCCGGACCAGCCCACCGACAAGCGTTTCACCGCGCCGGTCCCGGCAGGCATGAGCGACGAGACGGCCCAGCGCATCGCCGCGCTGCTGGCACAGAGCGAGCGCCCGGTGATCTATGCCGGAGGCGGTGTAATCGCGTCGGGCACCGGCGCACGGCTCGCGGCGCTTGCCGAGGCACTCGATTGCCCGGTGGCGCTCACCATGATGGGGTTGGGCGCGATGCCAGACGACCATCCGCTGTTCCTCGGCCCGCTCGGCATGCACGGCGCCTATGCGGCAAACGTCGCCGTCAACGAAGCCGACCTCGTGCTGGCGCTCGGCGTGCGCTTCGACGACCGGGTGATCGGCGACCCGGCGTCGTTCGCGCGCCACGCGAAAATCGTGCATATCGATGTGGATGCTGCGGAGATCGGCAAGAACAAGCCAGTCACGCTCGGCGTGCACGCGGATCTGCGCGATGCGTTCGCCGGGCTGCTCGCTCACGCGAAGCGTCGTGACGTGCCGCAGTGGCATGCCTACCTGCGAGAACGTCGCGAGGCGCATCCGTTGCGCGCGCCGGCACCGACGTCGACCGATGCCCCCGGTGTGCTCACGGGTGTCGACGTCATTGCTGCACTGGCGGCGCTGTTGCCCCCCGAGGCGGTCGTGACCACGGGCGTCGGCCAGCATCAGATGTGGGCCATGCAGCATCTGCGCCTGCGTGCGCCGCGTACCTTCCTGTCGAGTGCGGGCTTCGGCACGATGGGCTTCGGCCTGCCCGCCGCCATCGGCGCCAAGGTCGCGTTGCCTGACGTGCCCGTGATCGATATCGACGGCGATGGCAGCCTGAACATGTCCGTCAATGAACTTTCCACGTGCCGTCGCTATGGTCTGGGCGTCAAGGTGCTGGTCATCAACAATCAATGGCTGGGCATGGTTCGGCAGTGGCAGGACATGATCTACGCGCGCAATCGTGTGGCGTCGTCGCTGGTGGATCCGAGCGCGCCCGACGGTGCCGACGACGGCCGTCCGTACCCGGATTTCGTCACGATTGCGGCGGGTTACGGGGTGGCCGGAGCGCGCGTCACGCGTGCCGACGAGCTGCCTGCGGCGCTCGCGCGCATGCTGGCAGACCCGAGCGAGCCGTATCTGCTCGACGTGCTCGTGGCGCGCGAAGACGACGTCTATCCGATGATTCCCGCAGGCAAGACCTATCGGGACGTCGTTTTCGGTCCGGGCCAGGCAGCAGGACCGATCGCTGCGGGCGCATTCTGAGGTTATGCTCGCCCGGCAGGCGACAGGCGACAGGCGACAGGCGACAGGCGACAGGCGGCAGGCGGCAGGCGCGGCGGATCGGGGCACGATGCCAAACCGCGCCAGCCTTTGATTCCCATCCATTGAGAATTGCTGCGCTCGTCGCGAGATCGCAACGGCAAAACCCGCTCCGGCGGGTTTTTTTCGTTTCCCTGACGCCGAGGAGTATCATTGCGCTCTTTCAAGAATTCTCGCCAAGGAAATCAACATGTTGACGAAGCGCCTCGTGCTGGCTGCCGCCTGTTTTCTGACGACATTCGCCGCGGTGCCTGCCGCGCAGGCCGCTGATCCCACGTACACCGTGGGCGCGGGCGGCACGTATCGTCCGTTCGAGTTCGAAACGCCGCAGAAGGAACTCGTCGGCTTCGATATCGACGTCATCAAGGCAATCGGCAAGGCGGGCGGTTTCAACGTGAAGCTGATCAGCACGCCGTGGGAAGGTATCTTCGCCACGCTTGACCAGGGCGATCGCGACATCATCATTTCCGGCATCACCATTACCGACAAGCGTCGCGAAATGGTCGACTTCTCGGCGCCGTACTTCCCGGCCGATCAGGTCATCATCACCTCGCCGGGCGCCAAGGTCACCGGTCTGACCGACCTGAAGAAGCTGCAGGTGGGCGTGGTCAACTCCAGCACGGGTGACATCTCCGTGTCGGAGGAACTGGGCCGCGCAAGCACCTCGATCCGCCGCTTCGACAACACGCCGCTCATGCTCGAAGAGCTGTATCGCGGTGGTGTTGACGCTGCCGTGGGCGACGTCGGCGTGATCAAGTTCTACATCAAGAGCCACCCGGAAAAGCCGTTCAAGCTGGTCTACGACAACAAGTTCAAGCGTCAGTACTTCGGCATTGCCGTGAAGAAGGGCAACAAGGTCGCGCTCGACAAGATCAACACGGGTCTGAAGAAGATCGTGGCCGACGGCACCTATGCCAAGATCTACAAGCAGTGGTTCGACGCCGATGTGCCGACGCTGCCGCAACAATAAGCAACGCGTGTAAGATTCGCGCCACGCGCGCCAGGAATCTGGCCTCTCGCGGCCCGTGAGCTGACCGTCGACTCCCGACGTCAACCCCCGGGCCGCGAGCGTTTTTCTGCCGGGCAGCCGGTTTGTTTCATTTTGTGAGAAAGGTGCTTCATGGGTGGGTTCCAGTGGAACATCATCAGCGAGTACATGCCCCTGTTTGTCGAGGGCACGCTGATGACGCTCAAGTGCACGGTGATCTGCGTGATCGCCGGTACGCTACTTGGGCTCGTGCTTGGCGTTGGCCGTCTGGCCGAGGCGCGTCACGGTTTCTACAAGTATTTCCTTCGCTACGCGGTTCAGTACCCCGTACGCTTCTACGTCAGCTTCTTCCGTGGCACGCCGCTGTTCGTTCAGATTCTGCTGATCCACTTCGCGCTGATGCCGGTGCTGATCAATCCCTCGGAAGGGCTGCTCATCAGCGGCGATCTCGCGCGCGAGATCCGTTCGCAGTACGGCGCATTCATGTCGGCGGTGCTGGCCATTTCGCTCAACGCCGGTGCGTACGTCTCCGAAATCTTCCGCGCGGGGATTCAGTCGATCGATCGCGGTCAGGCCGAGGCGGCCCGCTCGTTGGGCATGACGTACATGCAGACCCTGCGCAAGGTGGTGCTGCCGCAGGCGTTCCGTCGCATGCTGCCGCCGCTGGGTAATAACGCCATCGCGATCGTGAAGGACTCGTCGCTGGCGTCGGCTATCGGCCTGGCGGAACTGGCCTACGCCGCACGTACCGTCTCCGGGGCGTATGCGCGTTACTGGGAGCCGTATCTGACGATTTCGCTCATCTACTGGGTGATCACGCTGGTGCTGTCGGCATTTGTTCAACATCTGGAAACGAGGTACGGCAAAGGTGATCGTCGTCAATAACCTGCAGAAGCAGTACGGCGATGCGCACGTACTGCGCGGCATTTCCTGCCGCATCGAAGAGAAGGAAGTCGTGTGCGTGATCGGGCCGTCGGGCTCGGGCAAGAGCACCTTCCTGCGCTGCCTGAATGGTCTCGAAGAGATCAGCGGCGGTGAAGTGCTCGTGAACGGCTTCCATGTGGAAGATCCGAAAACCGACATGAACGCCATGCGCGCGAGCGTGGGCATGGTGTTCCAGCGCTTCAACCTGTTCCCGCACATGTCGGTGCTGGAGAACCTGATTCTCGCGCCGATGCAGGTCAACGGAATCAAGCGCGCCGAGGCCGTGACCATCGCCGAGCAACTGCTGCGCAAGGTCGGGCTGATCGACAAGATCGACGCCTTCCCGAACCAGCTCTCGGGCGGCCAGCAGCAACGCGTGGCCATTGCCCGTGCGCTCGCGATGAAGCCGACGGTGATGCTGTTCGACGAACCGACCTCGGCACTCGATCCGGAACTCGTGGGCGAAGTGCTGGAAGTCATGAAGTCGCTCGCCGGGGAAGGCATGACGATGGTCGTGGTGACGCACGAAATGGGTTTTGCCCGTGAAGTCGCCGACCGCGTCTTCTTCATCGATCAGGGCGTAATCATGGAAGAAGGCCATCCGGAACAGATCTTCTCGGCACCGAAGCACGAACGCACGCGAGAATTCTTGCGCAAAGTGCTGTAATTCTCGCCATTGGCATGCGCGCGGAGGTATATCCGCGCGCCGCATCTGATTACAATGCGAGGGTACGCGCGTCGAGTGCCCGAGGGTGGCGGCGCGAGCACGAGAATTCCGCCGGCGCCCTGTGCCCCCAGCCAGGTTTATTTCACACGCAGCGACCCGCCTTCATTGCCCGGGCCTGCACCGCAATCGCAGATTGCACTCCGATTTCACGAGGTAGTCATGAGCCAGCCAATCGCTGTGACCCGCCAGACGTTCGACGACGTGATGGTGCCCAATTACGCTCCCGCCCAGATGGTGCCCGTGCGCGGCGAAGGCTCGCGCATGTGGGACCAGCAGGGTCGTGAGTATGTCGACTTCACCGGCGGGATCGCGGTCAACGCGCTCGGCCACGCCAATCCGGAACTGGTGAAGGTCATCGAGGAGCAGGCACGCAAGGTCTGGCACATCGGCAACGGTTACACCAACGAGCCGGTGCTGCGTCTGGCCAAGGCGCTGACCGAAGCGACCTTCGCCGACAAGGCGTTCTTCTGCAATTCGGGTCTCGAAGCGAACGAGGCCGCGCTCAAGCTCGCGCGCCGTTACGCCTACGACCACGCCGCCGATCGCGGCGGTAAGGAAAAGAGCGAGATCATCTCGTTCTACAACTCGTTCCACGGCCGCTCGCTGTTCACCGTGAGCGTGGGCGGTCAGGCGAAGTACACGGAAGGTTTCGGTCCGATCCCGGCCGGCATCATGCACCTGCCGTACAACGACCTGAAGACCGCCGAAGCCACGATTTCGGACGCCACGGCTGCCGTCATCGTCGAGCCGGTGCAGGGCGAGGGCGGTGTGCTGCCCGCCGATCCGGCGTTCCTGAAGGGCCTGCGTGCCCTGTGCGACAAGCACGGCGCGCTGCTGATTTTCGACGAAGTGCAAACCGGCGTGGGTCGCACCGGCACGCTTTACGCCTACGAGCAATACGGCGTCACGCCGGACATCCTGACGACGGCAAAGGCGCTGGGTAATGGCTATCCGATCGGCGGCATTCTGACCACGAGCAAGATCGCCGCGAGCTTCTCGCCGGGCACCCACGGTTGCACGTACGGCGGCAATCCGTTGGCCACGGCGATCGCCGGGCGCGTGCTCGAGCTGATCAACACGGCCGAAACGCTGAACGGCGTGAAGTCGCGTCATGACCATTTCATCAAGGGCATCGAAGCGATCAACGCGCGTCATGGCGTGTTCGCGCAAGTGCGCGGCATGGGCCTGCTGATCGGCGCCGTGCTCAAGCCGGAGTTTGCCGGTCGCGCCAAGGACATCGTCGCGGAAGCCGAGAAGAACGGCCTGATGCTGCTGGTGGCCGGTGGCGACGTGGTGCGCTTCGCGCCGTCGCTCAACATTCCGTTCGCCGACATCGATGCGGGTCTTGCGTCGCTGGAAAAGGCAGTGGCAACGGTCGCCGCGACGGCAAAGGCGGCCTGAACGGCGCCCGACACGACGACTTGAGCCAACCTGAGCCCCCGATGCTCGGGATCACGGGCCGGACCGGCGGATGACGCTGCTCCGGCCCTTGTTTCACCTGCGGTCTCGTTTCTCTCTCTTCGCCGGACTCGCCCATGACCCGCCAACCGAAAATGACCACGCAGTCCCGAGTGCCGGCCGGCATACCCGAATCGACGACCGACGAGGCGTCGACGTCGCTCCGCGTGGTCCGGCTCGCGCATCCGGGCGATTTGCCGGCATTGCTGAAGCTCGCGGCGCTGGCGGGGCCGGGCATGACGTCGTTCAAGCCCGATCAGGCGGCGCTGGAGGCGCGTCTGGCCCGGGTGGCGGCGACGCTTGAAGGACACGCGCCCACGGCCGAGCAAGGGTATCTGTTCGTGATGGAAGACGTGGCCTCGGGCGAGATCGCTGGCGTGTGCGGCCTCGAGGCCGCGGTGGGATTGGACCAGCCGTTCTACACGTATCGGAAGGACACGATCGTGCACGCCAGCCGCGAGTTGAGCGTGTGGTCGCGCATGCTCACGCTCTCGCTCTCCAACGACCTGACGGGCTACAGCGAACTCTGTTCGTTGCTGCTCGATCCGGCATGGCGGGGTCACGGCAATGGCGCGCTGTTGTCGAAGGCGCGTTTCCTGTTCATGGCGCAGTTTCCCGAGCGTTTTGGCCCGCACGTCTGCGCCGAGCTGCGCGGTTTCTTCGACGACGACGGCCAGAGCCCGTTCTGGCAGTCGCTCGGGCAGCACTTCTTCAAGATCGACTTCGATCAGGCGGATTACCTGACTTCGGTCGGAAAGAAGTCGTTCGTCGCCGAGTTGATGCCGAAGTATCCGATCTATGTCGACTTCCTGTCGCCGCAGGCGCAGGCTGCAATCGGCGTAACACATCGCGACACGTTGCCCGCGCGGCGTCTGCTGGAGCAGGAAGGCATGCGCTCCGGCGCACACGTCGACATCTTCGACAGCGGCCCGGTGCTCGAAGCTCGGGTGGCCGACCTTCGCGCTGCGCGTGACAGTCGGTATCTGAGCGTGAACGTGGCGGCGGATGCCGGGGACGGCACTGTGGCGCCCGCGCCGGCTGCCAATGCGGAACCTTACCTCGTTGCGTGTCTCGGCCTGGAGGGCTTTCGCGCGACGTTGGTCACAGGGCGCCCCGAGCGTCGGGCGTTCACGCTTGACCCGCAAGCGGCGCAAGCGCTCGGCGTGAAGCAGGGCGATCGCATTCAGGTGCTGCCGCTCAAGCCACCGCGTGCCGAGGCGGTCTGACGTGCGCGCTCAGAACTGAATCGTCGCGGTGACCGCGTCGGTGTAGACGCCCGGTGCGGGCGTTGACTGCGCGGGCACGCGCGCGTAGATCGGAATGGACTGAACGTGTCCGGAGCCGACGCCTGTGAGTTGCGACGTACCCGCCGTACCGTCCCCCCAGATCGTGGTGTAGCCGCCGTCGAGATACAGCTGATAGTTGACGCTGCTTCCCGTGAGGCCCGTCATGCGGCGTGCCGCGACGGTGCCCTGCAAGCCGCCGGACAGGCTGACGCGGAAGGCATCGTTATTCGTGCATTGCACGCTCAGTTGCCCGCTGCCTGCGACGGCATTGGTGAGCGTCGATTGCGAGGCGAACGTAATGTCGGTGGCGGCGATGGTGCAATTGTTGATGACCGTCACGTTCGTGGTGAACGGCGTGCCGGGTACCACGGTCATGGCGGTGCCGCACGCGGGCGCGGGGGCGAGCAGTCCATACGACGCGTATTGCAACGACGTGTCGGCCGCGCTGAAGGTTCTCGAATAGACCGTATTGCCGTTGCCCGCCGTGGGTACCGTGGGCTGCGCCGAAGCGATCCTCGCGTAGAAGCTGACGTTCTGTGTCAGCGAACCGCCCAGCAACGGGCTTGTCATCGTGATCGAGATCACGTTGCCCGGGCTGCGGCCCCACGCGTTCCCATAGGTCGCATCGGTGAAGAGTCCGAAATTGATCGCATTGCCCGCGTTGGTGAGGGTGAGCGGCTGCGTGGCGTTGAGGGCCAGGCAGAGCTTGACGTTCGGGTTGGCGCCCAGCACTGGCCAGTTGCAGGTCACGGGGAGGGTGCCCGTGGCGTTGAGCGCCGCGCCGGAGATCGGGCTGAACGCGGGAAACGCGAGCGTCGGTGTGCCGAGCGAGCAGGTCTGTGCCGCTGCGGGGGCGCTGATGGCGCCTGCGGCAACGAGCGTGGCGGCACCTGCGAACCGCCGGCAGCGCCGGGGCATTGGCGAGCACTGCCTGCCGCGCGTCATGACCGATCCGCCGTCGGTGCGCCCGAGGGTCGGGGCGAGGGCCCGCGCGCAGGTTCGCGGGCGGCGGGCTGGTCGTCGGCAAGCGTGCCGAATGCCACGCATTCCAATGGACCGATGCGCGCGATCTCGCCGTGTGGCGGTGGCGCCCAATCGAAGGACGCGAGGCATCGCTGCCTGCCTTCGTGTGCCTCGAGTGTGTTGCGCATGCCGAGGTCGTCGATGAACACCTGGCCGTCGTAGCCGACGACCGTCACGAATCCGCTTTGCACATGTCGCACTGCGGTCCCGGGAGGCAACGGCTCCCCCTGCGCGCCGACGAGCGTGACAAGTGCCGCGCGATAGCGACGAACGGGAAAGCGCACCAGCACGCCGCTGCCGGCCTGCGGGGCAATGCGTCGTTCCGTCGTGGTGACTTCCAGATCGGCGGGCAGATGCATCGGGTCGATGCCGATGCGCGTGGCCTCGAAACCGTTCAGGTCGGGCACGAGATAGTACCCGCGCGCGTCGGTGCGGCCGACGGGCACCGCTTCGCGCAAGACGGGCACGGCGGACTGGCCGTCGGTACTCACCAGCGCGAAGGCATCGTACGTGCGTCGCGTGGCGTGCACGCTGTTGTCCATGACGACGACGGCCCCGGTCATGCCGAGGGCTGCCCCGGACTGACGCCCGACCTGTTGCGCGAGCGCGGACACCTGACCGTGGCGTCCCAGGTACTGCACCTCGCCTTGTGCGGTGTTCCGCGAGAAGGCACGTCCGCCGAGCACCTGCCAGCCCCATCCGCCGTTGTAGTCCGGGGCCCGGCTCGCGCCCACCCACGCCTGCGTCTGACCGTCTTGCTGCGAGAGCGACGCGGTGCCCAGTGCGTTGCCGCCGAGCAGCACACTGAGCATGGCGAAGACACCGTGGATGCCACGTCGCGCGAAATCGCGAAAGCCGCCGACGGAGAGCATGCCGCGCGTACCGGCGGGCAACGTGAGGCTCGCCGACAGCACACGCGTGGCCGGTTGGCCTGGCGAACGTTGCGAGAACCAGGCGAGCGACGCGGCGCTCGCGCGGGCGAACGGAACGGAAACGCTGATGCGGTCGCTGGCTCGTGGCACGGGCACGCCGTCGAGCGTGGCGATATCGCGGAAGCGTCCGGCAGTGCGAATGAACTGGGCGTCGAAGCTCAGGCGCCGCGCAATGTACTGGTAGCCCGCGCTGGCCTGCATGCCGCTGCCACGTCCGCTCGACGCTGCCGCAGAAACACTCACGACACCGGCGCGGCCGATGGCGAAAAGGGCGCCCGCACCGCCGAGTGCAAGGCGACGCCCGGCCTGTGCCTGCGCTTCCACGGTGAGCGTGTCCGTCGCGCCATAGCGTGCGGCGACCGAAGCCACGGGATGGCGCCGATAGGCGAACGAGCGTACGCCGTAATCGTCGCGAGGCAATCCCGCCTCCAGGGAGAAACTGGACAGGCCTCGCGCCAGCAGGCGCGGATCGATATACAGGGGCACGGTCGTGATCTGCTCGCGGCCAAGGGCGTCGCGCGTCACCACGCTGGCCTGCAAGTCTCCGGTCAGCCCCGGCGCTTCCTGAATCACGAACGGGCCCGGCGGCACGCGGCCGCCCATGCGGCGCACACCGTCGAGATACAGGTCGACCGACGACGGCACGACGGCGCTGCCATGCAACGCCGGAACCGGAAACGTCACCAGGTCCGGACGCAGGCTGAAGTTACGGCGCCATTGCAGCCCGGCGATGCGCAGGGAGCGCGTCCACGAAAGCGATCCGGTGATGAGATCGCCGGCCGTCCAACTGGTCAGGCGCGCGGGGTCGTCGTGCTGCCACCACGTGTCGTAGCGACGATAGTCACGCCGCCATCGGGAATGTTCGGCAAGACCGGTCTGACGCAGCGTGCCGCCCGGCCAGAATGCGCGCACTTCACTCCAGATTGCGGCGCGGGTGAACCGGTCGCGCTGCACGAAACCGTCGTAGTTCACGATCACGCCGTGGCTTGCCGTGGCGTTCACGACGACCGGCGGCGGCGTGCCGAGTGCGAAGGGCGCGAGCCACGCGTCGTCGGCCTTGAGGTCGAGGGTCTGCGTTGCGGCGTCGTACGTGGCGCGGACACCGTCGAGCGCGTCGAGCGCCACTTCGGTGGTGTCGCCGGAAGGCAGTGCGGCCGATGTCAGACCCAGGGCACGCAGATCGCCTGCGCGGACGAACCAGCGTCCGTGACGTCGCGTGAAGGGTGCGATGCGGCCTGTCGGCTCGCCATTGATGACGACGTCCAGCACATAGGGCCCGTCAAGCCGCAAGGCCTCGCTTGTGCGTATCGCTTGCGGCGCTGAGCCCGGCGACGCCGCCAACGCACCGTCGTCGAACCAGGCAGTGCCGGAGGCGGGATTCGATGGCTGCCGCGCCGCGTAGGCGTCTCGACCGGGGCCGGATGTCGACGTCCGGGGCGATGGGGCAGGCCCTGCGGTCGCCGACGACGTGGCGTGTGTGCGTGCCGTTTCGCCGGCAAGGGGGGCAGTGAGCGTCATGGATGTGACGACGGCCATGAGGGCGGCGCCGGCCATCGCACGCCGCCATCCGGCTGCGGCCCGCGTGCGCGAATGCTTGCGGAAAGACTGGCGGTCACCGCCGGCGTTTGGCGTTGCTGCGGCGCGGTGCAGTGGGCGGCGAAGCGGTGCACCGTTAACGCTCGGCATCCGGCACTTCGTCGGCGGCGAAGCGCATCGGGACAGTGTCAATGCGCGACTCTACGGTGAAGGGCGCAAGGGGCGGCGCCCCCGAGGGCCAGCGTACGGCGAAGCGGCGCGTCTGGCCGGCGAGTACGTAGCCGAGCAATCCCCGGCTCAGCTCGACGTTTCGGCCCGTGGCGTCGCGCACGTTCGTGGCCCCCAACTGGGCATGCCGGTCGCCGTTGTTGCGTACCTCCAGCGCGCCCGTGTTCGTGTCGACGCCGAAGTGCAGCGCTGGCGCACTCGCCTGTTCAGCCTGAACGAAAACGGGAAGCGAATAACGCAGCCGGATCGATACCCCTTCACCGCGCGGCGCGTCGAGCGGCGGCAACTCGTCGACCAGCAGCCGGTAGCTGCGTTCCTGCCGTGCGGGCGGTCTGGCCACATGCACGAGACGCACGATCTGTCGCTCGCCGGGTGCTATGCGCACGATGGGCGGGCTCGCGATGAGGTCGTCGGTCGGCGCGAGGACGTTGGCGCCATGATCTTGTGTCCACGCATACAGCCGTAATTGGCCGTGAATCGGCGCGTCGCCGGAATTGCCGAGCGTGAGCGTGGTAGCCGGTTGCGCGGGCGGAAGATTGACAATGACCGGCGAGACTTGCAGGGTCGCCGCATTGCCGAGTGTCACGCAGCGTAGAAGCAGCGCGACGAGCACGCCGTAGTACGCGTACGCGGTAAGACGGTGGGCAGGTCTGTTGGCGCGCATGATCGATCCTGCGCCTCAGAAATAGACGGTCGCCGTAACCGTTGACGAGTAGACGTCCGGTGTCGGCATGGTGGCCGATAGCGTGGCCTGTCCGTAGACCGTGTAGGTCTTTGCGACGCCGCTGCCCGAGTCGCCGAGCGTGTTGCTGCCCTGCGTGTTGCCCCAAGGCGTGGCGTAACTGGCGTCCTGATACAGGCCGAACGGAATCGTCGTGGTGTTGCCGGTGATCGTGCCGGCGAGCAGACGATTGGTCTCGGTGGAGTTCGGCACGGTGCCGGCGTTCAGGCCGATGTTGTACCCCGTCGACGTCGTGCATATGACGGTCAGTGACGACGTGCTCGACACCGGACCTGACGCCGATCCCTGGACGGCGTTGAACGTCATGGGGGTGGCCGCAATCGTGCAGCCGGGCAGTATCGTCAATTGCACCCGCATCTGGGCCGTGGCAGAGCCGTTGGTGTAGACGGCCGCCTGCGTGGGGACGGTCTGGCTCATCAGGCAGACCATGCCCGAGACGGTGAGACTGAGCAGTGATCGGTTCATTGTTACACTCCTTTGGAGTCCTATTTGAAAATCGAATGGCTCGACCGACGGTAATGGACGACGACTGCGTAGCTCATGACGGGAATCTCGCTGTCCGTAGACGCTTTCTGCGTAGTTTAGGAAGGCAATCGCCTGAAACGCGGGACTGCATTAATCTTTCGGAATCGTCCTAGTCGTAGATTGGGGCGCGCGGCGTGGGGCGGTGCGTACCTACGCGCAAAGCGCATGTTTTTCATGAACGCAGTGCGCATGGGGTGGTCGTGTTGCGGTGATGTGCTATCGGTATGTGACGCCATGACGCAGCGTCAGTGGGCCGAGTGGCTCGATCGGCTGGAGGAGGTGGTCTGAAAGCGCGCAGCGTCCGGTGCGATTGGCAACGCGCGAATTGCGGCGGAATGATGTCAATCAAAATGCGTGCCAGTGGCGCAAGCTATCGTGCATTTTTCACTTGATCTCGCAACAAAGCAGTCTCTAGAATGACTTCTTGGCGTGCATCGGACACCATCCATGCCAGACGTGTGGTAGATCGTCCGTTGCCCGTGTTCGCTACCTGCGGATATTTCACGAGAGGGATGCCATGCTCGGACTTCTGTCGAAATACTGGTGGTTGCTTGTGCTGCGCGGTGTACTGGCCGTCGTGTTCGGGGTCGCGGCATTTGCGTTACCCGGCGTGACGATTGCAGTGTTGGTGCTGTGCTTCGGCGCCTTTTCTTTCGTCGACGGGGTTTTCTCGCTCGGCGGCGCATGGGGCGCGCGGCGCGAACATGCCGATTGGTGGTTGCCGCTGCTGCAGGGCATTGCCGGCATCGTGATCGGCGTGCTCACTTTTCACAACCCGGCGTTGACCGCCGTTGCGTTGCTTATCTATATCGTGGCCTGGAGTTTCGTCACCGGCATTCTGCAGGTGGCCGCCGGCATCGCGCTGCGTCGCGAGGTCAAGGGCGAGCTGTGGGTCATTCTCTCCGGTGTCTTCAGCATTCTGTTTGCCATCTTCGTCATGTGGCAGCCGGGCGCGGGCGCGCTTGCGCTGGTCTGGGCCATCGGGGCATGGGCCATCGTCTGGGGCGTGTTGCTCGTGATGGCCGGTTTCAAGCTGCGGGGCGCCACGCATGGCGCGTCGCAAGTGCCGCCGGGGCATGCGCATCCGTAATCATGCCGGAGCGTTCTGTAGTCCCGGGATTGTCGCGTTTCCCTTCGTCCGCACGGGCGGTGTGCCGCCCGATGCCGACGGCTTCCCCCTGGGCAGTCTGCGGACTGCCTGACGTCAGGAGTGTCAAATGGCTCTGAATCATACGCGCAACACCCTCGGTGAAAAGATCCGTATCGAGTCGGTCAACCAGCTCAACCGCGGGTTGGTCAACGGTATCGATGTGCAGCGCCAGGCCAAGCAGGCGCACTGGAACGTGCACGGGCCGGGCTTCATCGAACTGCACCTGTTGTTCGACCAGGTTTACAACGCCGCGATCGAATGGACCGACCTGTGTGCCGAGCGTCTGGTCGCGCTGGGTGGTGTGGCCGACGGTCGCGTACAGACCGTGGCCAAGGCGACGGAATTGCCGCCGAGCAAGAACGAATTCAAGCGCGGGCTCGATCACGCAGCGGCACTGGCCGAGGCGCTGGCCGCCTATGGCGAGATCATTCGCGGGCTGATCGAATCTTCGGCCGAGATTGGCGACGCCACCACGTCGGACGTTTTCACGGAAATCTCGCGCGGCGTCGACGACCATCTCTGGAAGGTCGAGGCGCATTTGCGCGGCGAATGAGCGTGACGCTGTCCGGCACCCGTTCGGGTGTCGGCAGGCGGCTCGCCGTGTAGGACTGCTCATAAAATGACGCCCGAGCGCGCGCACCGGATGGGTCCGGTGTGCGCGCTTGCGCGTCTATCCAACATCCCCCGGAGTCGCCATGACCACCCGCAATCTGAGCCAGATGTTCCAGCCGAAGTCGGTCGCCATCATCGGTGCGTCCAATCGCGAGTTGCGGGTGGGCACGACGGTGCTGCAAAACGTCATCGACGGGGGCTTCGCCGGGGACATCTATCCGGTCAATCCGAAATACTCGATGCTCGCGGACCGCAAGTGCTATCGCGACGTGAGCGATTTGCCGCAGGCGCCCGATCTGGCGGTGATCTGTACGCCGCCGGAAACTGTGCCGGGCCTGATTCGTGAGTTGGGCGAGCGCGGTACGCGCGCGGTCGTGGTGCTGACCTCCGGGCTGGCGCGCCAACGCGATCGCCACGGGGTGACGCTGCAGGACCGCATGCTCAAGAACGCCAAACCGCATGTGCTGCGCATTCTCGGTCCGAACTGCATCGGCCTGCTCAGTCCCGGCATCGGGCTCAATGCGAGCTTTGCGCATATGGGGGCGCGTGCGGGCAAGCTCGCCTTCGTGTCGCAGTCCGGCGCGCTGACGACCGCCGTGCTCGACTGGGCCGATGCCCGCGAAATCGGTTTCTCGCACTTCGTCTCGATGGGCGACAGCGCCGACGTGGACTTCGGCGACATGCTCGACTATCTGGCAAGCGATCCGGGCACCGACGCGATTCTGATGTACATGGAGTCGATTCGCGACGCGCGCAAGTTCATGTCGGCTGCGCGCGCCGCAGCGCGCAACAAGCCGGTGGTGGTGATCAAGTCGGGCCGCGTGCCGGAAGGCGCGCAGGCGGCCGCGTCGCATACCGGCGCACTGGCGGGCTCGGACGATGTCTATGACGCGGCGATACGTCGCGCCGGCATGCTGCGCGTGGACACGACCGACGAGCTGTTCGCGGCTGTCGAGACGCTCGCGCGGCTGCGGCCGTTTTATGGCGACAAGCTTTCGATCATGACCAACGGCGGTGGCGCCGGCGTGATGGCGACGGACGCGCTCGTGCTCGCCGGCGGCAAGCTCGCGCATCTGGCCGACAAGACTCGCGAAGCGCTCGACGCTGCGCTGCCGAAGACCCTCGGTCGCGCCAATCCGGTGGATATCGGTGGCGACGCAGACATGGGGCGCTATACGGCGACACTGGCCGCCTTGTGCGAAGACCCGGAGACGGCAGCGGTGCTGTTCATTCAGGCGCCGACGGCGACCATGCCGAGCCTCGATCTGGCAAACGCGCTTGCGGCATTGCCCAAGCCGCCGAAGAACGTGTTCACCTGCTGGTTGGGCGGCGAGACCGCAGAGCATGCGCGCCGCATCTGCCGCGAGGCCGGATTGCCGACCTACGACACGCCGGAGAACGCGGCGCGCGCCTTCCTCGAAGCCGTGAACTATCGACGCAACCAGTCGTTGCTGATGGAAACGCCGCCGTCGATTCCGCCGGGGTTTGCGCCCGATGTGGCCAGGGTGCGGGCGATTGTCGACAGCGCCATGCACGAGGGGCGTTCACTGCTGACGGAACCCGAGGCCAAGGGGGTACTCGCCGCCTACGGTATCCCCGTTGTCGAGACACTCGTGGCCGAGACGCCAGAGCAGGCGGGCCAACTGGCGCAGGGGATTGGCTTTCCCGTGGCCGTCAAGCTGATTTCACCGGACATCACGCACAAGTCGGATGTCGGTGGCGTGGTGCTCAACATCGAGACGGCCGAGCAGGCGTGCGACGCCGCGCGCCAGATTCGCAAACGCGCGCTCGCCGCCAAGCCGGACGCCCGGGTGACCGGCTACTCGGTGCAGCGCATGGCGAACGGTGCCGAGGCGTTCGAACTGATCGTCGGTGTGGCGACGGACAGCGTGTTCGGCCCGGTGCTGCTGTTCGGCCAGGGCGGCACCGCCGTGGAAGTCATCGCCGACCGCACGATCGGATTGCCGCCGTTGAACCTGAACCTGGCGCGCGACATGGTGGCGCGGGCGCGCGTATCGAAGCTGATCGCGGGCTATCGGAGTCGTCCGGCAGCGGATCACGAGGCCATCTACCTCACGCTGGTGAAGCTCTCGCAACTGGTATGCGACGTGCCGGAGATCGCCGAACTCGACATCAACCCCTTGTTTGCCGATGCGCATGGCGTGCTCGCGCTCGACGCACGCATCGTGGCCCGCCCGCCCGCGTTGCCCGGCCATGGTCGGCTGGCGATTCGTCCGTATCCGCAGGAACTCGAGAGCACGGTCGATGCGGGCGGCAGGCCGGTGCGCGTGCGTCCGATTCGCCCGGAAGACGAGCCCGCCTACAGCGCGTTCTTCCATACGCTCACGCCGCAGGACGTGCAGTTCCGTTACTTCGGCCTGATCAAGGAACTCTCGCATTCGCAGATGGCGCGCGTGACGCAGATCGATTACGACCGCGCGATGACGTTCGTCGCCACGGAAAAGGACGAGGCGGGCAACACGCGGCTGCTCGGCGTGGTGCAGGCGCTGGCCGATCCGGACAACACGGTCGCCGAGTTCGCGGTGACGGTGAGTCCCGCAGCACAAGGGCGTGGACTGGGCCGCGCGCTCATGGAGCACATCGTCGACTACAGCCGCAAGCGCGGCACCGGCGAGCTCATCGGCTATGTGCTGACGGCAAATACGCGTATGCTGACACTCGCCCGTCATCTTGGCTTCGTTGAAGACAAGGAAATGGAGGCGGGCATTCTTCATATCCGGCTGCCGCTGCAACAGACGGCGCAGGCGCAGGAGACGCGCAAGACGTAACGACTCGGTCGTGGCGCCGCCCGTATCCAACGCTCGCGACGCTCGCAACTTAGGCAGGGGCGGCCGCCTCGACCAGGACGACGAATGCTAGTGAACTGCGTGGCCTATGAGGATGGCCGCAAGATTGCCGATCTGCACCCCGATGAAATCTCCGACTATCTGGAGCGCCCGCACTGCTTCGTGTGGGTGGCGCTCAAGGACCCCGGCCCCGGCGAACTGGCGCAGATGCAGCATGAGTTCGGTTTGCATGACCTCGCTGTCGAAGATGCACAGCACGGGCATCAGCGCCCGAAAATCGAACAGTACGGCGACTCGCTGTTTGCCGTGCTGCATGTGCTGAACAAAGACGCGGACGGCGATTTCTCGATCGGTGAGGTGGCGATCTTCGCCGGGCACAACTACGTGTTGTCCGTGCGCACGAACGCCTTGCAGGGACTTGGGGCGGTACGGGCGCGGGCGGAGAAGGAACCGCATTTGCTGCGTCAGGGCTCGATCTTCGTGCTTTATGCGCTCATGGACGCCATCGTCGACAGCTATTTCCCCGTGTTCGACGATCTCGAAGCGCAACTCGAAGCCATCGAAGCGGAAATATTCACGCCGAACATGCCCGCGAAAGGGCGCGCGATCATCGAGGATCTCTATCAGCTCAAGCGTCGGCTCATCACACTGCAACACGCGAGCGTGCCGCTCATGGAGGCGGTCAGCAAGCTGTTCGGGGCGATGGCGCCGAAGCTGTGCGGCGGCATGCAGGAGTATTTCCGCGACGTGTTCGACCACCTTCAGCGCATTACGAAGAACGTCGATCTGTTGCGGGAAATGGTGACCACGGCACTGTCGGTCAATCTCGGCATGATTTCGCTCGCGGAGAACGAGACGACGAAGCGCCTGGGATCGTTCGCCGCGCTGTTTGCCGTGCCGACGATGATTGCGGGGATCTACGGCATGAACTTCACGAATATTCCCGAGCTGCAGTTCCGCTTCGGCTACCCGCTGTGCATCGCCGTGATGATCCTCATCGATCTTTTCCTGTTCCTCAAATTCCGCAAGGCCGGCTGGCTGTAGCGCGGCGTCGCTGCGGTATCGCTGCGGTATCGCTGCGGTATCGCAGCGCGTTTTCAGCCAGGGTGCGCCCGGTGGCGCCGGGAAGGTGTCTGGCGGGCGTCTGTGTCTGCCGCGTGTCGTCGCGGCCACTTCCGGCAGGCTTGTTGTCGCGAGGCAACGAGCTGACTTTCCCCCGCTTTTTTCCGCAGTGACCGGCGTCGAGGAATTGCACTAAAATGCTGCAACGCCGCGTCAGACGGTTGCCAAGGTTCAGAAATACAACAAATACCAGGCAAATAGGGGTCAGATATTGAATGCACCACTCTCGGGGATCCGCGTCATCGAATTCTGTCGTGGCGCGGCGGGCGCCTACTGCGGCTTGCTGCTGGCAGACATGGGTGCGGACGTCATCATGGTCGACGATCCTGTCGACGACATTTCCAATGAAGGCCAGCGCTTGCTCGGCGAGGCCGCCCCGTTAGGGCTGCGGCGAAACAAGCGTTCCGTCGCGCTGGATTTGCTCACGCTCGAAGGCCGTAGCCTTGCCCATACGCTGGTCCGCGGGGCCGACGTCGTGATCGAGTCGCTGCCGCCGGGGTCACTCGCGCGCGCCGGGTTGGGGCACGAGGCACTTCTGTCCGTTCAGCCGCATCTCGTCTATGTGTCGATCTCGGCCTTTGGCCAGGACGGTCCGCGCTCGGCGACGCAGCCGGCCGGCGTGCCGGCGCTTGAAGCGCTGCGCGGCATGCTCGGTGCCGCATCGAATGGGCTGGAGCCGCCGCGCGATCTGCCGGTCGCCGACCTGGCGGCCGGACTGTATGCCGCATTTTCCGTGTCGGCGGCGTTGGTGGCGGCCAAGCAACACGGGCAGGGCGTTCACATCGACGTGCCCATCCTTGGCGCAACGCTTGCTATCGCGGCATTGCGCGCGGGTGACATCGGCGCGGCAGCGACCGAGCGAGCGGGGTTGGTGCCCGCGTCGGCCGTGGCAGCCCCCTATGAAGGGATGTCTGGCGTCGTCGGCGACGCTGCGCCCGGGTGGGCCATGAAGGGTGTCGGCCGCCGCGACGATCGTGCCAGCGGTTCGGGGCACGACGAAATTGGTGACGACCAGGCACGCTTTGGCGGTCCTTCGGCCCCCTGGCCGACGTTCCGGGCGCGCGATGGATACTTCGGCATGGATCTCGATGGACAGGCGCACTGGCAAGCGATTTGCGCGTTGGTCCACCGGGTCGATCTGCTCGACGACTCGCGATTCGCCACCCCCAGGGAGCGGGCGCGTCACCAGGCCGCGCTGCGCGACGTCCTCGAAGCGGTTTTCGTCCTGGATGATCGCGGTGTCTGGCTGGCACGGCTGGCGGCTGTGGGCGTGCCCTGTACGGCGATCAGTACGTATTCGCAAGTGCTTGCCGATCCGCAGGTGGCGCATATGGGATGGGTGCAGCCGATGGTACTGCCTACCGGAGAGACGACACATACGATCGGCTCGCCAGTCCGACTCAATGGCCAAAGCCCGGTAACGCATTCGGACCCGCCCGCGCCGGGTGCGCATACCGGTGACATTCTTGCCGAACTCGACGCAGACGAAGGTGTTGCTGCGCAAAAAATGCTGTCTTCTGGCGACATCCAGCGCTAATTCTGCAAATTCAGCCTGCATTTCTCGATTCGACGGCGCCATCAGGGCGCCGTTGTCATTTCGAACGTCGAAAAGCGGTCGTGCTGCCGGTGGCCCAGCCCAAGCGGCCGGCAGAGGGCGCTTTCCTACCGCCGGTGTTGTCTATATAATTCAACGTCATAAGCTTATGACTAATAGTGATTTGGCTTGCTGCCGGTCACGTTTTGCTGGACTCCCGCGCATGATTCCCGATCTCTCGAGTGTTTCGCCGACGGCTGCCTTGCTGGGCGCTGCCGTCGGCCTTGTGCTGGGATTGACTGGCGCGGGCGGGGGAATCTTTGCCGTACCGGCCCTGGTATTCGGACTTGGCTGGGGCGTGCCGCAAGCCGGTCCGGTGGCGTTGCTGGCGGTGGGGGCGAGTGCCGCAGTCGGCAGCGCTCAGGGACTACGTGCAGGGCTCGTGCGCTATCGCGCAGCGATGCTCATGGCCGTGATCGGTGTATGCGTGGCGCCGCTGGGCACATGGATGGCACACAAGCTTCCCGAGCGTTGGCTGGTCGGGCTGTTCGCCATCGCAATGATGGTGGTCGCGGCACGGATGTACCGCGCGTCGCGCGGGGCTGCCGCCAAGGCAACGCGCAATGCCGCAGGTGAGGGGGATGCCGCGTGCGCAGCGCTTCCGCCTTGCCGGCTGGATCCGGCGACAGGGCGGCTGCATTGGACGCGGCGTGTCGCCGGCACACTCGGCGCGATCGGGGCGGTCTCGGGGTTTGCTTCCGGGCTGCTTGGCGTAGGGGGCGGCTTCGTGATCGTTCCCGCGCTTCGGCGCTTTACCGACATTACCGTGCACGGCGTGGTGGCGACGTCATTGTTCGTCATTGCGCTGATTTCCGCAGGCACGGTGGCCAACGCCTGGTGGCATGGCATGCATCCGGGCACGCAAGGCTGGGTGTTCGTCGCCGGGGCCATCGTGGGCATGGTGTTCGGACGTGCACTTGCGCCTCGACTGGCCGCATCGCGGCTTCAGCAGATCTTTTCGATGCTGATGGCCATCGTCGCCATTGGCATGATCGGCAAAGCACTGGGCGTTTGACGCCCGCGCCGGGCTCCGGGACATCGCCATTTGAGTCCCGAATGCGAATGCCCGACGTCGTAATGTCCTTCCAATTACCTCTGAAATAAAGACACCTTTTAAGTAAATTTTTAAATGGTGTTTGTCTGCATTTGAATCATTGGATTTCGCGACATTGAGCTACCTCGCACCCGCGATGGTGACGCTTTAAATGAATCTTTTCGTCATGTCGCTGTCCATCTGAACGCTGCCCGAGCATTGCTGTTACGTGATATGAGTGATTTCCGCACGGAAGGCATGCATTTCACGTGAAATGCGCGTCACGCGATCGGTATTCCTCCTAATTTGAACTAGGATGATTCCTATAATCGGTTCAAAAACGGCAGGATTTTATAGATTTGTCCTATATTTCGGTTCGTCGTAGAAACGGTGCGTGGCCGATATGTTGCGCGGCGTCGCGACCGACTTTTGCATGAATGACCACGACACACGCTGATACTTCCACGCTCGATTCGATCTTCCGTCCGGACACGCATCAACACGCGTTCCGGTTTGGCGTTGTAGCGCGAACCTGTCTGATCGCCGCTGCGGCGGCGATGTGGTTGGCGGGTTGCAGCGAGTATCAAGGGACGACAGCGAGCGTATCGACGACCGGTCACGAGCCGGAAAGCGCGAGCGCGTCGATGTCGACATCCGGACAACCCGTTGCGGCGTCGCGCGAAGTCGAATCGCGTATGCGGCCGGTGGCTGCTGCGGTAGCGATGAGCGGCACACCGCAAGTGGGCGTTGTCGTCAGCGGCACATATCGCTGGATGGCCGATTGGCCTGAGACCGACAGCCTGCATCTGTGGGAGGCGGCGTCGGGGCCGACACGTATGCGCGTGGTCGGGCGAGCGCGCGAGATGATGCCGTCCGCAGGGCTGCGCGGCGTACGCCTTCGCTACTGCGTCAAACCGGTGATCGGTACGGGTGCTACGCGGCTGGTGGGGCACAAGACGTGCTCGGCCTGGACGACCGTCGGCGGCCCGCGAGCGGGCGATATTGCCGGATAAGCCGGGAAGGCTCAACGAATTCTGATAGCGCGAGCGCGGCAGGACTGCGAGGAAGTCGTTTCGCAGATGCCGCGCGGCAGCAATGCGGTCACGCCTTACGTGACCTACGAGTGTGTCGGACGACCCACATTCCTCTTTTTTGAAGCCATGACGCGTAGACACGGCGAAGGATCGCACGCGCCCACGGCTGACTTCTTTTAATAGGATTTTGCAAATGATGGTTAAGATTCTGATTGCCGACGATCACCCGATCGTCGCTTCTACGTTGCGTGAAATGCTCTCCCCGGACCCGGGTTTTCACGTCCTGCCCCCGGTCTCGAACTCGACGGAACTCTTCGATGCGCTCGAGAAGAATTCGGTCGACGTGCTGATCACCGACTACTGCATGCCGGGTGGGGCTTTCGGCGACGGTCTGGTCATGATCAACCGCGTGCGTCGCAAGTATCCGGACGTCAAGATCATTGTGTTCACCTCGATCGAGCAGCCCGCGATCATTCACGCGCTCGACAGCTGCGGCGTACTTGGCGTCATGACCAAGTCCGACGATCTGCGAGAGATCACCGTGTGTGTCGAGCGTTGCCGTCGGGGCATGAGCTACCGCGGCGGGCGTGCCGAACAGATCCTCGAAGAGCAGATGCGTCGCAAGCCGACCGCGCGTCGTCCGCTTTCGCCCAAGGAAATGGAAGTGCTGCGCATGTATCTGGACGGCCAGAACGTGTCGCAGATCGCCGACGCCCTCAAGCGATCGGCCAAGACGATCAATAATCAGAAGCGCATGGCGATGTGCAAGTTGGGATGCCGTACCGACATGGAACTGTTCAAGCTTCATGTTTCCAGCCCGGTTCAGCTCTCGCGAGAAGGCGAGACCGAAACGCCGAGTGCTGCCTGAATTCATTCCGACACCGGATATTGGAGTCTATGCCCGCCAGAACGATGACACGTGACATCGCCATCGCCGGTCGCCTGCTTCGCATCGGTGGCTTGCTTGCGCTGCTTTTCGGCATATCGATCTGGGTGGCGACCGTTTCGTATGCGTTGTTCGGCACGTTGTGGCAAAGCGGCCAGAAGACCGAGGCGTTCTTCGCGGCCGTCGGTCAGGAAATCCGCGATCTCGAGATATTCAACGAGCAGGCGCGGGCGATGTCCCAGGCGACGCAGGCGAGCAAGGTGCGTCCGGGCGGTACCCAGCAGGCGCTGACCGATCGGATTCTCCTGCCATTGCTCGACATGCCCGTCGGCTCGGCCCGACGTATCAATGGCGTTGGCTGGGACAGCGAATTCGAGATCGTCAAGCTGGCGACGATTTCACCTGAGGACGCGGCGAAGTATGCGCGGCTGACGCTGCGCCTCATGGTGCTCGACGCCCACTTCTGGAGCCCACTCGACGGTCAGGACGAAACCTTCATCATCTCTGCCGACGGCGCCTTTGCGGCGTACCGTCCCGCCATCGGCCGGGAGTCGTTTACCCCGGTCAAGCTGGCAAGGGACACGGAGGCGATGATGGTCGAGATCAACAAGGTCGAGCGCTATCACGCGGGCATTCGCAATAACAGCGACGGGCCATTCTGGACGTATAACTACGAGCATCCGGTCACTCACCTGAAGACCGTATCGAGCTTCGTCCCGATACGCGATCTCGACGGACATCTCGTGCTTTACGTCGGCACCAGCATGTCGCCCGACATGATCGTGCCGCCCCGGATGCGCAATCTCGAACGCTCCGGTGAAGCCCTGCAACTCATTTCCGACGATGGTCTGGTCATCGCGAGCGCGGGCGTCCCGCTCTCGGCGTCGGCCAGCTTGCGCACGCTTGTGACGTTGCCGCTCTTTGGCGGCGCGAGGATGACGTTGCGCTCGGACGGCCAACGACTCATCTTCGAGCGGCGACTGTCGTCCACGCCGTGGTTTGTCCGCTATGCCGTGCGGCCGCAGGCATTGCTGCGCGAGAACGCGACCTTGCTGCTCGGTGCCACGCTTTTGCTGTGCCTCTACGCGGGCGGTGTGTACGCCGGAATGCGCTACATGCGTCAGCGCATTATCGAACCGGCGCGCCAGCGCACGACGGCGCTACTCGAGCGCGATGCCTTCACGCAGACGCTCATCGAGACCGCACCGGTCGGCATGGCCATCATCGATCCGTTTGAGCCAGCCGTGGTGATGAGCAACCCGGCATACGCGGGTACCGTGGATCTGCTGCGACATCTTGGCGACGGCGAATTGACACGCATGTATCGACAGTTGCACAGCGGTGTGGTGGCGCGTCCGGTGCGGCGGTTGCTGAGTGCCACGGACGACGCGGGTGAGCGCCACTACGCCGTGAGTTTCGTCGACACGGTCTTTCGCGAGCAACCGGTGCTGATCGGCACGTTGTCCGATGTTACCGAGCAGCGTCGCTTCGAGCTGGAGCAGCGCAAGGCGCGGCTCGCCGCCGAAAGCGCGAATCGCGCGAAAGACGTTTTCCTCACCACGGTCAGTCATGAAATGCGTACGCCGCTGTACGGCACGCTGGCATCGCTCGAACTGCTCAGCGCGCAAAATCTGGGCGACGACCATCGTTATTACGTCGACGTGATGGAGAGTTCGACGCGCAATTTGCTCGATCTCATCAACGACTTGCTCGACTACTCTCGCATGCAGGTGGGGCGCTTCGAACTGAACTCGCGCGACGGCTCGTTGCTCAAGGAACTCGAAGCCGTCGGGCTGTCGTTTACCGGGCGTGCGCGTTTGCAGGGGCTCGCGCTCGACTGGATGATTGACCCGCAGCTCTCGCGCGCCGTGCACACCGATGCGCTACGGCTCGGCCAGGTCATTACGAATCTGGTAGGCAACGCCATCAAGTTCACGGCGAAGGGGCATGTGGCGTTCAGTGCGATGGTCACGCGGGCCGACAGGCAAGGCTGCGACGTGGCGTTCACCGTCAGCGACAGTGGGGTGGGGATTGCGGCGGCCGATCTTTCCGATTTGTTCCGACCGTTCGGCAAGAGCACCACGGAGCCCGGCATGCAGCACGGCACGGGTCTGGGGCTGGCGATCTCGCAGCAGTTCGTCGGGATGCTCGGCGGGGTGCTTCAGGTGGAGAGCACGAAGGGCGAGGGCACCACGATGCGGTTCACGCTGCATCTGCCCTGGGCACCGGATAGCGAGTCGCCGTCCATCATCGACCTGGGCGAAACCTTTGCCTATGTCAGCGAACTGCCCCGCCGGCACTGGTATCTCGAGGCGCTCATCCGCCGTGCCGGTTATACGCCGGTGCGCTACGACGACGCCGTGTCGTGGTCGACCGGCGACGGCCGGACGCAGGACGCCGGGTTGCTCCTTTTCGCTGACGAATGGCCTGTGCGGGGGATGGCGGGCGCGCAGGTGTACCTGCTGCGTTCGACGCCGGTGGATCGTCCGCCCGGCATCGCACCGGCCTGGCCGCGCGACATTGCGTTGTTCCAGCAGGCGGAGCTTTGGGAAGCCTTGGGCGCGGCCCCTCACCGTGGGCGTGCATCGACGGGCGACATGGCCGGCGCGACGCGTGCGCAGGCGCGTGTGCGCCCATTGGCCGGGTGGTACGTGCTGGTCGCGGACGACCATCCGATCAGCGGCATGTTGCTGTCGCGTCAGTTGGAGGGGCTCGGCGCAATGGTCGACTGCTACCACGATCCGCGCGAAGCGCTCGATGCGTTCGACGCAGAGTCGCATATGCTCGTGATCACGGACGCCAACATGCCGCACGTGTCCGGTCATGCCTTGGCGACCGAGATCAAGGCGCGTGCACCGCATGTGCCTGTTATCGTGGCAACGGCGGACGTCACTCTGCGCCACGATCGTGATCCGAATTCACCTTACGATGCCGTGGTGTACAAGCCGGTCGACGCGCGATCCCTATTGCGTGTCATCGAGTTGGTTCGCAAGCGCTACCCGTCGCTCAGTGTCGAGATCGCGCCGTTGCCGGATGCGGAGCGCGCGATCAGCCAGGCCGTGCCGGCATCGCCGAATGCAGCGGCAGGCAAGGATCGGCATCTGCCACTGTCGGACATGCTCGACACGTTCGTGAAGATTGCCGATCAGGACATCGCGAATTGTCGGGCGGCGCTGGCCGAAGTCTCGCGTGAGTCGCTTCGTCATTCCGCGCATCGTTTGCGTGGCGGCTTCATGGCCTTCGGCCTGAGTTCACTGGCGACGCTCGCCGCGAACCTTGAGCATCTCGCACCGCAGGCGTCGGCAGGGCAGATGGGGGCGGCGTTTGAAGCCCTTGACGTTGCATGGAACGAGTGGCTTCGCGCGCAAGGCCATGCGATCGCCAGCGATGCCTGACCCAACGCCTGGCGTCAGCACCCGCAGCGTCCGTTATTCCACGAAGTGTTCCGAAATCAACTGTCGCAGCCACTGGTTACCGGCGTCCTGATGGTATCGCCGGTGCCAGAACACGTTCGTCTGTAGTGCGGGAAGCCGTAATGGTGGCTCCACGAAACGCAGGCCGAACGGCGCGGCAGCACGTTCGGCAAACTTCTGGGGCACGGTGACGACGAGATCGTTCGCACTGACGACGTAAGGCACGGCGATGAAGTGCGGTACCCAGTAGTTGGCGTCGGCACCGAAACCTGCCTGCGCCAGCAATTGGTTCACCCGTGCGTAGGGGTTGTCGCCGGTCGCCACGAAAAGATGCCGCGCGGCCTGGAATTCGGCGAGCCCCGCTTCCGGATTGTCGAGGGCGTGGCCGATCCGGAACATGCTGACATACTTCTGACTGAACAGACGCCGCTGGAAGAACGGCCCGGTCAGGTCGTCGAACGCGCCCACCGCCAGGTCCACATGTCCGGCGGCCATCGCTTCCTTGAGTTCCGGCAACGTCGTCCGCACGGTCCTGACGCGCACGCCCGGGGCAAGCCGGGTACACAAATCCACGAGCGCGGGCATGAAGTACACCTCCCCGACGTCTGTCATGGCCAGCGTGAATTCGCGCTGGCTGCTCGCCGGATCGAACGCTTCCCGATGGTTGATCGCCCGCGAAATCCCCGCAAGTGCCGCAGAGACTGGTTCCGCCAGCGCTTCGGCAAAGGGCGTCGGTTGCATGCCTGCACCGGTGCGTGTGAACAGTTCGTCATCGAAGCTTTGGCGCAGGCGCGCCAGCCCATTGCTGACCGCTGGCTGCGACAGGCCCAACTCGCGGGCGGCCTGGGAAATGCTCCGGTGCGTCAGCACCGCATGAAAGACGACCAGCAGGTTCAAATCGACATCGCGTAAGGAAATCATGAGGTGTCTGGCAATATTCGTATTGTGAATATAGTGGATTCGTCTATTTATATCGCAAAATTTGGTCGCATATCGGAAAATGGTCGCATTCGAAATCAGGAGACGAGGCCGTCATGCGCCAAGCAGATCAAATTCAGGGGGAACTGGGCTATCTGTCCGGTTTTGCCAACGAGTTCGCGACCGAGGCGCTGCCCGGTGCATTGCCCATCGGGCAGAACTCGCCGCAACGTGCGCCATACGGCCTCTATGCGGAACAACTCTCCGGTACGGCATTCACGGCGCCGCGCGGCCATAACCGCCGCGCCTGGGTGTACCGCATCCGTCCCGCGGCCATGCACAAGCCGTTCACGGCGATTGAGCAGACGCGCTGGCTGAGCCGCTTCGATGCGGTCCCCACGCCGCCGAACCAGATGCGCTGGGACCCGCTGCCTATGCCGGAGACGCCGACCGACTTCGTCGACGGCATGGTGACGATGGCGGGCAACGGCGGTCCGGACGGTGGCCACGGCTGCGGTATCCATGTGTACGCTGCCAACAAGTCGATGGACGGCCGCTTCTTTTACAACGCCGACGGTGAGCTGCTGATCGTGCCGCAGGAAGGGCGTCTGCGTATCGCCACCGAGTTCGGCGTGCTCGAGGTCGAGCCGTACGAGATCGCTGTCTTGCCGCGTGGCGTACGTTTTCGCGTGACGTTGCCGGATGGCCGCGCACGTGGTTACGTGTGCGAGAACTACGGCGCGCTGTTCCGTTTGCCGGATCTCGGTGTGATCGGCTCGAACGGTCTGGCGAATCCGCGCGACTTCCTCACGCCGGTGGCGGCCTACGAAGATGTGGAAGGCGACTTCGAACTCGTGGCGAAATTCGGCGGTGCCCTGTGGCGAGCCGATATCGGTCACTCGCCGCTGGATGTGGTGGCCTGGCACGGCAACTACGCGCCGTACAAATACGATTTGCGCCGGTTCAACACGATCGGCTCGATCAGCTATGACCACCCGGATCCGTCGATCTTCCTGGTGTTGCAATCGCAGAGCAATGCGCCGGGCGTCGACGATATCGACTTCGTGATTTTCCCGCCGCGCTGGCTGGCGATGGAAAACTCGTTCCGCCCGCCCTGGTTCCATCGCAATATCGCCAGCGAATTCATGGGCCTCATCCACGGCGTGTACGACGCCAAGGCCGAAGGCTTTGTGCCGGGCGGTGCCAGCCTGCACAACTGCATGTCGGGCCACGGTCCCGATGCCGATACGTTCGAGAAGGCCTCGGCGGCCGATACGAGCAAGCCGCACAAGGTCGACGCGACGATGGCGTTCATGTTCGAAACACCGGCCGTCATTCGCCCGACGCGTTTCGCGCTCGAGACCAAGCAGTTGCAGGACAACTACTACACCTGCTGGCAAGGTCTGAAGAAGCATTTCAATCCGAACCAGAAGTAAGCGGCCTCGCGCCGTCACTTCACCGATCCCTGAGACGGCCGGCCTCCTGTAACTCGCGTTCAGGGCCGGCCGAAGCGCTACCTCGAAGAAGGAATTCCACATGTCCGCTCTCCCGCAAAGCTGGGTCGCGTCCGCCAATACCGGCGTGACGGACTTCCCGCTGCAAAACCTGCCGTATGGCGTGTTCAGCACTGCATCGCAACCGTCGCCGCGCGTGGGCGTCGCGATTGGCGATCAGGTACTCGACCTGGCAGCCCTCGAAGCCGCCGGTGTGCTGAAGGCCGGCGACACCGCCGTGTTCGCGCAACCGTCGATCAACGCGTTCGTGGCACTCGGCAGCGCTGCCTGGCGTGCCACGCGCGCGCGCCTGACGTCGCTGCTTGCTGCCGACGGCGACGCTGCGTTGCGCGAGAACGCCGCGCTGCGCGCACAGGCGCTGGTACCGCTCGCCGAAGCCACGCTGCATCTGCCTGTGCAGGTGCCGGGCTATACCGACTTTTACTCGTCCAGAGAGCACGCCACGAACGTGGGCAGCATGTTCCGCGACCCGGCCAATGCGCTGCTGCCGAACTGGCTGGAGATCCCCATCGGCTACAACGGTCGGGCCAGCTCGGTGGTGGTGAGCGGCACGCCGATCCATCGTCCGAACGGACAGATCAAGCTGCCCGATCAGCCGCGTCCGATTTTCGACGGCTGTCGCAAGCTCGACTTCGAACTGGAGACCGGTTTCATCGTCGGTCGCGAGACCGCACTTGGCGAGTCGCTGAGCGTCGAGGCCGCCGAAGCCGCCATCTTCGGCATGGTGATCCTCAACGACTGGTCGGCGCGCGATCTGCAGCAGTGGGAATACGTACCGCTCGGCCCGTTCAACGCGAAGACGTTTGGCACCTCCATCTCGCCGTGGGTGGTGACGATGGAAGCGCTCGAGCCCTTCCGTGTGGCCGGCCCGGAACAGTCCCCGGAGCCGCTCGCGTATCTGCAGCAATCGGGCAAGCACGCATTCGACATCGAGCTCGAAGTGCTCATGCAAGGCGAGGGTGATGCGCAGGCCACGTCGATCTGCCGCACCAACTTCCGTCACATGTACTGGAGCATGGCGCAACAATTCGCTCACCATACGGTCTCCGGCTGCAATGTGCGGGTCGGCGACATGATGGGCTCCGGCACGATCAGCGGGCCGACGCCGGATTCGTTCGGCAGCCTGCTCGAACTGACATGGAACGGCAAGAACCCGATCACGCTGGACAGCGGCGCAAAGCGCACGTTCATCGAAGACGGTGACACGGTCGTGATGGCAGGCTGGTGCCAGGGCGACGGCTATCGCGTCGGCTTCGGCGAAGTCTCGGGCAAGATCCTGCCGGCGAAGGCTCGCTAAGCCACACGCAAGCGGTGCCCGGCAGGGTGCCTGGTGTTACGCCGGGCGCCACACGTCGCACACACAACGCGCTGTGCCGGTTGTCCGGCCAGCGCGTTTGTCATTTGGACGTCGGCGCCGACGCATGCACGCCGGGCGGATCGGTCAACGTGCCGGAAAAGCGCTGCCACCATGGGTTGACGCGTCCGACCAGCAAGCTCGCACTCACGCGGCAACGTGTTGGCGTGTAGGCGAGTTCATTGCCGACGCGACGCAAGAGTGGTGGGTCGCCCAGACGTGCGCGACGGGGTACGCGCAGCGGACGGCGCGCGCGTGGCGCGCTCGGTGGCGTGCCTGGGGACGTGATCTGTGGCATTCGGTATCTCCCGGAATCGTGTGAGTACGGGAAACATTTAGCCACGTTGTGGCACGGGGCGACAGGTAGGGAAGTCCGAAAAACATGTCCGACTCGCGTGACGCTCACGTGCGCCGCACCGTCATTTCAGGACGGCTTGCGCTCGCCGGTTGCGGGTTTCGCAGGCGTGGAAGTGGCTGATGCGTTTGCACTCGTCTCGGACGCTTCGACACCCGGCGTTGCGCTGGGCGCCGCAGGCGGCGACCCGGCGGGTGTCAGCGGCGGACGGTTCAGTCCTTCGTTGATCCATGCGGTCAGCAACGTATAGGTGACGGCGAGAATCACCGGCCCCACGAACAATCCGACGATCCCGAACGTGAGCATGCCGCCCAGCACACCTGCAAGAATCAGCGTCATCGGCAGGTCGGCACCCCGACGGATGAGCATCGGTCGCATCACGTTGTCCAGCATGCCGATGAAAACGGAGAGCACCAGCAAGAGCGTTGCGAGCGTGGGGCTGTCCTGCCAATAGAGCCATGCGACGCTCGACAGCAGCACGGGGAACGGCCCGATCTGCGCGATACACAGCACCAGCATGAGGGCGGTGAGGAAGCCCGGCAGCGGCACACCCGTCAGCCACAAGCCGAGCCCACCGAGCAGCGACTGCGTCACGGCAGTCACCACAATACCGAGCGCCACCGCGCGAATCGACATGCCGGCGAGCCTCACCGATTCCTCACCACGATCGCCGCCGAGGCGCCGCGCCATGCGAATCAGCGCCCGTGCGGCACGCTCGCCCTGCATGAAGAGCAGGCCCGAGATGATCAGCGTCAGGCCCAGGTGAACCACCAGCAGGCCGACCGAGCCGAGCTTCGAGAAGGCCCACGTCGCCGCCTTCGCAGCGTATGGCTGCACCTTGGCGACCAGTCCGTCCGGCCCCGCGTCGGCGAGTGCCTGCCATTCGTCGCTCGCGCGCTCACCCACCATCGGAATGCGCGCCAGCCAGTCCGGCGGCATCGGCAGGCCCCGCTGGCCAAAGGAGTGCACCTGCTCGCTGATGTCCGACGCGTGTCCGATCAGGGTGCCGATTGCGGCCGACAACGGCGCGACCACGATCACCAGCATGCCGAGGATCATGACCGTCGTGGCGAGCCAGCGCTTTCCCCACAGACGCCGTTGCAGCCCCATGAGCAGCGGCCACGTCGATGCCACGATCGTCACCGCCCAGATGAACGCCGGAAGGAACGGCAGCAACACCCAGAGGGTCCCGATCATCAGAAGACTGAGCACGAGGATGACCAGCAGGTTACGGGCGAGTTCGCTGGGTGTGGTGGCAAGCATAGGCGCTCCGGCAGGCAGAAGATGACGCGTCGTGCGGTGCGTCCGGCAAGGGATTGATGCGCAAGGAACGCGCTTTGAGAGCAAGATGCCACGCCGGGCTTGCTACGGCAAGTGCGTCGCAACACTTCGTCACAATCGTGTCATCGCGGGCGCGTCCTCGTCGGGCATTGCCAGCGTGTCCGGTGCGACGGCGGTGCCATGCCTGCGCACTTGCCATTTCCGTGTGAGAGTCGCCCGGGGCGATGACGGAAGGGAGGGTGTGGCATCCGGCGACGTTTCCGTGTCGTGCATTGGCAGAAAAACCGAGTCGTCACCCGAGACGTCACCGGGCGTGTCCCCCCCATCGGTTTGCCCGTCGCTCATGTCGCTCATGGGGCTGTCGATGCCCTCTGCGTTGGACAGGTTCGAGAGGGTCGACGCCCGCCCGGAATCGGCCTGTGACGACAGGGTGATCGTGCTGATTTTCGGGCGTCCCCGTCGTCGCGTGTATGCCGTGGCGATGTCGTGGTTTCTCGTTGCCATGTTCTGCAACGCGACGGCGGACGCGATGATGCCGTACAGCAGGCTGAGTATCGACAGTCCATGCCAGTCGATATCGGTTCCGGCGGCGTCCGGTGGCCCGAGGTCAGACGCCGTCGTCGTGGCGTTGGCAGCGAGCGCGGCGACATCCTCGTCTCGTGTGGATGTCGCCGCGCCCGGCAGTGTCGACAAGAAATAGAAGCCTAGCGTCAGCGTGCTCCAGATCGCGGCAGACGCCCCCGAACGCATCAGGCCGCTGAACGCGCGCCAGAAGGTCGGCCAGAAAGGGGGAGTGGCGGTTGCGCCGGCATCGGCAATCAGGTCGGCAAAGCGGTCCTGTATCGCGATCTCCAGCGCCGCATATTCTCTTGGCATGCCAAGGCGATCGATGGCCGGGCCGAGCAAGGCGCCGGGCAGAGGGGCCAACAGAATTTCCAGTCCGGCATGGATCGTGCTGCCAAACCGATGCGACATGATGCCGGGCACCCAGGCGTTCAATCCCGCTTCGGCCGCCAACCGGGCCAGATTGCGCAGCAAGCCGTAGGAGGCGACGAAGGCGATGACGTGTCCGGTAACTTGTCGCACCGGACTGCGTAGTAGTCGTGCCAGCGCCTCTTGAGCGTGCGCCGGCGTGATGCGCCCCAATCGGCTGCCCAATGCGGGGTGCGCCGCATGAAAGCGCGCCACGCCGATCAGATTGACGAGTACGACGCCGAGCGCTTCCAGCGGTGGCCAGGCCAGCGCCTGTGAGCGTTTCGGATCCACCGTGTCGGCCAGCAGGGCAAGTAACGTGGAGCCAAGCGCAAAGGGCAGGGCGTCGCGCTCGATGCCAACGCGAGTCGCATGCCACGACATGCCGGGATGCTCGTGGCGCAACAAGGCCTCCAGGCGATGGCGCACTTTGGCGGCGTCCAGCCCGCGCTGTGCCAGCACATGCGCTTCGGTACGCAGGTGCGGCTGCAAGTCGTCGAACCATGGAGGATGGTAAGCGGAGCCGCGCGAGTGCGCCGAGTCATGAGGCGCCGACTTATCGTGAAGCGCATGCTGACGCTTGAACCGGCGAAGTGCCGGAACGGCGACCTCGTCACGCAGCATGGCGTAGATCTGCTCGACCTGACCGAACGCACCTTCAGCATCAACGTGATCTGGCGAACGTCTCGCGTTCCTGCCGGCGGCGAGCGCATTGGTCGTCCGACGCAACACGAGCGATAGCTCGTGCGTCTCCGAGAGGGTGCGCGAGCGCATGCCGTCCGGGCGCTGTGCAACGCCCGAGGCCATATCGGCTTGCCGCGCGCTGGAGAAATCATCGACGAGCGGCAAGCGCGGATGCGTACGCGAGGTGGAACGTGTGGGTTGTGCCGTCGTGGCAGGACTGCGGAGCGCGCCGGCATCGCACCGCTGCGTGGAAACGTGGGCGTTCAACATGTCGTGGATGGACGGCCGGACACGCGCAAATGCCTTTGCCCGCACCGCTGGCCGCCATTTGCAGGTGAGAAGAGTGGGCGATCTTACCCGTATCCCTTTGCCCCGACGACGCTCGCACACGCGTTTAGAAACGTTCATGCGCGAACCTGCGTAGCTTCGCGCGTCCGGACAGGAACCGGACAGTCGGCCCTTAGTCCGGCACCACCATGACACCGGCGCGCAGACCGTTCGCAACGTTCGGATTCGGAAACACGATCCGCTCTTCCGGGTGTGACACCGTGTACGTGTTCTCACCGTCGCGCGCGAGTACGGTGCCTGCCGGATACGGTGTGAAGTTGGGTGTATCGGCGGCCACATCGAGCACGAACGCATCGGTGCGCCGAACGATTTCAGCGGCAACACGAAAGCGCTGCGCGCGCAGTACCTTGCCGTCCTCGCGTGCACCCATCTCGCCCCCCGACAACCAGCGGCGCAACGCCGCGTCGATGCCCGCGAAATTCGCCAGGTCGTTCTGCCCGAACGGTGCCACCTTGCCAAGTTCGAGCGTGCAGCTCTGCGCGCCGAAGCGGGCGCAGGTGTAATACGAGAAAGTGACCGACGGTTGCTCCGTGCGCATGACGGCTTCGATTTCGGCGGCGGCGAGCGTGTCGATCCACGCCTCGCTCGGCACATGCTGCGCAGTGCCCGGCACGACGGCAAAGCGAGGGAAGAGGGACGGCCGAATGGCCGTGTGCATATCGATGTGACGACGCTGGCGACGCACGCCGTCCACGCCCGCGAAGTACTGCGCCACGATCACTTCCAGTTCGCGTGCCCGTTGCACCGCCGGGGATTCGGCGCGCTTCGCGTGCGCCCCCTGGAACAGGCGATTGAGATCGTATTCGAGGTAGCGCTTGCCTGCCCGCACGGCATCGGGGTTGCCAAGCACGACGAGCAGACGCTCACGTAGCGTCAGTTGGCCGTCGGCGATGTCGCGCAGGATACCGTCGACGATTTCGATCGGCGCCGTCTCGTCGCCGTGAATGCCGCAGGAAAGTATCGCGTCGTACCGGTGCGCGCTGCCCGGCGTATCCGTGTCGTTCGTGTCATGCGTGCTGCGGGCCGAGGCGGCCGGCGTGAGTTCAAGGACGCCTTCGGCATGACGTTGCCAGCGTACGCCGCACGGGTCGATGCCTTCGTCGTGAGGCGCGTCGCGCGATTCGCGCACGTCGCTCAACCAGCGACGCAGGACAGAACGATTGGCATGGGCCATGATGGGGAATCTCCGCAAATCTCAGACTCGTATTCTATGCGTGTCGATGGCGTGACCGTCATGTGACGTTGCGCACGTCCGCCGGTTGCGGGGTTCCGGGCATGCGCGAGGGGCGCGCATTGTTCCGGCTGCCGAATCCGTGTCATCATGACTCGCATCGCACGCCGCTAGACAGGGCGTGGCCTCCGGGAGCGTCGTTCATGGCCGATCTGTATATCGAAGGGGTATGGCGAGTTGCCAACGGCGCGGCATTCGAATCGGTCGACCCCATGTCGGGCGAAGTCGTCTGGCATGGCAACGCCGCCGACGCGGCCGATGTCGATGTCGCCGTGCAAGCCGCCCGCCGTGCGCAGCGAGACTGGTCGCGACGCAGTGTCGACGAGCGACTCGCGATCCTGCAACGCTTTGCCGCGATCGTCACCGAAAAGACGGAGACGCTCGCCGACGATATCGGTCGAGAAACCGGAAAGCCGTTGTGGGAGGCGCGCACCGAAGTGGCGACGATGGCCGCCAAGGTCGCGCATTCGGCCAAGGCCTACGAAGCGCGGACTGGCGAGCGACGCACGGCCATCGCAGACGGTCACGGCGTTGTGCGACACCGGGCGCACGGCGTGATGGCGGTCTTCGGTCCCTACAATTTCCCGGGGCACTTGCCCAACGGGCACATCGTACCGGCGCTTCTGGCGGGCAATACGGTGGTGTTCAAGCCGAGCGAGCTGGCGCCCGGCGTTGCCCGGCGCACGGTGCAATGCTGGATCGACGCCGGTCTGCCGTCCGGGGTGCTCAACCTCGTGCAAGGCGGCAGAGACACGGGCGCGGCGCTCGCCGCGCACGATGGCATCGACGGCGTGTGCTTTACCGGCAGCTCGGCCACAGGCCGCGCACTGCATCAGCAATTCGCCGGGCGTCCCGACAAGATCCTCGCGCTGGAGATGGGCGGCAATAATCCGCTCATCGTCGACGCGCCCGCCGATCTCGATGCGGCCGTCCATATCGCGGTGCAGTCGGCATTTCTGTCCGCCGGGCAGCGTTGCACCTGTGCGCGGCGTCTGATGGTCGCGCACGGTCCGCAAGGCGACGCCTTCATCGAGCGTCTGGCGTTCGTCACGAAACGCATCCGCGTCGGACATTACGACGCCGAGCCGCAACCGTTCATGGGCCCGGTTGTGTCGCTGCAGGCGGCGCGACGCATGACGGCGGCACAAGCCGATCTGATGGCGCTGGGCGGGCGCGCGATCGTGCCGCTGGCGCAGCCGGATGGCCGTACGGCCCTGCTTACGCCGGGGCTGATCGACGTGACGGCCCTCGCGGCGCGCGACGCCTTGCCCGACGAAGAGTATTTCGGTCCGTTGTTGCAGGTGCTGCGATACGACACCTTCGATGAAGCCATCGCGCTGGCCAATCGCACCCGTTACGGGTTGGCAGCAGGGCTGATCAGCGACGACGCCTCGCGCTATGCGCAGTTCCTCGCGGACATCCGGGCGGGCATCGTCAACTGGAACCGGCCGACGACCGGGGCGGCCGGCGCTGCGCCATTCGGCGGCATCGGTGCCTCGGGCAATCATCGGCCGAGCGCCTTCTATGCGGCGGACTATTGCGCCTATCCCATTGCGTCGATGGAAGCGGCGCATGCCGTCATGCCCGAGTCACTCAGCCCCGGATTGGACTTCGCATCGCGCTAAGTCCGCTTCATCGAACCGTAGTTTGCTTTCTCAGGAATCGTCATGACGCGTTTCGCGCTCGAAGCCAACTTCGACGGATTGGTCGGCCCCACGCACAACTATGCGGGATTGTCCTTCGGCAACGTCGCCTCTGCGAACAACGCCAATCGCGTCTCCAATCCTCGCGAGGCGGCGCTTCAGGGGCTGGCGAAGATGAAGGCGCTGGCCGATCTCGGTTACGCGCAGGGGGTACTGCCGCCGCAGGAGCGGCCGTCGGTTGCGCTGTTGCGCACAATGGGCTTCGCCGGAGACGACCGTACGGTCATTCGAGAGGTCGCGCGCACTGCCCCGGCGCTGCTTGGTGCGGCAAGCTCGGCGGCCAGCATGTGGACCGCCAATGCCGCGACGGTCAGTCCATCCGCCGATACGGCAGACGGGCGCGTGCACTTCACGGCTGCCAATCTCTGCAGCAAGTTGCATCGGGCCATCGAGCACGCGACGACATCGCGGGTGCTGCGCGCCGCGTTTCCGGCGTCGTCGCATTTTGCGCATCACGACGCGTTGCCGGGCTGGCCGTCGCTGGGCGACGAAGGGGCGGCCAATCACACGCGACTATGCGGTGCGTATGGCGAGCGTGGTGTCGAGTTCTTCGTCTATGGTCGCGACGATCTGGCAAGCGCGCCGGCGCCGCGTCGCTTTCCTGCGCGTCAGACATTACAGGCAAGTCAGGCGATCGCGCGATTGCATGGGCTCGACGATGCGGACGTCGTCTTCGCACAGCAACACCCCGATGCCATCGATGCCGGGGTATTCCATAACGACGTGATTGCCGTGGGCAACGGCAACGTGTTGTTCTGTCACGCACAGGCGTTCCTCGACCAGACCGACGTGCTGACGCGGCTGCGCGAACGGCTCGCCGTGCGGGGTGTTCCCCTGGAAGTGATCGAAGTCCCCGCAGACGCCGTTTCCCTCGAAGACACCGTCGGCAGCTATCTCTTCAACAGCCAACTGCTTGCGCGCGCACCGGAGGCGGGCGGTGGCATGCGGCTCGTCGTGCCGCAGGAGTGCCGCGAGCGACCGGCCGTGTGGCGTTACCTCGAGTCGATCGTGGCCAGCGGCGGGCCGATCCGCGAATTGCATGTGTTCGATTTGCGCGAGAGCATGCGCAACGGCGGAGGCCCGGCGTGCCTGCGGCTGCGCGTCGTCCTGACCGACGAGGAGCGTCTCGCGACGCACGCCGGGCTATGGATCGACGACGCGCGCTACGCCTCGCTGAGCGAATGGGTGCGGCGCCACTATCGTGATCGGCTCAGTGTCGAGGATCTGGCCGACCCTGCACTGCTCGACGAGTGCCGAACCGCGCTCGACGAACTGACACGGCTGCTCGGTATCGGGAGCGTCTACCCGTTCCAGCGCGACGCAGAGACAACGACGCGATTGACCTGATCCACCGGAGGCCCAGGCCGTACGGCCGACATGTGTCTTGCCCCATTACCGATCATCCAGAGGAGTCGATTCGATGACCACCATCATTGGTTTGTCCGGCAGCCTGCGCAAGGGCTCGTACAACACGGCGCTGCTCGCGGCTGCCAAGGCGCTCGCGCCATCGGGCGTGACGCTCGAGATCCACACGCTGCACGGTATTCCGCTCTATGACGGCGACCTTGAAGCCAGCGAAGGTATCCCGGCCGCAGTCACCACACTGAAGGACGCGATCGCCCAGGCCGACGGGCTGCTGCTCTCGACTCCCGAGTACAACAACGGAATGCCGGGTGTTTTCAAGAACGCCATCGACTGGCTATCGCGTCCGCCTGCCGATAGCGCGCGCGTGTTCCGCGACAAGCCGGTGGCGCTCATGGGGGCGTCACCCGGCGGGTTCGGCACCATCCTCAGCCAGGAGGCTTGGCTGCCGGTGTTGCGCACGCTCCAGACCACGCCGTGGTGGCAGGGACGATTGATGGTCTCGCACGCCAACAAGATCATCGATGTCGACGGTAACCTTCAGGACGATGCCGTACGGCAGCAATTGGCGGCTTTCGTCGAGGGCTTCGCCGCGTTTCTGAAGCAACGAAACTCCTGATAGGCATTTGATTATTTAAATCAATGACTTGCGATGGACTTCGCATGTGGATTCTATTGTCGGTCAATGATCTGAACCTTCCCCAATCGGAGATGACGAACCGATAAGTGACGCGGCTTACCCATTGTCCGGCGATGCACTATGCTGGATTCAACGTGTCGGCCGACACGTCGACCGCGTCCTTTCATCCACCGGGGGTGCCGCCATGCAAATCGAGTTTCCGGATCACCGCCCCGTGTTCAACTATGAAGATCTCACGATCGAATTCGCGGTTGTCGTCAACGGCCGTCCGATCGATTGCGCGGTGTCGGCCGAAGCGTTGGAGGACCATTTCGGCGCTTATTCGGCCCGTGCAGACGATCTGTTGCATGCCTTCGAACACGGGCGCCACGATATCCATGCGCTGACGCGCCAATACCTGACGATGGGCCTGTCGGGGCCTGTCTTGCTGCGCAGCGGGCACTTCCGCTGGGTGCGGGAAGCCAAGCGGCAAGGGGTATTGCGCTAGACATCGCCCATCGCCGGTAAAAGCGCGCGGGTCCTGTCGATAGAACACGCGGATGGAACTCGCGCCGATCGCGGCTTTTCCGCGGGGGTGTTGACGCGCGTCAAACACCGGGATGGTTAGGCATACGACTCAATTGGCGTGTCGCGGGGTTCGGCGTACACTGGGATTGCCGTCGGGGTTGCCGCACTATCCGCCACGCTGGCGGCACCATTGCCGATAACTATAAGGAGTCGCCATGGGCTCGGAATTCCGCGTCGTCATCGCCTCGATAGCGGCCTTCATGACACTGGGCGGGGCATTCGCCACCATTCACGGACTGCTTTACGACAAGACGCACGTCATGCACGGTGGCGTGATTACGGTCTTGTTCGGCATTCTGTTCATCGTTGTCATGCTCACACCGTGGCCGCGGGACGAAGCGGGCAGCGATACGCAATCGAAATCCTGATTCGGCCGCCAGCCCCGGCTAACCTTCCAGCGAAGGGCGTCCTACACTGGTAAGTGAGGGACGCCGTCGAAGTCGTCGCGAGCGTCGCGCGACTGCCGGTCGCGTCGATTCCCCGCATGTAACACTTCGCAACGAGCGTGGCCTCGTTGTGAGGTGACGTATGTGCTCCGATACCCGCGTCTTCATTGCCTCCGTCGCCGCATTCGTGATGCTTGGCGGTATTTTCGCCACCATCCACGGACTGCTGTTCAACCTGCCCGAAGTGTCGCGTTATGGCGTGGCGGCGGTGTTGGTCGGCGCGACCTGCACGGCAACCATGTTGATTCCGTGGGGCGCACGCGAAGAGTCGTAACGTGCCGGTCCGTGCTGACTTGTGCAGCACGGTAAATCGGCGCGGTGCACCAACGCTTCAACGCGTTGGCGGGTTTAGCCGTGCGCGCAAGCACATGAATGCGGGGACTTGCGACAGTTCGTCGTAGAGGCGCCGGTCGACGGATTTCATCTCCGGCAACGGCAGAGGCTCAACCATGCGCTCCAGTTGCCAGCCGGCGTCGGCAGCGGCGTTCAGAATGCTCGCCAGTGGCCGCCGGTAGGACTCCACATACGGCTTCGGTTCCCCGAAGCCACTCCAATACATACCGAAGCGGGTGATCTCGAAATAAGTGCGATTGCGGCGCGTGCGTTCGTCGAGCCAGTCCCGCATCGGATGTCCCATCGACCAGACGAGCGTCGCCCCCGGGCGCGCCACGCGGGCGAACTCGCGAAACGTCGGGGCGAGGTCTTCCACGTAGTCGAGGGCCAGCGCGCTCACAATGGCGTCGAAGCGGTCGTCACCCAGTGTGTCGAATGGCGTGCCGAGATCCTGAACGTCGAACGTCGCGGCCATGCCTTCGCATCGCTGACGGGCAAGCGCGATCATTTCAGGTGTGACGTCGATGCCATGCACCGTGGCACCTTGTTCGACGAGCCATGCGCTGTTGATCCCCGGTCCGCACCCTGCGTCCAGCACGTGAAGGCCCGACACGCTGCCGAGCAGGGCGCGCGTTGCCGGGCGCTCGTAGAGTGCGTTGTGCGGCTTGGTGACGGCGATTTCCGCGTAGCGTTCGGCAAAACTGGCGTAGGCGGTGCGTCCCATCGACGCTGAATCGTTTGATGACATCTGCGACTCCCGGAGCAAAGGAAATGCGGGGGGCGATTGTAACGCCAAAGCGACAGACTGCCTTGGCAGGTACCGGTCCGGCGTCCGGAGAAGTCAGGCAGGTGACGGTGTCGGAACGTACACTCGATGGTGCTTGAAAGGGCAATATCCGAGGGAGAATCGGGTGTCCGTATAACGCCGATGTGGGACAATGACGGCCTTTACCGCCGGAAGTTTGTCCGTCGCCTTCGCGTGCGCGGTATCGCTTTTCCTGTCACCGCTACCTTGAGCATGCCCCCGATCACCCCACCGCCTTCTCCGTCAGACGATGCGACGCACGCTGCCGTCACAACGCCTGCGTCCGTCGAGATCGCCGAGACCGTCGATGTTGCGGTGATCGGCGCGGGGCCCGCGGGCCTGATGGCGGCGGAAGTGCTGGCGGGCGCGGGGTGGCGAGTCGACATTTACGACGCCATGCCGTCGGTGGGACGCAAGTTCCTGATGGCGGGCAAGGGCGGCATGAACCTCACCCACAGCGAACCTGCCGAGCCGTTCGTGGCGCGCTACGGCAAGCGCGCAAACGCGGTCGCGCAATGGCTGCGTCGATTCAGCGCGGACGATGTGCGCTCGTGGGCGCATCGGCTGGGCATCGATACGTTTGTCGGTACCTCCGGCCGGGTCTTCCCGGTCGACATGAAAGCGGCGCCGTTGCTCCGCGCCTGGCTAACGCGCTTGCGCGCGTCCGGGGTCCGGTTGCACGTTCGCCATCGCTGGCTCGGTTGGGAAGGTCGCGTACCTCGCGCACCACGCACACCGAGCGACGGCCACCTGCTGTGCTTCGCCACGCCCGGCGGTGAGCGTCAGGTGCGGGCGAAGGCCGTCGTACTCACGCTCGGCGGCGCGAGCTGGCCGCAATTGGGTTCCGACGCCGCCTGGGTGCCCTGGCTGCGTGAGCAGGGCGTTGACGTAACGCCGCTGCGTCCGGCGAACGCGGGGTTCGAGACGGACTGGACCCCGCATATGCAGGAGCGCTTCGCAGGCCATCCGGTCAAGTCGGTCACGATGACGCTACGTGACGGCACGACACGTCAGGGCGAATTCGTGATCTCGTCGCATGGCATTGAGGGCAGTCTGGTGTACGCAATGTGTGCACCGATTCGGGACGAGATCCTGGCCGAAGGCCGGGCGACGGTCTATCTCGACCTGCTGCCGGATTGGACACTCGAGCGCGTTTTCGACGAGGTTGGACGGCCTCGCGGTTCTCGCTCGATGGCGAGCCACTTGCAAAGCCGCCTGGGCATCGCCGGCGTGAAGGCCGGCTTGCTGCGCGAGTGCCTGCCGCGTGAAGCGTTCAACCAACCCGCAGCGCTCGCAGCCGGGATCAAGCGGCTGCCGTTGACACTGTTGCGCACCCGCCCGATTGCCGAAGTCATCAGCACGGCCGGGGGCGTGGCGCTCGAATCGCTGGATGCCGGGTTGATGGTGAAGGCGCTCCCGGGGGTATTCTGTGCCGGCGAGATGCTCGACTGGGAGGCCCCCACGGGCGGCTATCTGTTGACCGCCTGTTTCGCCAGCGCGTGCGTCGCAGGTGACGGCGCCACGGCCTACCTGCGGTCGCTGCCCTAACGGTGCTAACGGTGCTAACGCCGCTAACGCCGCTAACGCCGCTAACGCCGCTAACGCCGCTAACGCCGCACTAACGCGGTGCGGCGCTCACGCAGGGCGGCCGGTCGGCCGCCCGTCGGCGTGGTGCGCTGATTCTCAAGCGGGGCGAACGCCCAGACGCCACAACGACGTCACCTCGGCACGACGCGCCGCATGCAGCGGATCGTTGGCGTCGCCAGCCTTAGGGTGATGGGGGCGGACGTCGTGGCGCGCGAGCACCACCAGACCGGCGGCATGGATCCACGAGAGCAACGTCTCACGCGTGCGCAACCCCAGATGCTCCGCCAGATCCGACAGAATCAGCCAGCCTTCGCCGCCGGGGCTCAGATGGGCTGCCAGCCCGTTGAGGAAGCCTTTGAGCATCTGGCTGTCCGGATCGTAAATCGCGTGCTCGATAGGGGCGTTGGCCTTCGCGGGCAGCCACGGCGGGTTGCACACGATAAGCGGGGCGTTGCCGTCCGGGAACAGATCGGCGTCGACGATCTTAACGGTGCGCTCGTAGCCGAGCCGCGCGATGTTCTCGCGGGCGCACGCCAGCGCACGCGGATCGCGATCGGTGCCCACGACCTGCTGCACACCGCGCCGCGCGAGCAGCGCCGCGATTACGCCCGTGCCGGTGCCCACGTCGAATGCCGTCGACGTCGCGGGCAACGGCGCCTGATCGATCAACTGGAGATACTCGCCACGCACCGGCGAGAACACGCCATACCAGGGATGGATCGACGCGCCCAGTGCCGGAATCGCCACCCCTTTCTTGCGCCACTCGTGCGCGCCGATCAGCCCGAGAATCTCGCGAAGCGACGCGACGGACGGCTGGTCGTCCGGCTGGCCCCAGGCTTCCGTGCAGGCCTCGCGCACATCTGGCGCACGGCGCAACGGAATGCCGTAATCGGCGTCCAGCGGAATGAGCACCATGCCGAGAATGCGCGCGCGTTGGGCCTGCGCCATGCGGTGTTTGTGAAACGCATCGGCCGGACTGGCGACGGCGGCGGCGTCCTTGTCCTGCGGCTTGCGGCGTTGACGATGGGGCGGGCGATCCACGCGACGTGCCATCGCCTGCATCAGTTGACGAGCGTTCTGATAATCGCCGCGATACAGCAGGGCCGTGCCGCCGCAGGCGAGGTGGTAGGCGTCGTCGGCGGTCAGGGTGTCGTCGACGACTTCAACGCGACGCGGTGCCATCACACCCGCTTCGGAGCGCCAGTGCGCTGTCACGGGGCGACCTTCTTCGGTCCAGGCGAGCGTCGGAATTGTGTTCATGCGGTGTCTTCTTTCAAGCGTAGCGGCGCTTGCGCGCCGGAAGCCCGCATTATGCCTGCGTTGACGGGGGGCCGTACGAAAACGGCGGTAGCGCGCGGCGTCAGGCCGGCTTGGCGGGCGCCGCGAACAGCAGGGCGATGGCCTCGCGCAACGCGTCGTCGAGCCTCGGGTCGATGCCCGGCAGTGGGGCGTCGGGCATCGACGGCGATGGCCCGTCATGGCGGAGTGCGGCAGCCATATGCGTGAGAATGGCCGCCGCCGGGTGCACCGGCGCCTCGTGATCTTCGCCATGAGGGACAGTGTCCGTGATGGCGTTCGCCACGCGCTCCAGACTCACCAGCGCCGGCCACCAGTGCGCTGCGCGGTGACTCACCAGCGGCGGTTCCGACAGCGCGCGCTGCAACGCAATGCGTGCGTCGTCCAGTGACTTGTAGGCGGCGCGTCGGGCCGCGAAGGCGGCGTCGGTGTCGTGCGTGTCGGCCAGCGCCGCATACCGGCCCAGCGCATCGAGCGCGTTGGCGACGCGCTCGTCGAGCTGCCGCCGCTCCCACTTTGCCCAAGGCAGGTAGCCCACCAGCAGGACGATGGCGCATGCTGCGACGGCGTCGATGAAACGCGCGATCGCAATGTCCTGGCTGCCCGGCTGCAACGCACCCATTACCAGCATGAGGATGGGAAGCAGCAGTGCACTGAACAGTCCGTAGTTGCGTCGCAACGCCCAGGGCAGGCACGCCGCCAGCGGAATCAGGACGGCCAGGCTGACCAGCCCGTTGCGATCGACGGCGACCACCGCCGCCGAGACCGCCACGCCGACGATACTGCCCACGCCGCTCTGGAGCGCTCGCGCAAACACGGAGCCGTAGTTCGGCTTGAAGATCACCACGACGATGAGTGGCACCCAATAGGAGCGCGGCAGCGCGGTCAGGGCGATGAAGATCTGCGCGACGAGCACGCACAGGCCGATGCGCAGCAAATACCGCCACACGTCGGGCCAGGGCCATTTCGGTGTCCAGCGCGGGTGGGCCGTGGCGCGGGCCTGATGTCGCGCCAGTGCCACCAGGGGGGCTTCGGCAGCATGCGCCGTGCCGGTGAGCAACGGTTGCGCCCGACGCAGCGCGGCCGCCAGCGACGGCGCATCGTTGTCCTTCGCTGCCTTGGCGGCTGCCTCGATATCGATCGGGCGGTCCCGGGCGATGCTGCGCGCCACACCGAACAGGGCACGTCCGAGTGGCGCGGGTAGGGGCTGCCCGCCCTGTGCCAGCGCGATCACGGCCGACGTGATGGGCTCGGCGGCGAGAATCTGGGCGGCACGGCGTTCGAGCACGTCCCAGCCGCTCGCCGTGCTGGCGCGGGCCGTCAGCAACGTGTCGTAGGCGGCCGCGATCGCATTTTCCAGCGACCGGCGGGCGAGTCGCACGCGCGGTGTGCCGCTCGCTTCGAGGACATTGGCCAATTGTTGATAGATGGCGGCGACCGCGTCACGCTCGGCGGCCCCGGGGTGCCGGAACCAGTGAACCGCCATGAGCAGTACGCTGAACACCCCGCCGGCCGCCAGCAGCAGCGGTGCTCGCCATTCGGGCGGCGGCAGTGCCAACCCCCATCCCACGACAAGATAGATCGCCCCTTGCAACGTCGCGGCGGACGCCACGTTGCCGAACGTGCCGATGAAACTGAGCAGCAGAATTGCCAGTTGCAGCAGCACATGGGCCAGCCACGGGTGCGACACCCCCACGTCGTGGATCAGCATGCCGGCATGGAAGCCGACCACGCCGGTGCCAATGGTCAGCAGGATGGAGCGCGCGCGTGAGCGATAGGGGCCGGTGCGGTCGCCGGTGATGGCGGGGAGTGCGCCCAGCGCAATGAGCGATGCGTCTGCCCCGTATCCGATCGCGGCGCCGATGGCGGTGGGGACGGCGACGGAAAGCGCGGCATGCGCGGCGTCCCAGCGGGAGAACGCGACCGGCTCCAGCCGCGCCAGCCGGGACATCCAGGCAACACGGCGTCCGGGCTCGGGCGAGGGCGACATGAGCGAAACGGTCGTCTGGCGCTCAGGAGGCGCGCCGGGCGGCGTCGGCATCCGTGAGCGGCATGAACTTGCCCTGACCGCGAATCCACGCATGGTCGGCACGTTCGGCCATTTCCTTGTCGCCGCGGCTGTCGCCGTAGACGAACAGCACGCGTGGCGGGGTGTCTCCCCACCACGCTTCGAGTCGTCGGACCTTCTCCGGGCCCCAGCAATTCGGCTGTGCAAAGTGTCCGGCGAAGCGGGACTGGTCGTCGTAGGCGAGTTCGGTGCTCAAGACCGTCTCGATGCCGGCGGACGCCGCCCACGGACGCAGATACAGCCCCGGCGATGCACTCACCAGCACGACACGATGCCCCAGCGCCCGGTGCTGGCGCACGCGGGCGAGCATCTCGGGGCGGATCAGACGCAGCAGATGACCGGTGATGAACCGATGCGCGTCCTGCTCGAGCTGATCGCGCGGTCGGGCACCGAGCGAGGCGCGCAGGAACGCCGCCTTGGCCGCGCCGCGATCGACGACCTTCAGGGCGGCACCGACGAGCCACGGCGACGCGAGCAGGGCACCCATGAGAAAGCGTGGTGTGCCGACGGTCTCGCGCACGAATACGCGCAGGCTGTCGGTGGTGGAAATCGTGCCGTCGAAGTCGAAGGCGGCAACGACGGAGGTGTCTCGCATGGGCGGATCAGATCGCGTCGCGCGAGTTCGCGACGGCGACCAGATGCGGCCAGCGTTCGCTGGCCTGTTGGCGGGCGACCAGCGCTTGCTCGTCGCGATAGAACGGCAGCACGTCGCGGCCGACGACTTCGCGCAGGCGATCGATATCCGAGGGATAGCGCCGCTCGATCATCGTGTCAGCATCGTCTGACATGGCGTTGTAGGACAGTTCGCTCTGGCTCATGCCGGGCATTCTATACGTTGGCGCACGGGCACGGCAATTGGCTTGTCGGCCGCTCGTTTGGTGTGCCCGAACCACGACACCCGAAGGCGAAGGTTCGCTTGATTACTTGCGCGCAGGCAGGCTAGCATGGCGCAACGTGCCATTTCCAGAAACACGGGCAGCGCTGTCCCGCCGGACCCCGGCGATCTTCGGATTGCCGGAACGCGACGTGGTGAGACGTCGGGTCGATCGGGCGACGCTCGTGCGGAGGTGTCGATAATGCATCACAAGAACAGATGAGGCATCGCAAATGCAGCTTCGAGCGTCTTGGTCGCGTTACACAAAGGTCACTGCCATCTGCCTGCTCGTCGCGGCGGCAATGGACCCGGGGGGTGTCAGGCTTGCGGGAGCAGCCCCCACGGGAGGTGGCAAGACAGGAAAAGCGTCGGTGCCAGCCGCCGTCGCGCCGGATTCGACCTCCGGGACCCAGGCGTCGCCAGATGCCGCAGGCAGCACCGTCACCCTCGCGCCACCGGCGCCGGGGACCAGTCAGCGCACCGTCACGTTCGCTCAGCTCGGGCAGACGAACGGCTTGCGCTTGCGTGGCACGGAAGGTTCGGGCGACGTCAACTTCGGTATCCGACTCGATCAGACGGTCGCCTCGGCGCTGCTGCGCCTGCGCTACACCTATTCGCCGGCGATGTTGCCGGATCTCTCGCAGCTCAAGGTCTATCTGAACGAAGAGCTGATCGCCACCTTGCCGTTCAACAAGGAAGAGGCCGGCAAGAATCTGGTGCGAGAGATTCCGCTCGATCCGCGCATGCTCTCGGGCTTCAACCGGGTGCGGCTCGTGCTCATCGGGCATTACACTTTGGAGTGCGAAGACCCGATGCATTCCAGTCTGTGGGCCGACATCAGCCCGCAGAGCGAGATCATCACGAGTACCCAGCCGCTCACGCTTCGCAACGATCTGGCCACGCTGCCGGCGCCGTTCTTCGACCGTCACGACAACCGGGACCAGTCGATTCCGTTCGTCTTTGCCAAGCCGCCGTCGCTCGACGTGGTGCACGCGGCCGGTGTGGTTGCGACCTGGGCTGGCGCCATCGGCGACTATCGACGCACGCGCTTCCCGGTGACGGTGAATGCGCTGCCGACGAAACACGCCATCGTCTTCGTCACGAACGACACGATGTTGCCGGGGCTGGACCTGCCGAAGGTCGACGCGCCCACGTTGCGCATGGTGTCGAATCCCAACGACCCGTCGCTCAAGCTCCTGGTGATTCAGGGGCGTGACGCCAAGGATCTCGAGACGGCCGCACTGGGACTCGTCTCCGGCCGCGCCGTGCTCTCGGGCGAGTCGATGCGCATCGAGGCGTTGACCCAACTGGCGCCGCGCCCGGCCTACGATGCGCCGCGCTGGGTTCGTACCGATCGGCCGGTCAAGTTCGGCGAACTGGTCGAGAATCCGAACGATCTCCAGGCGAGCGGCTACATGCCGTGGCCGATCCGCATTCCGCTCAATCTCCCGGCCGATCTGCTCACATGGCAGAACACCGGGGTACCGATGGATCTGCGGTATCGCTATACGCCGCCAGTCATGCCCGACGACTCGTCGATGACCGTTTCGATCAACGACCAGTTCGTGCGTGCCTACCGTCTGCGGGCCGCCGGAACGAGCAACGACCGTAGCCACATGCTGGTCGACCTGCTCTCCGACGGCACGATGGCGGACCGTCAGTCGGTGCGTATTCCCGCGTTCCAGGTCGGCGCGCGTAATTCGCTGTCGTTCCAGTTCGCGATGCAGCCGCACAAGCAAGGGCTGTGCAGCCAGACGATCGGCAATGCGTCGCGCTCGGCCATCGACGCCGATTCGACCATCGACTTCAGCGGCCTGCCGCATTACGCCGAGATGCCGAATCTGAATTTCTTCGTCGGCAGCGGCTTCCCGTTCACGAAGTACGCCGATCTCGCTCAGACATCGGTCGTCGTCTCGAAGACGCCGGATGCGGCGGAGCTCGAAACGGTGTTCTCGGCGCTGGGCCAGTTCGGCCGTTCGACCGGCACCTATGCCGATCGCTTCGAGGTGCTCGACACAACGCAGACCGATCGCTTCAAGGATCGCGACCTGTTGCTCGTCGGCGGGAAGGATATCGCCGAGCTGCTCAACAAGTGGGGCAAGAACCTGCCGTTGATCATCAACCAGACGCGCCGCGTGCTGTCGGCTCAGCCACGGGACTTCCGGGGCGACGGGGCGACGGGCTCGGCGCTGGCGGCGAGCCGGGTCGGGCCGGCACACATGGACGCGCTTTCCGACGGCTCGCTGGCGGCCCTCATCGGCTTCGAGTCGCCCGTGAGCGGTGCGCGCTCGGTTGTGGCGATCAACGCGTCGAGCGACGCCGCCTTGCTCAAGGTGGTCGACGCCATCGACGACACTGTCCAGCGTTCGGCCATTCACGGCGATCTGGCGGTCGTGAGCGACGACCGTACCGAATCGTTCCGGCTCGGCAAGACGTACTTCGTCGGCGACGTGAGCTGGTGGACCCGAATCCGTTACCACCTGTCGAGTCACCCGATTCTGGTCGGCCTTGTGGCGTTGCTCGCGGCATTTGCGATTGCGCTCAAGTGCTTCGGCTGGTTGCAGCGTCGCGCTGCACGCCGTCTGGAGAAGTAAATGAAACGCGCCGAGGCCTACGGCCGGCGCCGTCGTGCCGTGTTGCGCGCGCTCGTCGCGTGCGGCACGGGGCCGATGCTCGCCGGCCTCTCGCACACGACGCACGCCGCGCCAGCGACATCGAAAGCGGGGACGACGCAGACACCCGCCAATCCCGCCGCCGCCGGCGGGGCGGGCGGTGCACGGTCGTGCCCGGGGGTGGACTGGCCTGACTGGACTCGCTTCAAGGCGGGCTTCCTGAGCGACGACGGACGCGTGATCGATCACAGCATGGACGACCAGCGCACGGTGTCCGAGGGGCAGGCGTATGCGTTGATGTTTGCGCTGGTCGCCAATGATCGTGCCACGTTCGACAAGGTGCTCGCGTGGACCATCAACAATCTGGCGCAAGGCGATCTGACGGCGCATCTGCCGTCGTGGCTATGGGGCAAGAAGGACGACGGCGGCTGGGGCGTGCTCGACACCAACCCTGCCAGCGACGCCGACATGTGGATCGCATACGCGTTGGGCGAAGCCGGACGCCTCTGGCGTGAGCGCCGCTACTTCGCGCTGGGCGCATTGCTCGCGCGTCGGATTGCGGCAGAAGAGACCGACTTCATTCCCGGACTTGGCCGAACGCTGCTGCCCGCGCCCGTCGGATTTCATCCGGCCAAGGACGTGTGGCGCCTGAATCCCAGCTATGTCCCGATGCAGGTGGTTCGCCGTCTGGCGGGCATGTTCCCGGAGAGCGGCTGGGGGCAACTGATTCCGTCGTCGATCAAGCAGATCACGCTCACGACGCCGCCCCTGGGCTTCGCGCCCGAATGGGCGCTGTATCGCGCGGGACACGGCTTCGAGATGGACCCGGAGACGCAAGGCGAAGGCAGCTACAACGCGATCCGGGTCTACCTGTGGGCCGGCATGCTGGCCCCGGGCAGCGACGATTTTCACGCGGTGATGCACAGCTTCAGCGGCATGCTGAAGTTCGTGGCGGCGCGCGGCGCACCCCCTGAGCGTGTCAACACGCGCACAGGCGAGGCCAATCGCGAAGGCAATTCGGGGTTCTCGGCGGCGCTGGTGCCGCTGCTTCAAGCCCTGGGCGATACCGCGCAAGCGCAGGCGCAGGTGGCGCGGGCCCGTTCGCTCGATGCGCAGTCCCCGCCGGGTTATTACAGTTCGGTCCTTTCACTGTTCGGCCTCGGTTGGCAGGACGGCCATTACCGGTTCGCAGCCGACGGCACGCTGCAGGTGTCATGGGAGGCGGCTTGCGCCACACGCTGATCCGCTCCGCGTGCATGACGTGCCTGCTCATGGCGGCGGGCACGGGGCACGTGCGCGCGGCACCTGCACCGAATACCGCCAATACGTCAGGGCCCGTCGCGGCGAATCGCGATGTGAGCAACCTGCTCGCGAGCGCCACGCTCTGGCATGCGCGCCATCGCAACGATCTTGCCCGCGCGGCGCTCGAAAAAGCGCTGCTGGTTCAGCCGGACCAGCCCGATGTGTTGTCGCTTCTCGGCCAGATCGACATCGAGGAGAACCGAGCGCAACAGGCAAACAAGGCGCTGCAAACGCTGCGTGCCCGGTATCCGAACGCCCCGGCCACCAAGGCGCTGGCAGATGTGATCCGCGTGAACACCACCGACAAGGCCCGCATCGCCCGCGCCCGCTTGCTCCAACGCAGCGGCCAGGCCGACGCCGCGTTCGCCGAATACAAGGCGCTCTTTCCCGACGGCCCGCCCAGTGGCGCGCTCGGCGTGGAGTACTTCCGTGCGCAAGCCAACGCGACAAACGGTTGGCCTGCCGCACAGCAGGGTCTGGCGAATCTGGCGAAAACGTCGCCCAACGACACGCGGGCTTCGCAATCGCTGGCCGAGTTGATGATCGACCGCTCCGAGAGCCGTCTGGCGGGCACGCGCATGGTGGCCGAACTCGCGGCGCGTCCGAACGCCGACATGAATGCGCTGCTGCCGCTCTGGCAGCGCGGGCTGTCGAAGGCGGACGGCAACCTCGCGTGGCTGCCCCTGTATCAGCGCTATCTGGCGCTCGTGCCGAACGACACCGACATTCGCGCCGCTTACGACAAGCTCAACGCCCAGCAGGCGGCGCGCACGCGCATGCTGAACGACCCGGCGTACAAGGCGCGTCAGGCGGGCATCAAGGCCCTCGATCAGGGACGCCTGGGAGATGCCGAGAAGTCGCTCGACGCCGCACGGGCCAAGCGTCCCAACGATGGGGAATTGCTGGGTTCGCTGGGACTCGTGAAGATGAGGCAGGGTGACCACAAGGGCGCACAGGAACTGTTCGAACAGGCCTTGCGCAAGGACCCCGACAACGCGGGCAAATGGCGCAGCCTGCTCAAGACGTCGCAATTCTGGGGCGCGATGTCGCAGGCGCGCGATGCTCGCGACGCGGGGCGTCTGGACGAGGCCGACCGGCTCGTGCGCAGCGCATTGGCGAGCGATCCGCGCAACCCCGACGGACTGGCACTGCTCGGCGACATCGCGCTCGACGACAAGCGCGACGAAGACGCGGAACGGCTCTTCCAGCAGGCGTTGAAGATCGAACCCGACAACGATACGGCGCTGCGGGGCATGATTACCTTGTACTCGCGCCAGCAACGGCGAACCGAACTGGCGAACCTGCTCGGCGACTTGCGGCAGCGCTTCCCCCAGGAGAAGGCGCGCTTCGACAAGGCCGAGTCGGCCGCATTGTCCGACGACGCGGACCGGCTGATCGCGCAAGGCCACAACGGCCCGGCGCTCGCGGCGCTCGAGCGTGCCGTTGCGCTCGACCCGGGTAACGCGTGGACACGCTATTCGCTCGCCAGCCTCTACCGGAAGCTGCGTCTGCCGCAAATCGGCCGCGAGGTCATGGCCGAGGGCATGCGTCAGCCGCTCGAACCGGACGACCGTGCGCAGATGCTCTATGCGCAAGCCATTTATCTGAACGTGATCGACGACGAAGTGGGTGCACGCGCGGCGCTCGCGCAGATTCCGGCCGCGAACGTCACGCCATCGATCCAGCGCATGCGGACGACGCTTGCGATTCGCGACCTTGCACGGCAGGCGAGAGAAGCCCGTGCGGCGGGCGACGAGACGCAAAGCGAGCGTCATTATGGCGAAGCGCTGTCGCTGGCAGGCGACGACCCCGAACTGATCGGCGAAGTGGCACGTGCGCGCGTCGCGGCCGGGCAGCCCGATCAGGGCCTGGCGCTCATGCGGGACTGGCTTGCGGCGCATCAGGACAAGCCGCAGCCCGACGCCCAACTGCGATACGCAGAGCTGCTCAACACGGCCGAGCGCGACGGCGAACTCGGCACCTTCCTCGCGGGAATGGATCCGTCGACCCTGGGCGCGGACCAGCGCGACGAATGGCAGGACTTGCAGGACCGCCTGGCGCTGCGGCAGGCGGATCGTGCGCGCGCGCTGGGCGACTTCAAGACGGCTCGCGAAAAGCTCGACCCGTTGCTCACGCGTCAGCCGCCCGACAAGCGCGCGCTGTCGACGCTGGGCGACATCTATTTCGACGAGCGTCGCTTCGACGACGCGCGCAAGATCGCCGAGGCCCAGCTTCGGGAGGACCCCGGCAATCAGGACGCGCGTCTGTCGCTCGTGCGGGTGCTGTACGAACTTCAGGACGACGAGGCCGCCAACCGCGAACTCGATCGTGCGCTGGCCGAGGCGCCGCCCGATGACGTATGGACGCAACTCGCCGCGGTGAGGCGTCTCACGGCAATGGAGCGGTATGACGAGGCCATTGCCCTGAACGAGAAGCTGCGCACGCAATTCCCGGATACCCCGGCCGTCACGGTGCAGCGCGGACGCATCGCGCAGTCCCAGCGTCATTTCAACGAGGCGAAGGGATGGTACGACCAGGCGCGCAAGGAGGAGATCGTGCAGGGTGCGCTACCGGGCTACGACGGCATGACGTCGGCGGAGTCGGCCATCGATTCGCTGGAGTCGCGCCGTAACAGCTACGTGGCGGCGGGCTACGAGATCGACCAGAAGAAGGGCGACGGCGGCATCTCGATGTTCAATGCGCGCGCCGTGCCGGTGTACGGTCAGTACGCCGTGGGGTACGACGGGCACGTGTTTGCGCAGACCGACTATGTCAGTGCGGATTCGGGCGATCTGCCGCTCAACGGCACGTCGCAGATCGGCACGCTGCCGTTCCTGAATGTACCGGCATTTCGCGCCGCGAACCCCGGCGTGCTCTCCGACTACGGCACGAAGCGGCAGAAGGCGCACGGCCAGGCGCTCATGCTCGGCTACGAAAACGACTGGATCCGTGCGGACATCGGCCATACGCCCATCGGCTTCCCGGTCTCGTACGTGACGGGGGGCGTGCGCCTGTACGGCAATCTCGGCCGCTACAACTACTGGGTCGACGCATCGCGTCGGCCGATGACCGGTAGCATGGTGTCCTACGCCGGGTCCTATCTACCGTTACCGGAGGTCTTTGGCGACGGCAAATGGGGCGGTGTGCGGCGTGATGCGCTGACGTTCCACGCATCGCGCGACTTCCCGAAGTGGGGCATCTTCGGTGAGGCGAGTGTGGCGCGGCTGACCGGCGAGAATGTGTTGAACAACTCGGAGATTTCGGCGCGTGCCGGGGTGGACCTGCCGCTGATCTACAAGCGCGACATGCGGATGAACACCGGCGTGACGCTGTTCTTCGACAGCTTCGCGCAGAACGAACGCTACTACACCTATGGCCACGGCGGTTACTACAGCCCGCAAACCTATGTGTCGCTGACGTTGCCGCTGGAATGGTACGGCCGTACCCAGCGTTGGTCGTACTACCTGCGTGGCTCGGTGTCGCTCTCGCAGAGTCAGGAGAAGTCGATGCCGTACTTCCCGACGGATGGCGCGCTGCAGGCGGCGAGCGGTAATCTCACGTATGGCTCGGGCGGCGGTTTCGGTGTCGGCTTCTCGATCCTCGGACGCGCCGAGTACTGGGTCAACCGTCACTGGGTCATCGGCGGACAGGTGCAGTTCGAGCGCTCCGACTACTACGCGCCGAATCGTTTCCTTGTCTACATGCGCTATCACTTCGATGCCCGCCGTGGCGATGTGCCGATGCCGCCGTCGCCGGTACGTCCGATCTGGAGTTATTGACCTATGCGCGCTCGCATCGCAATTGTGCGTCAGTTCACCCGGCATCGTGCCTGCCGTCCGATCGCTTCGCGCCTGTGCCACGGGGCCGGGGAGGGCACATGCTGATCCTGATCGCCGTGGTGTCCAGTGCCGGTGGAGCAGGCCGCAGTTCGGTGAGTGCGCATCTGGCGGCGCATTTCGCCGAGGCGTCGCATCCGGGCGCCGTGCTTGAGCTTGATGCGCAGAACAGCATCGGCGCGTTGCTCGGATTGCGCGAGACGTGCCAACGGGGCGTGCTGTCGGCCGGCGTTGCGCCGGATCGCTGGCGCGACGTCGTGCGCGAGACGCCTGCCGGCGTGCCGCTGCTGCCCGCCGGTGCCAACGACGCGACGAGTGTCGCGGCCGTGGCCAAATGGCTGCAGGAGGATACCGGCGGTTTGCGCCGTCAGCTCGAGGCGCTGGGATGGCCCGACGGCACGCGTGTTTTCATCGACACGCACCGCCTGCCGGACGTCATCGCACTGGCGGCGGCTGCGGCGGCGGATCTGGTGCTCGGTGTGGTGCCGGTGACGACGACCGGCTACGTGACGCAGCCCGATCTGATCGCGGCGTGCGCGGGGCGCGCGCAGATGATTCCGAATCTGGCAGCCTCGAACTCGCCGCTGAACAACGATCTGCTGCATCTGATCCAGGCACGCGGTGATCAGGCCGTCGTGCCCCTGCGAATTCATCGCGACGATGCCATCGGGACAGTGGCCGCCGCCGGTGAGCCGCTTTCCAGGGCGGGGCACGGTTCGCAGGCCGCGCTGGACATCGTCGAACTCGCCGCCTGGGTGATGCGCGCCACGGGACCGGACGATGGGGCGGAAGGTGCGGCGACCGGAGGGATGCCATGATCACCGACGCACTTCGCTCCCTCTACCGGCTCGGGTTCGAGATCGTGGCGCTGCGTCTGGCGGTGCCGAACCGTCCCGACGGACGCGCGCCGGGCGTCATGCAATGGTTGCTCGCCGCCACGCTGCGCTCGCCGCGCCATCGGCTGTGGGTGACGCAGGTGGGTGACCATGTGGTGGCACGTCTGGCCATGCGGCTCGACGTGCGCCAACTGGACCAGTGGCGCGACTGGTGGCTGCGCGCCCTGTTTCAACCTGCGCGCGCCGGACGCCCCGACTACCCGGGACGCGCGTTCGCGTGGTGCAACGACCGCCTGACACAGCGGCTCGATCTGCCCGCCGATGCCAGCTTCTGGCAGATCATGCGCGCGTTGTTCTGGCGTCGTGCGGACCGGCGTCCGGCCTTTCCGCCGTACATGGCGTGGCTGGCGTTTCGCGAGCACAACGAGCGGGTTCGCCTGTGGCTGGTGCAGACACTCTTCGGCATTCCGCCCGATACGCCTGCACAGTTGGCGCACAAGTTCGACCAGAAACTCGAACAGGTGATGCAGTGGCGGGTCACGTCGGCCATCGTGGCGTTGATCGGCCTGATCGGTGTGTTCTGGATTGTCACCACGCCTTTCGAGCCGCTCGAACAGTTGCTGTTCTCGATTTGCACGCTCACGCTGGCGCTCGTGTTCCGGCGGCTCGACAGCCAGTACTCGGTGCTGGTGCTGATCGGCCTGTCGCTGATCTGCACGGTGCGTTACGTGTGGTGGCGCCTGACCCAGTCGCTGACGTTCGACACGCTGGCGGAGGCCACGGTCGGCTACACGCTGGTCGCTGCCGAGATGTACACGTGGATGATCCTGCTGTTCGGCTACCTTCAGACGGTCTGGCCGCTGCAGCGCCGGATCACGCCGCTGCCACCCGACGTGCGGCTGTGGCCAAGCGTCGACGTTTATATCCCGACGTACAACGAAGGTCTCGACGTGGTGCGCCCGACCGTGTATGCCGCGTGCGGCATCGACTGGCCGCCCGAGAAGCTCAACATCTATCTGCTCGACGACGGCCGTCGCGAGGAGATGCGCGATTTCGCGGCGCAGGCCGGGGTGCATTACGTCACGCGTCCCGACAACCGTCACGCCAAGGCGGGCAACATCAACCATGCGCTCGGCAAGACGCAGGGCGAGTACATCGCCATCTTCGACTGCGATCACATTCCCGTGCGCTCGTTCCTGCAAACGACGATGGGGGCGTTCCTCAAGGACGAACGATGCTCGCTCGTCCAAACGCCGCACCACTTCTTCTCCGACGATCCGTTCGAGCGCAACCTTGCCACGCGTGGCGCCGTGCCTAACGAGGGGCGGCTCTTCTACGGCATCGTGCAGGACGGCAACGACTTCTGGAACGCGGCGTTCTTCTGCGGCTCGTGCGCGGTGCTGCGGCGCACGGCGCTCAACGAAGTGGGTGGCGTCGCCGTGGAGACGGTGACGGAAGATGCCCACACGGCGCTCAAGATGCATCGCCGCGGCTGGAACACGGTGTACCTGAAAGTCGTGCAGGCGGCCGGTCTTGCCACCGAGTCGCTGTCGGGGCACGTCGGCCAGCGTATCCGCTGGGCGCGCGGCATGGCGCAGATCTTCCGCGTGGACAATCCGCTCTTCGGACGTGGCCTGAAAATCGGCCAACGGATCTGCTACGCGAACGCGATGCTGCACTTCTTCTATGGCATTCCGCGCATCATCTTCCTGCTCGCGCCGATTTCCTATCTGTTCTTCGGGCTGCACATCGTGCAGGCGGCGGCGTTGAGCATCTGTGCCTATGTGCTGCCTCACATCGCGCACGCGAACATTGCCAACTCACGGATTCAGGGCAAGTACCGGCATTCGTTCTGGTCTGATGTCTATGAGGCGGTACTCGCGTGGTACGTGGCGTTGCCGACGACGGTGGCCTTCATCAATCCGCGGTACGGCAAGTTCAACGTGACGGCCAAGGGCGGGCTGATCGAGCAAAGCTTCTTCGACTGGAGTATCTCCAAGCCTTACCTGGTGCTGCTCGGATTCAACCTGCTGGGGTTCCTCGCGGGCATCCTGCGCTTCTTCTACGGTCCCGAGCACGAGACCGGCGCACTGGTCTTCAACCTGGCGTGGGTGACGTTCAACCTCGCCGTGCTGGGCGCCGCGGTCGCGGTAGCCACGGAGGTCAGGCAGGTGCGCCGCACGCACCGGGTGACGATGCGCTTGCCCGCCACGCTCTATCTGCCGGACGGTCGCACGCTCGTGTGCCACACGCGCGACTTCTCGGGCGGCGGGTTGGCGCTGCAACTGCCGACGCCACTCGACTTGCCGGCGGGCACCGAAGCGCAGGTGGCGCTCACGCGCGGCACCACGGAATACGGTTTTCCGGTGAGCGTGGTCGGCGCGCGTGGGCAACAGCTGTTCCTCGCCTTCATGCCGCTGACGGCAGAGCAGGACAAGCATCTCGTGCAATTCACGTTCGGGCGGGCCGACGCGTGGCGCGACTGGGACGCCGAGCGTACGCGCGACGAACCGATCAAGGCACTGTTCGAAATGCTGGGCATGGGATTGCGCGGCTATCAGGTGCTGGCCAATTACTTGCTGAGCAAACTGGTGACGCGTTGGCAGAATCGTCTGCGCGGCGCACGTCATACCTGAGGGAACCCCAAGATGGGCATCTGGAACCTCTATTTCATTCTGAAGCTTCTGCTGCTGTGGGCCGGCATCATCGGCTTTCACGTGGTGCCGAACTTCATCTTCGCGTTGCTGCTCACGATTCGGCTGCGTCCGCGATGGGCGCGTATCGCGCGGCAGGTGATTGCGATTCCCGCAGGCGCGGCGTTGCTCTACTACGACTCGAACCTGCCGCCGTTTGCGCGCTTCATCGAGCAGTTGCCCGCGCTGATGCAGTTCCGCTTCTCGTACATCATCGAATTGCTCGGCCGCTTCGTTTCGGCGCGCGACTGGTTGCTGCTGGCGATTCTGTTGCTGGCGTACTGGATCGTGAATCGCTGGGTGCGGGTCACGACGTTCGTGCTGCTCGCGTTACTGATCGTGCCGGGCGTGCTGCGCGTGGGCACGCTGGTCTCGGTCCCGCCGGTCGTTGCCTCGCAGGGCCATCCGACGTCGCTGGCGAGCGGGCCGGCCAATGCGGCGGATGCGGCGGCGACGGCAGGCGGTGGCGGGAGCGAGTTCGTCAGCGGTGACGGCGAGGTGCCCCCGGGGGCGAATCCGAATGCGGCGCTGAACACCTTCTTTGCCCGCGAACTGACGCGCTCGGTCTCGATGCCCGCACAGGCAGGGGCCGGGCCGGATTTCGACATCATCTTCCTGCACATCTGCTCGCTCGCGCAGGACGATCTCGACTACGACAAACTCGAGAACCAGCCGCTGCTCGCGCGTTTCGATTACATCTTCAAGAACTTCAATTCGGCGGCGAGCTATAGCGGCCCGGCAGCCATTCGCGTGCTGCGTGCCGGGTGCGGGCAACCGACACACAAGGCCCTGTACGATCCGGCGGGGCCGCAGTGCTACGTGATGAGCAACCTGCAGAGCCTGGGCTTTACGCCGAAGCTCGCGATGAATCACGACGGGCACTTCGACAACTTCATGCAGGAAGTGCAGCAGAACTTCAACGTGCAGGGTGTGACGCCCTTCGACAACACGCGCACGCGCGTGGCCATGCGCGCATTCGACGAGACGCCGATCCGCTCCGACGGCGACGTGCTGCAATCGTGGTGGAAGCAGCGCACGGCCCTGCCGGACAAGCGCGTAGCGCTTTACTACAACACGATCTCGCTGCACGACGGCAATCGCCTCGAAGGCTCGAAGCTCACCAGCGTGCAAAGCTATCCAATCCGCGCGAAGGCCATGTTCGACGACTTCGGACAGTTCATCGATACGATCGAGAAGTCGGGACGCAAGGCGATCGTGGTGTTCGTGCCCGAGCACGGTGCGGCACTGCGCGGCAGCAAGCTGCAGATCGCGGGCATGCGCGAAATTCCGTTGCCGGAAATCACGCACGTGCCGGTGGCCGTGAAGCTCGTGGGTTTCGGCGATGCCGCGAGCGGTTCGCACGGCGGGCCAACGGTGATTTCGACGCCGACGAGCTATCTGGCAATGATGACGCTCGTCTCGCACCTTATCGCGAACAATCCGTTCGCGGGTACGCCGGATCTCGCTTCGTACGCGAACGATCTGCCACAGACGGCGTTCGTCTCCGAGAACGAGAACACGACCGTCATGCGATACGGCGGCAAGATGCTCATTCGTGGCGCGGATGGCGTCTGGGTCGACCTGAAGTCGCTCGAGTAGGGCACGGCGAGGCACGCCGGAGGGCTGCGCGAAATTTTCCGGAATCGCGCATACTGTGCGTTTTCCCGCAGGCGCTTTCGTCAAGTGCGATGCGCATGCGGGCGCCGTGCAGTGTCACCGCCTGATCCGAACCTTCCGGGAGTTACCGTGCAATACACGAAATTCGGCCGTACCGGCCTGAGCGTTTCCCGCCTGTGCCTGGGCACCATGACGTTCGGTCTGCAGACCGAAGAGGCCGCGAGCCACGCCATCCTCGACCGCACCACAGACGCGGGCGTCAATTTCATCGACATCGCCGACGTTTACCCGCTGGGTGCCGACACGTCGCTCGCCGGGCGCACCGAAGAGATCGTCGGCCGCTGGCTCAAGGGGCGTCGCGACAAGTTCATCGTGGCGACGAAGGCCTGTGGCCAGATGGGGCCGTCGCCGTGGGACAAGGGCGCTTCGCGCAAGCACCTGCTCAGCGCCATCGACGCATCGCTCGCCCGCCTGGGCACCGACTACGTCGATCTGTACCAACTCCATTCCGACGACACCGATACGCCGATCGACGAGACGCTCGAGGCACTCGACACCATCGTGAAGTCGGGCAAGGCGCGGTATGTCGGTGTGTCGAACTACCTGGCGTATCGTCTTGCGCGCGCCCTGGGTCGTGCGGACGTGCTGCGCGTGGCGCGTTTCGTGTCGGTACAGCCGCGCTACAACCTGCTGTTTCGTCAGATCGAACGCGAACTGCTGCCGCTCGCGAGCGAAGAAGGGCTGGCGGTCATTCCGTACAACCCGCTCGCCGGCGGGCTCCTGACAGGCAAGTACCGTCACGACGCCGCACCCAGCGAAGGACGTTTCACCGCGACCGTCGGCAAGGCGGGGGCGATGTACCAGCAGCGTTACTGGCATGAGCGCGAGTTCGAGACGATCGAGTCGCTCAAGGGCATTGCGAAGGATGCCGGCGAGTCGCTGACGCGTCTGTCGCTGGCCTGGGTGCTCTCGAACCCGGTCGTGACCTCGGCCATCATCGGTGCGAGCCGCGTGGAACAGCTCGACGAAACGCTCGGCACCATCGACTACACCCTCGACCCGGCGCTCAAGGCGAAGCTTGACGACGCCTCGCACGCCTATCGCTGGGGTGACGCCGCGCGGTAACGCCCGGAAGACTGATCTGCATCAGAGCCTGACGCGATGTCAGGCTTGATGGGTGGTCTTTGGCCACTATCGGGCGGTATAGTGGAAGGGTCGCGCTGGCAGTTCGTCAGTCGAAACAACGAGTTCGACGCGGCGCGCGCGACCTTCTGCCACTTTCCATGCGAGGCCGCCCATGACTAAACGCATCCTGCTGGCAACCGATGGTAGTGAATCGTCGCGACGAGCGCTGCGCGAGGCCGCTGCCTTTGCGCGCAACGGCGACCTGATCCGCGTGATTCATACCGTCGAAGATCCCGTGACGCTGCTCACGTCGGCATTCAGCAAGCTCATCGATCTGGAACAGGTGCGTCGCGACATGCAGCGCGAAGGCGAGGAGCATCTGGCACGCGCGGTGCTGTACTTGCGCGAGGAGGGGTTCGACGCACAGGCGCATCTGCTCGATCTGCGCACCACGGGCGAGACCGTCCCCGAAGCCATGACCCGCGAGGCGAACGAGTGGGGGGCCGACATCATCATCGTCGGCACGCATGGCCGTAGCGGGGTGAGTCGTGCCATGTTGGGCAGCGTCGCCGAACAGATTCTGCGCAGCGCCGAGGTGCCGGTGATGCTGGTCGCAGGTGAAGCGCGTCCCCATGAGCCACTGCGCGCCGGTGGGCATTACGCTCAGATTCTCGTTGCGCTCGACGACAGCGAAACCGCGCGCCGGGCGTTTGACTACGCGCTCGCGCTGGCGCGAACCCACGGGGCAACGTTACGCGTCGTTCACGTGCTGGACATGCCGGGGCCGTTTCTCGCGGGCTTCGACCCCGAGCCGATGCTCGACGCCGTCCGTGCCGTGGGCGAGCAGGTCCGCGCCTGGGCGACGCAGCGTCTGACGGAGGCGGGTGTGCCGGGGGAAGTGGAGATGCGCGAAATTCAGCCGGTGGGCGAGGGTGTCGCCGACCAGATCATTGCGGCAGGCAGGGATGCCGATGCCGACGTGATCGTGCTGGGAACGCACGGCAGGCGCGGTTTCCGTCGCTTTACGTTGGGTAGCGTGGCGGAGGACACGGCCCGTCATGCGGGCCGTCCGGTGCTGCTCTTGCCCGCCCACGCGCGTCACGCTTAGGCGGTGCAGACGGTCGCGCGGCGATATTCCGCGATGTGCCGGAACGGCGCCGGCGGCATCGCGGAGGTGCGGCGTGATTGACGTCGAGCGTGGTGTCGAGCGTGGTGTCGAACGTGACGTCGAACGCGTCAGGCAGCCGGGCCGAGTTCGGCGAGCAACGTCTTGAGCGGCGTGGCGGCGTCGGCCAGACGCGCCGGGTCGATCACTGCGCGGCGGCCGACCAGTTCGCGTGCCGCCATGAACTCCTGTGCACGGTTGATGCTGGCCGCAGCCACCACGGCGCCATCACGCAGATAGAACAGCATGAAGACGGGCGCACCCTGCGCGTCCGGCAAACGGCGCTCGACCACGGCGTCGTGACCGTCCGTCATCCCGACCATCTGCAACTTTGCGTTGAACTGATCCGACCAGAACCACGGTGCCGTGGCAACGGCTTTCGGGGCGTCGCCGTGAACGACGCTGGCGGCGACCTTGGCCATCTCGCTGGCGCTCGGCACCGATTCGAGACGGATGCGGCGGCCCAGTGCCGGATGTTCATGGTGTGCGCAGTCGCCCACTGCCAGAATCGCGGGGTCGCTGGTGCGCGCGAATTCGTCGACGACGATGCCGTTGTCCACGGTCAGACCTGCCGCCTGTGCGAGTTCTGCGTTCGGAATCAGGCCGATCCCCACGACCACGACATCGGCGGGCAAGCGCTTGTCGCCGGCGACGACGGCCACGACCTGACCGGAGGCGTCTTGCTCCAGCGCCGTGACACCGACACCGGTTTGCACGTCGACGCCGTTCTCACGATGCAGCGTGGCGAAAAAGCCGGCCAGGTCGGCCTCGGCAACGCGTGCGAGCAGGCGCGGTGCGGCTTCGAGCACCGTCACCGAGGTGCCTGCCTTGACGGCGCTGGCTGCCACTTCCAGACCAATGTAACCGCCACCGATCACGACGACGCGCTTGCCCGGCGTGAGGGCTTCGCGCAGACGCTGGGCGTCGGCGATGTTGCGCAGGTAATAGACGTTGGATGCGTCGCCGCCGGGCATCGGCAGCGGGCGCACGCGGCCGCCGAGGGCGAGGACGAGGTGGTCGTAGCCGAGCGTCTGGCCGTCGTCGAACGACACGGTGCGCGCGGCGCGGTCGACGGCGGTGGCCGTCACGCCGAGGCGCACGTCGATCTCGGCCTTCTCCCAGGCGTCGGCCGGGCGGATCAGCAGGCTGGCTTCGTCGGCCTGACCGGCGAGAAAGGCCTTGGAGAGCGGCGGACGGCGATACGGCAGATGCGTTTCGCTGCCGGCCAGAACGATGCGGCCGGTGTAGCCGAGTTGACGCAGCGCGAGGGCGGTTTCGCCGCCGGCCTGACCGGCGCCGAGGATGACGGTGGTGGAAGTAGCTTCGGACATGAACGTGTAGGGCGTAGGAATTCGGCCGCCAGTGTAATGCATTGCGGGGTCGCCGGCGTCCCGGATACCGCGAAGCGGCGACCGAACCCGGCGTTCGGCGACCCCGAAATTCCGACTTTTTTCTTCGGACTACGACTTTAGTCCAATGTGCTGATGCCGCGTCGCCGATAGCCTGCCCCCATCGACAAATCAAAGAAATCGGGGGCTGCGCGTGAATCACGTCTATCGAGTGGTATGGAACACGAGTCTGGGGCTGTTTCAGGTCGTGTCGGAGTCGGGACGCTCGCGCACCCGGGGCGCTGGCCGCCGCACCAGACGCGCGGCGATGGCTGCGGCCATTTTGATCGGTGCAGTCGCTGGGGTGACGGAAGCGAGCGCACAGGCCGCAGGTGGTGACGGTGGCGCCGGGACGGGGGGCAGTCCTTCGGCGGCAGGTGGCGCGGGGGCGAGCGGGACAACGCAAAACGGTGGCAACGGGCAGAGCAGCGCGCTCGATCCGTCGACGAACAACGGCGGCGCGGGCGGTGGCGGAGGGCGCAACGGCGGTAATGGCGGCGCGGGCGGAGGTGATTCGCTCGGCAATGCTGGCGGCGCCGGCGGTGTGGCGGGGTCATCGAACATCAACGGTGGCGACGGCACCGGCAATGCGGGCGGCGGGGGCGGTGCTTCCGCAGGCTATGGTGTGGACGGCATCCTGGACCCCACCACGGCCGTGTTGATGTATGGCCCGAGCGGCGGGAATGGTGGAGCAGGCGGCATCACGGGACCTGGAGCAGGCGGTGGCGGCGGAGGTGGTGGAGCGGGGGGAACCGCGATCAGGGTGACGGGCGATCTTCAGCCAACCAACTGGTTTGCCGGGGTGGGTGGTGATGGCGGTGCAGGAGGCAGCGGTGGGACTGGCGGTAGCGGAGGCGACGGTGGCGACGGCATATTCATCGATGGCGCTTTCCGATTGGACATGTCCACGGCGAACACTGTTTCTGCGGCCGTTGGAGGACTAGGGGGGGATGCGGGTGGGGGCCTCGTGCAGGGGATTGCCGGCGGGGGAGGCGCGGGAATTCGCGGTGCTGACGGCATTTCCGTTGTCCTTGGCGCTGTAAGCCTCGTGATGGGCGGGAGTGGCGGCAACGGCGCGACCGGAGGCAACGCGGACAACGGCCGCGGCGGGGCGGGAGGTCGTGGTATTGATTTGGGAAGCGGCGCTCAGCTGACACTTCCTGGCACGGTAACGGGTGGCAACGGAGGAATTGGGGCCGACGGCATGGCGGGCTCGATTTCTGGCGCGGGCAGTCGCGATGGGAGCGTTGCGTCGCAAGGCGGCAACGGAGGCGATGGTGTGCGAGTCGGGGATACGAGTGTCGTTTCGACCGGAAGCAGTGCAGGCACCATTTCGGGCGGCAACGGCGGCGCAGGCGGTCAGGGTGGGGCGGGCGCGGACGTTGGGGTTTCGATCGGGGGCACGGGTGAGAGAAGCGGGTTGGGGGCAGGCGGCGGCGCGGGCGGGAATGGTGGCCTCGGACTTGCCGCCGGAAGCGGCCCGATAGTCACTGTGGAAGACGGCACCGGGAACGGCGGCGTCATCACCGGTGGCGCGGGAGGGGATGGCGGGGTGGGCGGAACGGGAGGGTACAACCTCATATCGTTCGATACGACCGGCGCATCCGGTGGCGATATCGGCGACGGTGGCGTTGGCGGCACGGCAGGCGTCGGGGGTAACGGTGGCGCAGGGGGGGCAGGTGCGCAGGTAGGGGCCGGCGCATTGGTCACGAACGGATCAGGAAAGATCATGGGGGGCGCAGGCGGACGCGGGGGAAACGGCGGCCTGGGCGGCCTGGGGGTGATTTTTCTGACCGACGCGATTGGGTCCGTGATCGAATTAGAAGGCACGATTGGGGACAGCGGCGCTGGCGGCGACGGCGGTGCCGGCGGTGCGGGATTGATTGCCGGGGCAAACACCACGATTGCGAATCGTCAGCAGATTTCGGGCGGTATGGGGGGAAGCGGAGGCGCCGGCGAAAATGGTGTGCCGGGAGGGACGATTTTCGGCAACGGTCAGGGCATCACGGGAGGGAAGGGTGGCGCCGGAGGTCGCGGCGGTTCGGGGGCGGCGGGCGTGCTGGTCGTCGACGTCGACACGTCCATCTTCAACGAAGGGACGATCTCCGGAGGGCTAGGCGGCGAGGGGGGAAAGGGGGGCGACAGTGGCAATGGCGCAACGCTTGCCACCAGCGGACGGGCGGGCGCCGGCGGCACGGGAGGGGCAGGTGGCACCGCCATCGTGGCGGGCGCGGGTACGACCATTACCAATGTCGGAAGCGGTGTCCTTGGGGCACCAGGGGCGTTGGTTGGCGGTAACGGTGGCATGGGAGGGAGCGCAGGGAGTAACACGCTCGTCAACACAGGAGGCGGTGCCGGCGCGGGCGGGCTCGGTGGCGCCGGTGTCGACCTTTCCGGGCTGGGCGCCGTACTGACCAACAGCGGCAGCATCACGGGGGGCACTGGGGGGCGAGGCGGTATCGGCGATGCCGGTTTCCCCGGATTGGTTGGCGACGGCGGCAACGGCGGGAGCGGCGTCATCCTTTCGAACCGCGCGAGCGCGACCAACTACGGCATGATCTTCGGCGGCGACGGGGGGGCAGACGGCACGACACCTACCACCATCGTCTATTCAGGACATGGCGGGACGGGCGGAGACGGCGTCACGCTCCTCACAGGGGCGACACTGACGAACCAAGGCATCGTCAAAGGCGGCAATGGATCGGAGAATCTCGGCGTCCTTTTTCTGGACGGTACCGGGGGCGTGGGCGCGCGCGTGAGCTCGGGCGCAACGCTTGTCAATGGCAGCAGCGGAACCGTTCAAGCGGGCGAGAGCCACAAGGCCGACGGCGCCGCAGGCGTGGTAGTGGGACAGGGCGGCACGGTGACCAACGCCGGGCAAATCCTTGGGGCAAGCGGGGGCAACGGGCAGGGCACCGTCACGGCTGGCGGTGTCGGTTTGCTCGCCACCGGGGGCGCGACCATCAATCTGAGCGGCACCATTGTCGGTGGCACCGACTTTTCCGGCAGCACCCGCGCCAGCGCGATATCGATGACCGGGGGTGGCAACGCGCTCGTCCTCCAGACCGGCTACACGCTGGTTGGCAACGCGGTCAGTCATAGCGGCGCGGCGAGTCCCGACATACTTGCGCTTGGCGGAACGACCAACGATTCCTTCGACGTCTCGCAGATTGGCAGCACGTTCATCGGATTCGGCGCGTATGCGAAGCGCGACAGCAACGTCTGGACACTCACGGGCACGTCCACCGGTGTCACGCCATGGTCCGTCGATGCCGGCGTTCTGGCGGTGAGTCAGGACGCCAGTCTCGGCGCAAGCGCAGGCGCGCTCACGCTCAACGGCGGCGCGTTTCATGTGACGAGCACCGCTTACGCGTCGACATCGCGTCCTATCGTGCTCGGCACAAACGGCGGGGAGATCAACATCGAAGCCGCCTCGAATGCGTTCACCGTGAACGGGACGATGTCCGGCAGCGGCAGCGTCGCGAAGGCCGGGCCGGGCACGCTGGTCCTGGCGGCCCAAAACACCTATACCGGCGCCACGCGTGTGAACGAAGGCACGCTGCGGCTCACGCCCAACGCGTCGATTGCGAGTTCGTCGGGCGTGGCGGTCGCGTCGGGCGCGCTGTTCGATGTCTCGACGGCGGGTGCGCAGACGGTCGGCACGCTCGGTGGCTCGGGCAGCGTACTGCTTGGTGCGACGACACTGACGTCGGACTCCGCGCTCGATAGTGTTTTCTCCGGCACCCTTTCCGGGAGCGGCGGGCTGACGAAGTCAGGCACGGGCATGCTGATCCTCAATGGCATCAACACGTACACGGGCCTGACGAGCGTGAACGGCGGGACGCTCGAAGTCGGCGATCTGAACACGCCGACGGCGCGACTCGCGGGTGACGTCCAAGTGAATGCCGCCGGTACCTTGCGAGGTCACGGCACGGTTGCCGGGAGCGTGCGCAACGATGGCACCGTGCGTCCCGGCGGCTCCATCGGCACGCTCACGATCAACGGCAACTACACGCAGTCGCCGTCGGCCACGCTGATGTTCGACATCAGTCCGACGTCGGCGTCGCAACTGATCGTCAACGGCACGGCCACGCTGGCGGGCACGATTCAGGTGCTGTTCGGCCCCGGCACGTATTCGGCGGCGACGTACCGACTTATCGCGGCCAACTCGGTCGCGGGTACGTTCTCGAATGTCGTGTCGAACGCGCCGTCAGGCATTGCGCTAGACATCAGCACACTGACCGACGGCGTGGTGGCGTCGCTGACAGGCAACGGCACGGTCGGCGGCGTTGTCGTCGCGCCGACCAACGCAACGCTTTTCGGCGCGCTGGCGGGGTCGGCGATGCGCGAAACGCAGCGAACCAACGAGACGTTGCTTGCGCGTCTGGGCAATGCATGCGACATGTCGACGACGGCGCGAGCCGATTGCGCAGGGCCCGACACCGCGGGCTGGATGCAACTCACCGGCCAGAAGGCACGCACGGACAGCGAGAACGGCATTCCTTCCTACGACAGCCGCACGTTCGGCTTCCTTGCCGGTCTGGAACACCGCGCTGGCGACTGGACGGTCGGCGCTGCGGCGGGCTACACGCATGTCGATGTGTCGGAGTCGACCGGAACGAAGGGAACCGTCGACGCGATTCGCCTTGCCGGGTACGGCGGCCGCTGGTTTGGGCCGGTCAACGTCGGAGCAACGGCAGGCTATGCCTACGATTTCCTCTCGACGGCGCGCAGCTTCGGCACGCTCGGCAAAGCGCAGGCCGACGGTCACGCACAGGAGTTCCACGCAGGACTGCAGGCGAGCCTGCCTCTGACGGTCGGACCGGTTGTCGTCACGCCGCGCGCGGGTGCACGATACGCGTATTACGGTGGTCAGAGTCTCTCGGAGACGGGGCCGACGAGCCAGAACCTTGGCGTCGGCAACATTAGTCTGCGCAGTCTGCAACCGTACGTCGGACTGTCGATCGGGTTGCCGCTGGCTTCCCCCTCGGCACGCCCGGCCATGATCGAAGCGCGCGTCGGATTCGCCTACGAGACGATGAGCACCGATCGCAACGTCGCCGTGACTGCGGCAGACGGTACCGGCTTCGTCATCGCGGGGATCGCGCCTTCGCGGGCCATGCTGACGGTCGGCGCCGGTGCAAAGCTTCCGCTCACGAAGGCACTCGATCTCGATCTGAGTGTCGACGCCTTGGTCGGTACCGGCAACACGTCGGCGCAGGCTGCGCGCGTTGGCCTGAGTTATCGCTTTTGACGAGTGTTGTAGCAGGTAAAACCTTCGTCGCAAAGCTTTGTGCCGAGCATCCATACGGGTTCCGGGGCGATTCGGCCCCGGCTCGCATGACGATCCGGATTCAGGAGTAGAGTCAATTCGTCGCGCATTATTGCCGCCGATGAAGGAGACACCATGTCCTGGACCAAAGAACAGAAGCATGTGGTAACGGCAAGTTATCTTGGGTGGACGCTCGACGCGTTCGATTTCTTCCTGATGGTGTTCGTGCTCAAGGACATCGCGAAGGAGTTCAATACCGAGCTGGGCAGCGTGGCGTTTGCGTTGCTGCTCACGCTGGCGATGCGCCCGGTCGGGGCGTTCGTCTTCGGGCGGCTCGGCGACAAGTTCGGGCGACGGCCCGCGATGATGGCGAGCGTGCTGCTCTACGCGCTGCTCGAACTGGCCTCGGGCTTCGCCCCGAGTCTGACGGTGCTGCTGATCCTGCGCGCGCTCTTCGGTATCGCGATGGGCGGCGAGTGGGGGGTGGGCGCGGCGCTCACGATGGAGAGCGTGCCGACGCACTCGCGCGGTATCGTCTCCGGGCTGCTGCAGGCGGGCTACCCGAGCGGCTACCTGCTGGCATCCGTCGTGTACGGCCTCTTCTACGAGAGCCTCGGCTGGCGGGGCATGTTCTTCGTGGGGGTCTTGCCGGCGTTGCTGGTCTTCTACATCCGGCGACACGTGCCGGAGTCGCCCGCGTGGCAAAAGGGCGATGCCACGAGCGCAGCACCGCGCGCCAACTTCCTTCAGGTCCTCTCGCGTGACTGGAAGCTCGCGCTGTACGCCATCGTGCTGATGACGGCGTTCAACTTCTTCTCTCATGGCACGCAGGACCTGTACCCGACATTCCTGCAGGTGCAGCATCAGTTCGCGCCGCATACGGTCAGCTGGATTGCGATTACCTACAACATCGGCGCCATCATCGGTGGGCTGTTCTTCGGTGCGATCTCCGAGAAGATCGGCCGACGTCGGGCCATCATCATCGCCGCGTTGATCGCCTTGCCTGTTCTGCCGTTGTGGGCGTTCTCGAGTGGTGCAGTGTTACTGGCGGTTGGCGCGTTCCTGATGCAGATCTCGGTGCAAGGCGCCTGGGGCGTAATCCCGGCTCACCTCAACGAGCTGTCGCCCGACGAGATTCGCGCCACCTTTCCGGGGCTCGTCTATCAACTCGGCAATCTGTTCGCTTCGGTGAACGCAAACTTGCAGACCATGATCGCGAAAGCGCACGACGGCAACTTCGGGCTGGCGATGGCGCTCGTCGCCGGGACGGTGGCTGTTGTGATTGCGGTGATGGTCTACTTCGGACGCGAACGTCGCGGTGTGGTGCTGCACACCGGCGCGGCCTTGCCGTCGGGGGAGGCGAAGAACAGCATGGCGACCTGATTGAGCAGTGCTGGGCCGAATGCGTCCCCGCCGACTTGCGGTGCGATCAGTTGCATCAGCACCGGCGAGCCGGGCGGGGGATGCAGCGCATGCACCAGCAGGCAGAAGTACATGGCGGGATGTTCGGCGCGCACGACGCCCGTCTCCATACCCTGCACGATCAGCGGCTCCATGCAGTCGTACACCGGCATGACCAGATGCCGGTGAAGAATCGCGCCGCGCTCGCCGGTCTCCGACGCGTGCTGGGCGATGAACTGCTTGTGTTCCGGATGACTCACTGCGTGCGCGGCGATGATCGCGATGGCTTCCTTCAGGCGGTCGGTGACCGGGCGGGACGTGTCGAGCGAGAGCGCCCGCAAACGCTCGCCCGGCTCGGCGAGGGCCGCTTCGAGCGTGTCGACGCACGCGCGCCACAGTTGTTCCTTGGAGCCAAAATGCACGCGCACGAGGCTCGCGTCGACCTTCGCCGTACGGGCGATGCCGCGCAGGTTGGCCCCGTCGTAACCGTGTTGCGAGAAGGCGTGGATGGCTGCGCTCAGCAGCGCCGCGCGGCCATCGGGAAGGTGTTTGGGGCGTCGACCCCGGGTAATCGGTGTGGCAGTCATCGTCTGGCGACATCTTGCGCGGGGCGAGCCACCGGTGCGAGCGCGGCGTCCGGCGTCTGACCGGGGTTCCCGGTGTCGGGCGTTCCGGACTGGGCTGCACCGTTGGCGGCGGGTTCCTGCGGCACCCCCATCGCGTAAAACAGTAGCGCAGTATCCGACAAACGCGCGCCGGTTGCACGCACTGTCGTCAGATAGGCGTTCCAGTACTGTTGCTCACGTCCGCGTGCTGCCGACGCGGGGAGCGCCCCCAGACGCACGCGTGCCGCCGTGTCCCGGTAGATCTGCTCGGCGGCGGCGCTGGCGTTGTCCGCGTGCAGCAGCGAAGTGTTGTCCGCCTCCAGCGAAGCCAGCGTGTCCGCCACGTTCTTGAACGCGGTCAATACAGTCTGCTTGTACTGATCGACGGACGCCTCGTAGGTCGCCATCGCCGCGCGCCGCTGCGCAAGCAACGCGCCGCCGTGGAAGATCGGCTGGGAGATCGATGCTGCAATGCTCCACAACGATCCGGCGTTCGACATGACCGTCGGCCAGTTGAAGCCGCCTTTGCCCATCGATGCCGTCAGCGACAGGCTCGGGAACATTTGCGCGGTGGCGACGCCGACCTCGGCCGATGCCGCCTTGAGCGCCATCTCCGCCGCCTGAATGTCCGGGCGCGTTTGCAGCAATGTCGAAGGCACCACGACCGGCAGTCGCTCCGGCACCTTCAGTTCGCCGAGCGAGAGGTCGTCGGGTGCCTGATCTGGCGTGCGGCCGAGCAGCACGGCCAGCGCATGACGCGTCGATTGCCATTGCGCGCGCAGCCCCGGCAACGAGGCGGCGAGCGATTCGGCCGTTTGTGCGGATGCCAGCGCATCGGCACGCGACACGGCGCCGAGTGCTTCGCGCCGTGCCATCTCCGTGGCATCGGTCTGCGCGAGTGTCACGAGCCGCTCGGTCGCCTTGACCTGTGCACCGAGCACCGATGCACTGATGGCACCGGAGACGATGTTCGCCGCCAGCGCCTGACGCGCCGACGCGAGCTGGAACGCCTGCTGATCGACCTGTGCCGCGAGCGACGCATTGGCGAAGCGCGATGCCCCGAAGAAGTCGAACGTGTAGCGCGCCTGGATCTGTCCCACGAACATGTTGTACAGCGCGGTCGGCGGCCCGAAGGTCGGAATGCCGAGATTGCGCTCGCGTGCGGCTTCGCCGCCGATGTCGATGGACGGGAAGAGCGACGAGCCGACCTGTGCCTTCAACTGCTCGCGGGCGGCTTGCAATGCGTGATCGGCCGACGAGAGGTTCGGGCTGTTGCGCAGCCCCTCGTCGACGAGCGCGTCGAGTTTGTCGGACCGATAGGCCGACCACCATGCCTTGACGGGCGCGGCGCCGACGTCGAACTGCTGAGACGCCCCCTGTGCGCTCACCGTACGCGCCGGCACGGCATCGACGCCGTAGTGCGCGGGCGAGGGCATCGCGGGCGGCTTGTCGCCCGGCGTGAACGAACAGGCGCCGAGCCAGAACGGCAGGACCGGCAGGAGCGGGGCCCAGCGGCGCAGGGTGAGACGCGAAGTCATGATGGGTCTCCTTGCGGGGTGCCGGACGGCGTTGCGGGCGTACCGGTTGCGCCAGGGGCGCCGGGTGTATTCGTGCCATGCGACGCACGCTCGTCGTGCCGCACGCGGAATGCCGTGGCGTACAACGCGGGCAGGAAGAACACGGTCAGGATGGTCGCGCTCGTGATGCCGCCCATCAGCGCCGTGGCCATCGGGCCGAAGAAGTTGCTGCGCAGCAGCGGGATCAGCGCGAGCACGGCGGCCGCGGCTGTCAGCGTGATCGGTCGGAAGCGCCGCACCGTGGCGCTCACGATCGCATCGAAACGCGGGTGCCCGGCCGAGACATCCTGCTCGATCTGATCGACCAGAATCACCGAGTTGCGCATGATGATGCCGAACATGGCAATCACGCCGAGCATCGCCACGAAGCCGAACGGTTTGCCGAAAAGCAGCAATGTGGCCACGACACCGATCATGCCCAGCGGGGCGGTGAGCACCACCAGCATGGTGCGCGCAAAGCTCTGCAACTGGATCATCAGCAGCGTGAGCACGGCAATGATCATGATCGGCATCTGCGCGTTGATCGACGCCTGTCCCTTGGCCGACTCTTCCACCGATCCGCCGATCTCGATGCGGTAGCCGACCGGCAGTGCCTTGCGAATATCGCCGAGCTTCCTGTAGACGGCGTCGGTCACGTCGATCCCTTGCTTGCCGGCGCGCACGTCCGAGCGCACGGTGATCGTCGGCTGACGATCGCGCTCCCAGATCACGCCGTACTCGAGTTTATTGACCACACGACCGAGCGTGGCGAGCGGCACGGGGCCGTTCGGCGTGGGCATCGCCAGCGTGGCGATCTTCGCCGGATCGACACGCTCTGCCTTCGGCGCCCGCATCGTAATCGAGATCAGCTTGTCGCGCTCGCGGTACTGGCTGATGTCGTAGCCGGTGAGTGACATGGCGATGAAGTTCGAGATGTCCGCCGAACTCACGCCCAGCGCGCGCGCCTTCTGTTGATCCACTTCGAAGCGAACGGAGCGTTGCGACGGCTCGTCCCAATCGAACTGCACGTCGACGGTGTTGCCGTTGGCGCGCATGACGTCGGCCACCTGTTCGGAGATCTTGCGCACCGTGCCGATGTCGTCGCCGCTCACGCGGAACTGCACCGGGAAACCGACCGGCGGTCCGTTTTCCAGCCGCGACAGGCGCGTGCGCACGCCGGGCATGGTCTCGCGCAGTTTCGGTTCAAGCCACTGCGCAAGGGCCTCGCGATCTTCCACCGACCTGGTCGTGACGACCAGTTGGGCGAAGTTCGGCGTGGGCAGTTGCTGGTCGAGCGGCAGATAGAAGCGCGGCGCGCCCGTGCCGACGAAGCTCACGGTGTGATTGATTTCCTTGCGGCCTTCGAGCAATTTCTCGAGGCGCTGCGTCTCGCGCAGTGTGGCCTGATACGACGCGCCTTCCTGCAAGCGCAGATCCACCATCAATTCCGGACGGTCGGAGCTCGGGAAGAACTGCTGCGGGATGAGCGAGAAACCGGCCATCGCAATCAGGAACAGCACCACCGTGATGGCGAGCACCACGATCTTGCGCTCGATGCACCACGTCAGCCAGCCGCGCAGGCGGTTATAGAACTTGGTGTCGTAGACCTCGTGTTCGTGATCGTCGCCGTGATGCGCTTCGCGCGGGCGCTCGGGCAACATCTTGTAGCCGAGCAGCGGAATGAGCACGACGGCCGCAAGCCACGACGCGAGCAGCGCGATGGCCGAGACTTCGAAGATCGAACGGGTGTACTCGCCGGTGCTCGATCTGGCCAGTGCGATGGGCAGGAAGCCCGAGACGGTGACGAGCGTGCCGGTGAGCATCGGGAACGCCGTGCTGGTATAGGCGAAGGCGGCGGCGCGTTTGCGATCCCAGCCTTGCGCGAGTTTCACGGCCATCATCTCGACGGCGATGATGGCGTCGTCGACCAGCAGGCCGAGCGCCAGGATAAGCGTGCCGAGCGAGACCTTGTGCAACCCGATGTCGAAGATGTACATGAACAGCGAGGTGACGGCGAGCACGACCGGAATCGAAATCACCACCACCATGCCCGTGCGGAACCCCAGCGACACGAGACTGACGATCAGCACGATCGCCACCGCTTCGGCCACGGCTTCGAGGAAGTCGTCGACCGAGTGCGACACCGACTGCGACATGCTGGCCACTTCGGTGAGCGTCAGGCCGGCCGGCAACTGGGCACGCAATTCGCCCATCGTGTTGGTGAGTGCGCGGCCGAGGTGAATGACGTCCTGCCCCTTCTGCATGGTGATGCCGATGCCGAGCACGGGCTTGCCGCCAAATCGCATTTCCGAAACGGGCGGATCGACGTAACCGCGCTTGATCGTGGCAATGTCGCCGAGGCGGAAGGTGCGGTTGTTCACGCGGATGAGCGTGTCGGCGAGCTCGTCGACGCTGCGGAACTGACCGCTGGGGCGCACGACCAGACGGTCGTTGGGCGTGTCGATGGTGCCGGCAGGCGAGACGGCGTTCTGGCCGTTCACGGCCTGCGCGATGTCGTTCGGCGAAATGCCCAGGCGCGTGAGTTGCGTGTTGCTGATCTCGACGTAGACACGCTGATCCTGATCGCCGAAGTAGTCGACCTTCGCCACGCCGGGCACGCGCAGCAACACCGTGCGCAAGGCGTCGGCGTAGTCGCGCAGTTGCGCCGGTCCGAAGCCGTCGCCCTCGAGCGTGAAGATGTGCGTGTAGACGTCGCCGAACTCGTCGTTGAAGAACGGTCCCTGCACGCCGGGTGGCAACGTATAGGCGATGTCGCCGACCTTCTTGCGAACCTGATACCACTCCTCCGGCACTTCGCTGGCGGGTGCGGAATCCTTCATCGAAAAGAACAGGAGCGATTCACCGGGGCGCGAGTAGCTGCGCTGGAAGTCGATCGACGGCATTTCCTGCAACTTGCGCGCGATCCGGTCGGTCACCTGCTCCTGCACCTGTTTGGCGGTCGCCCCCGGCCAGAAGGTGCGGATCACCATCACGCGGAACGTGAACGGCGGGTCTTCCGACTGGGCGAGGCGCGAGTACGCGAGGATGCCGAAAATCGTCGCCATCGCGATCAGGAAGACCACGAGCGAGCGATGCCGCAGGGCCCACGCGGAGAGGTTGAAGCGCCCCTCTTCGTGACGGTAGTCCTGCGGCTCGGCGGCGGGGGCTGGCGGTGTCGTCTGGGGCACGGGCGGCTTCCCGTCCTGCGTGCTCATGACGCGAAGTCCTCGGGGTGGAGCGGGGCGATGACCCGGACTTTTTCGCCGGCGGTCACCGTATGCACGCCTTGCCAGACGATTCGCTCGCCCGGCGAAATACCGCCCGCGACCGTGACCGTGCGCTCGCCATAGCGGGCGATCTGCACGCGGCGAAGGGCCAGCGTGTCGTCTGGCTTGACGACCCACACGGCCGGTTGGTTGCCATCGTGGAAGAGTGCGGTCGACGGCAGCGTGATCGGTTGCGTCGCCTGGCCTGCCGCGCCTGCTGCGGAAGCGGCTGACGCCGTGACCGGTGCAGCGAACGGCTGGGCGAAGGCGACATTCGCCGTCATGCCGAGTTTGACGTCAGGGCCGGGCGAGAGAAGCGTGAGTCTGGCGCGATACGTCCGGCTCTGCGGATCGGCCGCAGGCGAGATCTCGCGCACGCGGGCCTGCCACGTTTTGCCCGCCAGCGCGGGGAGCGTGACACTCGCGGTCTGTCCGATCCGAAACGCGCCAAGCGCGACTTCGGGCACATCGGCGATCACGTCGACATCGCCCGTCCAGGCCAGTTGGTAGACCGGTTGTCCGGCGTTCACGTTCTGCCCGGTATCGGCCTGCTCGGCCGTGATCACGCCGTCGCGGATGGCCGTCAGATTGCCGTAGCTCAACTGATTGCCGGCCAGCGCGGCCTGCTCGTTCGCCTGATTGCGTTGCGCGAGGGCGCTCGCGTAGGCGTTCTCCGATTGCTCGAGTTGTGCGGGCGCAATCAGACTCTCACGCGCCTGCGCGCGATCCCGGGTGACGGTTTGCGTCGCATAGTCGAGCTGATGCTGGGCAGCGTCGAGTTGTGCGCGGGCGCTGGCGGCATTCTTCGAGAGGTCCGCCGGATCGAGTCGTGCGACGACTTGCCCGGCCTTCACCGCATCGCCGAGCCGGACGGAACGCTCGATGATCTTGCCCCCGACACGGAACGACAGCGGCGTGGTGTAACGCGCCTCGATCTGGGCCGGCAGCGACGCGATGGGCGCCTGATCCGTGAGCTTGGCGGCCACGGCGACGACCGGCCGGGGGGGCGCTTCCGGCGGGGCTTTGCGGGAGCAGGCGGTGAGGGCGGCGGCGGCAATGGCCGTGGTGGCGATCGCCAGCGCGAGCCGGCGGCGGCGTGGTGCGGTATCGATATGAGAAGGCATCATGCGCTCGTGGCTCACAAGGTGAGGAATTAAATCTACGGGCGATGATATATGGATTGCAGATGCGCCGCAACGGGCGTCACGCCGTTTTCACAGGGGCCTGTGACTATCGATAGGGGCGTGTCATTGGATTGTTGTGAAGTCCCCGGCAAACGCCGACCGGCGAAATGTTTTGGAGTACGATGACTCGATCGGGAAATATTGTCACATCCGAGGAACATTACCATGTGGTTGGGGTCGCACTCGGGCCAGTTGCAACGACTGGCGGCATCAAAGCCATGACACCCGGCAGCACATGACCGGCGCCCAAACGCCGGCGAGAGACATTTCCGAAGGCGAGGCTTGACCGGCATCAAGCGAAGGTCATGCCAGGGTGTCGAATGGGGCGGCGAGTCTACGGTTCGGGACTATGCTGGATGTATCCGAAGTTTAACGATCGACGTTAACCAGAGACGGATAGCCATGACAACACGAATTGCTTTGGTCACAGGCGGCATGGGCGGTTTGGGCGAGGCGATCAGCCTGCGCCTTGCCGATGCCGGGTACCGCGTGGCGGTCACCTGTTCCCCGCAGAATCACGATTGCGAAGCCTGGGTCGAACGCATGCGCGAAACGGGGCGCGAATTCGCCGCCTATCGTGTCGATGTTGCCGATTTCGCGTCGTGCGAAGCGTGTGCGAAGGCCGTCGAATCCGACACCGGTCCGGTGGACATTCTCATCAATAACGCGGGGATTACGCGCGACGCGACAATGCGCAAGATGACGGCTGAAGACTGGCAGTCGGTATTGCGCACGAATCTCGATAGCGTTTTCAACATGACCCGGCCGATCTTCGGCGGCATGGTGGCGCGCGGCTGGGGCCGCATCGTCAACATCTCGTCGGTCAACGGCAGCCGTGGCGCCTTCGGGCAGGCGAACTACGCGGCATCGAAGGCGGGCATGCATGGCTTCACGAAAGCCCTTGCACTGGAAGTCGCCAAGTCGGGTGTCACGGTCAATACGATCTCGCCGGGCTATCTCGCCACGAAGATGGTCACGGCAGTTCCCCAGGAAGTGCTCGAATCGCGCATTCTTCCGCAGATTCCGGTCGGACGGCTCGGCCGTCCCGATGAGGTGGCAGCGCTCGTCGCCTTTCTCGCGTCGGACGATGCCGGGTTCATCACCGGCAGCAATATCGCCATCAACGGCGGCATGCACATGGAGTAACGCGCAGCGACACATCGGCAACTCATTACTGACTCAGGAGATTCACAATGGCAAAGGAAACGAACCCCGCACTGGCATTGGTCAAACTCGGTACCGCGAGTGCGTTGGGGGCATACGGCATTGCGCTCGAAGCGGCGCAACGCATGCATCAACTGCAAGTCGAGCGCGATACGGAATTGCTCAAGACGCATTCGGAAGCCGCCAAGTCGCTGGGTGCCGCGAAGGATTTCAACGCGTTGTTCACGACGCATCTGCAACTGCTCAACGGGCAGCTTGCCCAGCAAAACGAGTTCTGGCGCGAATGGCTTGCCGTGTGTGCGAACAATCAGATGTTGTGGGCGGAGCACTGCCGCAAGACGGGCGAGGAACTCCAGCATGGCATGGCGGGCGCGATGACGATGCCCGACCTGATGAGTGCCGGCACAGCAGCGGGCGACGCCGCGAAGGCTGCCGAAGCCCCGCTGCAGAAGTGGTTCCAGGCGTTCAACGACGCCACGCAGGGCACGATGGATGCCTGGCGCCGGATGTCGACGGAAGCCGCGCAGGCCACCGAGGCGGCCGTATCACAGCAGTCGCCGCTCAACGGCCGCGTGCCGCCCAAGCGCGGTGGCGCACACGCTCATCGCTCCAGCACGTAATCGCCGGGGGCATCTCCCAGCGACTTCGCTGGCGGCCAGGGGGCGGTGACGGATTGGCCGCTGCCCTGCGCCAATAGCCAGGCTTGCCAGGCTGGCCACCATGAGCTTGCCATGGCGGGTGTGGCGGCGAACCACTCGTCCGGATCTCGATACGGCGCGCCAGCGGGGCGCGCCGCAACGCGATGATGACTGCGGGCGTGGCCCGGTTCACACACCACCCCCACGTTGTGCCCCCCCGAGACGAGGGCGAACGTCAGATCGCCGTTGTAGAGCAGGTGCATCTTGTAGACGGAACGCCACGGCGAGATGTGATCGCGCTCGGTCGCCACGACAAACACCGGCACGCGAATGTCAGAGAGCGCAACTGGCTGGCCGTCGACCTTCAGCGTGCCGGTCGCGAGCGCATTGTCCAGATACAACTCACGCAGGCATTGACTGTGAAGCCGTGCCGGAATGCGCGTGGTGTCCGCGTTCCAGACAGTGAAATCGGCAGTTTGTGCGGGTTTGCCGAGCAGGTAATCGCGCATGAGGCGCGACCAGATCAGATCGCGAGAATTGAGTAACTGGAATGTGCCCGCGAGTTGCTCGCCGCTGATGTATCCCTGTCGCCACATCATCGCCTCCAGATAGGCCACCTGACTGGCGTCGATGAACAATCCCAGCTCTCCCGGTTCGCTGAAGTCGGTTTGCGCGGCGAGTAATGTCACGCTGGCGAGCGGGCGGGCGTCGTCCCCGCGACCGTTGCGTCGCGCGAGGGTGGCCGCCGCGATGGCCAGCAGCGTACCGCCAAGGCAGTAGCCACAAGCATGTACGGGCACGTTGCCGGTCAAGCGTTGCACCTCCCGCAACGCCGTGAGCAGTCCCGATTCGAGGTAGTCGTCGAGTCCGAGATCGCGCGCTTCCGGGCCCGGGTTGTGCCACGAGATCATGAAGACGGTATGCCCCTGCGCCACCAGATACCGCACCAGGGAATGCTGCGCTTCGAGATCGAGGATGTAGTACTTGAGCAGCCACGACGGCACGATCAGCACCGGTTCGCGCCACGTCTGCGGTTGGGACGGCGCGTATTGCAGCAGTTCGAAGCAGGCATTCCGAAAGACGACCTTGCCTGGCGTTGCCGCGATCTCGTGGCCCACGCGGAACGCCTTGCACGCGTCTGGCCCCGCGCCCGGCGCGTTGCCGGCGGCCATGTCCTGCAAGTCCGACCAGAAGCGTTGCGCACCCTTGAGCAGGTTCTCCCCGTTCGACTCGCGGATGGCGGCGAGCACCTCAGGGTTCAGGCACCACAGATTGCTGGGCGAGAACATGTCGAGCCATTGGCGCGCCATGAACCGGACCACATCGCGATGATGCGGATCGACCCCGGGAATCTCGCCCGTCATCTCGTCGACGAAGTGCTGGGTGCGAAGGAACCTCGCCCGCCACCAGGAAAACGGCGGCTTGTCCCACGCCGGATCGCGAAAGCGCCGGTCGATGTCGGGTGGACCGCTCGGCTGCGTCGGCTGGGTGGCGTCCGGTTTGTCGATGGCGGCAAACGCTTTCAGAACGTTGAGTTGATGGCCGGGTGCGGTCGCCGCATGCATGGCCCAGTCGGCCCAGGCCAACGCGACAGCCGCGGGTGAGACGTTGCCGGTGAAGCGGGCCGTCGTGGCCATCGCCGCGCGGTCGAGGTGCTCGGTGAAGGTCGGGGCCGAAGCAGGTTCGGAGGGCGCGGCCTCGGGGGGAACGGGGGGTGTCGCGTGAGCGGGCGCTGGCCCGGGCGGTGTGGCGCGGCGTGTGCGAGAGCCCGCGGTCTTCGAAGCACCTCTGGCGCGCGATGCGACCGTGGATGACGTCGACGACTCGGGAGAGACTGACTTCGGGGAGGTCGACGGGGACGTCTTGGCACTGCGAGCAGGCATGGCGGACTCCGTTCCGATGGTCAGCGGCACACGCGTTCGCGCATGCGGCGCTGGCAACGAGGGCTGGCGGCAACGCGTATCGACGCCGCGTACGGTGACGTCAATGCAGGTGGCGGAATGCGAATCTTGCGAACATGAGATCCAATATAACGCAGACCACGTATGACTTCCGTGATCTGCGACAAGTTGCATCGGGGGGCGCCGGCGATCGACGTCGGCGGGTCATGCGACGGCGGCGGGGCTTACCGCGCGGGGGACGGGGCAGGGGGCGTGGAGAGCGGCGCGGTTGCCGGGACAGCGGGCGTGGGCACAGGCTTGCGTGCGTGCCAACTGAGGCGACGGAACGGTTGCTCGCGGCCCGACAGGGTAAGGGCGATGTGCGTGATCCAGCGTTGCGTGGGCACGCGCTCGCCGTGCAACCACATGACGAGCACGAACAGGCTCGCGGCCATCGGCAGTGTCTTGAGATTGGGGGCGTCGTCGTGTCGGGTGAACCACGCGAACGCCGCCCAGATGGTAAAGCCGACGACGCAGCCTGCCACCGTCTCCGAAATCGAGTGGGCCGAGAGCGCGACACGCGAAACGCCGACGGCCACGCTGCCCGCCATCGCGAGCGCCATGCCCAGCACGCGCCACGGCCACGCGACCCGGCGCAGCAGCAGCCAGGCGATGACCGGGTACACGGTGGCGGCGAGCATCGTGTGGCCGCTCACACCGGTGAAGTCGAGTTCGCGCACACCCATGCCCCAGCCGAGGAACATGACCTTGGAGGCGGCAACGACCAGCGCCCCCGCGCCGAACAGGACGCCCCAGGTGAGCGCCATGCGCCAGGCGCGAGCCGAGAGTAACCAGAGCGTGAGGGCCGCAGCGGCGGGCACCGTGACGGCGGCACCGCCGAAGTTGGTAATAGTGATCCAGGAGCTTGACATGACGACCGAGAAACGGCCCGGCGGCTGGCGCGTTGGGCGAAAGCAGTATCTTACGCGTGCAGGCGTCGCATGAACACGCCGTGAGTACCGGCGCACGCGGACTCATGGCGTCGGACAGCGCTTGTGAGCGTTCGTTCGATGCACGGCAGGGGGCAAGGGACACGAACGGCGGCGTGCCCCGGGGCACGCCTGCCGGTTTCGTGAGCTGAAGTCTGCACGCGGCCGTAGTACGATGCCCGCGGATGTGTCCCTCGACACACACCTCAGGAGACTGCATGGTTCTGCCACCGGCGCACCCGACGCCGCCCGGCACGCGTAACGACGGCATCGATCTGTTGCGCGGCCTTTCCATTCTGTTCGTGGTCGTTCATCACCTCGCCCTCAAATTCCGTTTGCCGCTCGGCCCCAGCCTGCTGGGCGACGTATTGCCGGCGCGCGTCGTCAAGGGGTTGAGCTTCAACGGCTACGAAGCCGTATTCGTCTTCTTCGTGATATCGGGCTTTGTCATTACCCGCCGGTCGCTGGAACGCTACGGTTCGCTGGACACGTTCCGGTGGCGCAATTTCTACGCGATGCGCGCCGTGCGCATCTTTCCGTTGCTATTGCTGCTGCTCGCGATACTGGCCGTCATGCACTGGCTCGCGGTACCCGGTTTCATCATCAACAAACCCGGCCAGTCGCTCGGCGGGGCGCTGGCGTCGGCACTCACCATGACGCTGAACTGGTATGAGGGCCGCACCAACTGGCTGCCCGGCGCTTGGGATGTGCTCTGGTCGCTATCCATCGAAGAGTGTTTCTATCTGGCGTTCCCGTTGTTTTGCCTGATGCTCCGCGGACCGGTGCGCGTGGTGGCGCTGCTGGCACTGGCGCTCTCATTGCCCTGGACGCGGGCAGCGCTGGCAGGCAACGAAATCTGGCAGGAGAAGGCTTATCTGCCGGGCATGGCGGCGATCGCGTGGGGCGTACTGACCGCGCTGGCAGTGCAGCGTGTGACGCTGCCGCGCCGCATCGCTCGCGTAGCTGGGGCGCTGGGCGTGGCCGGTCTGGTCGCCGTGGTTTTCTTCGGCGACGTGATGTGGCGGCTGCTGCACGATCACCTGATGCTGTTGCTCTGCGTGAGCGCGGCGCTCTGGCTCGCGGCGGCGCATGGTTCGTCGCGCACGGTGCCGCGCGCCTTGAACTGGCTCACGCAGATGGGCCGATGGAGTTACGAGATCTATCTGAGCCACATGTTCGTGGTGCTGGCGGTCACCCCCGCCTATCTCGCACTCGCGGGCGGTGACATGCGCTGGACCTTCCTCGTCTATGTGCCGGTGCTGGTCGTCTGCACACTACTCGGCGGGGCGCTGCATCGCCACGTCAGTGGCCCGGCGGCGCGGCGGCTGACGCGCCGTCGCATGGCGCCGACGACCGCCGAAGTCGTGTGAGACGGCCGCCATCCTGAGCGCAGGACGGCGCACCGTGCAGGCGCGCTTCGGGCGCCGTCAGCGTGCACGACGTTGGGTATGTTCCCGAAAGTGGTCGCTTTAACGGGTGCGGGTACGCGTATTGGGGACTTTCCCGGCATATATCGGTTTGTAGCACCGTAGACTGCGTCGCTTCCGATTTGTCTTTCAAGCGATGTCTTTCTGTTCTCCTTCAACGGGGCGGCGGCGCGCGGTATCGGACATTGGCGGGCACGGTCTGTGGGGTCTGACCGGGCGACGTCGTTCCGGCCTGTGGGCCGCGTGGGTCTGGCTATGTTTGACCGTTCCGTTGTCCGGGTTGGCGGCGGCGGGCGAGAGGGGCGAGAGGGACGAGAGGGACGATACGTTGCACTTGCATCCACGCCTGATCGCACCGCACCCGCTTGGCCTGTCCGCCCGACCTCCGAAACCCGAGTACGTTTTAGCCCTCGCGCGCGCGACCGTCACTCGGTCCGTGTGCGGCATTGTCACGTCACAGTCCACCATGTCAGCTTCGACCCCTGTCGAATCCTGGCGTGGCGCGGGCCGCTTCGGGGGGGCGAGGCTGTTCTCGTCGATGACGGCGGCGCGCGCAGCGCAGCGTGTGGTGATGCCGGTGGACAACGCGCGTGTCACGTCGCCCTTTGGTGCGCGCCGTCATCCGGTGAAGCGCGTTTCGCACGTTCATACCGGCATCGATCTCGCCGCACCCATCGGCACGCCGGTACGCGCGGCTGCCCAGGGCGTAGTCAAGGTCATCGGCTTCGAGCGTCGAGGATTTGGACGCTACATCGTGCTCTCCCACCGATACGGCAGCGAGACGGTCTACGCACACCTGTCTGCGACAGCCCGGAGTCTGCGCGTTGGCAAGGCCGTCCGTGCGGGCGATGTGATCGGCGCGGTTGGCAAGTCGGGCATGGTGACCGGTGCGCACTTGCACTTCGAGTTGCGGCGCGGCGGCGAACCGGTTGACCCCGGCCCGTTGCTGCGGCGCGCCGCGCTTGCCGCCACGAACGAAGCGACGGGCGACACGCATGTAGCGAGCGCGCCGAACACCCACGACTGCGAGAGCGCGGAGAGCGCTGTCGCACCGGGGCATCTGCATGGCGGCAGCGCGGCCGCGACACACTGGCAATACGCTCCCCTCTGAGTTTTCCGCACGGCTGCACCGACCGGGAATAATTCCTGACCTGACGCGGTAATACGAGTAACGGCGCTACCGAAAACCGTCGCCCCGACGGCCCGGGCCAGCGCACGTCTCACTCGTAATGCGTGGAGGTCTGCCATGAGCCGGAAAACGACACGTCCCCCGAGCGCCGACGCTGGCGTCGACGCCTTCCCCGGGCAAGTCCTTGATGCGCCTTCGATGTCCCGTCGCCGTGCGATGGCCTGTCTCGCGTGGGCCGGCGCCGGCATCCTGTGGACGCTCGATGGCGGTGTGCCGCGCGGTACCTCCATCGTCAATGCGATGGGCACGTCCGCTGCCGCAGCGGAGATGCCCGCCGCATCGGGTGTGCTGTCGTTCGTGCAGATCAGCGACAGTCACATCGGTTTCAACAAGGCACCCAACCCCGATCCGGCCGCCACGTTGCAATCGGCCATCGAACGCATTCGCACCGCCTCGCAGCGCCCTGCATTCATGCTGCACACGGGGGACGTCAGCCATCTTTCCCGCGCGGAAGAATTCGACACGGCGCAGCAGATCGTGAACGGGGCGCGGCTGGACACGCACTACGTGCCCGGAGAGCACGACGTGATCGGCGACGACGGTCGTGCGTTCTTCGCTCGCTTCTCGCCCCGATCGCAAGGCACCGGTTGGTACAGCTTCGACGATCACGGCGTGCACTTCGTCGCGCTGGTCAACGTGCTCAACCTCAAGGCCGGCGGCATGGGCTATCTCGGTGACACGCAACTGGCATGGCTCGCGGCCGATCTCAAAGGGCGTTCGGCCAGCACACCGCTGGTCGTCTTCACCCACATGCCGCTGTGGTCGGTGTATCCGGCGTGGGGCTGGGGGACCGACGACGGCGAGCGGGCGCTGGCCTTGCTCCGGCCCTTCGGCTCGGTCACGGTGCTCAACGGCCACATCCACCAGGTCTTGCAGAAGGTGGAGGGCAATGTCCGGTTGCAAACGGCGATGTCGACGGCCTTCCCGCAGCCCGCGCCGGGCGACGGTCCTGGGCCGGGGCCGCTGAAGGTCGATGCGTCGCAACTGCGCCAGACGCTCGGCATCCGTCGCGTCGACTTCACGACGCTCGACGGCGCGCCGATGCTTGGCGATACCACGCTGGCGTCCTGACGCCACCGTCTTCCGGAGCGCTCTCATGAACCCGCTTGTCCTCATTGCGCGCGGCATGTCGCGACGCGCCATCCTGGGTGGTCTTGCATTGGCCACTGCCAGCCTCGTCCTGTTCACGGTGTCGGTGTCCGCGCGTGCCGGGGACCCCGACACCGTTCACATCGATAACTTCACCTTTTCTCCGGCGACACTCACCGTCCGGGCGGGCACGCGTGTGACGTGGGTCAATCGCGACGACGAGCCGCACACGGTCACGAGCTCGGGCAATCCACGCACCTTCGCGTCGGGGGCGCTCGACACCGATGGCACGTTCGCCTTCACGTTCGACAAGCCGGGAACCTACGCGTACTACTGCGCGATTCATCCGCACATGACCGGCGTGATCGTCGTGAAATGAGCGCGCGCGGTCGCTACTGCGGCAGATGTGATTCAATGGGCGCAGTGACGTTGCGGCGGCAACGTCCGGCCGACTCATCGCGGGCAGCGGCGCTGCCCGTTCTCGGGAGATCCCGGTGACCGACACTGACAAACCCGGCGCACAGGCGCCGGGGCGGTTCGAAGCACTGGCACTGCCGCATCTCGATGCGGCATACAACCTGGCGCGCTGGCTGTCGGGCAGCGCGAGCGACGCCGACGACATCGTGCAGGAAGCTTACCTGCGCGCGTTGCGGTTCTTCGACGGCTTCCGTGGCGAGAATGCGCGCGCGTGGCTGCTCGCCATTGTGCGCAACACATGGCTCACGGAGTGGCGCCGCCGCTCCGACGCGGCCGACGGCACGCCATTCGACGAAGCGGCGCACGGTTTGCACGACGACGCGCGCCTGCCCGGGTGGGACGACGCGTTGGCAGGCGACCCGGAGCGATTGGCCGTGCGACGCGACGAGGGGGCGCTGGTGCGTGAAGCCCTGGCGACGTTGCCGGTCGTGTTTCGCGAGGTGTTGGTGTTACGGGAGATGGAAGACTTGAGTTACCGCGAGATCGAGACGATTGTCGGGGTGCCTGCCGGCACGGTGATGTCGCGTCTGGCGCGCGGCCGACGCATGCTGGCCGATGCCGTACGCGTCGCGCAGGAGGCTCGCCGCGCGAGCGCGGCGGCCGGCGCATCGGCACAGGTCACGCGGCTTGCACGGTCGAACGGCTTGTCGTCCGACGGCACCACGCGGGGAGGGCGCGATGAATAAACCGAACGATCCCAACGATCCCAACGATCCCCACGACATGACGCGCGGCGAAGGCCCGGAAGCAGGGGCTGTCCCGGGCGACGTCACCACGCTGGGCAAACTGCTGCGCGACGGTTCGATGCGTCATGACGCGCCGGCGTCGCTGCGCGAACGGTTGCGCGACGAGCTCGCACGCGCGGAGCGCCAGAGCGAAAAGCCGTCTCCCGAAGTGTCGGCGCCGGGAAAGCCGTCAACCGAGGCCAAGCCACGGACGCCACCGGCCAGGCCTGCGCGCAATGCCGAACCTGCCGAAGCGGCGTGGGGGCCGAGCCTTGCGCCATGGCTGTTCGGCGGCGCGGGCGGCGCGCTGCTGGGCGGGCTGGCAGTGGCGATGGCGTTGCTTGTGGGGCGTCCGTCGACGCCCTCGCAAGCCCCGGAGGCGGAGGTCTCATCGGGCGTGCAGGCGACGGAGATCGTGTCGAGTCATGTGCGCGCGTTACTGTCGCAGCATCCGATCGACGTGATCTCGACCGATCAACACACCGTCAAGCCGTGGTTCAACGGGCGCATCGACTATGCGCCACCCGTGGTCGATTTGTCGGCCAAGGGCTTTCCGCTCGCAGGCGGGCGCCTGGACTACATCGGTGGTCGCACGGTGGCAGTGCTCGTCTACCGGACGGACAAGCATCCCATCGACGTCTACGTCTTTCCTGCGCGCGACAAGACGGCCGCCGCGCCGACGCTGTCCGGTGCCGACGGCTACGCCATCGCGCGCTGGCGGCGCGGTGGCATGACCTACTGGGCGATCACGGACGCGGAACCGTCGCACCTGCGCGTATTCGTAGAGGCAATGCAGGCGGCGACCTGATATCGTGCGGACATACCCGACCGCTTTCTGGAGTCATCCATGTCGCACGCTTCATCGTCTTCCGCCCCGGGCACGCCCGTGAATCCGGCATGGCAGGCGGCGCAGTACGTCAAGTTCGAAGACGAGCGCACGCGTCCGGTGCGCGATCTCGTCGCCGCCATCCCGAACCTGCCCGCGCGGGCGGCCCAACGCGTCGCGGACATTGGCTGTGGCCCCGGCAATTCGACGGAAGTCCTTGCTGCGCGCTATGCGCAGGCCGATGTGCTCGGACTGGACAGTTCGCAGGACATGATCGACGCTGCCCGCCAGCGTCTGCCGCAGTTCCGGTTCGATGTCGCGGACATCGCCACCTGGCAGGATGGGCCGTTCGACGTGATTCTCGCCAACGCCGTGCTGCAATGGCTGCCGGAGCACGAAACGCTGTATCCGCGACTGGTGGCGTGTCTCGCCGCTGGCGGCTCGCTGGCCGTACAGACACCGGACAACCTCGATGAACCCGCCCATCGTCTGATGCGCGAAGTGGCGTCCGATGCGCGATGGGCCGACAAGCTCAAAGGGGTCGAGCGCACGGCGCGTCACGGTGCCGCCTTCTACTACCCGCTGCTGCGCGAGACATGCTCGCGCGTCGATATCTGGCGCACCATCTATTACCACCCGCTCGCGGGCGGCGCATCGGCCGTCGTGGAGTGGTTCAAGGGCAGCGCGTTGCGCCCGTTTCTGGCGAAGCTCGACGACGCCGAGCGCGAGGCATTTCTCGCGCGCTACACCGACGAGATCGCCAAGGCCTATCCGGCGTTGGCAGACGGCACGGTGCTGCTGCCGTTTCCACGGCTCTTCGTGGTGGCCACGCGCTGATCGGAGCAGGGGGCCGCACGGCGGCTGTGCGAGACATGGCAGCGAGTGCGGTAACGCTGACCACGAGGGGCGAACCGCGTGCCTCGTGCATGCGGGCAGCCGTTTGCCGCCCGGTGTAAAGTAGCGGCCATGACCGCCGTGCGCTCACCCCTTCAGCCGTTCCGCAACGCTCCCCTGTATTGGCGCTCGTCGCTCGTACCGGAGGGCGACATGGTGACGGCCGAATACAACGACCATACCTTCGCGCCCCACTGGCACGACGCGTACACGTTCGCCTGCATCATCGAAGGGGCCGAGCGATACGCCTATCGCGGCGGCGAGCACGTGGCCGACGCCGGGTCGGTGGCGATCATCCACCCGGGCGAGGTGCACACGGGCGCGCGCGAGACGGATTTCGGCTGGCGTTATCGCGTTTTCTACCTCCCGGTCGGATTCGTGCAGGGCGTGCAGCGCCAGTTGACGAGTCCGCTGGCCGGACTGGCGGCGCCGGACGATGCGCTGCCATGGTTCGGCGAGAATGTCGTGCGCGACGCACAGGCGATGCAGCGTCTGGTCGCGGCGCATCGTCTGCTCCAGACCGGTGCCGATCCCCTGGTGGCCGAGAGTGCGCTGATCGATGCCGTCTCGATGATGCTGATCCGGCATGCGCAGGCGCGCGTGCCCGACATGCCGGTGCATCGCGACGCGGTGCGTGTCGAGACCATGAAGGCACGCTTGTCTGCCGACCTTACCGAATCCATGTCGCTCACGTCGCTGGCCGAGGCGGTGGATTTGTCGCCCTTCCATGCCGCGCGTCTGTTTTCGCGCGAGACGGGGCTCGCACCACACGCCTGGCGCAATCAGCTGCGTGTGGCGCGCGCCTTGCCGGCACTGCGCGCCGGGGCGTCGGCGACCGATGTCGCGCTGGCGCAGGGCTTCAACGACCTGTCGCACTTCACTCGCTACTTCCGGCGCGCGTTCGGCGTGTCGCCCGGGAAGTGGCGTGCTGGACCGCAGGCATAAGTTCGTCGGTGGGGGTATCGGGCGTGGTGACCGCGCCGTGCACCCACGTCAGAAAGTCCCGCAACGGTTTTGACTTGTCGGCGTCGCGCGGCACGAGCGTGACGTAGGTCGGTCCGTCGACCTCGATATCCGGAAACGGCATGACGAGGCGGCCGGCCGCCAGTTCGCGGCTCAACGTCGGCAGACAGCCGATCCCCACGCCCAACCCGTCGATCACGGCTTGCAAGCTCACGTGATAATGGTCGAAGCGATGGAATCGCACGGGGCGCAGCGCGGGCACGCCGGCGGCACTCAGCCAGTCTTCCCATGCGCCCACGCGCGTTTGCGTTGCGATGAACGTGTGCTTCGCGAGATCTTTCAACCGTCGCACAGGGAGTGCGCGCAATAGTGCGGGGGCCGCAACGACCGTCGCGCGCTCGGTGAACAGTACCGACTTCTCATACGGCTGCCATTCCGGGCGTGGTGGCGGATCGCGGCGGATCGCCACGTCGAACCCGCCCCGGAACGCCGGGTCGGCGCTGCTCGACGTGGTGACCACGATCTGCACATCCGGATGTGTGGCGTGGAAAGCCGGCAGACGGGCAATGAGCCAGTGCATCGCGAGCGTCGTCTGGGCGTTCACACGCACGACGCGCGTCTGCGGCGCCTTGCCGAAACGCAGTGCGGCGTCGCCGATGAGATCGAACGCCGCGCTGATCTCGGCGGCAAACGCACGAGCGTGATCCGTAGCGACGTTGCGCTGCCCCTGCCGGACGAACAGTGTCTGCCCGAGCCAGTCTTCCAGCAAGGCGATCTGACGGCTCACCGCCCCGTGCGTGATCGACAGTTCCTGCGCGGCGGCGCTCAGACTCTGCGCGCGTGCCGCCGTCTCGAATACCCGCAGCGCATGCAGCGGGGGGAGTTCACGACGCGACATCCTGTCCTCTCATCAACGATTGACTCCGCAATTGTGACTTTTTATCACAGAAGCCCGGCCAATTTGTCGATGGTGTGAGAGAACGTCATGCATTATTGTCGCGTTCATGGCTCGCGCGGCATTCGTCTGTTGCGGGGAGACGGTAACCGACGAGGCGGGAATGTTGGCAGAACTATTGGCGGACCATGCATTGGGAATGGCGATGATCGCCGTTGTGGGCACGGCAGCGGGGGTGGTGAGCGGCGTGGTCGGCACCGGGTCGTCGATGATGCTGTTACCCGTGCTCGTCTACACCTACGGGCCGAAGCAGGCAGTGCCGATCATGGCCGTCGCGGCCATTGTCGGCAACGTCTCCAAGGTCCTCGCGTGGTGGCGCGACATCGACTGGCGTGCCGTGCTGGCCTATTCGCTGCCAGGGGCACCGGCAGCCGCACTCGGCGCGCGCACGCTGTGGAGCCTGCCGGGCACGGTGGTGGATATCGCGCTCGGCCTGTTCTTCGTGGCCATGGTGCCGGTGCGGCACTACCTGCGTCGCCGCCAATGGCGACTGTCCGCGTGGCAGTTGGCGGGCGTCGGTGCGGTCGTCGGATTTCTGACCGGTATCGTGCTGTCGACGGGCCCGCTCAGTGTGCCCGCGTTCGCGGCATACGGCTTGTCCGGCGGCGCCTTCCTCGGCGCGGAATCGGCGAGTTCCGTCCTGATCTACGTCGCCAAGGTGCTCATGTTTTCGGGCCTCGGCGCGTTGCCGCCCGAGTCCTGGGCCAATGGCCTGATCGTCGGCATGACGCTGATGTTCGGCACCTTTCTCGGCAAGCGATTCGTGCTTGGGCTGGCCCCGGGGGTGTTCCAGCGCTTGCTCGACGCCATGCTCGTCATCTCGGGCGGTGTAATGCTTAGTGCCGCGTGGCGTTGAGCGTCGAAGCCGGAACGACGCACATACCCGCCGCCCATTCCGCCAGCAATACGGCGACAATGACGTGCGGATTTCCCGCCGGAGCCCGAAACCATGCTGACGGTTCACCACCTGAACAACTCACGCTCGCAGCGCGTGCTGTGGCTGCTTGAAGAACTTGGCGTACCGTACGAGCTGCGCTGCTACGAGCGCGACCCGAAGACGATGCTCGCGCCCCCGGCGTTGCAGCACGTGCATCCGCTGGGCAAGTCGCCGGTGGTGACCGACGATGCGCTTACGCTGGCCGAGTCGGGCGCGATCATCGAGTATCTCGTTCATCGCTACGGGCAGGGCCGACTGGTGCCGCCACGCGATACGCCGGAGCGGTTGCGCTGGACGTACTGGCTGCATTATGCCGAGGGCTCTGCCATGCCACCCTTGCTGCTCAAGCTCGTGGCGCTGCGAATTGCGAAAGCGCCAATGCCGTTCTTCGCACGGCCGATTGCCCGCAAGATCAGCGAGACGCTGCAATCGAGCTTCGTCGATCCGCAGCTGAAGCTGCATTTCGATTACGTCAACGATGCGTTGTCGGAGACTGGCTGGTTTGTCGGCGACAGTTTCAGTGCCGCCGACATCCAGATGAGCTTTCCGCTCGAAGCGGCTGCGGCGCGGGCGGGCGGGCAGGGACGCTGGCCCGCCATCACCGATTTCCTGCAGCGCATTCACGCTCGCGATGCCTACCAACGTGCACTCGCACGCGGCGGACCTTACGCGCTTCCAGGGTGAGACTGCCGCACTGACAGGCGGCCGTGCGCCTTTTTAGCGCACGTCGACCTGTCTGGCACATGGCATCAGTGTTGTGCCACGAGCGCATTCAGCACGACCGAGAGCGGCGTCGTACCGCGTCGTGGCTTACCTTCGAACGACATCCAGCCCCCGTTGAAGCCGTCGAGCATCTGCATGCGTGGCACCGGATGTTGCATGCCTTGTGCGCGAAAGCGCGCCTCCCACTCCAGTCGAGGCACGACGACCGGACTCACGCCACGACCCAGTGCGTTGCCGAGTTCGCGGGCGAGGATCTCCGGCGAGATGGCTTGCGGACCGCATAATTCCACCACGCGCTTTCCTTCCCACGACTCACGCAGTAACTGGGCGGCCGTGGCGCCCACGTCTGCGGTGGCCACCATCGGGATGGCCCGTTCGAGCGGCGACAGATAACTCTCCAGTCGGCCGTCAGTGCGCGCGCGTGCCACGTCCCAGGCTGCGTTCTCCATGAACCATGCCGCGCGCAGAAAGGCGACGGGCAGCGGAAGCGCGCTCAAGTGCTGTTCCAGAAGCGACAGTTGCGAGAGCAGGCTGGGCTGCACGGCGTGCGCGCCCACCGTCGACAGGCAGACGACACGTGCTGGTCGCGCCGCTTGCAGTGCCTTCACGATTGCCGCGATGATCGCGCGGGATTCCGGAAACCCCGGCGCGGGATCGAAGTTCGGCGGCAACAGGATGAACACACCCTCCGTGTTGTCGAAGGCGTGGGCAAGGGCGTCCGCATCGGCCATGTCGGCCACCGTCACCTCACAGCCGCGTGCCGCCCATGCGCTGCCTTTCGCCGCGTTGCGCACCACTGCGCGCACGGCGTCTCCACGGTCCAGTAGCGTTTGCGCGACAACACTGCCTACCTGGCCGGTAATTCCTGTAATGGCGTACATTCCGAATCCTCGAACGGTCGCGGTCCACACCGCGCTCGTCGCCATTGTCGGTAGCGCCACGACATTTCGCGATAACATGAATGACATTTGATTGATGCCGTTTTGGCATGTGATGCGAAGCGAGGCGGAGCAACAGGATGCGTGGATTCGACGTGCGAATGCTGGGCGGGATGAGCGTGTTTGTGGCCATCGTGGAGGCGGGCAGCTTCGCGGCGGCGGGCGAGCGTCTGGATATGTCGCAGCCGGGCGTGAGCCGGGCGGTGGCACGGCTGGAACAGCGGCTGGGTATCCGCTTGTTCGACCGGACGACTCGCGTGGTCTCGCTCACGGACGAAGGGCGGCGCTTCTACGCGCAGGTCACGCCATTGCTGGCCGGACTTGAAGATGCCGCCTCGGCTGCGTCGGACGGTGCGACGACGGTGCGCGGCCGCCTGCGCGTGAATCTCGATCCGTTCTTCTCTCGGCTGATCCTTGGTCCGAAGCTGGAGGCCTTTCTGGCACGGCATCCGCTGCTGCACCTGGAGTTGATTACGCGAGACAGTCTGGGGGACATGATCGCCGATGGATTCGATCTGGCCGTGCGCTTCGGCGTGCCGCCGGACTCGACGCTCGTGGCCCGGAAATTGCTCGAAACGCCGATCCTGACAGTGGCCGCGCCGTCGTATCTGAAGCGCTGTGGGCGTCCCCTGCGCCCCGAGGAATTGTCGGGCGGCACGCATACCTGCATCGAATTTCGCGACCCGCTGACAGGGCGTCCGTTTCCCTGGGAGTTTCATCGTAAGCGCAAGCACCTCGTCGTGCCGACGCACGGGCGTCTTGTCGTCAACGACGCGGGTACGTTGCTCAGCGCCTGTCTGGCCGGATACGGCATTGCGCAAGTGATGGCCTTCGGCACCGAAAGCTGGCGCGAAAGTGGTGAATTGGTGGTGTTGTTCCCCGACTGGCCGGACGAACGATTTCCGTTGTATGCCTATCACCCGTCGCGCCATCATCCGCCTGCCAAGACCCATGCGTTTCTCGACTTCGTCACTGCATTGACGTCGCAGAGCGCGTCATCATGACGCAGCCGTCGCACCGCTGGCTCGCTCGCGGCACAGGAGCTGCAATTTACTTAAAGCGGTGCATCATTTCGGGCAGGCGTTTCCACCAGTGAAACACGGGCCTGAGCCTTGCCTGACTAGGCCTTCAGGGTATTCCATAGGTTTTCGGGAATCGGCTCAAGTTTCGCCGAAAGCATTCGTTAAGTCTTCTCAGAAGGACTTCAACGACACGCGGGACGAACCGCTCAACGCGCCAGGCAATGTTCAAGAATCTGAGTATCAGCAAACGGCTGACCGCCGCCTTTTCCATCAATGTCGTCATGCTGATGGTCGTTGCAATCGTCGCCGTGACCAAGATGTCCACGATGGACGCCAACACCCAGCTCATCGTTTCGGACCTGAACAACAAGATTCTCGAATTCCATAACCTGAAGGATCGCGCGGCATACGTCGCCGTGATCCTGCGCGACATCGTGATGTCGGCAGACCCCTCGCAGATCGACGCGCGTCTGGCCAAGATCGACGAACTGAAGGCGGCTAACGACAAGACCATCGCCGGCATGGCCACGATGTTCTACACGGAAAAGGGTAAGGCGCTATATAGCTCGCTGACCGAAGCCAGCGTGGAGTACGGCAAGCAACTCCAGACCCTCAAGTCGCATGTGCAGAGCGGCGACTTCGCGCAGGCCAAGGCGGATCTGATGGGGCCGATGCAGAAGGTGCAGCTCGCCTACTTCTCGCCGCTCGACGACCTGATGGGCGTGGGCAAGGCCGTCAGTGCCAAGGAAGCGGCCGATGCGAACGCAGCGTATGCGTCGGCACGGATCTGGCTGCTCGTGACGCTGCTGGCGTCCGTTACCCTGTCCGTCGTCTCCGGGCTGGCTATCGTGCGCTCCGTGACGCGCCCGGTCCGGGCCGCAGCCGAAGGCGCCGCCGCCCTTGCGCGCGGCGATCTGACGCACCGCGTGCATGCCGAACGCGCCGACGAAATCGGCCAGATGGCCAATGCGCTCGACACGGCCATCGGCCAGTTGAGCGGTCTGGTACGCAACATCCAGAGCGCATCGGGTGCCATCGACAATGCGGCGCGCGAGATCGCACAGGGCAACACGGATCTGTCGCAACGCACGGAAGAGCAGGCGGCCTCGCTCGAAGAGACCGCCGCGTCCATGGAAGAGTTGACGTCGACCGTCCGGCAGAACGTGGAGCACGCGATGCAGGCACGCCGTCTGTCGCAGGAAGCGTCGGGCGTAGCCGACGCCGGCGCGCAGAGTGTGCGGGCCGTCATCGAAACGATGCAATCGATGGCGAACGCCTCGGCCCGCATGAGCGAGATGATCGCGGCCATCGAGGGCATTGCGTTCCAGACCAATATTCTTGCGCTCAACGCGGCGGTGGAAGCGGCGCGTGCGGGCGAACAGGGGCGCGGCTTTGCCGTGGTGGCGGGCGAGGTGCGCACGTTGGCACAGCGCTCGGCAGGCACTGCCAAGGACATTCGCGAACTGATCGCGGCGTCGGTCCAGCAAGTGGAAGACGGTACCTCGCGGGTCGAAGTGGCTGGTCGCACGATGGATCAGATCGTGGTCTCGGTGCGCCGCGTGAACGAACTCATCGCCGAAATTGCGGCGGCCAGCGACGAACAGGCGCGAGGCATCGAACAGGTCAATCAGGCGGTGACCCAGATGGACCACGTCACGCAGCAGAACGCCGCGCTGGTCGAACAGGCCGCTGCCGCTGCCGAGCATATGCGTCAGCAGGCTGCCGACCTAGTCGACGAAGCGTCGAAATTCCGCGTGGACGGCGACGCCGGCCAGCATCAGCCTGTCGTGCGCGCGGCACCGGTACTTGCGGCATCGTCGAGCGGCACGCCGCGTCTCGAACACCGCGCCGCAGCTTGACCGCAGTCTGAGCGCAGGCTGACCGTAGTCTGGCATTACGCGCTGCATTCGTGCGGCGCATTCCGTTATCCAACCGCGCGCCGCCGAGGACATCCGGCGGCGTTGGCTTATCTCACCGAACGCCGCCGAGCATGTCAGGCGGCGTTGGCCGCACCCTTCGCACCGAAGGCGGCATCGATCGCGGCGACCGCCTCCACCAACTGTTGTGCCAAGGCGGGTGACGCACTCGTCATCGGCGCACGCAACACGTCCTCCAGCAACCCCTCCCGTGCCAGCCAGGCCTTGACCGGGCCGGGGTTCGCGTCGGCAAAGAGCAATTTGATCATCGGCATGACGGCGTGAAACAGCACGCGGGCGACATCGAGTTGCTGCGCCTTGACTGCGCGATACAGCGCCGCGAAGTGGGCCGGTCGGCAATGCGACGACGCGATGATGGCACCGTGCCCCCCCATGACGAGGGTCGAGAGCAATTGATGGTCCTCACCGGCGAGCACGGACAAACGTCCATCGGCGATCAGTGCCTGCGTTGTGAGGGCGTTGCCGCCGCAATCCTTGACACCGCAGATATTGCCGTGACCCGCGAGCGTCAGCAGTGTGTCGAGGGTGAGCGTGGTCCCCGTGCGATACGGAATGTCATACAGGACCAATGGCACCCGGGACCGCTCGGCGAGCGTCTGGAACCAGTCGATCAACCCCGCCTGCGACGGCCGGATGTAATACGGCGCGGGTGCGAGCACGCCCGCCAACGGCAGTGCATTGAAGGCGTCCAGGCGCGCGAGCGTGTGACCGAGATGATTGCCCGCGAGGCCGGCGATGACCGGCAGATTGCCCGCTTCGCCGAGCACGGTATCGAGCACGGCCATCTGCTCGTCGTCGTCCAGCGCGGCGGCTTCTCCGGTCGTGCCGCAGATCACCAGACCCGCAATGCCCGAGTGACGATATTGGGCCACGAGACGTCGCAGCGCGGCGTGATCGACCGGTGTGCCGACGCCGTCGCGGCGAAACGGTGTGACCAGCGGCAGCCAGATGCCGTGGAAGGTTGACGAGGCATTCGACGAGGAATGGGGTTGCGCGATCTGCATGGGTGTCTCCCTGGACGATACGATACGTGGGCACGAACGAGTAGTGACCTGTACGGAAACCGTTCAGCGGGGCGACGTGACAACCAGAACGTGCGGGAACTACGAGGCAGATCGGCCGGGTGGTGCAAGAGGGCGCAAGGCGCGGGCGGGACTGCCGGGTCCACGTGGCTATTCCGTCGCTCAACTGACGGAACAGCACGCTCCGGTCAGTTGAGCGACTGTTTTTTGCTTTTGACGAACGCACCTCGCTGTCCCATCGGGACAACGCGCAAGGCTTGCGAGCGGGCGGTGCTGGAATTCGTCATCGGGGCACTGTATCCGTTTTGTGCGGGATACGTCAAGCGCGTGCACGGCGATCGTGTGGCGCGAGGAGATGCATCGCCATTGGGCCACCGGTGCCGTCACGTCGATTGAAATTGTGTAGTCGATGCGCCGAGCGCATAGGAAGTTTCGATGAAGGCCGGCCGAACGGCTTCGCAAATGACGTAGTCGAACGGGGAAGCGCATCGAGTGGGCGTCGAATGGCAATGGCATCAGCTTCGAACGCCCAGATCCATACCGGGAGGGCTGCATGCAATCGCGATACCGATTACGGCATTCACGCACGCGTAAGACATGTCTGACAGACATCACGAGGCGCACGCTGACAGGGGTACTGATGAGCGCTGCGCTATTCGGCAGTGCACTGGCGAGCGCGCAGGAATTGCCCAAGGGCGTGCCTGCGCAAGACGGCGGTACGGATCAGGCCGGCCTCGGCGCGGGGCAGGAGGTCACGCAGGCCAAACCTGCGATCGTGCGCACGGCGCAGCCGACAGCCGGACCGGACGTCGAGTTCGTCGACAAGGCACAGAAGGCGGGCAAGACGGAGGTACAGGCCAGCCAATTGGCGCTTCAGCACTCGAACCACCCGGCGGTCAAGCGTTTCGCGCAACAGATGGTCACCGATCACAGCAAGGCGAACGAAGCGCTGCGCCAACTGGCGGCGAAGAAGGGGGTGAGCGTCCCCAACGATGCGGCGGTCGATCCCGATGTCGAAGCGCTCAAGCGCAAGAAGGGACGCGAGTTGGATGTTGCCTACATGGCGCTTGCGGGACCGGATGCCCACGAGCAGGCGCTCGCGTTATTCCAGGCCGAAGCCGAGAAGGGGCAGGACCCCGATTTGCGCGCTTTTGCGCGCGAGACCTTGCCAACGTTGCGTCACCACCTGAGTGAGGCGCGCGAAGTGTCCGCCAAGGTCGAGATGGGGAAATGAGTGCGCAGCGCGACTCCCCCCGACGCGCCGGCTGCGCAACCGTTGCTGTGTGAGGGCCGCAATTGCTGGCGTATCGCGCCGGCCGCGCGCATGCGAATGCTCGTCGACGGCGAGGCGTATTTCAGCGCACTGCGTGAAGCGCTTCGCTCGGCGCGCCACACCGTCTTCATTCTCGGCTGGGACATCGACAGCCGAATGCAGCTCACGCCCAAGGGCCCCGACGACGGGCTGCCTTCGGGGCTGCGCGATTTTCTCGACGCGCTCGTTCGTCGCCGCAAGGGACTCCACATCTACGGATTGAGTTGGGACTTCGCGATGCTCTACGCGCTGGAGCGCGAGTGGCTGCCGTCGGTCAAGCTCGACTGGCGCACGCATCGCCGTTTGTGCTTCCGACTCGACGGCAAGCATCCGAGCGGCGCGTCGCATCACCAGAAGGTGGTGGTCATCGATCATCGGCTTGCGTTCGTGGGCGGGCTGGATCTCACGCGCTGTCGCTGGGACACGCCGCAGCATGCGCCCGACGAACCGGGGCGACGCGATCCGTCGGGGCACGAGTACCCGCCATTTCACGACGTCCACGCGATGGTCGACGGCGAAGCCGCGCATGCGCTTGCGGCGTTGGCCGAGGCGCGCTGGCATCGGGCTACCGGCATTCACGTCGATTTGCGTCTGCGCGACGCACGCGATGCCCCGTACGCGCCACTCGATCCGTGGCCCGCGTCCATCGCGCCCGACCTGACCGACGTCGACGTCGGCATCTCGCGCACGGCACCCGCGTTCGACGGTCGCCCGGCGGTACAGGAAATCCAGTCGCTCTATCTCGACGCCATCGCCAGCGCGCGGCACCGGCTCTATTTCGAGAACCAGTACTTCACGGCCAGTCCGATCGGCGACGCGCTTACCGCGCGGCTGTCGATGCCGGCTTGCCCCGACATTGCCGTGGTGTCGCGTCGGGCGGAGTCGGGCTGGTTGCAGGAGCAGAGCATGGGCGTGTTGCGTGCGCGCCTGTACCGGCGTCTGCGCGAAGCCGATCCGAAGCGACGCTTTCGCCTGTATTGCCCGGAGGTGCCCGGCATAGCGCCCGCCTGCGTGAATGTCCACAGCAAGGTGATGGTCGTCGACGACGCGCTGCTGGTCATCGGCTCCGCCAACCTCAACAACCGGTCGATGGCGCTCGATACGGAATGCAATCTCGCCATCGCGGCCAACGGCGACGCGCGCATCGCGGCGGGCATCGCGAGGGCGCGCAATCGCTTGATGGCAGAGCACCTCGACTTGACCGAGTCGGCTGTATCGGACGCGTTCTCGCGTGACAAGGGGTTGCACGGTGCCATCGACGCATTGCATCGCGACGGCGGGAGAACGCTCGAGGCGTTCACGCCCGAACTGCGCGAGGCCGACGACGCCGCGTCGCCGGGCTCGGTGGTGCTCGATCCGATGGAGCCCATCGACTTCGAGAACGTCATGGGGACGTTCATCGCCACCGAGGCCCGGCCGCGCCTGATCGGGCGGATTGCGTCGCTCGTGGTGCTGCTCCTGGTGCTGGCGAGTCTCGCCCTCGCGTGGCGCTATACGCCGCTGCGCGAATGGGCCGACGTACGGCGCGTGCTCGGCATGGTCGAGCGAATCCACCACATGTCGATGGCGCCGCTCGTCATGATGGGCGTTTATCTCGGCGGCGCGCTCATCATGTTGCCGGTGACGGTGCTGATCGTGGTGACGGTCATTGTCTTCGGGCCGTTCATGGGGGCGGCCTACGCGCTGCTGGGCACGGTGCTCGGCACGATGGCCGGCTACGGCGTGGGCCGTGTCGCGGGGCGCGACGCCGTACGACGGTTCGGCGGCCACCATCTGAACAAGTTGAGTCAGCAGATCGGCAATCACGGATTGCTCGCGATGATCGTGCTACGCCTGATGCCGCTTGCGCCGTTCACGTTGGTCAATCTGGTGGTCGGGGCCTCGCGTATCCGGTTGCGCGATTGCCTGCTCGGCACCGTGATCGGCATGTCTCCGGGCATTCTCGTGGCGGCCGCGCTGGTCGATCGTATTGCCGCGGTGGCACAACGACCGAGCGGCGCCACGGCCGCGTTGCTGGCTGCCGTGCTGGTGCTGCCGGGGATGGGCATCGTGCTGCTCAAGCGGCGCATTGGCGGCAAGACACAGCGGCGCGCGCAAGGAGGGACGAGGCACGCACAGGACAGTGTCGACTCGCGCCCCGAAGCCGTGAGCCGCGAACTGACGGTCGCCAGCTATAACGTGCACGGCGGTGTGGGAGCGGACGGGCTGCATGCACCGGAGCGCGTTGCGCGTGTGCTGGACGAAATCGACGCCGATATCGTGGCGTTGCAGGAAGTCGAAGCGAATGCGACGGGTGTCGGTATGCTTGCGCAATTGGCCGAGGCGCGGGGCATGCACGTGATTCCGGGGCCGACGCTCACGCGCGCCGGCGTCGACTTCGGCAATGCCATCGTCACGCGTTTCGCACCGGTCACGGTACGTCACATCGACTTGAGCGTGACCGGCCGGGAACCGCGCGGCGCCATCGACGCCACCCTCATGTGGCACGACACGCACGGGCGCGAGATGCAACTGCGCGTGATTGCCACACACCTGGGGCTGCGCCCGGGCGAGCGCCGTGAGCAGGTGCGTCGTCTCCTGGAATGTCTGGCGAATCAGCCGCGTACGGCGACGGTGCTGCTGGGCGACGTGAATGAATGGTTTCTGTGGGGCCGCCCACTGCGCTGGCTGCATCGCTACTTCGAGCGCGCGCCACATGTGGCGACGTTCCCGTCGCGCTGGCCATTACTGGCGCTCGACCGCATCTGGACGTCGCCGCGAGCGCACTTGGGGGCGGTGTGGCGTCATGCGTCGCCGCTTGCCCGGCGCGCGTCGGACCACTTGCCGCTGGTGGCGGCGCTGCGCACGACCGCACCGCTGCGTGGCCTGCCGCCGGTGATCGAACCGATACGTGCCACGCACGACATTTCACAGGACGATGCCGCCGCAACGACAGCCGACGACACATCGGCCTGAAGCAGCGTGGCGCGGCGCGAATGTCGGGGCGTCAGTCGGCGACCGCGCGTTCGAGTGCGGCGATGTCGATCTTGCGCATGGTCATCATCGACTCCATGGCGCGGCGCGCTTGCGTCACGTCGGTGCTGGTGATGAGATCGAGCAGACGCTGCGGCGTGATTTGCCATGAAAAGCCCCAGCGATCCTTGCACCAGCCGCAGGCGGATTCCGCACCGCCGTTGTTCACGATGGCATTCCAGTAGCGATCGGTTTCTTCCTGCGTTTGTGTAAGCACCATGAAACTGATGGCTTCGTTCGGCTTGAATTCCGGGCCGCCGTTCAGGCCGACGAACGGCCGGCCGAGCACGGTGAACTCGACGGTCAATTCCTTGCCGGCGCCCACGCCGAGAATTGGCGAAGGGTGGCCTGCTTCAACGCTGCTGTCAGGGAATGTCGCAGCGTAGAACTCTGCCGCATCGCGGGCATCACCATTGAACCAAACACACGTGACGAGCTTCGTCATGACGGTCTCCTGTCGTGTGCCACTCGCGAGAGCGGCAGATGCGGCATGCCGGCGCGGCTATACCGGTTGGTTGCGGAAGTCCGGGAATGCACTCGCGCTGCCCGAGTACAGCGGCAGTGCGACGCGCGAATACGCCGCTGCGAGCTGGAATGCGCTCAGATCGTCGAGCGTATTGGCCACGATCTGCATGCCCATCGGCAAATTGCCCGGACCGATGCCGACAGGTGCGGATACGACCGGATACAGGCCAAGCAGGTTCCACACCCATGTCATCGCAAACTTCAGCCCGGTGACGCGCTCGTTGCCGAGTTTCGCGGTGTCGGTATCGGGGTGCAGGCCATGTTCTGCCGGAATGAGCGGCGTGCCCACCGTCGGCATGACCAGCGCCCGATACCCTTTGAGGAACACCGCCTCCTGAACCCGGCGCTGATACTCGTTGAGCAGTTCCTCCGTGCGTACGAGCGCGTCCGGCCCGGCCTTGCCCTGCATGCGTTCGAAGACCGAGCGGGTGTACGGCATCAACTGATCCGGATGTTTCATCGCCTCGGACATCATGCCTCCCATGCTAGTCGACATCAGTCCGACCAGATAGGTCTCCATGTCGTTGGCATCGAAGCCCACGTCCACCGTCTCCACGCTGACCCCGGCGCGTCGCAGCGCGGCGATGGCCTTTGTCATGGCCGCGTTCACCGCGGGGTCGAGCGGGGTAAGCCGTGGCATCGGGTCGTAGGCGACCTTCCAGCCGGAGACGGACTCGAAGCGCGCGGGATAGCGCAGCCTTGGGCGCAGCGAGCTATGGATCAGGGGGTGGGGGCCGACCATCGCGTCGGTGAGCAGGGTCAGGTCGTCGAACGTGCGCGCCATCGGCCCCTCGGCCTCATAAGGCACCTCGCTTGTCGGCACGCGGCCGAAGGGCGGCTTGAAGCCGTAGAGTCCGCACTGGGACGCCGGAATCCGGATCGATCCGCCCATGTCCGAGCCGAGCGCGAGCGTGGTGAAACCGGCGGCGAGTGCCGCGCCCGACCCGCCTGACGAGCCACCCGGGGTGTAGGCCAGGTTCCAGGGGTTGCGCGTAATCCCCCAGAGCTTCGTGGCCGTGGTCATCCACACGTAGAACTCGGGCACCGTGGTCTGGATATGGAAGATGGCGCCCGCTGCGCGCAGCCGTTCGGCTACCGGCCCGTCCGCTTCGGCGGGCGGCGCGTCCTTGAGCAAGGTGGCGCCCATCGTGGTGCGCCAGCCATTGACCGCGTACTCGTCCTTGACGGCGACCGTGAGCCCTTCGAGCGGTCGGGGGGCGCCGCGACGGTAGCGCGCCGCCGATTCACGCGCTGCGGCGCGCGCGTCTTCGAAATGTCTGACCGTGATGCAGTTGACTTCGGCGTCGTGTGCCTCGATGCGGCGAATCTGCGCTTCGAGCACGTCGACCGGCGAAAGCGTGCCGCGACGGAAGTGCGCGATCAGCTCGGTGGCACTGAGATATGCCGGGCCCGGGTCGACGTTCGCGGCACGGACCTGCCACGGAGAACCGGCCATGAGCGCAGAGCCTGCAATCTGTCCGGAGACACGAAGAAAATCGCGACGGTCGACCATGAATCGTTCTCCTGAGTATCAGGTATTGGAATTCAACGCAGTCACTGATGCAATGACTATATCGCAATGCGATGCGGCGGTTGAGCTTCGTTTTCTTCGTATTCCAACGCAAGCTTCGGGAGGATGGAAATGTTGGAAGGAAAATGCATGTTTTCCCGGGTAATTTCGCGAAATTATTGGCCGGGTGCCGCCGTGGCGCGCTCGCCACGCGAGGGCAATCTTTGTGATTGCCAATTTGAATCGCGCAAGTGACAATCCCCGACAACACCCGGCGGTGCAACCAGCGGTCGGGGAGGATCCGAGGGTAAATCCACGGAATTTGTGAGCGAAACGGGCCGGGGTGGCAGGCAGTCCATCGTTGGAATGTTCACATACCGGAATGAAATCGGTATGCGGGGGAGCGAGCGCGTCGTGTCTGTTCGAAACGCATGGAATTCGTAACAAAAGACGTACTGGCGAGCTGCATGGAGCTGCTGCTGGACGCCGTATTTCTCGTTGATCGCACTGGCACACTGGTCTATGTGAGCCCGGCCTGCGCTGCCATTTTCGGCTACTCACCCGAGGAGCTGATGGGGCGCTCGATGATCGATTTCGTCGCGAAGGAAGATCGCGAGCGAACGATCGAGGAGTCCAAACGGGTGATGGCCGGCATTCCCCGAATCGGATTCGAGAATCGCTACATTCACAAGGACGGGCATTACGTCCACATCATGTGGTCCGCCCGCTGGTCCGAAGCCCACGGACTGCGCATCGGCGTGGCCCGCGACATTTCTGCCAGGAAGCAGGCCGAAGCCCTGCAACGTGCCACCTACTCGATCTCCGAAGCCGCGCACGACGCGGCCGATATCCGCACCCTTTGCCGGGCCGTGCACGACACGCTGGCCACCCTGTTTCCCATCGATGGCATGGTAGTCGCGACCTGTGACATGAACGCCGCGACGTGGGAAAAGGCGTATCAGTACCGCGAGAGCGCCGATGTCGTGTTGGTCGACTGGGCGCAGGCACAAGCCATTTCGACACAAGCCACGCAGCAGCGACGTGCGCAGTGGTGTCTCGTCGCCGCCGAATCGGGGGCTGTCAACGCGACGGCGGGGTCCGTGCCGCCTATCGAGGCGCTCTTGCCCGACGAGAATGCCGGGCACGGCAAGCCCGTGCTGGTGGTGCTTCCCATGCAAACGGCTCGGCGCGTGGTGGGCTCGCTGATGATCTACGGCCCCGCCGGTGCTTTACAGGACGACGCGGCGCAGCGCCTGCTGGCCTTCGTATGCGACCAGACGGCACTGGCCATCGAGCGCAAGCAACTCATCGACGAGCTTTATCACGCCGCGAGATTCGACGAACTGACGGGCTTGCCCAACCGACGAACCTTCGGCGAGTTTGCGAGCGAGGCGGTCCGGCAGGCTCGGCGTACCAACGGGAAGCTGGCCTTGCTGTTCGCCGACATCGATGGCTTCAAGGGGGTCAACGACAGTCTCGGTCATGCCGTCGGCGATCAGTTGCTGCGCGAAATCGGCCAGCGCATGAAGGCCGGGGTCACCGAGGGCGGGTTCGTTGCGCGACATTCCGGCGACGAGTTTGTCGCCATCGTTCAGGATGTAGAGGTCGTGGAGCGCATCGACTTCGCGGTGACGCGTTTGCGTGCCGAGATCGAGCAGGCCATTCCGGTCAACGACGCGGACGTCAATGTGCGCGTGAGCGTGGGGGTGGCGGTCTTCCCCGACGACGGCGAGTCGATGAGCGAGCTCATTCGCGTGGCCGACCAGCGTATGTACGTCAACAAGTCCGAGCGCAAAGGCGGCGCCGTGGATTTCCTCCAGCGCCTGAAGTGACCGCCTGCGGGCTCAACCCAGCGTTTGCGTTGGCCAGACCATCTCGATTTCCACGGCGATCGAACGGGCGAGACCGTCGAGGTCGGGGAACAGCGACGCGTTCGTGACGTTCATCCGGTAGAGCCACTTCATGGCGTCGGCGCGCAACGCGGCCGGCAGCACGATCTTGCGCAGCAGCGGCTCGTCGCTCTCATACCCGTCGAGAATGCGGTGCAGCGGCCGGTCGATGACCCCCGGTACCACGAACGTCCCGGACTGGGCGATCAAACGACCGTCCATTTCCTCCGGCTCGCCGAACCAGACCACTTCGTTGTCGTTGCCAAGAAAGTACTTCGCCATGTTGCCCTTCACGCGTGGATCGATGGTGTCGCGGGTGAGCCAGGGGGCGTGGCGCGGCCGGGCGCGGTCGTCGTACAGCGCGGGCGTGTTGAGCGCGAAGATGGCGGAATCGCTCGTGGCGCGTTCCAGCGCAAAGAAGGCGGCAACGAATGGCGACTTCGTGAAATCGAGTAGCCGCGTGGGCGCGCCGTGGTGCTGCATCAGGCCCAGGCAACGCAGGTCGTCGCGCAGCAGATCCGGCCAGGGCACGTGATTGTGCGCCTTGCGCCGGAAGATGCGAATGGCGCGCGCTTCGCGGCTGCGCCACTGTTCCTTGTCCGATACGAAGGCGTGGAGATAGCGCGAGAGCGAACTCTGCAAGTGCCAGCGTGCGTCCTGTTGCCCGCGAAAGGCCCATCCTTCGAAGCGGGAGGACAACTCCATGAAATCCTTCCAGCTTTCGACGACGGTGGTGTCCATAGTGGGCGCAATCCTTGAGGCGGCACGAAGGCCTTGTCAGCCGCCGCCGTGCCATTTTTTGTGAGGATGCCAACGCACCGCAAGCGATGCATGGCGTCGGCCACTATAGTACGGCGACTGTGACAGCTCAAGCGCTGGCGTCGAATGTTCTCTCACCTGGCAAGGCTGCTTGCCAGCGGTGTCAGGCTCACCAGCCATGCCCCCGCATACAGGCCGAGGCCGAACACGCTGTGCGTGATCAGGCTGCGCAGTCGCGCCTGCGCGGGCTTCGGCGTTTTCGACGCCGCCACACCGGCACCGAACGCCGGTTGCATCACGAAGAACGGCACGACCACGGTGACAAGGCCAAACCCGAGCGCGGGCAAAAGCGTCGGCGTGTCCAGCCAGTCGGCGCCCGTCGATGCAACGAGTCCGGCGGCGAAAACCACGCCGGTCGCGTAATGCGCGACCCATCCCATCGCCTTTTCCCCGGGGACAGGCGCGGCGCGTCCGATGCCCGCGTGCGCGAACTGTCCGGCAGGCATGTGGCCGAGCCAGCGGCCCACCATCGCATAGTCGAGCGACGTCAGCCCGAAGCCATGCCGAAGGATGAGTGCCCACACGTCCATGACGGCGGTCGCGCAAACGCCGATCGTGAGGATCTGTGCAGCAAGGGAGAGTGTGGTCGATGTCATGTTCAACTCCTGAGTCGATCTGCGAGATGCCTGGCGCAGCGAAGTGCGCGCCATTGAGGCAATATACGAATTCAAGTCAACTTGAAGTCAAGCGACGCGGGGGAGTTTCGGCATGACACTGGATATCGGCGAAGTCGTAGCGCGCGCGGGTGTGCCGCCGTCTACGTTGCGTTTCTACGAGGAGAAGGGGCTGATTGCGACGACAGGGCGCCGTGGTTTGCGCCGCCAGTACGACGCGTCGGTATTGCAGACCTTGTCGTTGATCGCGCTCGGTCGCACGGCGGGGTTTTCGCTGGATGACATCGCAGGCATGTTGTTGCCGAAGGGGGGCGCGAGCATCGATCGCGAGCGGTTGCAGTCAAGGGCAGACGACATCGATCGGACGATCCGGCAGTTGAGCGCTTTGCGCGACGGCTTGCGTCACGCTGCCGTGTGTCCGGCGCCCGAGCATCTGGCCTGTCCGCAGTTTCAGCGTCTGATGCGCCTGGCCAGTGCTCGCGGTGCCAGGGGCGCCAAACCGCCCGGTGACACGGTGTCGATACCGCAACACAAGGCGGCACGCAAGACGGTTTGAGGGCGGGCGGTCGCAATGACCGCCTGCCACGACGTATCACTGCATCGGACAAAGGCGCGCGAGACTTTGCGGCGAATCCGACGTCTCGTGAAGCGCACGTTGGGTCTCGGGTGTGCCGATCAGCGCCATCAAACCGCATGCCAGCGACCCGCGCCAATGCAGGTAGTCGTGACCGGTCGCCGTCGACGCGTAAGTCACCGAATAGCCCTTTGCGCGAAGCACGTCGCGCATGTGACGGCCCGAGGTGCCGATGCCGGTCGGCCCGCGTCGGTCTTCGAACAGCCCGGATTCCAGGTAGAACTTCACCGGCAGACGGTCACGCTGCGCGTACTGCCGGATCAGCCAGCCGGATTCGCGCGCGGCTGCGTCGCCTTGCGACGGCGCCCACCAGTACGAGCCGGACTGCGACAGGACATTACCGAACCACTGGGGCGCTTCGAAGGCCGCCCAGGCCGACGCGAGTCCGCCGTAGCTCGACCCGGCGACCACCGTGTGCGCGGCGGATGCCGAGATGCCCTGTGCCTTGGCCCAGGGCATCAACTCGTCGGCGAGGAACCTGATGAACGCCGGATTCGGCGGCAGTTCCTTGCCCCGTGTGTTGCCGTCGATGACACCGACTATCAGCGCAGCGGTGCGCGGGATGCGCTTCTCGGCGATGAGGTTGTCGAGTATCACTGGCGTCGGCACGGTGTTCACGTAAGCGTGCGCGTCGAACACGACGAGCAGGCCTTGCGACGCGTCGCCGGGCTGATAGCCCGCCGGGCGGTACACGTAGACGTCGCGCGTGTTGCCGAGCACCTGACTGGTGAAACGCGTGGCCCGTACGGTTCCGGCGGGCACGTCGGTGCGCCGATCGATCCACGTCTGCGGCGGCGCCCCCGGGAGCGTGACAGACGACTTCGTATTGCGCTTGCCGTCGAACCCCTCCACCACGAACGGATGACGATTGCGCGGATCGGCTTGCAATGTCTTCACCACCGCACGACGACGTTCCATCGCCGTACCGTCGATGTCCGGCACATCCGGCGCAAGCTGGTACGACAGCCGTGCGGTATCGGGCACCACGTAGCTGCGGTACCAGACGTCGCTGTTGCCGAGTTGGCGCATGTCGTCATGATCACCTGATGGCGCCCCCAGAATGCGCACGTTGCGCGGATGCCCGCGCCAGAGGAAGGTCAGCAATGCAACGTTATCGCTCGGCGTCGCGAGCAGCGAAGCCGACTCGTCGCCCGTGAGCGTGCCCGGCGGCACCGCTTCGATCATGGGCGTGCCTTGCACGTCGACGGCCTGCCAGAAGGCGTCGGTCGTGCCGCCCGCACACAGGGCCGCGTTGAGCGCGAGCAGTTGCGGACTGACGAGTCCAAGCCGGTACTTCGGCGCTTGCGGGTCTCCCGCGCAGGCGTCTGGCGTCGACGCAACGGCGCCCGGCGAGGCGTGGACGTGGCTCGACGCGACGCCGAGCAGGGTGATGGCGGCTGTCACGGCCGACCGGATCATGGGACGTGTCATGACGAACCTCAGAAGTCGATGCTGGCGGAGAGCTTGAACGTGCGCGGTGCGTTCTGGATCACGTAACCGTCGTTGAACGTGCCCGACCACGCGATGCGATTGGTCACGTTTTCCACGGCGGCGCGGAACACCACGCCCTTGCCGTAGAGCTTCGTGCGATAGCGCGCGCCGACGTCGTAGCGCGTCCAGCCGCCGATCTGCTGCGTGTTGGCGGAATTGACGTACTGCGCGCTCGTCGAGATCATGCGGCCCGTAAGCGTGAGGCCCGGTACCCACGGCAGATCCCATTCGGTCCCGAGGTTGGCCGTCCACTTCGGCACCCCATACGGTGTGTTGCCGTTGTAGAGATTGCCTGCGGTCTTGGTCAGCTCGCCACGCGTGTAGGCCACGCCGCCCAGCACGCGCCAGCGCGGCGTGAATTCGCCGAAGACGTTCCACTCGACGCCGCGATTGCGCTGCTCGCCGTCGGGGTTGTACGTGTTGGTGGCCACGTCCTTGATCATGCCGGGCTTGGTGATCTGGAAAAGCGACAGCGTGTTGGAGAAGCTGCCTGCATCCCACTTCACGCCCACCTCGGCCTGCTTGCTGCGATAAGGCGCGAAGACCTGTCCGTAGTTGGCCGCACTCACGTCGGTGACCATGCCGCCTTGGGTCAGTCCTTCGATGTAGTTGCCGTACAGCGAGAGATTCGGCCCGAACGGCTTGAGTACGAGACCGAACGCAGGGGTGATGGCGCTCTCGTCGTAGTTGGAAGTGCGTGCACCGGTTGCCGCAGCGAAGGCCGCCGCACGCACGCGCTGACTGCGCACCCCGGCGATCAGCGTCACGCGGTCTTGCCACATCGAAATGGTGTCTGCCAGCGCGAAGCTCGACAGCGTGGATTCGGCCGTCTTCGGTGCGGCGCCCGGATCTTTTGCGAGCGTCGGATTGACCGGCGCGTAGATGTTCGAGTTGTAGTTCGCACTCGTGGTGAACACGTTCCCGCTGGTCGTCTCCAGTGCGGTGGCCGAGAGCGTCAGCTCGTGCTTGGCGAAACCGGTGCGAAAGCGCGTGCGCACGCCGGCGTCGAGCGAGAGGTTGTCGGTCCAGCCGCGCTGGAAGTAGGTCGCGCCGGTGTAGCTGCCGTCAGGTTTGATCGGGCCCGTGCGCGTGCCGGTGATGAACCCGGAATAGCGATAGCTCAATGCCCCGATGCCTGCGTAGGCCGTGACCGCGTCGGTGACGTCGACCTCGGCACGCAACTGTGCGCCGTTGCTTTCGAGATTGCCGAATTCGCCCCGCAGCACATTGGTGCCCGAAGGCGGCGGTGGTACCACAGTGGTCGCAAAGGTCGCCATCCACGGACTGCCGCCGGTGAATTTCTCGGTGTCGGTGTAGGCGTCGAGACCGATGCGCACGCGGTCGGTTTTCAGGTCCAATGCCACCGAGCCGAACTGACGCTGCTTGTTCTGGCCATCGAGCGTAGTGCGCCCGTCGCGCAGTGCGCCGTTGAAGCGGATGCCGATTTCCTCGCGATCGCCGAAGCGTCGCCCGATATCCGCTTGCACGCCGAATTGCGAATCGGACAGGTAGTCGGCGGTCAGGCGTGTAAGCGGCTCGCTCTCGGCCTTCTTCGTGACGACATTGATGGCGCCCCCCACGGCGCCCGACGGCGACATGCCGTTGAGCAGCGCGTTCGGGCCCTTGAGCACCTCGACCCGTTCGATGAACTCGGTCGGCACGTGGCCGTAGGGCGAGAGGCCGAACATGCCGTTGAGCGAGACTTCGTCGGCCGTGAGCGGGAAGCCGCGAATGCTGAAGTTCTCGTACATGTGCCCGCTCGACGTCGTGAAGCGCACCGACGGGTCGTTGTCGAGCACGTCGGCGAGGGTGGTCGACTGCTGGTCCTGAATGGTCTGCGCGGTATATGCCGTGAGGCTGAACGGCATGTCCATGAAGTCTTTGTTGCCGAGCAAGCCGAGGCGGCCGCCGCGCGCGACCTGCCCCCCGTCGTAGGCTTCGGGCAGGCCGACGGCACGCGCCACGACATGCGTGGTGGGCAGCAGGACACCGTCGCTTTGCGCCGCTGCTGCGCTGTCTTGCGCGGCGGCACGCAGCGTATAGACACCGTGGCTGCTGCGCATCGCCTGCAGTTGATGCGGCGAAAGCAAGTGGTAAAGCGCCTGACTCAGCGTGTACTCGCCGTCGAGTCCGGTGCTCTGACGCCCCTGCGTCAACGAAGCGTCGATCACCAGTTCGATGCCGGCGGTGTTGGCGAATCGGTTGAGCACGGCGTCGAGTGTCCCGCCGGGGATCTGCCAGGTCCGGCGCGCGTCGGCGGCGCCAGACGTGTTGGGGGCAGGATGGGCATTCGGGGCGTTCGCGGCGTTCGGGGCCGACAAGGTGGCGGGTGCGGCGTCGGCGTGGGTGGCGACGCCGGCGGCAGCCACGGCAATCAACAAGGCGACGGCGGGACGAAGCGCCGAAGCGAAGGGCGTCGGGCGCAGGGGTACGGCTTCGGAATGGAACACGATCGGAGTGCCTGAGGGTTCGAAATGTTCGAAATGTTCGAAAACGGATTACCGATGCGCACGCGTCGCATCAGCCCATACAGGTATTCCGAACGAGATCGACAAACCCTCAATGGCGATGGCAAAAAAATTGAAATAAGTTGTCGGCAGGTTGCCGAGTCGCAGATTGACGTGTCGGGGGAATTGGCCGAAGGGGGAGCGCCGACGTTGGCGGCAACACTACCGCGCCTTGACCGTCACCCAGTAACGCGTGCGATAGATCGTCTCGACCGGCAGCCCGACGGTGAGGCTGGCCAGCGCGCGGTCGGTATCGGCGAGCGAAAACACGCCGCTCACGCGCAGGTCGGCCACTGCGGCATCGCACCGGAGCACGCCGCGCCGGTAACGGGCGAGGGTCGCGACCAGATCGCCCAGCCGTTGGCGCTCGACAATGAGTTGCGAGCGAGTCCAGGCCGCAGCGTTCTCGTCGAACGCATCCGCGGGGGCGGCCAACGCAATGGCATTGGGCGAGACGCTGGCAGCCTGACCGGCATCGAGGCGCTCGGTATGCACACCGTTGGCGGTGCGCACGAGCACGATGCCTTCGAAAACAGCCACTTGCGTACGTTCACCGTCGTCGCGCACCGTGAAGCGCGTGCCGATGTCGCGAATTTCCCCCTGGCGGGTGACCACGACAAGCGGGGCGCTTCGGTAGGTCGATGCGGGCGGGCGCGAGTCCGTCGACGCGGCCTGCGCTGTCTCGACGCAGATGCCGCCGCGTCGCAAGACGATGCGGCGCTCGCCGGCGGACATTCGCACATCCACGGCGGAGGCTGTGTCGAGCCAGAGGTGCGTGCCGTCTGCCAGCCGAATGCGTCGGACCTCGCCAACGCCGGTGGCGTAGTCGGCCGCGACGGTGTCCCACATGGGCGACTGGCGTAATGTGTAACCGGCGCCCGCCAACGTGACGATGCCGCCGAACATTCGCAAGGCCCTGCGTCGTCCGACGGCGCTCGCCCGAGGTGAGGGACGCGCCGTCAGCGTGTCGAACGCAAGACGTGACGGCACCGCGTCGAACTTCTGTCCGATAACGCCGAGCCGTTGCCACGCGCGCTCGTGATCGGGATGCGCCGCCCGCCAGCGTTCGCAAGCGTCGATATCGTCTTTCGTCGCGGTCTCGGACCACAGGCGGGCCAGCCAGAGGCTCGCGCGCTCCACGATTTCCGGCGGGAGCGCGCCACGCGTGTCGGTCACCGAACTCATGCGACTGTCCCGTAGTGCACCGCGTAACACTCGCGCAGCGCGTGCGCGATGTACTTCTCTACCGACGACACGGAAACTTGCAACTGTCCGGCGATCTCGCGATAGCCGAGGCCTTCGAGCTTGCACAGCAGAAACGCGGTACGCACCTTGGCGGGCAGACGTGCGAGCAGGGTGTCGATCTCGACCAGGGCTTCGAGCACGAGCGCCCGGGTTTCGGGCGACGGTGCCACGGCTTCGGGCAGCGCGGCGAGCGTTTCCAGATAGGCAGCCTCGAGATGACGCCGCCGGAACAGGTCGACGACAAGGCAGTTGGCAATGCGCGCCAGGTAGCGACGTGAGTCTTCCGCTTGCGGGGCGCGGCCGGCGCAAAGCACACGAAGGTAGGTGTCGTGCGCGAGGTCGGCGGCGTCGATGGCATTGCCGAGCTTCTTGCGCAGCCAACCTCGCAGCCAGCCGTGATGATCGCTGTAGAGCGTGCCCACCTCGCGCTGAAAATGACTTTCCATGATTCCCCGTGCTCGCATGACACGCCGGATGGGCGTTGCCTGCAAATGATAATGATTCTTATTAATTCTAAGCGCTAATCGCGAGGGGACGCAATAGGCGTGACATTCGGGCGGGCAGCAGCAGCGCCCGCTTCGACGAGATCGTTCACCTCTTGCTGCGAAAACACGGCAACCGGCGCGTGAGGCGCCGTGGACGAGTGCAGTCGCGCGTCAGGCCGCGCGCGCGGGGGAGAGTTGTGCTTTCAGGGCGGCGAGCGCGTCTTCGGGCGTGATGTCCGAGGTGTCAAGCGTCACGTCGGCGAGACGATAGAGCGACTCGCGAGCATCGAGCATGCGATGGATGTGTTCGAGTGCCTCGTTGCGCAGCGCTTCGGTGGCGATGCGGGCATCGTTTTGCTGCATCACGCGCTGGAAGTGGACCTCGGGACGCGCACACAGCCACACGGTGCGGAACGCCCGCAGTACGCGTTCGTAAGTCGGCGCTTCGGAGACGATGCCGCCGCCGGTGGCAAGCACCACGTGCTCGTGCGCGGCAATGATCCGCTCGATGCATTGCCGCTCGATGCGCCGCATGGCAGCCTGACCGTAGAGCGTGATGACTTCGCCGATCGCGATGCCTGCCTCGCGTTCCACTTCCTTGTCGAGTTCGATGAACGGTGCGCCGATGGCTTGCGCCAGTGCGGGGCCGAGCGTCGACTTGCCTGCGCCGCGCAGGCCGATGAGGGCGATGCGCTGTCCCGTGCGACGGCTGTCCAGCGCTTGCGGCACCACGATCTGACGGCGCAGCCGCGAGAGCGTCTCGGGCGATTGCTGACGGAGATACTCGACGAGGATGAGCAGGTCGCCGTCGTAAGCGGTGCGTTCGGCAACGAGCGTCTCCACGCCCACGTTCAGGGCTTCCGCGAGCTTGTGCAGCACGGCCAGCGAGACGTTGCCGGTGCCGGCTTCCACACGTGCGAGGTACGGCAGCGAGACGCCGGACTGCGCCGCGAGTTGCTTGCGCGTCATGCCACGTTGCGCGCGAAGCGTGCGAACTTGCCGCGCCAGCGAGGCGAGACGCGACGTCACACCCGAGTCGATGTCATCGACCGGATCGGACAGCGCGGCGTCGGCAGGCAGTTTTGGCATGGGGCAATGGCATCGCGAGTGATGCCGATAAATATACTATGAGATACCAACAGCGCGGAAAACGAACTGAGGATCAGCCGCACCTGGCGGTCGCAATGTGCATTAAATTGCCGATGTTGCGAAATTATCCCTGTTAACCCTGAAGTGCATTGCACAAGTCGCGCAAACCGAAAAATATCTTATAAGATACTTTTCACGATTTGGAGCGACTGTTGACAATGACCTATCCCCACTTGCGTGTGCGTATCGAAGACGCCATCGCCTTCGTGACCCTCGACCGCGCAGACAAGCGCAACGCCTTGTGCGACGCGGCCATCGACTCGCTGGAAGCGGCGTTTCGCGATTTCGACGATAGCGTCCGGGCCGTGGTGCTGACCGGCGCGGGCGAGCATTTCTGCGCCGGACTGGATCTCGCGGAGAACAGCACGCGCGATCCTGTCGACGTGCTGCGTGTCTCCCAGCGCTGGCACAAGGTGTTCCATGAGATTCAGTTCGGCGGGCGCCCGGTGGTCGCGGTGCTGCACGGCGCCGTCATCGGCGGCGGTCTGGAACTGGCGCTGGCCGCGCACGTGCGTGTCATCGAGCGCGGTGCATTCTTCCAGTTACCCGAAGGCAAGCGTGGCATCTTCGTTGGCGGTGGCGCGTCGGTGCGCGTGGCGCGCATTCTCGGCCCCGACCGCATGACGGAGATGATGCTGACGGGCCGTCGCTACGACGCGGTCGATGGCGAACGCCTGGGACTCGGTCACTATCTCACGGCGTCAGGCGAGGGGCTCGCCCTCGCCACGCAACTCGCACGCGACACGGCGGCGAACAGTCCGCTGTCGAACTGGGCGACGATTCACGCGCTCTCGCGCATTCACGATATGTCGATGTCCGACGGGTTGTTCACCGAGTCGGTCACCAGTGCGCTGATGCTGGCAACGCCCGAGGCACGCGAGCGAATGCAAGGCTTTTTGGGCCGCACGGCGCGTTGATCGCCGGATTCCCCCAACGGAGACGACTATGAAATACGACAACATCGAGCAGGTCGCGGTCATCGGCACCGGTGTGATCGGTGCGAGCTGGGCCGCGTACTTTCTTGCGCGCGGCCTGCGCGTGAGCGCGTGGGACCCGGCCCCGGGTGCGCGCGAACGTCTGCGCGAGGCGATCGACGCCCATTGGCCGACGCTGATCCGTATTGGCGTGACGCCCGGCGCCACGCGCGATGCGCTGACCTTTCACGACACGCTCGACGCGGCGCTCGCCGGTGCCGATTTCGTGCAGGAGAGTGGCCCGGAGCGCGAAGACCTCAAGCAGGACCTGTTCCGCAAGATGGACGCAGCGCTGCCGCCGTCGGTGGTGATTGCGTCGAGTTCGTCGGGCCTTCTGATGAGCCGGGTGCAGTCGGTGTGCCAGCACCCGGGCCGTGTGGTGCTCGGGCATCCGTTCAATCCGCCGCATCTGATCCCGCTCGTCGAAGTCATCGGTGGCGAACAGTCGTCGCAAGACGCCATCGATGTCGCCATGCAGTTCTACCGTGCCATTGGCAAGCGCGCCATCCATGTGAAGAAAGAGGTCAAGGGCCACATCGCGAACCGCTTGCAGGCGGCGCTCTGGCGCGAGGCGATCCATCTTGTCGACGCGGGTGTCGCGTCGGTCGAGGACATCGACGACGCCATTGCCTACGGCCCTGGGCTGCGCTGGGCGGCGCTCGGTCCCTTCCTGAACCTGCATCTCTCGGGTGGTGCGGGCGGGATTGCGCATCTGCTCGACCACCTGGGTCCGCCCATCGAATCGTGGTGGGCAGATCTGGGGGCACCGGTACTCACGGAGGACCTCAAGGCTCGCATCACTGCAGGCGTGGAAGCCGAGTTGGCCGGTCGTGGCAATGCGCGGCTCGAAGCCCAGCGCGACGCCGTCATCCTCGGCATTCTCGCCAACAAGTCGTAATCCCGCCAGGCCGGGGCAATGCAGCGCTGGCTGGCGCAAGAACACATCGAACGAACAAAGGAGACACGCATGAGCAAACCGAAAGTCATCGTCACCATCGCCCCCACGGGCGGCATGGCCCACAAGTCGCAGAACCCCCATCTGCCCACGCAACCCGACGAGATCGCGCGCGACGTCTACGACTGCTACAACGCGGGCGCCAGCGTCGTGGCGATTCATGCACGGCGGCCGGGAGACGACGGCGCGACCTGCAATCCGGCGATCTATCGCGACATCAACCGCCGCATTCGCGACAAGTGCGACATCGTCATCAACAACTCCACCGGCGGTGGCGTGCACGGCGACATGATCGGGCAGGCCGACAGCGGCTACTGGGAAATTCTCTGGGAAGAACGCATCAAGGGCATGGATGCCGGTGCCGAAATGTGCACGCTCGACGCCACGACCATCATCGCGAGCTTCGGCGGCAAGGAACTGCTCATGCACACCTCGCCGGAGCGCTGCAAGCAACTCGCCGTGGAGATGAAGAAGCGCGGCATCAAGCCGGAGTGGGAAGTCTTCAGCCCGACGCACATCGTGCAGGACCTCGCCACGCTCACGGCCGCCGGTTTCGACGACGAGCCGTTCTTCGTGAACCTCGTGCTCGGCGTGCATCGCGGCTTCCAGAACGCCATGCCGTACACGCCGCGCGTGCTTCAGCAAATGGTCGACATGTTGCCCAAGGGCAGCATCTTCTGCGTGTCGGGCATCGGTCCGGCGCAGTTGCCGTCCGCCATGAACTCGCTGTTGCTCGGCGGGCACGTGCGTACGGGCCTCGAAGACAACCTTTATTACGAACAAGGCGTGCTGGCGACGAACCAGCAACTGACCGAGCGGATCGTGCGCATGGTGCGCGACATGGGCTACGAGCCTGCGACCCCGGCCGAGGCGCGCGAAATCATGGGTTTGCCGCGTAACCGCGAAGTGGTGCCGGAGTTTGCCGTGATTTGACCGGTTGTGGTGCGTTGCAAGCTGTCGGGCCCCAAAAAACGAAAAGACAAGGAGACATGTCACATGGCGGCAAACAGGTTTACACGCGGTATCGCTTTCTCGCTGTCCACGCTTTCGCTGTGCGTGGCCACCTTCTGTGCATCAACGCAAGCCAACGCGCAACCGGCCGGCGTAACGGTCGGGGTGACGCTGTCGTCGACCGGACCGGGCGCCTCGCTCGGCATTCCGGAGAAGCAGGCGATCGGCATGCTTCCGCCGACGCTCGGTGGCATGCCGGTGCGCTACATCGTGCTCGACGACGCCACCGACCCCACCACGGCGACGAAGAACGCGCGCCGTCTCGCCACGGAAGACAAGGTTGACGCCATCATCGGGTCGTCCACCACGCCGGCCTGCCTGGCGGTAGCCGCGGTGGCTGCCGACACGCGCACGCCGCAACTGGGCCTGTGTCCGTTCGTGCCGAGCGCCACGCAGATGCGCTATGTCTTCTCGTTGCCACAGTCCGTCGCCGTGATGGCCGATGCGGTGCTCGACGACATGAAGGCGCACAAGGTGAAGACGCTCGGCTTCATCGGGTTCAACGACTCGTATGGCGAAGCGTGGCTCAAGGACATCCAGGCGCGGGCGGGGGCGCGTCAGATCCAGGTGGCGCCGGTCGAGCGCTATGCGCGTAACGATCAGTCGGTCACCGCGCAGGTCCTCAAGATGATGTCGGCCAATGTCGACGCGGTCATCATCGCGGCGAGCGGCACGCCGGGCGCCTTGCCGATGAGCACACTGCGCGAGCGCGGCTACAAGGGCCGGATCTACCAGACGCACGGGGTCGCCAACAATGACTTCCTGCGCGTGGCGGGCAAGAGTGCCGAAGGCGCGATTCTGCCGGTGGGCAACATCCTCGTCGCGGAGCAGCTGAGCGCGAACCATCCGGGCAAGGCGGTCGCCACCGACTTCGTGAAGCGCTACGAAGCCCAGTACGGCGCGGGCTCGCGCAATCTGTTCGCAGGCTACGCCTACGACGCTTACCTGGTGCTCGATCGCGCCGTGGCGGTTGCGGCGAAGAACGCGCAGCCGGGCACGCAGGCGTTTCGCGACGCGCTGGTCACGGCCATCGAACAGACGCGCAGCCTTGCGGGCACGCACGGCATGATCAATGTCAACGCGCAGGACCATTCGGCCTATGGCGAAGATGGTCGGGTGCTCGTCACGGTGAAGGGCGGCAAGTGGACGATCGACTGAACGCCACGACGGCCGGCGGCGCGCGGCGGCTGGCCCGGCCCGACATCGAACGCGAGACACGTGCCGACGGCAGCTTCGTGATTCGTTCGCGCACGCCGCTGGGCGCGTTCGCGCGCAGCCCGGCCGACTGGCTCGTGCAATGGGCGACACGCACGCCCGATGCCGTGTTCGTCGCCGAGCGTGCGCAGCCGGGCGAGGGGGGGGCCGGTGACGGTCTCTGGCGGCGCGTGACGTATCGAGACGCACTGACGATGGCGCGAGGCATCGCGCAGTCGCTGATCGATCTCGACGTGCCGCACGAGCGACCGGTCGTGATCCTTTCGGACAACAGCGTCAATCATGCACTGCTCGTGCTCGGTGCGATGCTTGCGGGGCGTCAGACGGCCATCGTGTCGTCGGCGTATTCGCGCATCGCCAAGGACATGAGCAAGCTGCACGGCATTCTGGCGCGACTCGACCCGGCGCTCGTCTATGTCGAAGATGGCGATGCCTATGGCCGTGCGCTGACCGGTGCGCCGATCCGCTGCCCGATTGTCGCCACGCGTAACCCGGTGCCCGGCGGATTGTCCTTCGCGGCGCTGGCGGCGACGGCCGCGTCGTCTGCCGTCGATACGGCATTCGCGCAAGTGCGTCCGGAGGACACGGCCAAGCTGTTGCTGACCTCGGGCTCGACGGGCAAGCCGAAGATCGTGGTCAACACGCATCGGATGCTTGCCGCGAACCAGCAGATGATTGCCCAGTGCTGGCACTTCATCGACGATGCGGCGCCCGTGGTGGTCGACTGGCTGCCGTGGAGCCACACGTTCGGCGCCAACCACAACTTCCACATGGCGTTGCGCAACGGCGGCGCGTTCTATGTCGACGACGGTCGCCCGGTGCCGGAGTTGATCGGACGCTCGGTCGAGGCGCTGCGCGACGTGTCGCCCACGTTGCACTTCAACGTGCCGAAAGGGTTCGAGGCGCTCGCGCCGTTTCTGGAGGACGACGACGCGTTCGCGGCACGATTCTTCGGCCGTCTGCAGGTGTTGTTCTACGCGGCGGCGAGCCTGCCGCCCGCCGTTTGGCAGCGCTTCGAGCGGCTCGCCTCGCGCCATTGCGACACGCTGCCGTTCTTCACCTCGGCGTGGGGCGCGACGGAAACCTCGCCACTCATTACCAGCGTGCACTTCCCGATCCCGGGCGCAGGCAACATCGGGGTTCCGACGCCCGGCAACGAACTGAAATTCGTGCCCAACGGCGACAAGCTGGAGATGCGCGTGCGCGGACCGTCCGTGTTTCAGCGTTACGCGGGCGATCCGGCAGCCACGGCAGATGCCTTCGACGACGAGGGCTTTTACTGTACTGGCGACGCGGGAAAGCTTTCCGATCCGGAAAACCCGAGCGCGGGGGTGATCTTCGACGGACGCGTTTCGGAAGACTTCAAGTTGACGAGCGGCACATGGGTGTCGGTGGGGGCGTTGCGCTTGCGCGCTGTGACAGCGTTGGCGCCGTTGGCGTCCGACGTGGTGATCGCCGGGCACGATCGCGACGAAATCGGCCTGCTGATCTTCCCGAGTCCGGCGATGCGGGCGAAGCTGGCGCAAGCCTCGAACGAGACATCGGCGGTCGACGGCGAATCGCATGCAGGTAAGGCGATGGCGATGCACGAGGAGGTGCGCGCGGCGATTGGTGCTGCGCTCGCGCAGCTGGCGCAGGACGCGGGTAGTTCGCAGCGAGCGGCGCGTGCGGCGATTCTGGCGTCGCCGCCGTCGCTGGAGCAGGGCGAGATCACCGACAAGGGCTACGTCAATCAGCGTGCGGTGCTGAACCTGCGCGCCGACGATGTCGCGAGACTCTACTCGGCGTGTACGTCGGTTATCCACCTGCCGCCGACTTGAAGTCGTCGGTGACGGTATCCTGCGCGGCGGGAAACATGGGGAAGTGAGAGCGACCGCGCGCCGGTGGCAGCAGGGCCACCGGCGCGCGAAGTCGCCAGCGCGGATCGAAGCCCGTCAGGCGAGGGCCTCGCCGTGGCTCTCCGGCAGGAAGAAGTACACGATGATGGCGGCGAGCAGGAAGAAGCCGGCCGTCGCGCCGAGCGCAGCGCTTACGTTTTCACCGCGCGAGAGCAGACCGACGGCGGCCGGGGCGAGGGCGCTGGCGGCACGTCCCGTGTTGTAGATGAAGCCCTGTGCCGTGGCACGCACCTGTGTCGGGAACATTTCGGCGAAGGTCGGCGCGAAGCCGCTATAGAAGCCGGTGCCGAAAAACGCGACGACCGGCCCGAATACCAGCAACAGCAGCGGTTCGCGAATCGCGACATAGAGCGGCACCGTGACTGCCGACACGATGAAGAACAGCAGGAACGACTTGCGGCAACCGATGCGGTCGGCAATGTAGCCGAAGCACACGAACCCGGCGGCGGCGCCGATCTGCATGATGACGATCCACGTTGTCGAGCGCATCAGGTCGAAGCCCGGGCCGCCCTGATCGACCGGCGTGGAGAGATACGCCGGAATCCACGTGAACAGTCCCCAGTAGCCGCACATGGCCGCCGCCGTGAATGCCAGGCCGACGACCGTGCTGCGTGCGTACGGTCCGAACAGCATGCCGAGGGTCTGACCCAATGTGAGACGCACACGCTGCTCACGCCAGATCGCCGGTTCCTCGACATGGCGGCGCACCCAGAACGCCAGCACCGTCGGCAGCAAACCAAACGCGAACACCCAGCGCCAGCCGAAGTGCGGCAGGATCACGGCAGCCACGATGGCGGCCACCGCATAGCCCACGGCAAACGCACTCTGAACCCAGGCCATTACCTTGGCACGATGCTCGGCAGGCCACGTCTCGGTAATGAGCGCCGCACCGGCCGACCACTCGCCGCCAATCCCCAGGCCCAGCAGGAAGCGGAACACGAGTAGCTGCGTGACCGAATCGGCGAAGCCGCACAGGGCGGTGCCGATCGAATAGCACAGGATCGAGAGAATCATCGAGCGGGTGCGACCGATACGGTCGGCGAGGAACCCGAAGAACAATCCTCCGAACGCGGTGGCCAGCAGGGTGAGCGATGCGATCATGCCCGCCACGCCCTTGTCGAAATGCAAATCGACGCTGATGTAGCGAATCACCATCGCGAACAGCATCAAATCCATGATGTCGAGCATCCAGCCGATATAGGCCGAACCAAATGCCCGCCATTGCGCAGGGCTCGCGCCGCGATACCACGGTCGACGTGCCGTGCCCGCCGCCTTCAGCGCGGTCGTGCCAGTGTCCATTCTTGTCTCCTTCATGGAACCCATCCTAATGTCACGCCTTGTGTATCGACTATCGATACGAAAAGGAATGATTTCGTTCGAATGGTAACAGGCCATCGCGACATCGTGTGTCGTGGTAAACCATAAATAGTACTTTGTGTATCGATGATCGATACTGTGTATCAGTGTTGTCTCGATGGTCGGGGCATCGACTGATCACAGGAGATCGAGAAGTGAAGCCGTTCCAATTGCGTTTGTACGAAGACGTCATTGCGCCGAACCACGCGCCTGTCTATCTGCCGGCGGCCCGCCGGGCCATTTATGTGGTGCGCGGCGACGTCGCCGTGGAATACGAGACGGGCGCGCAGCATCATCCGGCGCAAAGCGCCTGGCTCGGTGACTGCGACGTGGCACTGATGGCGGGGAGCGAAGGTGCGACGCTGTGGCGCTGGGAGTTGATGTCGGGCGACGCGCCGACCCCGGGCGAGATCGCCTCGGCGCCGGGCGCCACGTCGACGTTGAAGCTCGATGCGCCGATCGAACTGGACCCGCGCCAGCGCTGGCTCATGCGTTGCGACAAGGTACAATTCCCCCCCGGCGGCGTGGCGCATACCCACGTGCATCAGGGGCCCGGTGTGCGTTGCACGCTCGAGGGCGAGATCACGATCGAGACACTCGGTGCGTCGCACACGCACGGACCGGGCGATGCCTGGCTCGAACTCGGTCATGCGCCGGTGCTGGCGCCGACGACCGAGGCGCGCGATACGACATTCATCCGCTGCTTCATCCTGCCGCGGGCGTGCCGCAATCGCAGCTCGATCCGGTACGTCAACGCCGAAGACGCGAACAAGAACAAGCCGCAGCGCTACCATGTGTTCGGCGAGCGTTTCATCTCGCTCGACACGGAGTAGTCATCGCACGGCAATCGTGACAAAGGACACGCAGTGAAAGCATCGAAGGACACCCCGAACGACGTCATGCGCAGTGCGCGCGCCACTTCGGTGGCATCGAACGCCGAGGCGGGCGGGGACGAACTCAATACGTCGTCGACGTCGGTGATCTCGCTGCGCATTCTGGAGTTGCTGGCCGAGCGCAATGCCGAGTGCGGCGTGACGCATCTGGCAGAGGCGCTCGGCGTGCCCAAGGCGCGGGTGCACCGTCATCTGACGGCGCTGCGTCAGGAAGGCTACGTGGTGCAGAACCCGCGCACGAGTCGTTATCGCATTGGCTGGCGACTGTTCCTGCTGGGGCAGAAGCTGGTCAAGCAGTTCGACGTGGTGGGACTGGCGCGCCCGGTGATGGAGGAATTGCGCGACGCGGTCGGGCAGACCATCGTCATCAGTTCGTTTACCGAGACGGACGTGGTCGTGCTCGACGTGATGCGCGGACGCAGTCCGCTCGAGATCCTGCTGCACCCGGGCACGCAGTTCAAACTGCACAGCGTGGCGCAGGGCAAGATCGCGCTGGCGTTCGGTGCGGCGGAGCGTCGCGAGGCGGCACTGGCCGGGCCGCTCGAAGCCTGCACGCCGCATACGATCACGGATGCCATGCGTCTGTCGCATGAGCTTGCGCTGGTGCGCGAGCGCGGTTGGGCCGACGCCCCCGAGGAAGTTTTCCTTGGTGTGAACGCGCTGGCTGCGCCCATCGTGCAGGACGACGGTTCGCTGTTCGGCACGCTCGCCATCGTCGGCTCGATTCACTATCTCCCCGCACACCCGAATCCTCAAACCGTTGCCGCACTCACCGACGCCGCACGGCGCATCTCGCGTCTGCTCGGCGGAGGCCGCGCGGACTGACCCGCATCGCTACACCTGCAACGCGCCTTTCGTGGCCGGGCTATCCGGCAGACACCCAAGGCCTTCGAGCGTCGCGTGCACGGCGAGATCGAGCGGCGTGTGCGGCTCTTCGCCGAGCACGGCCACGAGGTGCGCGTTATCCATGCGCACCGGCCGCGTCCACAGGTAGCGCATTTCACGCAGTTCGCGCAGCGTGGTCACGAAGGGGGCCGCCATGCCCACGAGCCACCACGGGAAGCGACGCGTCTTCACAGCGACGCCGCGCGTGGCCATCACGCGCACGATGGCGGCAGCCAACGCCGTGCCATCGGCATCCCAGTGGCCTGCCATGTGGAAGTTCGAGAAGGCGCCGAGGGTGTCGCGCTGTTCAATGAGCGCGACTATCGTGCGCGCGACGTCCGGCAGATAGGACCATTCGTGCCCGACGCCGGGTGCATTGGGTACCTGAACAACGCGCGTCGTCTGTCCTGGCTTGATCAGCCCCTGTCCGAACCAGCTATTGCGTGTCTGCGCGCCAAAGAAGTCGCCCGCGCGCACGATGATCGTCTGCATGCCACGCCCGCTGGCGTCGCGCAGACGACTTTCCATCGCTACGCGAATGCGTCCCTTGCGGGTGAGCGGTCGTTGCGGCGCGTCTTCATGCAGCACAGGAAAGGTTTCCGGGCCGTAGTTGTAGACCGTGCCAGGCAGGACCACCGTAGCGCCGTGCAGCATGGCCGCCGCGATGGTGTTGTCCAGCATGGGCAGCACCTGCGTGTCCCAGTTGCGGTAGCCGGGAGGATTGACGGCGTGCACGATCACGCGGCAATCGCGCGCGGCGGCGAGCACGTCTTCGGCGCGCATGGCGTCGCCGTCGATCCATTCGATCGACGTGTCCGGCGTGGCATTCGGCGCGCCGCCGCGTCGCAACGCGCGGACTTGCCAGCCGGCGGCGAGCAGTTGGCGCGAAACCTCGCCACCGATGCCGCCTGTCGCCCCAAGGACGAGGGCGCGAGTTTCGAGTTGATGAGACGGGTGGGTCATGACATGGCTCCTTGAGCACGGGAATGGGATGAATGAGGCCATTCTCCGCGCGTAGCCATTGCATTAAAATTGCCGAAATCCATCTATCGTCTATACATTTTTGTATGACACAGAATCTCAGCTGGGATCTCTACCGGACATTCCTCGCGGTGCTCACCGAAGGATCGTTATCGGGTGCGGCGCGTGCACTGGGCATCACCCAACCGACGGCGGGGCGCCACATCGCGGCATTGGAAGCAGCGCTCGGGCAGACACTGTTCACGCGATCGCAAACTGGCCTGCTGGCGACCGATGCGGCGCAGTCGCTGCGTCCGCACGCGCAGGCGATGCAGCACACGGCAACGGCGTTCGAACGCGCGGCCGCGACTCACGGCGACGGTGTGAACGGTGTCGTCCGAATCTCCGCCAGTGAAGTCGTGGGCGTGGAGGTCCTGCCGCCGATATTGAGTGCCTTGCGCCGCGCGTATCCGCAACTGACGCTCGAACTCGTGCCGACCAACCGCATCCAGGATTTGCTGCATCGGGAGGTGGACATTGCCGTGCGCATGGCGCCTCCGCAGCAGGAGGCGTTGATTGCGCGTCGTGTCGGCAGTGTGGACGTCGGCCTGCATGCGCGTGACGACTACCTCGCGCGCTACGGGGCGCCGTCGACACTGGTCGATCTGGTCCACCACACGGTGATCGGTTTCGACCGGATGACGCCGTTTCTGCGCGACGCCACGCGGCGTTATCCCGATTGGGCGCGAGAGCGGTTTGCCTTTCGCGCCGACAGCGACCTCGCGCAACTGGCGATGCTGCGCGCAGGGTATGGCATCGGCGCCTGTCAGGTGCCGCTGGCCCGGCGCGATGCCCGACTCGTGCGCCTGCTGCCCGGCGCGTTTCGCTTCAAGCTCCAGGCCTGGGTCACCATGCACGAAGACCTGCGCTCGAGTCCGCGCTGCAAGGCGACGTTCGACGCGCTGGTGGCCGGATTGTCCGCGTACATGGCCGAATAATCCGCTGCATGCGCAAATGACACGTCTCAACAGGGAAGATTCATGATATACAATATATCAATAATATCAACGATCACGAGACAATCACCGCGCCATGTTCGACCCATCCTTGTTCGGACGCATGTCACCGGACGTTCTCGCGTCCGCATCTGAACCGGCCGTGCCGGACCCGATGTCGGCCACCGCGCCGACGCCTTCGATTTCCCCGACTGTCTGCACCACCGGTCATTCGCCGCTACCGCCCGGGCGTCATTCGCTTGGCCTGAGCGAGAGCCGCGACGCGGTGCTTTACGTGCCCACCGATCTGCCGGACGACAGGCCCGTCCCGCTGTTCGTGATGTTCCACGGGGCCGGCGGCTTCCCCGAGAAAGTGCTGCCGCATATCGAACCGCACGCCGAGCAACACAAGTTTGTGGTGCTTGCGCCGCACTCGACATTCCCGACGTGGGACATCGTGATCGGGGGCAGCGGTCCTGATCTGGAGCGCCTTCAGCAGGCGTTGCGCGCGGTTGCGCAGCGCTATCGTATCGACGCAGGCCGAGTGGCGTTCGCGGGCTTTTCCGATGGTGCGAGCTATGCGCTGTCCATCGGCGTGACGAACGGCGACATCGCCAGCCATGTCATCGCGTTCTCCGGTGGCTTCATGTCGATCTTCATGCAGGAGGGCCAGCCGCGCGTGTTCGTCGCGCATGGCCTGATCGACGAGCAATTACCCATCGCGACCAGCGGCCGCGCAAATGCCAGCAAGCTCAAGGCGGCGGGCTACGATGTGGAGTACGTCGAATTCGACGGGCTGCACATCATCGAGCCGGGCGTCGTGGCGCGTGCCATCGACTTCTTCCTCGCCTGACACGCGCGCTGCCGAGGGGCAAAGCACGCACGGGCAACTACGCCTTACGGGGAGTGCCGTTCATGGATTTCGAAATTCCAGAGTCACTGATTCATCCGCTGCTGCAACTGATCGGTACCGATTCCGCATTGGGAAAGCAGTTGACCGCCTACGGGGTGTGTCGAGGCAACATGATGGTGTCGAGCGAGTGGTTCGACGCCAAATCGCTCAACACGCTCTACGTGCTGTGCAAGACGCAGAACGAGCGAGCGTTGATGTTCCAGATGCTGGCGCTCGACAACGTCTACAACGCGCCGCAAGCGCGCGTGATCCCGAGTCTGGACAAGCTGGTGCCGGGGCTCGTCGCGTACCTGGCACGCGATGTCATCGACGGCTGGCTGTACCAGCGCCATCGCGACGGCGCATTGCTGCCGTGGCTGGTGCGTCGGTTGCGCTACGTGGAGCCGGAGCAGGGCGCGCCGTATGTCGTCATGGACATGCTGGCCAATACGATGCAGTCGGCCAATTCGAATCTGACGGAACAGCGCTTGCGCCGCTCGGGCATGACGACGGCGCTCATCTTCACGCGTGACGACATTGCGAATCGGACCATCCCGGAATTGCTCGCCGAGTTCGGCTTCTACAAGGAGTGCGCGGAGTTCAAGCACGAGTACGAGCTGCACGCGCAGCGGTTCCTGAAAGTGCAGCGCGCGTTCGGGGCGCAATTCATGATCCAGCGTGCCGCGTTCTCGGTCGACCCGAAGGGCGCCACGGAGTTGATCCGCGTGGTGGACGGCGCCACCGCGAAGTGTGTGAACGACGAGGAGCGTCTCGAGCGCAACTTCGAGATGGCGTGCGATGCCGACTTCTGGCGCAATGCCGAAATCGGTCAGGCCTTCGAGACGATTCCGCTGCACTGCTATGTGCACGTATTCCATCTCGACTGGCACCGCAATCTCTGGGTGCACGTGCAGAACATGACGGAGTACGCGTACCAGCCCGAACTGCGCGACAAGCTGGTGTTGCCTGCGCATCATCACGACCTCATCGACATTCTCACGTCGAACATGAACGTGATGATGCCCGACTTCGTACCGGGCAAATCGGGCGGCGCGACGATCCTCTGTCAGGGCGCACCGGGCCTGGGCAAGACGCTCACGGCGGAGATCTATTCCGAGGTGGTCGGCAAGCCGCTGTATCGCGTGCATTCGGGGCAACTGGGCACGACGGCGGCGTCGGTGGGCGCCACGCTCATGAGCATCCTGCGCCGCGCCATGCGCTGGAACGCGATCCTGTTGCTCGACGAAGCCGATGTGTACATCCGGCGGCGCGACAACGACCTGGAGCACAACGCCATCGTGGCCGAGTTCCTGCGCTCGCTCGAATACTTCCACGGTCTGCTGTTCATGACGACGAACCGCAGCGGCGACGTGGACGACGCGATCCTGTCGCGCTGCATCGCGACGATTCACTACGACACGCCGTCGGCGGCCGACGCCAGACGCCTCTGGCGCATGCAGGCCGAGCAGGTGGGGGCGTATCTCGACGACGGTCTGATCGAGACGCTGGCGAGCCGCTACCCGAAGGCGAGCGGGCGTGACATCAAGGAGTTGATGAAGCTAGCGAGTCGCTATTGCAAGGTCAAGAACCTGCCATACACGGAGGACGTGTTCCGGCTGTGCGGACTGTTTCGCGGGTATGAATGAAAATCATGGCGTGCTGCAACAATCCGATATACGGGAAAACTAGAGGCGCGCGCGCCCGCCGGTCTGGCTATATTGAAGCCGGACCGGCGCCAGCATCGCGACGTGCCTCGGGCGGGACGCAGACCCCGCCCGGACACCCCTGACACTGCTGCGCTGCGCCATTTCATGGTGAGGCAAGGAGAAGCAGTGGAGACGCATGGCGAGCTACACCGGGCGATTCTGAACAACATCCCCGATCAGGCGTGGCTCAAGGACACCGAGTCGCGCTATATCCTGGTCAACGAAGCCTTCATGGCCGCCTGTGGCCGTACGGAGGCCGAGATCATCGGCCGCACCCCCGACAAGGTCTGGACGTCCGAATGGGGGCGAGTCTATCTCGCGACCGACAAGGCTGTGGTCGCCAGCGGTGTGCGCCGGCGCTACGAAGAGAGTCGTCCGGGTGCCGACGGCGCCCCGCGCTGGTTCGACACCGTCAAGATGCCGGTGCGCGACGAGGCCGGACGCATCGTCGGCACCGTCGGCATTTCACGCGACATCACCGACCGCAAACGCTCCGAGATGGCCTTGCTCGATTCGCGCGCGCAATTGCGCCAGTTATCGGCCTACCTGCAAACCGTGCGCGAAGCCGAACGCACGCGTCTCTCACGCGAGCTACACGACGAGCTGGGGCAATGGCTCGGCGGCTTGCGCCTCGGCCTGAGCTATCTGGAAACCCCCTCCGATGCGTCGCCTGCCGACCAGTCGGCGCATATTCAAATGCTCAAGGAACTGGTCGACGAGACGATCGACGCGGTTCATCGCATTGCCGCCGATCTGCGCCCGGCCGTACTCGATGAACTGGGGCTGCACGCCGCGCTGGAATGGCTCACGGAATCGTTCTCGCAACGACACGGACTGCCGTGCGAACTGGTCATGCACGAAGCGGTCACGGCCTGCCTGGATAGCGATTGCAGCACCGCGATCTTCCGCATCGTTCAGGAGTCGCTCACCAACGCCAGCCGTCACGGGCAACCTTCGGAAGTGCGCGTAACGCTTGAGGTACGCGACGGCCATTGTCATGTGCAGATCGCCGACGATGGTCGCGGAATGGACGTTGCGCGCGCCGGCCACAGTCAGCGTCTTGGTCTGATGGGCATGCGCGAACGCGCGCTGATGCTCGGCGGCGCGCTGGACATCGACAGCACGCCCGGCCAGGGCACTTGCGTCAACGTGCGCATTCCGGCACGTTCGCCGGCGTGCGGTCCGGCAGACGATCCCATGGTCAATGCCACGACTCTCACCAACGGAGTGGGGCGGTAATGCGCGTCATGATTGCCGACGATCACGCGATCATTCGCGACGGCCTGAAAAAGATCATCTCGACGGCGCCCGACATGTGCGTGGCGTCCGAAGCCGTTGACGGGACCGATGTGCTCAACCGCCTTCGCCTCACGACGGTGGACGTGCTGCTGCTCGACATGTCGATGCCCGGCAAAAGCGGTATCGCACTCATCGCGCAGATCAAGGCGAGCTACCCGGCGTTGCCGATCCTCGTGCTGAGCATGTATCGCGAATCGCAATACGCGGTACAGGCGATCCGGGCCGGAGCGTCCGGGTATCTGACGAAGAACGCCGAATCGGAACAGCTGATGAGCGCGATCCGGCGCGTGGCGCGCGGTGGCACGGTCGTCTCGCCGCTCGTGGCGGACAAGCTCGTGCGTCAGTTGCAGCAACCCGCCGAGGCGTTGCCGCACACGCGCCTGACTGCCCGCGAGTTTCAGATCTTCCAGATGCTCGTCGAAGGCAATGGCATCAACGAGATTGCGCGCTGCCTGTCGCTCTCGGCGAAGACCGTCAGTACCCACAAGGCCAACATCCTGACCAAGATGGACATTCCATCCACGGCGGGCCTCGTCCACTACGCCATCGAGCACGGGCTGATCGTCGCCGGTACCGACGCCTGACTTCGTGCGCAGCACGTCGCGCACCGCGTGATGCCTCGACCGGGGGGCACCGCCCCCATTCGTCCGCCGCAATTCCCCATGCTGCACTGCGTCTAGGGAAATTCTTAGACGAAAACCAGCAAATCCCGATGCCCCGCGCGCGGACACTCTCCTAATCTTGGCTCAAGCCCCGAGCGGCATTCCGCCGCCACCGGGGCATCGAGTTCATTGCCACCCGGCCGGCACTCGCCAGCATTTCAACTCAACTCTGTGACGTAAGGAGACCGCACCATGCATGTGGACCTGCTGATCAACAACGTGTGCGTCCGAGACGATGCGCCGCTCGTGGACATCGCGATCAAGGGCGGCCGCATCGTCGCGATGGAGCCGGGCATCGACGCCGGCGCCGACGAGCAGATCGACGCGCAAGGTCGTGCCGCCATCCCCGGGCTGATCGAAGCGCACCTGCATCTCGACAAGGCGCTGCTGCATCGTCGTTTGCCTGCGCGTTTCGGCACGCTCGACGAGGCGATTCGCGTGACCGGCATTCTCAAGAGCAAGCAGGAGCGCGAGGACGTGCTCGATCGCTCGCGCCAGGTGCTCGACATGGCGATCAAGAACGGCACGACGGCGATTCGCGCACATCCGGATGTCGACCTGATTCAAGGCCTGATCGGTGTCGAGACGCTGCTCGCGCTCAAGGACGAATACGACAGCCTGCTCGATCTGCAGATCGTGGCGTTCCCACAGGAGGGGATTCTCAAGTCGAAGGGCACCTACGAGCTGATGATCGACGCGTTGCGCATGGGGGCCGATGTGGTGGGCGGCTGCCCGTACAACGAGCTGAACTGGGAAGACACCAAGCGCCACATCGATATCGTGTTCGAACTGGCGCAACGCTTCGATGCACCGATCGACATGCACGCGGACTTCGCGGACGACACGAGCGATCAGCGCTTCGCGGCAATCTCGTACATCGCGCAGAAGACGATCGATACCGGCTATCAGGGACGGGTATCGCTGGGGCACGTGACGAGTCTGGGCGCGCTCGACAACGACGAGCTTTCCCCGGTCATCGAACAGATCCGCCTGGCGGGCATCAGCATCGTGACGCTGCCCGCGACGGATCTCTATCTGGGCGGGCGCAAGGATGTACAGAACCAGCGGCGCGGTCTCACACCGGTCAAGGCACTGCACAGCGCCGGAGTGAACGTGGCGTACTCGTCGAACAACGTGCGCAATGCGTTCACGCCGTTCGGTAAGGCTGACATGTTGCAGATCGGCAATCTGCTCGCCCACGTGGCGCAATTCGGCGTGCCCGAACATCAGCAGGCGATTCTCGACATGGGCACGCACAACGCCGCGCGCGCCATCGGGGTGTCGCACGACTACGGCATTGCGGTGGGCAAGCAAGCCGATCTCATCATTCTCGATACGTTCAAGGTGGCCGATGCGCTGCTCGACATCCCGCCACGCCTGTGGGTGATCAAACGCGGCCGCATTACGGTCGTGACGCAGCACAGCTGCGAGATTCACCGGCATTCATGTTGTTGTGCGCAATGAAGTTCTCATAAAACTCAAGGAGACAATCATGAAGAAGCTGCCTGCGGAAGTCGTTGCCTCACTACTTGCTGTCACCACCATTCCGATTGCCATGCTGCCCCTGCATTTGCCACCGTGGGCGATCTTCATCAGTTGGGCCGCCACCTTTGCGATGGGCGGGCCGTCGCTGGTCAATCTCAAACGGATCTGGGCCACGCTGCCGGTGGGATCGTGCTTCGCCTTCCTCATCGTGCTCGGATTCAAGCAGGCGGCCACGCAGTTCAGCGGTAACGCGCTGGTCCTTGCCGAGATGGTGATCCTTTTCGCGGGCAACGGCACGATGATGGCGCTCGCCCGCATCTTCCCGCAGCTCAACTTCATTCCGGGCATGTTCTTCGGCTTCGCCACGTACTTCGCCACGTTGTTCGGTGGCTTCGGACCGGTGGCGCAGGACCCGCTGGCGGCACTCGCGGCCGCCGTGGCGATGAACGCCCTCGGCCCGGTCTACGCCTGGGTGAAGGAGCGCTACTCGGCACCGGAAGTCACGCACCAGCGCCTCTGGAAAGGCTGGAAAGCGGGCGTCTGATCGACGTTTTCACTGTAACGAAACGAGCCATAACGCAATACAGGCGAAGCGCTGCCAGTGTCGGGCGCGCTTCGCCTGCCAATGACATCCCCAGGGAGACGGCATGACGTTCACACAAAAACCGGCCGATGGGCTGACGACACAACCGGTCAACACCGGTGACGCTGCCAGCACCACGCGGCGCAACTTTCTGATGGGCACGGCGGCGCTTGCGGGCAGCGCCGTGTTACCCGCTGCCGCAGCGGAAGCGGTGGCCTCGGCGGTGCCTGCCGCCCGCGCGGAAATCAAGACGCCGCTCGGGCCACGCCTGGCGCAATCGACGCGCGGCATGGTCACGAGCCCGCACGAGCTGGCGAGCGAGGCCGGGCTGGAAGTGCTGCGCGCGGGCGGCAACGCCATCGAGGCAGCCATTGCCATCGGCGCCGTACTGAGCGTGACGTATCCCCACTTCACCGGGCTTGGCGGCGACGCCTTCATGGTGATCAGCGATCGCGACGGCAACGTGCGCACGTTGTCGGGCATCGGGCAGGCGGCGGCCGACTTGCCGTCTTACAGCGGTGCGATTCCGGTGCGCGGCCCCGGGGCGGCGCTCACCACGGCGGCAACCGTCGCCATCTGGGACAAGGCCTTCGCGTTCAGCCGCAAGCAGTGGCAGGGTACGCAGCCGTGGTCGTCGCTGTTCTCGCGCGCGACCGAATATGCCGCGAACGGCTTTCCGGTCACACCGTCGCAACATTTCTGGCAGTCGTTCCGTGCGAATGACCTGGCGGGCTGGGACGGCTTTTCCTCCGTCTTCATGCCGGGCGGGCGTGTGCCGCAGGCGGGCGAACGGTTCCATCAACCGGCGCTGGCCCGCAGTCTCGACAGCATCGCCACGCATGGCGGACGCGAGTTCTACGAGGGCGATCTCGCGGGACGCATCGCGGCCGGACTCAAGAAAGTTGGCTCGCCACTGCGCGCAAGCGATCTCGCCCGGGCACAGGCGCGGGAGGAAGTGCCGTTGCGCGTGGCGTATCGAGACGGCGAGCTACTGGGGTTGCGTCCGCCGACGCAAGGCGTGACGACGCTCGAAATCATGGGCATTCTCAATCGCTTCGACCTCAAGTCGATGCCCGAGGGCAGTGCCGACTACTATCACGTGCTGGTCGAGGCGGTGAAGCTCGCCTTCATCGATCGGAATCGCTATGTGGCCGATCCGGACTTCGGCGACGTGCCGGTCGACCGCCTGCTATCGAGCGCAAATCTCGACGCGCATGCACGCAGCATCCACATGGACCGCGCCATGCCCTGGCCGCATGTCTACAAGACGGGTGACACCGTCTACATCGGTGCGGCGGACAGTCAGGGCAACTGCGTGAGCATGTTGCAGACCGTCTATTTCGACTGGGGCAGCGGAGTGGTGCTCGGCGACAGCGGCATTCTGTGGCACAACCGGGGCGCGGCGTTCAGTCTCGATCCGAAGAGTCCGAACGTGTTGCAACCGGGCAAGCGCCCGTTCCACACGCTCAATCCGGGAATGTACCTGAAGCACGGTCGCCCGGAACTGCTGTACGGCACGCAGGGTGCCGACGGGCAACCGCAGACACTCGCGGCCGTGCTCACGCGTTTGATCGACTACCAGATGGACCCCCTTACCGCGTTGCGCCGTCCGCGCTTCCTGCTGGGCAAGACGTTCTCCGATAGCCGCGACAGCCTGAAGCTTGAACAGGACGCCGGCGCGGACGTGTTCGCAGCACTCGCCGCGCGGGGTCACGAGATCAGTCCGCTGCCGCCACAGAGTCAGTTGGCGGGGCATCCGGGCGCGATCCGCATCGGGTCGCAAGGACAAATGACGGGCGCCCACGATCCGCGCAGCGACGGACGTGCCTTGGGCCTTTGATCGCAAACGTCGCGCGCCGTGGCGTGCGACGGTATGCCCGGCAGCGCAGTAAATCCCAGTTGCCGGGCGTTCGTCGCGCGTGATAAAAGGATTGCCATCCATCGTCAAAGTGAATACGTCACATGGCTGGCAGTGCGAAATCGAATCGACCGCTCTTCGATCTGGATCTGTTGCGCTCGATCATCATGGTGGCCGACTGCGGCAGCTTCACCACGGCAGCGGCGCGTCTGCATTCGACGCAGTCCACCGTGAGTCAGAAGGTGCGGCGTCTGGAGGACATGGTCGGCCACAAGCTGCTCGACCGCGGCAATCGCGAGGTGCACGCCACCGACGCAGGCGAGCTATTGCTCGGCTATGCCCGACAGATGCTCGCGCTCAACGATCAGATGATCGAGGCGCTCTCCGGGGCGGTAGTGGCCGTGACGGTGCGTCTGGGCGTGCCGGAGGACTTTGCCACCGGCGCCACCACGCAGGTGCTCGCGCGTTTCAATCGACAGTATCCGCAGGTCAAGCTCGAAGTCACCAGCGGCCTGAGCCGCGATTTACTGGGCAGCTACGATCACGGTGAACTCGATCTGGTGCTCGTCAAGCAACGTCGCAAAAGCCGTGAGGCCGTGGCATGCCGTCCGGAAAAGCTGGCGTGGATCGACAGTGCGAAACACCCGTCGTTCGGGCTCGATCCGGTGCCGCTCGTGACGTTTCCGACACGCGGACTCTATCGCGACGACATGATCCATGCGCTCGAATCGATGGGCCGCAACTGGCGCGTAAGCTTCACCAGTTCGAGCCTGAGTGGCATTCAGGGGGCCGTGGCCGACGGCATGGGGATCAGTCTTGTGCCGCCGCGTGCGGTGCTGCCGGGGCATCTGGTACTCGGGCGCGCACAGGGCCTGCCGGTCGTCGACACGTTCGAGCTGGCGATCTTCCACCGACCCACGGCCGATCCGATGGTGGTCGCGCTGGCCAAGGTGCTCGTCGGCATGCTGGAAACGAAAACGCGCGCGCCGAAGTGAACGGCACGCGCGTGAGATGCGCGGCAAGGCCCGGGCGCGCCGGGCCACAGATGCTTCGCCTTACTTCGGTTGGGCGCCCAACGTCAGCGTCATGTGGCGGTTCACGTCTTTGTACAGCAGGTAACGGAACGGGCCGGGGCCGCCGGCATAGCACGCCTGCGGGCAGAACGCGCGCAACCACATGAAGTCACCGGCTTCGACTTCCACCCAGTCCTGATTCAGCCGGTAGACGGCCTTGCCTTCGAGTACATAAAGGCCGTGCTCCATCACGTGCGTTTCGGCGAACGGGATCACGCCGCCCGGCTGGAACGTCACGATGTTCACGTGCATGTCGTGACGCATGTCCTGAATGTCGACGAAGCGTGTCGTGACCCAGCGACCGTCGGTACCCGGCATTGCGATCGGCTCGACGTCCTGCTCGTTCTTCACGAACGGCTCCGGATACGGCAGGCCTTCCACGGCCTGGTAGTGCTTGCGAATCCAGTGGAAGCGCGCGGGGTTCTGGCTGTTGTTGCGCAGTTGCCAGTCGGTCGCGGGCGGAATGAACGCATAGCCACCCGGCGTGAGCGTATTCGCCTTGCCCTGGATCGTGACGGTGATTTCTCCCTCGACGACGAACAGCACGCCTTCGGCCTTGTCGTCCTGCTCCGGCTTGTCGCTGCCGCCGCCTGCACCGACTTCCATGATGTATTGCGCGAACGTCTCGGCAAAGCCCGAGAGCGGACGTGCCAGCACCCACAGGCGTGTGTTGTCCCAGAACGGAAGATGGCTCGTGACGATGTCGCGCATCACGCCTTTCGGGATGACGGCATACGCTTCGGTGAACATGGCGCGGTCGGTGAGCAGTTCCGTTTGTGCCGGATGCCCGCCGTGCGGCGCGTAATACGTGGTCTTCGACATTGCTGATTGCTCCTGAGTCATTCTGTTTTTCTCCCCATCGCTCGTCGCCGGGCACCTTGGCTACGGTCTGCGCCTGGGGGCGCGCGCAGATCGCTTCACCTCGGGGCGACGAACGCGAACGGCACCGCCGCCTTGCGCAGGCGGCGGCGTCGCGCATGACAGTCAGGTCGGGGTGGACCCTGCTGTGTCCTGCAACAGGGCGGGGTCCAGCGCAAGTTGCGCCGGGCCGCCCCAATAACGTCCATGACGAATCACCGCTCGTGCCGCAGGGGCGGCGGCCACTGCCGCGGCAGCATTCGGCGCATCGAACACGATGAAGCTCGCTTCATTGCCCGCACGCAGGCCGTAGTCCGTCTTGCCGATGACGGCAGCCGCCGACTCGGTCGCCATGTCGAGCGCCACGAGCAGGTCGTCGTCCGTGTAGAAGCCGGAGCGATAGCCGATCAGCATGGCGCGCGAGAGCATGTCGCCATTACCGTAAGGCCACCAACTGTCCTGGATGTTGTCGTTGCCGGTGAACACGCGCACGCCCGCCTCGCGAAGTCGCAGAATCGGCGGGAAGGCACGGTCGCCAGGTGCGTTGGTCATGATCGCCACACCCGCGTCGGCCAGCGCACGGGCGATGGTGTCGAGTTCTGCGGGACCGATGTCGCCGAGCCCGTAGGCGTGGCTGACCGAGACGCGCCCCTGCAAACCTGCGGCCTGCGTGCGCGATGCAATGCGGTGCAATTGCGCGAGACCGATGTCGCCGGGTTCGTGCAGATGGATGTCGATCTTCGTGCCGTGCTTTTCGGCAATGCCGAAGACGACGCTCAATTGACCGTGCGGATCGCCGTCGAGCGTGGTCGGATCGATGCCGCCCACGACCTGCACGCCTTCGCGCACGGCCGCTTCGAGAACCTCGGCCGTGCCCGGGCAGGTCATCACGCCGGCCTGCGGAAACGCGACGAGTTCGATATCGAGCAGGTCGCGCCACTTCTCGCGCATGGCCATGATCTCGTGCAGATGCGTAAGACCGGTGCTGGCGTCGACATCGACATGGCAGCGCATGGCGAGCGTGCCGAACGATACCGTCTGGCGCATGAGCGCGTCGGCCCGTTGTGCCATCGGTGCGGCTGCGGCGATTTCCTGCTTTTCGGCGGCCAGACGTTCACGCAACGTTGATGCGCTTCGGTGCGGCCGCCAGCGGTCGCCGACAAAGCTCTTGTCCAGATGGATGTGGCCGTCGACAAAACCCGGCAGTACGAGTTTGCCCTGCAGATCGATGACCTGCGCGCCCGTCGTATCGGGCACTTGCGGGCCAACGTAGGTAAAGCGTCCGTCGCGCGAGGCGAGGTTGAGGGGGCTACCGTCGGCACCAACGGCGCCAACGAAAACGCGGTGAGTCATGGAACGGCCTCTAATACTGCCCGGGGCCTCGCTGGCGCTGCGTTCCGTGGGTTGGCGCAGCTGCGCCGCGGGGTCTCGTGGGGGGGTGAAACGGCGGGGAAAGACTTACAAGATAGCGAACCGATCGCACATCGACAAATTAAATATCAACATGGATAGCATTCGATTTCTGAATATCTGTCCGCCACGCCGTGTGCTCAAGGCACCACGATCGGCAGCAACCAGCGAAAGCGTCCTATCACGGCGGCGTCACGATCGGTGACGGTGGCCTCGACCTGCAATGACGTCGACCCGCTGGCCACGACGTCGGCTTGCCAGTAGGCATCGAGGGCAGGGCGCGGCACCGGTTGCTCGGGGGCAGCCGATTGCGGCACATAGCGCGTCGCGTCGGTGTTGACGTGCTGTTGCAGGGCGCTGAGCGGCGCGTCGTCCGTCAACGATAGCAACAGAAGTACGGCGTGCTCGCCACGCATGGCCAGCGGTGTCCAGCGCAGGCGCACGCAGTCGCCCGGCGACACGTCGATACGCCACGGGGCCCCCGACACGCCTTCGAGTGCCTCACCACCGGGCGCCACCGCGTAGTAGCCGCTGCCGTCGACGTCCACGGCGGCATCGGCCGCACCGGAATGCGCGTCCAGCAGCGTCACGGTGTCGATGACGATCAGGACGTCGGCTGCCGTGCCCGCATCGGGCGTCTTCGCGTGGGACATGGAAACTCCTCGTCGCATGTCGCCGATGCCGCGACCCGGCAAGCGCGCATGCGCGCAGGGAATCGCGGCCCGGCGTTCGTCAATGGTTGCGGATGGTGATGAACGGGTCCCACTGGTAGCAACCGCACAGGTTGCCGCCGCGATCGAGCACCATGAACTGGAAGTGATAGGTCACGCGCCCGGTCTTGAGCGTCTCGCACGACCAGAAGTAGTTGGAGCATTGCTGCTTCTTCGGCTTGGTCGGGTCGGGAGGGTTCGGCACCGGAATGATGACTTCGGCCTCACGCGGCGACGGCGGTGAAATCAGCTCGTTGCCCTGATTACCGACGAACTTGTAGAAGATGCACGACTGCTCGAAGCCGAGCGACAGCGAACATTCGCGCCAGCGGATGACGTCCCCGACCGTGGCGGCAACGTCAAGCTCGCCGCCTGCTTGTCCGCTCACCACGTTGCCTTGCGTGACGATCATGAACACGTGCTTGAAATCAATCATCGGCGGGTTCGACATGCTGGAATTCTTGCCATACCGGTCGACGATGGTCTTCGTGTCGATGCTGACCAGTACATCGGTGATTGCTGACATGGGTATCTCCATGAGAGACGCAGTGGAATGCCGTCGATTGAAGACGGCCACGAAGGCAACGGCGGATGCGCTGCCCGCGAAATGCGGAAGTGCATTTCACCGATGCAGGCTAGGTGGCGATGCGACGGCCTTCAACCACGCGCCGCGTGCGCTATATGGGTGACATCTGCCGCGCAAGGCGCGTCAGTCGTGGCGAGATGTGCCGCACGGGCGCGACACCAATTGACGATTTGGAGCGATTCAACGAATTCAGCCCATGCGCGCGCAGGCGGCATGGGCTGAGTCTTGGCGCATCGGCGTGACGTGAGTGTCAGGCGGGCGTGGGTGGGCGTGGATGGTCGCGAGTGGTCGTATTACGCGGGCTTGCGGTTGTGCTGCAGGCGTTCGAGTACGTGAATACTCAATCGGGCGGTGTGGCTGCGCATGGCGTTGTAGGCGCCCTCCGCATCGGAAGCGAGCACGGCTTCTACGACGCGTTCGTGTTCGTCGAACGACACCGTGAAGCGCTCCTCGACATCCGACTGGGCTGCGCGGAAGGGCGCCAGACGCTCGCGATGACTGTCGATGAGGGCCATGAGCGTCTTGTTCTGGGTGCCAGCGCTCAACAACTGGTGGAATTCGCGGTTAAGCGCGAGATAGCCGGCTTCGTCGCCGGCATCCATGCATTGCTTGCTCTGGACGTGGAGCATTTCGAGCTGCTTCTTTTGCATCGCGCTCATGCGTTGGGCACTCAGGCGGCAGCACAGGGCGTCGAGTTCGCACATGGCTTCGAGCATGTCGGAGAGATCGTCCACGCTGATGCTGGCGACAACACCGCCCTTGTGCGGTGTGAGCTCGATGAGGCCCCGTGCGTTCAATTCGCGCAGCGCTTCGCGAATGGGCGTGCGCGACGCCTTGAATCGCTCGGCCAGCGCGACTTCTTCCAGCTTCTGTCCGGGCGGCAGGCGTCCGTCGATGATCTCGCCGGTCAAAACGCGGCAGATTCGTGCGGCTATGGTTTCGGCCATGCTTGTCTATCTCGCTCCGTGGATGTGTTTTTCTGATCGGATTGTATACATGGGGATTATACGAGTATTTTTCGCTTGGATTACGCCCCGGCGCCGTGTTCGACGTGCTTCTTCCCGCAATCGAGACGTCTCGCAGTGATCAATGCATTCAAAAAGACGTTTTTGAATGCAATATGCTGAGATAGTATACATAAGCGTCTACCGGGTGTTCCGGCACGCACTGACATCTCATCCGAAGGAGACATTCCATCATGGCCAAACTGCGTCACATCGCGATTTCCGTCCCCGATCCCTGGAAGGCGGCCGAGTTCTACATGCAGGCATTCGATTTCAAGAAAGTCGGGGAGACGGATTCGTCGCTCGCGCGCGGCGTGTATCTGTCCGACGGGGTGATCAACCTGGCACTGCTCAACTACAAGAACGACGAGGCGGCGGGCGATCGCGGCCGCGAGTACGTCGGTCTGCACCACATCGGGATCTGGGTCGAGGACGTGGCAGCCACGCGCGAGAAGATCGAAGCGGCGGGCGGGCGTTACTACATGGGCGAAGTGCCGGTGAAGAGCAACATCTTCTACGAGGTGAAGTTCTTCGACCCGAACGGCGTGATCTTCGACGTGACGGCCCACGGCTGGGGCGGCGCCTCCAAAGACGGATCGAGCCGCGACGACGCGCCGAAGCTTCGCCACGAAGGACTCCAGGCCGACCGCACCGGCCTGTGATACCGCATTGCCCGATGTCGCCCGGCGCGCGCGACATCGCCTGACACCCCGCCGGCTGCATGGTGCCGGCGGCGGCCACCGTCCGTCAGGGGTAACCCGCTATAACAAAATCGCCCGTTTGTATAAGCAAATAGCAGTAGAAATTCAATTTCTTTGATATGTATAATCATTCGAAAGATTGTATACATACAACGGGCGAGCGGCAGACATCCCAAGCATATCGATAAGGGGGGCGCCGCAACATAAAACGAGAAATATCAGGAGACGGCATGAAGAAGCGAGTGTTGTGTGCATTGCTACTGGGCGCAATGCAGGGCGGAGCGTACGCGCAGTCTTCCGGGGGCGTCACGCTCTCGGGGTTTGTGGACCTGAATCTGGAGCAGTTGTGGGGTTCGGGGGCGAATGGCGGCAAGTCCACCCGTGTGTCGAGCGGCGGCCTGAACAACTCCCGCTTCAACCTGAGCGGCTTCGAAGACCTGGGCGGCGGCAACCGCGCATTCTTCACCTATGAACCGATGTTCTCGGCCAACAACGGCACGCAGTCCGCACAGGCGCGTCAGTCGTTCGTCGGCATGAAGGGCCCGTGGGGCGAGTTCTCGCTGGGCCGTCAGTTCACGCCGTCGTACTGGATCGCAGGCTACGCCGATCCGAGCTGGGCGGCGGACTTCAGTATGGTCAACAACATGCAGTTCTTCTACGCGTCGTATCGCGTGGACAACTCCATTCAGTACAACACGCCGCGCTGGAACGGCCTGATGGGCCGCTTCATGGCGACGACCGGCCTCGGCGACGGTACGCGCGCAGGCCGTTTCTACTCGGCCGGCATCGAGTACCGCAACGGTGGCATCTTCCTGGGTGCCGTATCCGAACTGCAGTACACACGCGACATTTACTCGTCGAGCCAGATCCGCTCGTCGCGCGATAACTACTTCTCGGCCACGTACAAGTTCGGCAGCGTCGAGCCGACCCTGATCTATCACACGTACAACGGCTATTACGCCTATCCGCCGTATGTCGCATTCAACGTTCGCGGCTGGGACATTCAGGCCGGCGTGCGTTATGCGCTGACCGATCGCCACCGCTTCTACGCGAGCTTCGTCCATCGTCAGGACGACGACAACAAGGCGCTCTCGAATGCCAATGGCTTTGTGGTTGGCTACATGTACGGCCTGTCCAAGCGCACCACGCTCTACGCGACGTATGCCCGCGTTCAGCACAGCAACGACACGACGGTGCACTACCCCGTGACGTTCCAGGTCACGCCGACCGGCACGCAGAACCCGTCGGGTGTGCAGTTCGGTATCCGTCACGCGTTCTGATCGGCCCCCGCCGACAGGCGCGGGGTACGAACAGAACAGGCAAGCCATACCCACGCAACACGCCGCCAGCGGCATTCACTGCGCTGGCGAGAAGACTTTTGAGACGAAGGAGGAAGACATGTTTCGCAAGCAGACACTCGGCGTTTCGTTGACCGCCACGGCCGTACTTGCGGCGCTCACGATGGCGCTCGCTGCCCACGCGTCGGCGCCGGAAGGCGCACCGGCGGCCGCACCGGCAGCGGCACCGGCCGATGCGCAACCGACGGGAACCCCCGGCACGCCGAACGTCAAGGACCCGTATCTGGCGGGCTGGCTGCGTCTGACCCCGGACCGCGAGCCCAAGCCGCTCAAGCCGGGCGTGGACTACGGCATGGACCCGGCGACCGGCAAGTTCATCTGGCCAAAGGCAACGCCCGAAGTGCACACGGGGCAGCGTTTCCCGGGTGAGCTGACCTACTGGGACAAGAAGAGCTACACGAAGAACGTGAAGGTGCTGGCGTTCTATCCGGGTGTGGATTCGCCATTCCACGCGTGGAACAACATCGCCGACTTCAACGGCAAGCGCTATCTCTACATTCATGACCGCGACTATCTGCGGATCATGGACGTGACCGATCCGGCGCACGGCAAGGTCGTCTATTCGAAGGGCGGCGTGTGGGGCCCGAAGGGATCGAGCGAGAAGTTCGATGCCAACAACGTGCACGACTATCTGGGCGGCGCCACCATCGTGTGGAACAAGAAGCTGGGCAAGCCGATCCTCGTCGCGTCGTTCGAAATCGGTCGCTACGGGCTGATGCAGGACAAGTCGAAGCAGCCGGACAAGGTCGCGGCACAGCGCAACTACAACTCGCTCAAGGGCTTCCGCGTCTATGAGATGAACGGCCCGCTGCCGTCGGACTGGAAGCTGATCGCCACGCGCACCACCGATTACCAGCATCCGAATGCGCCCATCGGTCAGCAGCAGGGCTCCGGTTCGCTCGACTCGCCTGAGTTCTACGGTGGCAAGTACATGATTCTGTCGGCGGCACCGGACGACAGCTACGCGCTCACCGAGTACCCGAACTATCTCTATTCGCCGGGCTATCAGGTGTGGGACATGTCGGATCCGGTCAATCCGAAGTTCCTCTCGCAGATCTCGGTGCCGGGCCAGATTCTCGGTAACGCGGAACACGAGCAGGCCTATCTGCAGAACGCACGCGCGGGCAACCGCACGTCGTGGATGGGCTCGCGCATGCCGATCTTCCTGCCCAAGCCGCTGGAGCAGGGCGGCAAGGTGGGCTTCGGCGCGATGGGTGGTCTGGGGCTGTGGTCGTTCGATCTCTCCGACCCCGCGCATCCGAAGGTGATGGGCAATGTGAATACGGCGCCGAGCTTCGCCGGTACGGAGTACGACAACGCCGACGTGAGCCAGTACGAGCGCACCGGTTACGTGCTCACGAGCGGCTACCCGATGAACCGCGATTGCTATGAGCCGTACAAGGACATCTTCGTGGTCGACGCACGCAACCCCGCGAAGATGAAAGTCGCGGCGAAGCTGCCGGAGCCGGAAGTGCCCGAAGGCGCGCCGTTCACGAGCTTCTGCCAGCGCGGCGGCAACTACGGTCCGAAGCGTTCGAACTCGATCGGACAGCCGGGTACCTGGCGTCAGGGCATTGTGCCGTACTCGTTCTACAACGCCGGTGTACAGATCTTCGACGTGAAAGATCCGGCCAAGCCGCACATTGCCGGTTACTTCGTGCCAGGTCTGGCCGATGAAACCGAACTGCCGGTCTACACGTTGGGCAAGGGCGTGTTCGCCATGTACACCGAGTACGACCGCAACATCATGTGGGCCTTTACCGAGAACGGCGCCTACGCACTGTCGAGTCCGTTGCTGGGCGAGCCGGTGATGGGCGCCCCGGCGAAACCCTGGCCGGCGCGGTAAGCAGCGCGGTAATCGATGCGTGACGGCGGCGCGAGTTATCGCGCCGTCGCCGCCGACGACTTCACCGGGCCTCCAAAGCGTGAAGTGTTGAAGCGGGCAACCTCCGATGGTCTCCCGGTTGCCCGCTTCTTTTTTATCGCAGCGCTTTGCGATGCGCGCCGGCGTCCGGGGCGTTGACGGCTGCCGGTAACGGTGCGCCCGCGACATGGGCGCGGACATTGGCCAGCAGCAAGTCGATCTGTGCCTGCAACGCGGCGGGCGAGCGGCCCGAGACGTGCGGCGTGAGTACCACGTTCTCGAGCATGCGCAGCGCCGAAGGGACGCCCGGTTCGTTCTCGAAGACGTCGAGCGCAGCACCGGCGATCACGTTGTCACAGAGGGCTTCGATCAACGCTGCGGTATCGACGACACTGCCACGCGCCACGTTCACGAGGAATCCGTTGGCGCCGAGCCGCGCGAGGACATCGGCATTCACGAGGTGATACGTGGCCGCACCACCGGGGCAGGCGAGCACGAGGAAGTCGCTGGCGTCCGCGAGCGATCCCACGTCGCCGAAATGCTGCCAGCGACAGTCAGGGCGTGACGTGCGCGTGTGATAGCCGATGGACATGCCGAACGCCTCGGCGCGCGTGGCGATGGCCCGGCCGATATTGCCCAGGCCGACGACGCCCAGGCGTGCGCCATTGAGTGTCGGGCGTGCCGCGCGATGTCTGGTCCAGCCGCCTGCCTTCACGGCGCGGTCGAGCGTTACGAGGCCGCGTGCGGCGGCAAGCATGAGGGCCAGCGCGTGATCGGCCACCGTCTCGCCGTTCGTATTGGGGGCATGTGCGACGACGATGCCGCGTGCGCTTGCGGCAGCCACGTCGATGCTCTCGTAGCCCGCGCCGAACGCGCAGACGAGTTCGAGCTGAGGTAGTGCCTGCATCTGTGCGGCGTTCAGACCGGTGGTGCCATTGGTCAGCACCACGCGCACCGACGACGCCACGGGCGCGTCTTCGAGGCGCTCCTCGCCGAGATCGACGTCGTGCAGACGCAGGCCCGCGGCGAGCAATTGTGCGCGGACCGACGGTTCGAGCGGGATCAGGTTGATGAGGTCGAGGGGGTGGGAAGCATCGGTCATGGCGGCGTTAATCGTCTCGGTCGTTAGGATTGAAAAATAAAATACAAATCAGTTGCTATGTATACATATGCTATGTATTGTATCTTCACATAGCAATCAAAAAGACAACCGATGCGTGAAAAGCGATGTCGGTTCCCGGATGGAAGACAAGGAGGAAGGTGTGACCTGGTTTGGTATTGCAACTTATGAGTCGCTGGCGCCGGGTGCAGGCGCTGCCCGCCGCACGGCGCTGGTACAACACGGTCGTCTGTACGACATGGAAGCGGTGCTGCGTCTTGTCGAGGCAGGTGAGGCACTGCTTGCGGCACAGGATCTGACGGCACTGCTCACGGACTGGTATGTGCACGGCGAGGCCGCGTCGGCGGCGCTGCGCAGCGCCATCGATGCCGGCGTGCCCGCCAAGGTTGGCGCGCTGGCGACTGGCGACTACCGGCTGTGCGTGCCGTATCAGCCGGGTCGGATCTTTGCCACGGCGTCGAACTACTACGAGCATGCGCGAGAAATGGGCACCCAGCTCGCGCCGCGCAGCGAAAGCTCGCCGTACATGTTCATGAAGGCGGAAACGAGCGTGACCGCGACCGGCACCGACGTGGTGCTGCCCCCGCACGCCGAGCGGGTGGACTGGGAGGTCGAGCTTGCGGTGGTGATCGGTCGTCCGGGACGTCATATTCCGGTCGAACAGGCGCATGACTGGATCGCCGGATACACGGTCATCAACGACGTGAGCGCACGGGACCTGAACCGCCGCACCGACTATCCGTTCACGCACGACTGGTTTCGCGGCAAGAGTTTCGATACCTTCGCTCCTCTGGGGCCGTGGTTTGTGCCGCGCGACGTCATTCGCGATCCCCAGAACCTGCGCATGACGCTGTCGGTGAACGGCGAAATGATGCAGGACGACACGACGGCAGGCATGATCTTCAACATTGCGGAGCAGATCGCCTACCTGTCCGGCATTCTCACGCTCAAGCCCGGCGATCTGATCGCCACGGGCACGCCGACCGGCGTGGGCATGGGACGCGGCGTGTATCTCAAGGCGGGTGACGTGATGGTGGCGGGGGTCGAGGGCATCGGTGCCATCGAGAACCGCGTCGTGGCACAGCGCACATAACAAGGACCGTTCGTGTGGCGGTCAGGAGGAGGCAGCAAATGCAGCAGTGGCAGTTGGCAAGGCGCTGGTGGACGGCGCTCGCATGCGCCGGGACGCTTGGCGCAGTCGGCGCAGGCGCACTGTGGGCGACACCGGTCGCCGCGCAGGAGAAAGTGAAGTTCAACCTCTCATGGCTGCCGCAGGGCAGTACCGGCGGCGTGATCGTCGCCATCAACAAGGGCTACTACCGCGAAGCCGGGCTCGACGTCTCGGCCATCGTGGGGCATGGCGGCCAGCGCACGGTCAACGAGGTCGACCAGGGCCTGTTCGAATTCGGCTACGGCGATCCGATCAGCGTGATGCTCAATCGCGCACAGGGCGGCAAGACGAAGATGATCGGTTCGATCAACGCGGTCTGGCCCGGTGCGATCTGCTATCTCGCCAAGCCCGGTCGCACCATCGCCAAACCGGCGGATCTCAAGGGGCTGTCGATGGGCGGCGGCGGTGCCTCACCGTTGCAGAACATCGTCCCCGCATGGCTCAAGGCCAATGGCCTGCCGCCGAACTCGGTCAAGCTGCTCCGGCTCGATCCGTCGACCATCAACCCGTCGTTCCTGCAGGGCCGCGTAGACCTGACCGAATGCTGGGAAGGCGCGAACCTGCCGGTGCTCAAGTCGCTGGCGTCGAAGCAGGGCCGCGAAATCGGTTCGCTGCGCTATCGCGACTTCGGGCTCGACATGGTGGGTAACGGCATCGTCACAACCGAGAAGATGATCGTCGAGAAGCCGGACGTGGTGCGCCGTTTCGTGCAGGCGACGTATCGCGGCTACGCCTGGATGCGCGAGCACCCGGAGGAATCTGCCGGCGTGATCGTTTCGCAATACCCGATGCTCGACAAGCAGGTCATGACCGAACAGATTCGTCAGATCGGCGTGCTGGAAAACGGTAGCGAAACGAAGGGACACAAGCCGGGCTGGCTGCCGGTGCCTCGCATGGAGTCCACCGCGAAGTTCGTGCGCGACGCGTTCAATCTGGCGCCTACGCTCAAGGCGACCGACCTCTATACCAATCAGTTCGTCGAGTGAGCGCGCTCGCACCAAAGCCATACAAGGAGTGGAGATGACAAGTCCCAAACCCAAACTCAACCCGAAGCGTCTCGGCCATCTGGTGCTGGTCGTGCGCGATATCCAGAAGTCGGCAAAGTTCTATACCGAAGTGCTGGGCCTGACGGTCTCCGACTGGATCGGCGACCAGATGGTGTTCCTGCGCGCCGCGAGCGATCACCACGATCTCGCGCTCTCGCAGATTCCGAAGGATTCGCCGGATATCGACGATCTGCCGCGCTACAGCCGCCCCGGCATGGAGCACTTCTCGTATCTCGTCGACAGCGTCGAGGAGATGGAGCAGGCGGTCGAGGTGCTGCGCGCGCATGACGTCGAGATTGTGCGCGGCATCGGCCGCCATGGCCCGGGCGCCAACTACTTCCTCGTGTTCAAGGATCCGGACGGCAACAACGTCGAGCTGTATTGCGAGATGACGCAGATCGATGCTGCGCATCCGTACGAGGCGAAGGTGTGGGAGCGCAATATCGAGAGCTTCGACCGGCTCCGCTTCGAGCGTTTCGTCGTGCCGCCCCCGCCGGGCATGGTCAAGGAGAAGTCGGGCGGCAAGGCCTAGCGAAGTACGCATCCGGAGGAGACATCGAATGAAACGTATCGCACAGACGATCGTATTTTGGGGCGTACTGCTCGCCCTGTGGGAAATGGCGGTCACCTACTTCAAGGTGCAGTCGTATCTGATGCCGCCGCCGTCGGCCATCTTCCGCGCGGCGTGGGAGGTGCATCCGCAGATGCTGGCCGACACGTGGGTCACGACCGTCGAAGTGCTGACCGGTTTCGTGGCGGCCGTGGCGGGCGGACTCGTGATCGGTGTGGTCATCAGCTACAGCGCCTTCGCGCGCCGCACGCTTTATCCGCTGGTCACGGCGCTGCAAAGCATGCCGAAGATCGCACTCGCACCGCTCATGATCGTGTGGTTCGGGTACGGCTTCGGCTCGAAGCTGGCGTCGACCTTCCTGTTCGCCTTCTTCCCGGTCGTGGTGGCGACGATGGGCGGACTGGCGTCGGTCGCGCGCAATCTCGACGAGCACTTCCGTGCGCTGGGCGCGAGCCCCTGGGATACGTTCTGGCGCCTGTATTTGCCCGCAGCGCTACCCGCGTTCGCCGACGGCCTGAAGATCGCCATGCCGCTCGCGGTCATCGGGGCGATCGTCGGTGAGTTCATCGGCTCGGAAGAAGGTCTGGGCCATCTGATCGTGTTCGCGTCGGCGGCAGCCCGCACGGATGTGATGTTCGCAGCCATCCTCATGGTGACGCTGCTCGCGGTGGTGCTGTACTGGGCCATCGAGCGTCTGGCGCGCTTTGTCTGGTGGCGGGGGATCAACGTATGAGTCAGGTAACGGGTACGGTCGCACAACTCCATCCGTCGCGCACGGTGCAATCGCCGGACGACGCCTCGGGGGCAAATCCCGCACCGCAGAGCGCGAACACGATGATCGAAGTGCGTCACATCGACAAGACGTTTGCCGCGAAGCAGCGCAAGGGCACGCCGGTGCGCATTCTCGACGACGTGTCGCTCTCCATTGCCGACCAGGAGTTCGTGTCGATTCTGGGCGCGAGCGGATGCGGCAAGAGCACGCTGTTGCGCATCGTGGCGGGGCTCGTGCCTCACGACGGCGGCGAGGTGCGTGTTGCCGGGCAGCGCGTGTCGCGTCCGGTGCCGGAGATTGGCGTTGTCTTCCAGACGAGCAACATGTTGCCGTGGCTCACCGTGCGGCAGAACCTGCTGCTCGGCACGCAACTGCGCAAGATCCCGAAGGAAAAGAGCGAGCCACGCGTGAGCGCCTTGCTCGAGATGCTGGGTCTTGCCCAGTTCGCCGAGCACCATCCGCACGAGTTGTCGGGCGGCATGCGCCAACGCGCATCGATCGGGCAGATTCTGGCGCTGGAACCGAAGGTGCTGCTCATGGACGAGCCGTTCGGCGCGCTCGATGCGCTCACGCGCGACAACCTGAACGTCGAATTGCTGCGCATCTGGCAGGAGCATCGGCAGACGGTGCTGCTTGTCACGCACAGCATCGAGGAGGCGGTGTTCCTCTCGGATCGCGTGATCGTGATGTCGGCGCGGCCCGGCAAGGTACAGCAGGAGGTCGTGATCGATTTGCCGCGTCCGCGTTCGCCGCAGACGATCAAGCAACACCCGCGCTACGCCGGATACATCGCGCAGCTCTCGCAGTTGATGGGAGTCTATTGATGGATGCCGAGTGGAAAGTCGCGCGGGCGCTCATGCGTGTGTTGGGGCCCGATTGGGCGCGCGACATCGCGGCCGGGCGACGGGCGGTACTCGACACCTACACGCCGCTGTTGGCCCGGGCACCGCATGACGGCTACGTCGTCGTGCGCGACCTGGCCTACGGCCCGCATGCCCGGCACCGCCTTGACGTGTATCGTCCGGCGGTCGCCGCTGGTGCGCCGGCGCCGGTCGTGGTGTTCGTGCATGGGGGCGGCTTCGTGCGCGGCGACATGAATGCCAATGCCGAGATCTACGGCAACGTGCCGCGTTACTTTGCGCGTCATGGCTGCATCGCCGTGAATGTCGAATACCGGCTGGCTCCGGAAGCGCCGTTTCCCGGCGGTGCGGACGATGTGGCCGCCGCCATGCGCTGGATTCGCGGGCATCTTGGCGAATACGCGGGCGAGGGCGCTGCCGATCTCTCGCGCATCCTGCTGATCGGCCACTCCGCAGGCGGATCGCATGTGGCGAGCTATCTCTGCGACCCACGCGTGCGGCCGGTGCAGCCGGAAGTCGCGGCGACCGTATTGATCAGTGCACGGCTTCGCGCCGACGTGTTGCCCGACAACCCGAATGCGCCGGGTGTCGTGGCCTACTACGGCGACGATCCGCTGCGCTACGAGGCAGACGCGCCAATGGCGCACGCTCTCGACATGCCAGTACCCGCGATGATCGTCGTCGCCGAATTCGAGAACCCGCATCTCGATACGTACGCGCTCGAATTCGCGCACAAGCTGGCGCAGCGTGACCGGCGCGCGCCGAGATTCCTTCAAGTGCGCGACCACAATCACACGTCGGTCGTTGCACACATCGACTCGGGCGACGACTCGCTCGGCCGGGAAATCCTGCAATTCCTGCACGAAATCAACCCATCGCCCTGATGCGGTCCACGCCTGCCTGACAGGCGGAGCCACTCGGCCCGGCACAGGCAGCGTCGTTCATCTCTCTCCCTCTTAGGAACTGTCATGGTCGATCACGAATTGACCGGGGCGTTTGCGCCCGTCGTCACCCCGTTTCATGCGGATATGACGCCGGATGCCCCCCGTTTTGTCGCGCATTGCGAATGGTTGCTCTCTCACGGCGTGGGCCTGGCCCCGTTCGGCACCAACAGCGAGGCGAACTCGCTCGATACCCGAGAGCGCATGACGTTGCTCGACCATCTGGTCGAGCGCGGCCTCGACGTTCGTCGCATGTTGCCCGGCACCGGGTGCTGCTCGCTGCCCGAGACGGTTGCGCTCACGCGTCATGCGCTCGGGCACGGCTGCGCCGGGGTGCTCATGCTGCCGCCGTTCTTTTACAAGGGCATCACCGACGACGGGCTATACGACTACTACGCACGTGTGATCGAGCAGGTGGGCGATACGCGTTTGCGCGTGTATCTCTATCACATCCCTGCGCTGTCGGGCGTGCCGATCACGCTGCCCGTGATCGAGCGCCTGATTCGGGACTTTCCGCAGACCGTGGTCGGCATCAAGGACAGTTCGGGTGACTGGAACAACCTGAATGCGATGCTCGACGCGTTCCCGGGCTTCGGCATCTTCCCGGCCTCGGAGTCTCTCGTTTCGCGTGCCTCGGCCAAAGGTGCGAAGGGTTGCATCTCCGCGACGGTCAACGTCAACCCGCAAGTCATTGGGCGTCTGTGCCGGGAATGGGCGGGCGACGAGGGCGCAGCGCTTCAGGCCCAGGCCGATGCCGTGCGCAGCATCGTGCAGTCGTTCCCGATGATTCCGGCGCTCAAGGCGGTGTTGGCCACGCATCGCGACGATCTGTCGTGGCAGCGCGTGCGTGCACCGCTCTCGCAACTGACGGGCGACCAACATGCGCGGCTGCACGCGCAGTTGGCCGCTTGCGGTTTCACGTTGCCGGGCTGACGGCCATGCGCGGCGCGTTGCGGGATCGGAAGTCACGTCGTGGTTTGCCGCGTCGGGGTTCGGCGCGCGCCGGTGTCGGCCTGCCGGTGAAACTGCTGGCATCGGCACTCATGACAGGGGGCATCGGCGCATGCGAAGTCGCGCAGGCGCAGGTGCAGATCTATGGGCATCTCACGCCGATGATGGACTGGGTCAGCGTGAGCGGGCGGCAGGTGCCGGCGTCGGCGCCGCGCCCGACACAGGCACCGGCGGGGGCGATCAATTCCCCCGAGTTGAGCGGCACACGCATGCTGTCGAGCATTTCCTACTTCGGTATGCGCGGCAGGGAGGATCTGGGCGACGGCTATGCCGCGATCTGGCAGATCGAGACGCCCATCGCGTTCGACGGCAAGTCCACCGGGTCGATTGCGGGTCGCAACTCGAACGTCGGGCTCAAGGGGCCGTTCGGTACGGCGTTCATGGGCAACTGGGACACACCGTACCAGTGGTCGACGCTCTCGGTCGGCTCGCCGGTGCGCAATCCGTACACCGGTGACCTGAGCACGATCCTGAGCAATCCCGGATTCAACATTCCGAACACGACCACGCAGTCCGGGCGCGTGAACAGTCCGGCGGACGCTACGTTCAATCGCCGTCAGGGCAACAGTCTCCAGTACTGGAGTCCGGAGTGGGCGGGGCTGCAACTGCGGCTTTCCTATTCGCTATCGAACGGCTCGGTCACGACACCGGCAGGCGACATCTCGCCGCAGGTGTTCGGCGCCGGACTGGAATACGTGAACGGCCCGCTTCGTGTGCGCTATGCGTACGAGATGCACAAGGACTACTTCGGGCTGGCGTGGCTGGGGGCGCCCGCGTCGGGCAATCCGTCGACGCCGGGATCGCGGGCCACGGGCTCGCGCGACGACGCCCACAAGGTCCTGATCGTCTTCACCTATGCGAACACCAAGTGGGTTGCGGGTTGGGACCGGCTGACGTATCGCACCGACGACGGCACCAACGGCAACCTCAACCGGTACCGGCGCGATGCCGTCTACGCGATGGTGCAGCACTGGTTCGGCGGTGGCCGTCATTCCGTATGGCTCGGCGGCGGCTATGCGATGGACGGCGCGTGCGCGCGCACCGGCGGCGTGTCGTGCAGCACCGACGGCCTCGGCGCGACGCAGCTCAACCTCGGTTATCGCTACGACTTCTCGAAGCGCACCGACGTGTACCTCGCGTACTACCAGGTCATCAACCGCGCGTGGGGCAGCTACGGCTTCTCCCCGCGCCCGAACTTCGGCCCCGGCAACGGCAGCGCGCCGCCGGGGGCGCATTACCGGGGCATTGGCTTCGGCATCGAACACAGCTTCTAAGCCACGAATTTCCACGCGCTTTCACGAATTTTTGATTTACAGGAGACGAACTTGAGTACAACACAACCGGGCTTCGACAGCATTGTCGAGCGAGAAAAGGGACTGCACCGCGGCCTGAGCAGCGGGCAGCTATCGATGATTGCAATTGGCGGGGCGATCGGCACCGGCCTGTTTTTGGGCAGCGCGTTCGCCATCGGCTTTGCGGGGCCGAGCGTGATGTTGAGTTATGCCATTGGCGGCGCCATTGCGTTGCTGCTGATGGGATGTCTGGCCGAGATGACGGTCGCGCACCCGACATCCGGGTCGTTCGGCGCGTATGCCGAACATTACATAGGGCCGCTGGCGGGCTTCCTGGTGCGCTACGCGTACTGGTCGTCGATCGTGTTTGCAGTGGGCACGGAAGTCACGGCGATTGCCGTGTACATGAAGTACTGGTTCCCGGCGGTGCCGGGCTGGTACTGGATCGTGGGCTTCTCGGTGGGTCTTATCGGCATTAACGCCGCGAGCGTGAAGGTGTTCGGCGCCGTCGAGTATGCGTTCTCGATGCTGAAGATCGTGGCCATCGTGGCCTTCCTGATCCTGGGGGCGTACATCGTCTTTCGCGCCCCGGTCGAGAGCGGCATCGGCTTGAGCAATTACACGTCGCATGGCGGTTTCTTCCCGAAGGGCGCATGGGGCATGTGGGTCGCGGTGATCGTGTCGATCTTCAGCTATCTGAGCATCGAGATGATTGCCGTGGCAGCCGGCGAGGCGCAGGATCCGCAGCGCGCGATTACACGGGCGTTTCGCGCGACGATGTTCCGTCTGGTGTTCTTCTACCTGCTTACGCTGGCGCTGACGTTGGCGATCGTGCCGTGGAATGCGGCCGGCGAAGACGGCAGTCCGTTCGTCAAGGTGATGGCTGCCACGCATATCCCGGGCGCCGCAGGCGTCATCAATCTGGTGATTCTGGTTGCAGCGCTTTCTGCGATGAACAGTCAGCTCTACATCACGACACGCATGATGTTCAGCTTGTCGCGCGCCGGATATGCGCCGCGTCGCTTTGGCGAGGTGAGCCGCAACGGCGTGCCGGTGGCGGCGCTCATGCTCTCGACCATCGGGATCGCGCTGGCGGTGGCGCTCAACGTGCTCGCGCCGCAGGCGTCGTTCACGCTGATGATGTCCGTCTCCATGTTCGGCGCGATGTTCACGTGGCTGATGATCTTCGTCACGCACCTGTATTTCCGCCGCGCACATGACGCCAAGTCGCTGTCGTTTCGCATGTGGGGTTATCCGTATGCGAGTCTGGCGGGGGCCTTGCTCATGCTCGCCACGCTGGTCACGACGTACTTCACCGACGAGTTTCGCATGACACTGGTCTACGGTGTGCCGTTCGTGGTGGCGCTGACCGTTGTGTACGTGGTGTGGTATCGCCAGCGGGCGGGTGTGGCGGCTACGCGAGCGCAGGGGCAGAGTCACTGATTCGCGAGACGGTCAGCGGTCCTCGCTCGGCATGGGCTGCGCCGGACGACCCGACGCAGTCCATTGGTCGGACGAGAGCGGTGCGGCCACGGCTTCGAGCGAGCGTCGTTCGGCCGCGACGCCCCAGCGCGCGGCCACGGCGGCGGCGATGAGCATGAGGGCCGCGCCGATCAGGTAGCCGACGAAGACATCGGCACGCCGTTGCGTGTCGATGAGCCAGCCGAACAGCGCTGGCCCGGCGACGCCGCCAAGCAACGTGCCGATCGCGTAGAACACGGCGATGGCGAGCGCACGGATTTCGAGCGGAAAGGTCTCGCTGACCGTGAGATAGGCGGAGCTGGCCGCCGCCGACGCGAAGAAGAAGATGACCGACCAGGCAAGCGTTTGTGTGAGCGTGGTCAACAGGCCTTGCGCGAACCACCATCCGCTCAGCGCCAGTAACGCGCCTGCGATAGCATACGTCGCGCTGATCATCACGCGTCGGCCGAGCACGTCGAACGCGTGACCCAGCACGATGGGGCCGAGCACGTTGCCCGCTGCGAACGGCAGCAGATACCACCCGACACTCGCCGCCGGCACGCCGTAGAAGTCCGTCAGGACGAGGGCGTAGGTGAAGAAGATCGCGTTGTAACAGAACGCCTGTGCTGTCATGAGCGTGAGCCCGACGAGCGAGCGGCGGCGGTACGTATGCATGAGCGTGTGCCATACCTCGCGTAGCGGGGTGGCGTGGCGCACGCGCAGCCGCAAGCGAGGGCCGTCCGGCACGGGCAGCGCATGGCCGCGTTCACGCAATGACTGCTCGATGCTGCCGACGATGGCTTCTGCGTCCCGGGTCTGTCCGCGAAGCATCAGCCAGCGTGGGCTTTCCGGCACCCACATGCGCATCAGGAGAATGCCGAGCCCGAGGGTGGCGCCGATGAAGAAGCAGGTTCGCCAGCCCCAGTCTGCCGGTAATGTGCCGGGGGCGAGCAGCACGATCGAGCCGGCCGCACCGAGCGCTGCACCGACCCAGAAGGTGCCGTTGATGACGAGATCGGTCCAGCCACGCACACGCGCCGGTGTGAACTCCTGAATGGTCGAGTTGATGGCGGTGTATTCACCACCGATGCCTGCCCCCGTCAGAAAACGGAACGCGACGAAGCTCATGAAACTCCACGAGAATCCGGTGGCCGCTGTGGCGGCGACGTACAGGAGCAGGGTGATGAAGAAGAGTTTGCGGCGTCCTAGCCGGTCGGTGAGCCAGCCGAAGCCGAGGGCGCCGAGCACGGCGCCTGCGATATAGGCACTGCCGGCGAGGCCCACTTCGGCGTTCGTCAGCGCGAGCGCGGGGCTGGTCTTGAGCGCACCGGCGACGGCGCCGGCGAGGGTGACTTCAAGACCGTCAAGCAGCCAGGTGATGCCGAGGGCGACGACGATCAGGGTATGAAAGCGCGCCCACGGCAGGCGGTCGAGGCGGGCGGGCAGGTCGGTCTCGACGATGGGCGTCGACACGTTGGGGTGTCGTGGGTCAGTGTCTGTCGTGAGAGCGGCTTTGCGTTTCACGTAGCGTCGATCCAGATCGACTCAGCCGGGTGACGCTCTTGAATTGCGGTAACTGCGATCCTGGAGCGAGCAAAAAACACCATTGGCGTCTCCGTTGTGGTGCGGCAGCGTGCCAACGAACCTTTGGCACCGTCAAAGTTGATATAAATCCTGCCCTCGTTGAGTGATTTTCGTAATGGCGCCTCAAGCATTCCGGTAGCGACAAGCGCTACAAGTTTAGCTTCTTCGCTATTCATAGCTTCTTGATAGCTTCACCGACGTGAACGTTCTCTGTCGGTGGCAATGCGATGAATTCCCGTGCGAGCGCGCGGCCGAGTCCACCGCACAACACCGTCGGCGACGCGCCCTCTCCCTAGTCCGCGACCCCGCTTGACGCGGCAGTCCTGAGAGGTTCCGGTCGCGTCAGGCTTCAATGAGATCTTCCCAATATTCCATTGAGAGCACGTCTTGGACGGTCATATGCGACGGGCAACCGCTATTGCTTGTTCTTCATTGCCGCCATCGCTTCCTGAAAGCCTCTCATATATTCGAGGCGAGTCTGTTCCGCGATGCGCTCCCATTGCTCCTGCGGCAAGCTCATGGCACTCGACGGTTGTGCGAGACCGCTCTTTGCATTCAGTCCTGCCATCATCGCGGCCATACCGTGAAGATTGATCCAGCGATGATCATAGCTATGCGGTGTCTTACGGTCCCACGCAACCACCTCGGGAATCAATGCTTCCAGTTTGGAGACGTCCTTGAACATGTACTGATTTATCAGTGGGCCATACCTGTTATTCAGACCGCTAACAGCTGATTTCGCCGTTTTGTCAGCGCAGCGATTTGCATCGAATCTCGCTCTAAGCTGGCCTGCGTAAAACCAGAAGGCGCCTTCATCTTGCTTTCCATCCTCGAACAAAGCCTGAGATAAAGCATAGAAGACTGGCGGTGCATAATTTTCAGAATGCGCCACAATTTCGTCTGCGGCTGCACGCTTTTCGAGCGGCGTTCCTTTCGCAAATACCTGCAAAGCTTGATTGGTTCGCTGGGTGTCGATCGTCGCATAGTCGCCAACAGGTGCAACCGTCACCGTTTCAGCCGACACTTGGGCACAAGGCAACAAGCAAATCAATAGTGTGAGGATGCCCGCGATTTTTTCTGTCACGTTCATGGAGTCCGGTTCCTGTTGTCGGTTATTTTCGGTGAGATAGGTCTGCTTCCGGCCGATATCCGTCTGACGTGACTGGCGAATCTCGACCCATTGCTGCCATTAGGGTCTCGATAGATAAAGTCGGATTTGCAGCGGTTACAGTCGTTCGGCTGCTCCGGCCGAGCTCACGCTTTCGGCCCTCTACCAGTTACTGACTCGCTCGGACTTGGTCCGACGAACGGTCGATCCGAATTGCACCGCTATTCACTGACGGGTCCGGCGGCCATAAGCGAGAACATCGACTTGATCTCGGTGTCCGAGATTTCGCCAGCCGCCGCCTGCGGTCCGGCCTGCTGATAAGGATCGGTGTCTTCTTCGCCCTCCCGCTCTTCGAGAGTCTCGCGGCGACTTTGAATGTCTTGCATCAATGCCGCGTCAGTACGGACGCCATACGTCGTTGCTGCGGAGACAAGGTCTTCGCGAAACGTATCGAGTTCTTGACTGGAGGAGATGTCGGAAAGCTTGCCCTCAATTCCAAAGATAAACCCTCGCAGCGCGTTGCTCGCTGCGCTGCGGACCAAGCTTTTTTCCGTCAGTGGCTCAAGTGCGCCAGCAATGCTTGTGATGTCGTCGATTGCCAAGTCCTCACCTGCATTTGCGAGCATTTTTGCCGCTGCAGTGGTCAGGGCTTCGCAGGCCGGAACTAGAAGGTCGTCCGTCCGAAAGTGAAGCCGCTTCAACTGCCGCAGGGAAAACAGGCACTCGTAGAAATCTCCTGGCTCGATTCCCTGCGAGATCAAATCGTTGACTGCCCTGTCAAGGACAGCCTTGATATGAAGACCCGGCAAGTGTTCGCGCATCTCAAGGATGTGCCGCAGGGAGGCGATCGCGGTTGTTCTATTGTCGCCTTGGATGCGGTCCATGGCGGCCATCCATAGATCATGTTCGCCGAATTGATCGCGACACTTCGTAATGTTTGTCCTGAAAAAATTCCATGCGCTTCTGAACTCGTAGATCGTCGAAACGGATCGCACAACAACGGGAAGCAACTGGTCGTCGATGAAGACACTGCTCAGGAAATCGCGAATGCCGGGGTTTGCGAAGGAAATTTCTTGATCTCCGACCGTAACAAACGATCCGCTCAGTTCCTTCAATCCTGTACGGAAACGCGAAACTGCCTCCGACGAAGCGATCTGGAGCCCTGCGTTTACGGTGATTCGCTTGAACAGTTGCAAACAGAGATCCATTCCTACATAGGGCCCGGTAAAGAAGGTGGCCCACAACAGACATCTTGCATCTGCGCTCAGGTGCGATCGATACGGCCGCTCCCAGAGTTCCGAAGGGTTGTCTAAAACACGAAGGACAGTGGCTTGGATGGATTCGTCGCCTACAGAATAGTAGTCTGCGGAAGTCAGCAACTCGATCAAGCGGGGGCTGAAGTTACGGTGGTCGATCATCTTCAGGAAGAAGTCGCCGTCCAGGAGCTTGGCCTTTTCCTCATCGACCAGATCTGAGAAGTAAATGTGGTTGAAGACAACTTTGGCTTTGATGATCCGCGTATAGACCCCGACGTTCAGAATCATTTCGCTTGCCTCCACTCGTGGCGACGAGAGCTTGTCCGACTGGATCTGCGCCTGGTTGAGCAGGTACAGCCTAGTCGTCAGGATGAAGCGAAGATCCTTGTTGTTTCGAAGCCGATCCAGGAAAACGGGCAGACGCTGATCCACCTTGCCCAACAGTTCGTTGGTCAGACTGATCTGACCCAGGAAATCGTCGAGGAAGATGAGTCGCTTCTCGCCGGCTGTACTGACGGCCATCGCCTCCTGCAGGTCGTCCACGACAAAGACCTTCCAGTTCTGCTCCATGTGGAGCCAAAGCAGCATTCGGCCAAGGGTGGTCTTTCCGACACCCGGCTCGCCCGCAATGATCAGCGCGCCGCGGTCCTCCAGGATCGTCTCCGCCTCGGCCACACTGGCGTTGTGCACGAACTTGGGAACAAGTTGCTTGATGCGGGCCACCTCGGCATCGGTCCGGTTGTAGACCGCGCTGTGCAAGATTCGCTCAAGGACTTCCGTGCTGGTCAACCAAAGCTTGAAATGCTGACGCAGCACGTGTGGATGGAGGCCCAGAAAGTTGTTTAGGTCCTCGCGGCCTATGACGTCTCCGGCACTGACCGGCGTGGACGGCATCGCTTGAATGATTTTGCGCTTCAGTTCCGGGGTAAGCGATAAGGACGTGACCAGGATGTACCGGCTCGGAGCCAGATTCAGGACTTTGCGGTCCTCCTTCATCGCTGCCCGAAGAAGGCCTCTTGGCCCTCCCTCCACATGATGCTTGACCTGCACTACGACATCCTGGTCCGCCATGGCGAAGCGGAAGTCGATTCCACCATCCTTGCCGGGGCCAAAGCTCTCCATCGTGATGCCCAACTCCGCTTGCAGCAGGTCACGAACGAGCAGTTCGAAATCGATCGGCGACAGAGTGCGAAAGTCGTACATGCCGTCAAGCCTCAGTGGCCGCGATCAGGGAGTCCATATGAGGCTTGTCAGTCTCGGTGATGGCATCTATCAGGTCCTTGACCGCATGCTCGAGGTCGAAGATCAGCTCGTTGTTTCCAGCGAGCCGGTCCAGCGTGTTGCCGTGGCTGAAGTAATGGAAGATCTTGAGGATCCGCTTCGCACGCTCGACCCCGAACAGAATTTCGGCCCGCTCGTCGACTTGTTCCGAATCTTTCGGCCCAGGAAGCCTGGAGTACGTATAGAGCTCGATGAAGCGCCTCATGGCGTTCGGCAACAGCATCAGCACTTCGTGGACGGTCTTGTCAGGCGCCTTGTGGAAGCGATGAATGACCTCAAACAGGAAGTGATATTCAGACTGATAGCGTGCGAGCGAGGCCGGCATGTCTTCCAGCGTGGAGGACTTCTCGGCGATCCTTCTGATCAGGTAGAGCCGGGCCCCCTTGTTGCTCGCCACGGGTTTGATCTCTCTGAGCAGGTTGAAGAATTCGAAGTTGTGCGTGGAGATGAACAGTTGCTTGCAGGTGGTCTGCCAAGGCGCGTTCTTGTCATGCTGCTTGAAGAACAGCGCTCGGATGGCAGCGGTCACCTGAAAGATGTGATTGGCATCGAGACTTGAGATGGGATCGTCGATGTAGACGATGGTCTCCTTGAATTCCGTTGGCTTGATCTCCTGGAGCTTTGTCAGGAAGTATGAGAAGGCAACTGCCGTGCGCTCCCCATCACTCAAATTCTTAGCAACGGCTCCCGTCTTCCGGATCAGTTGAAAGCGGTCCTGGCCTGCCGCATCCTTTACGACCTGGATCTGGACGGCCTCGCTCCCCAGCATGGACGCCAAGCGTTCGTTGATCTTTTCCCGGCCTTGTTGTGCCTGACTGATCTGAGCTTGAAGATTACTGATCTCCGGCCGCAGTCTTGCGACATAGGCCTTCAGACGGTCGGACCGACTGGCGAGTCGCGTCTTTTGTTGTTCCAGGCCTATGGCCGCCTGGTCGTCCTCGAATTGCTGGACGTAGTGGTATCGTGCCTTCCTCAAGGCATCGGCTCTTGCCTTAATGAAGTTGGAGGCCAACTCGTTGTTCTGCTTGATGACAAGGTTGACCGCTGCAACCGCGTCCCTGATCCCTTTTTCCAGGCCGGCAGCCAATGGCGTGGGCGTCATGGCCTTGCGAGAGTTGTCAGCCTTGAGTTGCACTTCGTCTGCGAGTTTCCTTACAGCCTGGTTGAATGCGTCGATGGCTGCGGGCAGCGCTTCAATGGCGGCGGTGTAGGCTTCGCGAAACTGAGCATTGAGTTCGGCGGCCTTAGGCCAGCTCAGGTTGAAAACAGCCACCTTCACACGCACAAGAAGACCATCGACCCGCTCCTTGTGGTCTGCCAGATCCTTCGAAAAGTGTGCGCGAAAGGCTTCGAGGCGATCCTGAGAAAAATCGTTCCCGCAGAACTCGCACGTTCCCGCACTAGGGTGCAGGGCCAGGCCGCCTTGGACCCAGCGTTCAACGGCAGGATTCTCCTCAAGGTGTTTGATAGTGTTGGAGAAGCTTGGCGTTGCGGCCAGAACCGTGACGGCCTCCTTGTGGAGATTCTCGATCGACGGAGCAGCGCTCAGTTCCTCGACCGTGCTCGGCTTCTTGGAGTCAGGCGTCAGCGCGAGTTCGATGGCATCAGCGAGTTCCTTCTCCGGCACGAGCTGGGAATCAAGAATGCCGACTGCGACAAGATCCTGCCCGAGATGTGCGGCCGTATAGGGATCAACCTTCAAGTGTTGGCGGATGAACTTGGCAGTGTCGGTCTTGGCCTGCGCGATCCGCGTCGTCAGTTCTTCGAACTTGCCGTCCAGTTTGCGTTGGACCTCGTCCGAGCGCTTGATCCGCTTGCTAAGCTCATCGATTTTCCGTTGCGCATCCTCGGATTCCTTGCCCAGCAGCAGGATGGGGTTGAAGCTTCCGCCATCGAAGTGCAGATTGGCGCGGACGAAATCGGAATTGAAGACCCGAACAGACAGACTGCACCGACTGAAGTTTTTCTCGGTGATCGAATCATCGGCAGTTCCAAGTGTGAATTCGCAGCCGGACAAATCAGGATTGGCCGATTTGGTCTCAAGCTGAGCGAACAGGCGGGAGAGGGTGGTCTTCCCAGAGTAGTTCCAGCCATAGATGAGATTCTTGATCCCGAAGTCTTGTGTGCCTGTAGGCTTGCTGTAGCTTTGATAGACGCCAAGCCCCCTGATCTTCTCGATGCTCTTCAGCATGTCGCCTCCTTGATCTTTGACGCAAGCTTACCGTAAGCGTTTGGAGACCACACATTGCGGAAGTGAAGGTCCGCTTCATGAGGTAGCCGACGTTCATCGTTTAGCGGCGAGCGTCGCATACCAGCCTAAAACGGACGCCGCGTCGCATACTCACAATGACCGCATCTGGCCGACAGTTGCCATTGCGGACAGAACTGGCACACAAACTGACCGAATGCCAGCCCCCGGAATTTTCCCGGTGCACCCTGTAAATGGCGTAAACATTGACCCTACACCCGGTTATCCAATTCCAATTGGTTGACCTTGGCCTCGTGAGCAGCGCTATTTTCTCGCGTCTGAATAGCTGGAAATGAGTTGCTTTGCTACTTCCGCTGTCGCCTGGTGCTTCGTGTCTTGTGCCTGGTCTGGTATCGAGTCCAATATCTGCATCGCCATCCCAACCGCATTGATGCGTGCTAATACTTGAACAAATTCAACCGCCTGTTGGGATGTTGCCTTGTAAAGCACGAGAAGTGAGCTGCCGACAATCGTCACTATCGAGCCAGTCGTTGAGGAGATGACGGTCAGCCATTTCTCATTTCCGTTTGTCGAGTACGAATATAGTCCCCATACAATTAGTGCAAAACCGAATATGAATAGCATGAGTGCTAAACCAAATATCCAAGTTGACTGAGAAAGATTAAGGTCAATATGCCTCTCCAGTCGAGCGCGCGCAACATCCCATGCGGGAGCAATGCTGTGCGGGGCTTCTTTAGCTGCCAGTTCGGCACTCGCAACCTTCATATCTCCTTCAAGCTTTCTAAACTTGATGCCGAACTCGCCCCCCGCAATTGTCAGAATGCCCGTGCAAAATGCAGCGACTAGTGTGGCATTCTGAAGCAGGGATCGCTTTTCGCCGTCCGAAAACGCACTCAGCAAGCCGAGAGCAAGAGTGAGTAAAAACGAGAAAATTGCTAGTCCGAACGCGATGTGCCAGAGGGTTTCTAAACTGCGTCGCCGTTTGTCGAGCACCGTAGATTTTTCGAACTTTTGGAGCGAGTCTTTGATGTTGTCCAAGTCTTCCGCCATGGTGTCCCTTGGTGTGATGAAGTAGTAACTGCGATTGAACGAATTTTAATTGATGCCACAATCGAAAGTTCATTAAGGCTTGGGTTTGCGGGGCGATTCTGCTGAAACATCCGAGGATGTGGAACTTGTTTTTTTCCGAAACATTGCGACTTTTTTGGGGCAACGCTATACGAGAGCGCTCGTGAACCGCCGCTTTCAATTTTGTCGAAGGACACTGCCACCATCGCCGAAGCTCGCAAGTCCCTGGGTCGGAGCCGGTGCAGGCTCATCGAGGAAAAGCAGCGGATCGGACCTACCACCGGAGATGGGAAAAGCCAATCCATTCTTCTCAACGTCCGCTTCAACTTTACAACGTCGTCTGGCATGATCATCGCTCAATAAACTAGCTTGGCGGGGATATAAAGGTGGAAGAGCACTACGAGGTCGTGACAGATGTCGCCGAAATCGCGCGATTGAACAAGCAACTTGCGAAGCACTTGCGCGCGGCTCTCCCCTACAAGGAGAGCCGCGAGATAACCTACCCATCCGGTCACCAAGCCGGCATGGTGTACTTCGAGGCGCAGACGGGCACTGCTCTCCGAGCTTGGTCAGTGGGCTCCGATTCCGACAAGCTCATGAACTTATTGCTTTCAGCCGATCCCGGCAGCACAAAGTGGATCGAGATAGCGGTGCAGTTGAATTTTCCGGCGGGTACCTATAACCGGCGCATGGCCGGCGCTTTTATCAGGGATGCCGATGGCGAGATTTTCGTGGCGCACCGGGGCAAGCTGACGAAAGGTCGGGCGGGACTTCCAAAGGACAAAGTGTTCCGCGAATTTGCGGCCACGACCGTCGAAGCGGCTGATCATCGCAAGAAGACCTCGAGGGTCATCTTGATCGCCGGGCTAAACCACCCTGAACTGGTCGACCGGTTATGGGAATTCGCCGAGGAAGCCCGAGAAGTCGCGACGCGCCTAGGAGAAGAGTTGCATGGAGATGGGGAAAGCGAGTCTGTCAGCACGAGACCTCGTGGCCCCAACGGTCCTAGTGGGTCAAACGGGGGAAAAGCGAGCGCCCCGGCACCCACTTCTCCCCCCGAGCGCATTCTGAAGCTGCGGGCCTACTTCGACGAGTATTCCGGGGAGGTGAGCACCAAGGTACATGGCGGCGGCAAACGCACCGTCGAGCACGGCGCGATTGTCCGAGCCCTGGAAGCACGACTGAGAGGCGGGGGGGAGAGCCAGAAAGCACAAGCCATTGATCTGGCTATCGTCGCGACGTCTAGTATTGATCTATTCGAGGTCAAGACTTCGGCTCGGACGACGGATGTGTACACAGGTGTAGGGCAGTTGTTGATCCACGGCGAGTGCATTAAGGACGAGCTCGGGATCTCAGTGAACCGCTACCTAGTCCTCCCGGAAAAGCCGAAGGCCAGTCATAGCAAAGCGATTTCAGGCAAGCCAAATATCAAGGTCGTCACTTACCAGAAAGTCGGTTTAACGTACGAATTCAACGGTTTTAGCTGACCTCGTCGCAGTCGCGTCGTAGACGGAGACTCACACGCCTACGACGCTTTTCTTATCCTTCATTTACTATGTAATGCTTACTAACGGAGGATTTTTAATTTCCGTTGAAGGTCTGGATGGTGCGGGCAAATCCTCTGGAGTACCGGTCCTCCAAGAAGCACCCCAAGCAAACGGTTACAGCGTTCTCGTTACCCACGAGCCTGGCGGTGGTCCAGTCGGCGAACATAATCGCGAACTCATACTCCACCACGATATGTCCCTGCAAACAGAACTGCTGCTCATCGCGGCAGCTCGAGCCGAGCACGTCGAGCAGGTGATCTATCCGCGTTGGGGCGTGGAGAACCCAGTGGGGCTAAACGAACGACCTTGTTTTTTTCATGGGGCCTCTTCATGACGAACATCCTCGCCTAAAAGAGTGTTTGGATTGACTGGACCACTACACTTCTGGCCGATGATCCCGTCCTGAAAAATACTGCCCTCGTACACCGCTGCATTTTTCCTACTCACTAGCCACTAAACTCCGCGATGAATGTTCAGTCCAACAATGTTCCGTTATTCGAGCTACTCCTTGAAAACGCTGACACGACATACTTTGAGCAGATCAAAGCAAGCGAGGAAGGTTGGTTTGTGGAGTTCAAAGCCGCGTGCCCTGATTCGCAAAAATTGGCGAAATCTGTGAGTTCGTTTGCTAATGCCTATGGCGGCGTCCTATTAATCGGAGTTCAAGAGGATGCAAAGACTCGCCGCTTTGAACGATTTTCTCCTGTGACGCGAGATGACGCTGACTCAACAATTACTCGGTTACGACAGGCAATTGAAGCACATCTGCAACCTTGTCCATATTTTGAGACTAGAGCGTTGGAGATTCCTGAGGTGCACACAGACATTGCTGAGCGATGGATCGTCGCCATCCGGGTGCCCAAAGGGAAGCATCCTCCTTACCTGCACAGTAGCGGAGTGGTGTACACGAGAAAAGGTGATTCTGCATCGCCGACCTCACTGAATGACCTAGGCCTTCTCGATCGCCTTTGGGGGGAAAGCAAAGAAAAGCGCCAAGCGGTCGGAAAACGGCTGGAATTCCTTAGTGATCAATCAAGATCCGCTTTTCCTCGGTTAGAAATTGCGTTTCACGCAACTCGCGATGGCGTGGCTCCCGCTCGCGAAATAAGCTTCGAGGAGTTTCAAAAAGTAGCCGCAGCTCCTGTGGCGTCCAATGGTGTTGCGCTTCTCGCCAATTGCTACACCATTGGCGGCGGTTATGTCGCACGTCATGCAGGTGATGATGTGGTACCGATCGCTCCCCTTTGGGAGTACGACGTCCGCACTGGTCTTCACTATATTTGCCTGCCGTTAGCGTCACGCATGTGGCGCGGCGACGCGTCCGAAGTTGCTGCAAACGGCCATTGGCCTCAACAGGCTTTAGTTGACCATCTTGTTTCGGTCTATCCACACTCAAAACAAGAACTGCTGGTCTTGGATCTCGGCCCGACGCTGTACTTTTTGAGTGCCATCCTGTTCATGGTAGCCAAGCTTTATGAAGGGACCTCAGACAAACTCAATTTGCGCACAAATCTAAAAGCAGCTTCAGTAAGGCACAGTGTTCCTTACCTCGAGCTCCCTCGCTTCGCGCGACGACTGGCAACGGGAAAACTTCCATATCTTCACCGTGATGTTGACTTTCTTTACCCCCTCGATGTCCCCGAAAACTGGCTCCCTGTTGAGTTCGAGGGTAACGTCACCCCCATCAACGGACTGAATCTTGAGATCCCGAATTCCATCGGATTGTTTGTGCGTATAACCCGAGCACTAGGAATTCCGAGCGAGGTTACGGTAGGAGGCTCCGAAGACATTGATGAGGGCGCCATGACGGATATATCTGCTCTCTTCGGGAGACTCGCGGGTTCGAGCTTCTCCTTCACATTGGTCGAAAATCCCAAATCACGGTGACCAAACTGGACCGGCCAGCCTTTCGTAGACATTCGCATACACCGTCACCCCGAAGCGGACACACTCACGCAGAACGTGAATGTCTTCTCTTGGCCGACTACGGTCACACCTGAAATGCCGCCTTAGACCCACAGCCGAGATGCAATGCTGAGGTTCGGCGCTACGGATAATTGCGCGGATAGCACGTTGCTTTCCTCCGGGCCGAGTGTCTCTTGGCGCATCTCCACTTGTGGCAGTACCGACGCGAGGCACGGCATCCTCACTCCGTCAAACGTTTCGCGAAAGCAAACTTCCAAGCGGGAGACGTGGGTGCGGCTGTCGGATCGCCACACCCACGAGGCTTATCTCAAGACGCCGCAACGTCCAGACGAGACGGATCGATTTCCAGTGCGGTGCGACGGTGAATCTCGCGATGCGTGGCGTCGTCGACATCGCTGTCGACGGCGCTCGACGACTTGCCGGAGCGAGCAACTTCGTTACGCAGCACCGAATCGAGGAGTGCCATCAGGTCGCTGCTGTCCGAGGTCGAGTGGGGTGTCGTCACGTCGCTCACCAGCTTGGCCATCTCGAAGCGCTGTACCTGCATCGATTGGCTGGCCGCGCGATGGGACGCCGCACGCGCAAGCATGCCGTCGCGATAGCTGACGTTGACGTCGGTGCTCGCCGTGTCCTGCACCTTCACATATTCATAGTTCTGTGACTTCGGGTCGGTCGTCAGATTCAACGGCACACCGGCCCAGAGCGAACGATGATAGCTCGCCGTGAGCGTGGCTTGCGTGTGCTGCTCAAGGGTGCGATTGAGCGCGTCCTTGCCGCCGATCTCCGTTTGCTGCGAAATCTGGTAGTTGAAGCCGTCGATCTCCTGCGGACGCAACGGATTAGGGGCCGACGTCGCTTGCGAAATCGAGGCGCTGAAATCCGCCAGACCGCTCAGCACCGCCTTGTCCGCGCTGCTCAACGGAATGCGGGGCAGCACCGGTGCAGGCGGGTAGTGCGTGTTCAGCCCGGAAAACGCGGCCTTGAACATGGTCATGAGCGAGGCATCGCCGTTGCCACGCGTCTGAGCCGTGTCGAAGCGGGCGAGCCATGCGTCGAGTGCGGCGGCCTGCGCCTTGGGGCTGCCGATTGCCTGAAGGTTCTTCAGATCGACGTTGACGTCGAACTTGCCCGTTGCACCGTCGACATGCACCGCGCGTTGCGTCGCATCGGCGTGGAACGAAATCGTCTGCGGCGACGTGCCGTTGGCGCCGAGCGTGGCCGACAAATCGACCGACTTGAGCACTGAAGAGTTGAATCCCGTCAGGGCACTGAAGTCGACGACGGGCGGTTGCTTCGCCAGACCGTTCACTGCGCCCTGGAAGGCCTCCGCCAGCTTACCGAGTTGATCGCGCTCGGCATCGGTGAGCGTACCCTTGGTAACGGAAAACTCTGCGGACAAGCCGTCGTCGCTGCTGCCCAGACGGACAGTGACCAGCGCACCGCTGGCGGTCTTGATCGTCAGCGCGAACTGGTTGTCGGCGTTCGATTGAAGCTGTGCCTGCTGGAGTGCGAGTTCGTCACCCGCGGGCGGCGTGGGCGACGTCGAGCGAAGCACGGTTTGCGAATACGACGTGGCGCCGCCAGCGATGGCGTCGAGCAACTGGGCGCCCACCTTGTCGATACGGTTGCCTAGTGCGGACGTACTGGCGTTGCCCAGCATCAGCAGCGAAAGCGGGTCGCCCGGTACGTTCTGCCAGTGCAAGGTAGCGCCGTTCGCGACAGGTTGGCTATACGTCGGCCAGTTCGGCACAGGGGACGCTTGCGTAAGCGTGACGCGTGTCGAGCCGGCAACGCTCGAGGTGCCGGCGGTCTGGGCATCGAGCGCTCGCTGACTCGCAGCACGCGACGCCATGTCGCTGGCAGTCGGCGTGAGCAGGTTGACGAGGTTGTTGGCAGTATTGATAGACGTCATCGGGGGGCGTGTCGTCAAAGAGGTCTTTTGTAAGCCCGCGTAAGGAATCGGGGCCGATCAACAGGATTAACGACTAGTGAACGTCAATATTTAGGGATGCCTGTCAATTTCGGTGGGCGGCTTGCGTGACATGGGCGCATCGTGGCATTATGCATCATCAAAAGTTACGTAAACGGACGAAACCAATATGCGTCACGACACAATTGCAATGTTTGACGAGCATGCGACCACGTATGACCAGACGTGGCGAGCAATGGCGCCGTTGCGCGACGCACTGCAACTGGTGATCGACAACGTTTTCGCCCGGCTGCCGGACGACGCGACGGTACTTTGCGTCGGGGCGGGAACCGGGGCAGAGATTCTGTATTTCGCCGAGCGCCATCCGGGGTGGCGATTTACGGCGGTCGAGCCGTCCGGGCCCATGCTCGATGTTTTCCGCGAAAAGTCGCGGGCACACGGTATTGCATCGCGGTGCGTGTTCCATCATGGCTTTCTGGAGACGTTGCCGGACGGGGCGCCGTTTGATGCCGCCACGTCGCTTCTCGTCTCGCAGTTCGTGACCGATCCGGCGCAGCGCCAGGCATTTTTCCGCAGCATTGCTCAGCGGCTGCGTTCGGGCGGATGGTTCGCGAGTGCGGATTTGGCGTGCGACATGACGTCGGATGCCGGAAAACGCCTGCTCGACGTGTGGTTCGAGATGATGTCGGTAGCGCCGGAGATGCGCGAACGGGCGAAAGGTCTCTATGGTGCTCAGGTGGCGGTGGTGCCGCCGGATGCGGTTGGCGACCTGATTCGGGAAGGCGGCTTCGACGATCCGGTGCGCTGCTTCCAGAGCGGCCTGATTCACGCGTGGTTCGCGCGACAGTCGCTCGAAGCCTGATACCCCGGAGGGAATGCGATGCGAAGCGACAGCCGTTTATCCCGCATGCTTCATGTACTGCTGCACATGGCGCGGCACGATACCCCGTTCACGTCGGAGCAACTGGCGCAGATGCTGGGGACCAACCCGGTCGTGGTGCGTCGCACAATGGCGGGTCTCCGAGACGCTGGCTATGTGAGCTCCGGCAAAGGGCGCGGCGGCGGCTGGTCGATCGCTTGCGATCTGCGCGATGTGACCTTGCTCGATATCCATCGCGCCGTGGGCGGACCGCACCTCTTTGCCATCGGCGTGGAGAGCGACAACCCGGAATGCGCCGTCGAACGCGCGGTGAATGCGGCGCTCGACGGCGTGTTGCGTGACGCCGAGGCGATGCTCATCGCCCGGTTGGGGGCGATATCGCTGGCCGACCTGGCGCAGGATTTCGACGGGCTTTGTCGTCAGCATGAGCAAGCGCCGGGCTAAGTGCCCCGAGCGGCATCAATCCGCCCCCACAAGGCTCACGCCCGCCGAAGCGGCGTGATGACGTCGTGCGGGCACCGTGTCATTTCGCCGCCAACTGCGCTTTGATCGCCGCCTCGGTCTTCTCGTAGTCGCCTTCACCGAAGTGCGTGTAGACGATCTTCCCCGACTTGTCGACCAGATAGAACGCAGGCCAGTAGAGGTTGTCGTAGGCCTTCCATGTGGCGTATCGATTGTCCTGTACGACCGGGTAGGTGATGCCGAAACGGCGGATGGCGTCACGCAGATTGCCCGTGTCCCGCTCGAACGCATACTCAGGCGTATGCACGCCGACGACGACCAATCCCTGATCCTTGTACTTCTGGTACCACTGCTGGACATGCGGCAATGTGTGGATGCAGTTGATGCACGAATACGTCCAGAAATCGACCAGCACGACCTTGCCGCGCAGTTGCTGCAAGGAGAGCGGCGGGCTGTTGAGCCAGTTGTCCACACCCGTGAATTCCGGCGCGACGCCGCCGGTCATCGGGCGAGCCTGCGACGGGCTGCACGCGGTAAGTCCCGTCAGGGCGAGGGCGACAACGGCACTTCTGAGTAACGTCAACATGGCAGTGTTCTCCTGGGAGCGAGGCAAAAAAGGCGGCGGCTTCGTGGTGCCGGTAGCCGTATTTCACCGCCGGGGCGTATCTGCCATGTGTGCAAAAAGCCCCGTTTCGGCAATGTCTTGTATCGGGGCGGCCGCCAGATACACAGAGATACAAACGGGCGAGGACACCCGGGCGCGAAGCGGGCTATAAAGCCATCTATGCACCATCCTGCGATTGCGCCGCCGGCGCGCGCCTTCTCTCCGGGAGTTACCCCATGTCGTCCGAATTGCTGCAAGGTTCCTGCCACTGCGGGGCCGTCCGTTTCGAAGTCAGAACGCCGGTTGAGCCGGCCGCGCGCTGCAATTGCAGCCTCTGCCGTCGCAAGGGCGCCCTGATGACGCCAGCGTTTCCCGAAGCCGATCTGCACATCCTGTCGGGCGAGGAAGATCTGACCTGCTATCAGTTCAACACCCGCGTCGCACGCCATTACTTCTGTAAGCACTGCGGCATTTACACGTTCCACGCCTCGCGTACGTCGCCGGGGATGTGGCGCGCCAATATCGGCTGTCTCGAAGGTGTAGATCCGTATGCGCTGAATGCCTCGGTTGCCGACGGTCAAAAACTCTCCGTGGTGGAGGACGCATGAAACGCCTGTTGAGCGTGTTGGCCTTTCTGGCGGGTGGCCTGAGCGTCGAGGCAGTGCATCCGTTGCAGTGCGATCTGGCCCCGTCCAGCCGCCGCATTACGCCCGAAACGGAGCGCGCCCGCCGCCGCGCAGGCCCGGGTGTTTCGGGCGACGAAAACGGCGGTTCGCCGCAACGGGCGTCGCTATAATCGTTGCCATGGAAAAGATCGATCATGTGTTGATCGTCGACGACGATCGCGGCATTCGAGAGTTGCTGGCCGACTATCTCGAGAAGAACGGCATGCGTGTGAGCGTGGCGGCGAACGGTCGCGAAATGCGCTCGGTGCTTGCCGACGGGGCACCCGACCTCATCGTGCTCGACCTGATGCTGCCCGGCGAAGACGGCCTGGTGTTGTGTCGCGAGTTGCGCGCGGGCAAGTTCAAGGCGGTGCCGGTGCTCATGCTCACCGCGCGCAGCGAAGAGACCGACCGTATCGTCGGCCTCGAGATGGGGGCGGACGATTACCTCGCCAAGCCGTTCGCCGTGCGTGAACTGCTGGCGCGCATCAAATCGGTGCTGCGCCGCACCCGCATGCTTCCTCCCGGCATGCAGATCACCGAGACGGCCGAGATCCTCGGCTTTGGTGAATGGCAGTTGGACACGACTGCCCGGCATCTGCTCGATACCGATGGCACCGAAGTCGCACTGAGTGGCGCCGAATACCGGTTGTTGCGTGTGCTGCTCGATCATCCGCAACGTGTGCTCACGCGCGATCAACTGCTGAACCTCACGCAAGGGCGGCAGGCCGATGCGTTCGACCGTTCCATCGACTTGCTGATCAGCCGTCTGCGTCAGCGTTTGCGCGACGGCGCCCGCGAGCCGCGCTACATCAAGACGCTGCGTAACGAAGGCTACGTGTTCTGCTCGGCCGTCACCGTGATTGCCGCGCCAGAATGATGCCGACGCCGTCTTCCACGCCCGCCGCAGCTCCGCCACGCAGCCCGCTGCGGCAATGGCGACCCTGGCCGCGCTCGTTGTTTGCACGCCTGGCGCTCATCCTGTTCGTTGGCCTTGCGCTGGCTCAGGTATTGTCGTTCTGGCTCACGATGACCGAGCGCAATCGCGTGACGTCCAACATGATGAGCGTGTATATCGAGAGCGAAGTCGCCAGTTCGGTGGCCTTGCTCGACCATTTGCCGGCGGCAGAGCGGGCGCAATGGTTGCCGCGTCTGGCGCGGCGCAGTTACCGCTTCGAGCTGGGGCCGGGCGCGAGCGGCGGCAAGCCGGATGCCGGGATGGCAGCGCAGGTCGCGGCCGTCATTCAGGACGCCATCGGTGTCTCCTATCCGTTGACGGTGAGCAGCGTGCCGGGCGATGACGAACGGCTTCAGGTGCATTTGCGCCTGACGGACGGCTCACCGTTGACCATCGATGTCTTCCCGACCCCGACACTGCCGCTGTCCGGCTGGTTGCCCGCCGTGCTGGCGCTGCAACTGGTGCTGATCGCGGCCTGTTGCTGGCTGGCGGTGCGTCTTGCCACGCGGCCATTGAATGCACTGGCGAAGGCCGCCGATACGTTGGGGCCGGATTTGCGCGCAGAGCGCCTGGACGAGGACGGCCCGTCGGAAGTGGCGCGTGCGGCGAGGGCGTTCAATGCCATGCAGGATCGCATCGGCAGCTACATGACGGAGCGCATGCAGATTCTCGCCGCCATTTCGCATGATTTGCAGACGCCGATCACGCGTATGCGCCTGCGGGTCGACACGATGGACGACGAATCGTCTGCCGTGCGTCTGCAACAGGATTTGCGCGAGATGGAGTCGCTGGTCAAAGAGGGGGTGACATATGCGCGCACGCTGCATGGGGCGTCGGAAGCCCCCCGAAAAGTCGATCTCGACGCACTGCTCGACAGTCTGGTGTGCGATTACGTGGACGCTGGACAGCCGGTCACGTTGGCCGGGCAAGTCGGGCACCCGGTCGTGACGCGTCCGCAGGCGTTGCGTCGGATCGTCGGCAATCTGATCGACAACGCGCTGAAGTACGGTGGCGACGCCGAGCTGGTCATCGCGCCGCATGCACAGGGTATCGACGTGGTCGTGTCCGATCGTGGGCCGGGAATTCCGGACGACATGCTCGAAGCGGTGTTCGCGCCATTCGTCCGGTTGGAGACTTCGCGTAACCGCCATACGGGCGGCACGGGGTTGGGTCTGGCGATTGCCCGTCAACTGGCACAGGCGATGGATGCCCGGTTGACGCTGCGCAATCGTGAAGGCGGCGGGCTCGAGGCCCGCCTGACGGTACTTACACCAGCGTAATCGTCACGCCGATATTGCCGCGTGTCATCTTCGAATACGGGCAGGTGGCGTGGGCGGCGTCGACAAGACCTTGTGCGACGTCGCGCGGCAGGCCGGGCAGGTTGACGAACAGTCGCGCCTGCAAGGCGTAGCCGTCGCCGCTGCGTCCCAGATCCACTTCCGCATCGACCGACACGTCCTTCGGCAGCGTCACGTTGCCCGCTTTCGCAGCGAGGCCCATCGCGCCGATGAAGCAGGCGGACCAGCCGGCGGCGAACAGTTGTTCGGGGTTCGTGCCGGTGCCGCTCGTACCGGGCGACGAGAGGGCGATGTCGAGACGGCCGTCGCTGCTGCGCGCGGCGCCGTCGCGCCCGCCGGACGTGACGTGTGTGCGGCCGGTGTAGAGAACTTTGTCGAGTTGGGTCATGGTGTGCCTCTGTCAGGTAGACGCGCCGGGATTGGCGCAAAACCGATGTCCGGGCCGGGCAACTTCTGCAGGTGTCCGGCATGTCTGGCATCGACTTCCTGCATTAGACGAGGCGAAGGTATCCGGTGTGTGTCTGCATCCGCGCTGCTGGTAACCGCGATTGTCTGGCGCATGTCCGGATACATGACGATACAAAGTTGGCGCACGTCGACGTGGTGCATTCCCCCCGGACCGTTCGGCGCAGGGCGTTGAGTGTCCAAGGTTAGTTGGCATGCCTGACAATCGTCCCGAAAAGCGCCATCACGATTGTCGAATGTCGATCATCACGCGCGATCCGCTTCCCTCATCGACCGCTTTCCCCTAAACTCGCTGCGCCGTGTCTGTTTCGAACGGCGCAACCGTGTTTCACACGATACGACTCCCAAACGCCCGGATTGAACCTCTCGAGGGTTCTGCGGTGCCTTGTCGCGCCGGGCTTTTGGCACGGGCATCGTTATATAGATGAATATATAACGATGCCGGAACGAGCACGAACAACAAGACTGAGAGGGGACAAGAGCAGTGCGCTTTACGATGAAGAGGATGTCGAAGCGAAAGCTTCCGTGGATGGTGGCGGCGGCCATGTCGTCGTCGATGGGGTATGCGGCCGAGGAGCCGGTGTTCGAGCTGGGCCGCGTGGATGTCACGGCGAAGAGCGAGCGCATTCCGACCGGGACCGAGACGCTCGACGCCGATCAGATCGAACAGGCAAGCCGTCTGACGGTGGGAGCGGCGCTCGACATGCTGCCGGGGGTGAACATCTCCAAGGTGGGGCCGCGCAACGAAGAGATGGTCTACGTGCGCGGGTTCGACATGCGACAGGTGCCGCTGCTGATCGACGGCATTCCCGTTTACGTGTCGTATGATGGCTACGTCGATCTCGCGCGATTCACGACCTTCGACATCGGCGCGATCGATGTGCAGAAGGGGTATAGCACCGTGCTGGCGGGACCGAACACGCTGGGCGGGGTGATCAACCTCGTGAGCAAGCGGCCGCAAAGCCGGTTCGAAGGCAACATCGGGGGCGGGCTGATGTTCGACCGTCAGTTCGCCAACAACGGCTATCAGGGCAACTTCAACATCGGTAGCAATCAGGGGCTGTGGTACTTCCAGATTGGCGGATCGTATCTCGAAAGGGATTTCTACACGCTTTCGGACGCGTTCAAGGGCGTGCCCACCCAGGGCCCCGGGCGACGCAACAACTCGGACAATCGCGACCGCAAGATCAACGTCAAGATCGGCCTCACGCCCAACGCGACCGACGAATACTCGCTGAACTACATCAACCAGCAAGGTACGAAAGGCAATCCGCCGTATGCCGGTACCGATCCCACGCAAACGCCGCGCTACTGGCGCTGGCCGTACTGGGACAAGGAAAGCGTGTACTACATTTCACGCACCCAACTCGGCGACGACAGCTACCTGAAGTTGCGGGCGTATTACGACCGTTACAAGAACGGTTTGAGCATGTACGACGATGCGACTTACTCGTCGCAGTTGAAGAAGTCGTCGTCCAACTCGTCCTACGACGATCACACCTGGGGCGCGAGCGCGGAAGTCGGGACGAAACTCTTCGCGGCCAACACGCTGAAGTTCGCCGCGCACATCAAGAACGACTACCACCAGGAAACCAACGCGGGCAAGCCGGACCAGCATTTCGAAGACACCACGTTGTCGTTCGGGCTCGAAGACACACATGAATTTACCGACCGCCTTTCCGCACAGGCGGGCGTGAGCTACGACCGGCGCATCACGCGTCGGGCGGAAGACGTCAACGCGGCCAATCAGATCATCGCGTTCCCGCAGGACAACGTCGACGCGTGGAATCCGCAGGTCGGACTCGTCTACAAGACATCGCCCACGGGCAAGGTGCATTTCGGTGTCGCGCAAAAGAGCCGATTCCCGACCATCAAGGATCGCTATTCCTACCGCATGGGCACCGCAATTCCCAATGCGGGGCTCAAGCCGGAACGGGCCACCAACGTGGAACTCGGGTTCAGCGAACGCATTGCGCCCGGCACGATGGGCAGCGTGAACCTGTTCTACAGCGATATCCGGAACCTGATTCAGGGGGCGTCGATTCCCGCGAGCGCGTGCAGCAGCCCGCCGTGTACTCAGATGCAGAACGTCGGACACGTGGTGGCGCAGGGCATCGAACTCTCGCTCAACAGCCAGATTGGCGAGCGCTTCGAAGTCGGCGGCAATTACACCTACCTGAATCGCCAGAACCGCAGCGATCCGTCGATCGTGTTGACCGACGTGCCGCGTCACAAGCTGTTCCTGTACGGCAAATGGAACATCATGTCTGCCGTGGCGCTTAGCGGCGATACGGAATTCACGTCGTCGCGCGTGAGCTCGAGCGACGGGCGGCGCGTGGCGGCGGGGTTCGGCATCGCCAATGCCAAGCTCGCGTGGAAGGTGGTGCACAACGTCACTGCCGAGTTCGGCGTGCGCAACATCTTCGATCGCAACTACGCCTACACGGAAGGGTATCCGGAGGCGGGACGCAACTACTACGTCAACCTCAACTACGCCTTCTGACGGAGAGGACCATGCAGGCTCGGGAAAATCGGTCTTGGGGAACGCGGGTACGGGCGCTGATGGCGCTGGTGTTTGCCGCTGCGACGGGCGCGGCAGCCGCGGCGCCGCGCGAGACGCTGACGGTGCTCACCAGCTATCCGGAAGAGGTGGTGGCCACGTTCGAGCGGGCGTTCGAGCGTCGGCATCCGGACATCGGCTTGCAGATTCTGTGGCGTCAGCATCGCGACGCGTACGACTATCTGCAGGGGCCGGCGCAGGGCGGCGTCGACGTGTATTGGTCGCCCGCCGTGCGCAATTTCGCGGACCTCGGTGAGGAAGGCTCGCTGCGCAAGCTCGACGTCGATCTGACCGGGTTGCCGTCGCACGTCGGCAAATTCCGGATCTCGGACCCGGACGGTCGCTTCGTGGCGTCGGAAATCGCCGGGTTCGGCTTCATGCTCGATCCCGCTGCGCTGGCGCGTCAGGGGTTACCGGCACCGAAGACCTGGCAAGACCTGGCGAATCCCCGTTATCGCGGCCACATTCTGTTCCCCGTGCCGAGTCGCGTCGGCTTCTCGCCGACGCTTCTCGACGTGATGCTGCAGGCCGAAGGGTGGGACAAGGGATGGGCATTGTTGTCGGAAGCCGGACCGAACTTCGTGCTCGCGCAGACCGGCGGCGCGTTCGCGAGTTTGTCGCAGGGCATGCGTGCGCCGATCTCCGTGGCCGTGACCATCGACTTTTTCGCCAGTTCGGCCATTGCCAACGGTGCGCCCCTGACGTTCGTCTACCCGCCGGGCACGGGGTATTCGCCGGCGCACATCGGCATGCTTCGCGATACGCCGCATCTCGATGCCGCACGTACGTTCGTCACGTTTGTGCTGTCGGACGAGGGGCAACGCCTCCTGTTCGCGCCGGACGTGCGCAAGCTGCCGGTGCGTCCCAGCGTGTATCGCGATGCGCCGAAGGGTACCTACGATCCGTTCGCCAGTCACGCGGCCACCGCCGACGTCACCTACGAGGAGACGCTCGGACTGTCGCGCTATGCGCTCGACAACGCACTATTCGACATCTTCGTGACACGGCGTCAGGCGGCGCTGACCGAGTTGTGGACGCGTTGGCAAAGTCTCCACGATAGTGGCAAGGACAACCGGACTGCCGTCGACCCCCGGTGTCTGGTCAAGGCGCGCGCGTTGCTGGCACAGCCTCCAGTCGATGCCGCCACGGCATCAGACGCCGCGTTGCACAAAACGTTTGACCGCAGGCGCGCGGATAACGCCGCTGCAGCGCAAGCCGAGGCGCTAGAGACACGTTGGTCGCGCGATCTCGACGCCCGCAGTGCCCGGGTGCGTCAATGGCTTTCCGATGGCGCAGTATGCGCAGACTGATAGGACGCATGCACAGCGGATGGGTGGTGGCTGCCGGCAGCATGGCCTGGACGCTGGCCGTCGCGCAGACGGCCAGCGTGCCGGTGACACGTGAGGCCTTCGGTCAGCCCATGCCTTTCGTCCACGACGATGCGCGCTCCGTCGAGGCGTTCAGCGAGGGGCGCTCGCTCTTCCGGCAAAGCTGGGTCGTCTATCCATCGGCAGACCGTCGAATCGCGGGGCTTGGCCCGGTCTACAACCAGATTTCCTGCATCGCCTGTCACGTGAAGTTCGGACGCGGTAACGCGCCGGCCGGTCCCGACGAGGCGCCACGAGGACTGCTGGTGCGATTGAGTGTCCCGGGCAAAACGGCGACCGGCGCACCGCGCGACCATCCGAACTATGGCGATCAGTTGGGCGACAAGGCCATTCCGGGCGTGCCCGCCGAAGGGCAGGTTCGCATCCATTACACGATGCACACCGAAACGCTGGCAGGCGGCGAGACCGTCACGCTGCGAAAGCCCCAGCTGCGATTCAGCGATCTCGCGTTCGGTCCGCTTGGCCATGCCACGATGACGTCGGCTCGCGCAGGCTCCCCCGTGTATGGACTCGGATGGCTCGAAGCGGTCGATGAGAAGACGCTTCATGCGCTTGCCGAGCGGCGATTGCCTGATGGCGTCCGTGGTCGCGTGAATCGCGTGTGGGACGCCAGGCAGCAGCGGCAGGTGACCGGACGCTTCGGGTGGAAGGCGAACCAGCCATCGATCCGCCAACAGATTGCGAGCGCCTTCGTCGGCGATCTAGGTATTACGTCGTCGTTGTTTCCGAGAAAATCGTGCCCGGCGGTGCAGACGGCCTGTCGTGAGGCACCGACCGACGGATTCCCCGATCTGACCGACGCGCAACTCGATGCCATCGAGTATTTTCAGCGCACGCTCGACGTACCTGCGCGACGCGATACCGAGGATCCGCAGGTGCAGCGCGGCGAACTGCGTTTTACACAGGCGGGGTGTGCTGCTTGCCATGTGCCGACGTTGCGCACTGGTGCGTTTCCGCCGCTGTCGGCGATGGCGAATCGCGACATTGCGCCGTTCACCGACATGTTGCTGCACGACATGGGGCCGGGCCTTGCCGATGGCCGCCCGGACTTTCTTGCCGGGCCGCGCGACTGGCGGACGCCACCGTTATGGGGTCTGGGGTTAAGCGTCCGGGTCAATCCCGATGCGACCTATCTGCACGATGGACGCGCACGCGATCTTCAGGAAGCCATTCTCTGGCACGGCGGCGAAGCGCAGGTTTCGCGTGAGCGATTTCGTTCGATGGCACCTGACGCACGCGCCGATCTGTTGCGCTTTCTGATGTCGCTGTGAATGCTGTTGGTCGTTGTGACACGTGCGGGCTGCCGCGTTGGCAGCCCGCAGCGCCGCACTTAACGTTCGAGCCCGGCGCGATGCTTCTGGTACTGAATCGCCGACACGACGGCCACGCGACGAATCGGCTCGGGCGGCAGCCACGTCGGCCGTTCGAAGCCCAGTGCATCGGTCAGTTCGGGCGATTGCTGCCCGCATGCCATCTCGCCGAGAAGTTTGCCGAACATGCTGCCCTTCAGCACGCCTGCGCCGTTGCATCCCAGTGAGGCGAACAGGTTCTTGCGAATCTCGCCGAAATACAGCGCGCCGTTGCGCGTCAGCGCCGTGACACCGCCCCAGACATACTCGAATTTGTGCGACGCCAGATGCGGATAGCGCCGCTGATACGCATCCGTCAGCATGTCGCGCACGTCCGAAAGCGGCCGCTCTTTCTCGTACGAATAGGCGCTGCGCACGACGAAGCGGCCGTCCAGCGTCTTGCGCAGCGTCGTGCCCAGCCGGTTCGCCGGAATGACGCCCCATTCGCGTGCCGGGCCGAGCTTGCGCAACTCGTCGGGCGACAATGCCGGGGTCATGGCGGCATAGGTGTAGATCGTGAAGACGCGATCGCGTGCCAATCCCAGCTTGCGTGCAAAACCGTTGTTCGCGACGATGACCTGTCCGGCGTCGAGCTGCATCGTGGGCGTCGTCACCTTGAACGGACCGGTGCCGTCGAGCGACACCACGGGTTCGTTCTCCCAAAGTCGCACGTTCGGCGGCAGGCTGTCGGCCAGCCCGCGCACCAGCGCGGCAGGTTGCACGAAGACGTTGTTGGCCGAGTGATAGCCGTAGCCGTAATAGTCGGTGCCGAGTTCGCTGCGCAGTGCGTCGCGGGACAACTCGCGATACGTCACGCCCCATTCCTGATATTGCGCAAGCGTGTCGCGCAGGCGCTGTTCGCCATCGGCGGTGGCGGCCGCGTGATACTTGCCGACCGGATTCCATCCGCAATCGATGCCGTGCGTCGTGACCAGTTCATGCAGCCACTTCAATCCGATGTCATAGAGCCGGATCTGCTTGCGCGCGACTTCTACCGGGCTGCCGTGCCCGCCCATGCCGGTGTTGTGCGGCAGGTTGATCAGAAAGCCTGAATTGCGCCCGGCCGAACCGTTGCCGACCGTGGTGGCGTCGATCACCAGCACCGTGGCTTCGGGGCGTAGCTCGGCTACACGCCGTGCGGCGGCCAACCCCGTGAAGCCCGCGCCGATGACGATGACGTCGAAGCTGCGCGAGAGCGGCGGCTGCGTGTGCGCAAGCCGGGCGGGCAGCAGGGCGTTCCAGCCGGCGCCCGCCTGATACGCGGGAAAACTGTCCTGCCCGGCATGGGGCGGGCAGGGAGGATTGACTTGATTGGACATGACGATAGAAGGGCGGGGGCTTGCCGAAACGTGCCCGGGGATTACGCAGCCTGGTTTTCCAGACTGCGCATGACCTCGGTTTGTACGGTGTTCCAGATTTGCGATTTGAGTTCGTTGTAGCGGGGCGAGAGCTGCACCTGGGCGTCGCGCGGCATCGGCAGATCGTTCGGCAGGTCGCAGGCCACCCGGCCCGGACGTGCGCTCATGATCACCATACGGGTCGAGAGCATGAGGGCCTCGTCGATCGAGTGCGTGATGAAGACAATTGTCTTGCCGCTCTTCTGATAGATCTGAAGCAACTCCTCTTGCAGCACCTGACGCGTCATTGCGTCGAGCGCGGCGAACGGTTCGTCCAGCAGGATTACGTCCGGGTCGTTCGCGAGCACGCGAGCGATCGACACCCGTTGACGCATGCCGCCCGAGAGCGCCTTCGGATAGCGGTCCTCGAAGCCCTTCAGGCCGACCATCTCGATATAGCGGCGGGCGGTGGCGTAGCGTGTGGCCTTGTCGATGCCTTTCATCTTCAGGCCGAACGCCACGTTATCGAGCACGCTCAGCCACGGGAACAGCGCGTACTGCTGGAAGACCATGCCACAGTGCGGGTCGATGCCCTTCACCTGACGGCCATTCACGTGAATCTGTCCCGTGGTGGGGTCGTCGAAGCCGGTAATCAGATTGAGCAGCGTCGACTTGCCGCAGCCCGAGGCACCGAGCAGGACCACGAATTCGCCACGAGCAATGTTCATGTCCACGCGTTCGAGCGCCTGGAAATCGCCATAGCGCTTCGACACCCCATCGATGGAGATCATCGTTTCCGATTTGCCTGCAGAAGCGTTCGACGCTTGCTGCGCGCCAGCGTGAGAATCGATGCGATCGTTCATGCCTGCCACCCCAACACCTTGCGCTCGATGGCGCGAAACACGATATCCGTCACCAGCACGGTGACACTGATCATCACCATGCCCAGCACGACCACTTCCGTCTGGAAGAACTCCTTGCCGTTCATGATGAGGAAGCCCAGTCCTTCGCGTGCGGCGACCAGTTCGGCCGAAATCACGCACGTCCACGACAGGCCGAGGATGATCTTCAGACCCGACAGAATCTGCGGCAGGCTCGCGGGCAGAATCACCTCGCGCATGACCTGCCAGCGGCTCGCGCCGAGGTTCTTCGCGGCGCGAATCAGCAGCGGGTCCACATTACGCGTGGCCTCGATCACATACACGAGGGCAGGGGCGAACGTGCCCATGAACACGATGCTGTACTTCTGCGTCTCCGAAATACCGAACCACAGCAGCGAGAGCGGAATCCAGCTCATCGAGGGCAGCGGACGCAGGAACGACAGAATCGGGTCGAACGCCGCGCGGGCGTAGCTCGACGTGCCCAGCACGATGCCCAGCGGAATCGCGACCACCGTGGCGGCGATAAAGCCCGCCATCACGCGGCGCGTGGAGGCGAGCACATTCGCCAGCAGCGAACCGTCGGCCATCATGGTGACGATGCGCTCCGCCACGGCAGAGGGCGGGGGGAGAAACAGCGGGTCGACGACCCCGGTGCGGCACGCCAATTCCCAGACCAGCAGGAAGACGACCACGGACGCGAATCCCACACCCAGCAGCGTGGCGCGAGACGGTTGGCGATGATTCACAATCAGACTCCTCGAGCGGGCGCCGGTACGATGTTCGGGCGATACCGGCGCGCGGGGCTTACAGATACGACGTGTTGATCCACTGACGCACAGCCGGCGCCTTGTCGATCTGCTTGTACGTCACCAGCATTTCCGCCAGACGTTGCAGGCCGTCGACATAGCTGCCCGGCGACTTCAGCAACTGCGTTTGCTGCGCGAGCGAATACCACTCCGCGCCCTTGATCGTCTCGATCTGGTCGAGTGCCGACATCCCCGTCAGGCCGATCAGCGTGCGTGCCGCTTCATCCGGCTTGTCGCGCAGCGTCTGGCAGGCGTCGAAATACACCTTCAGATACTTGCGAACCGCGTCGCCATTCTTCTCTGCCCATGCGTTGCGCACGATCAGCACATCCGGACCCGGCGTCACGTTGTACTTCTTGTACAGCGAGAACTGCGTATCGTCCGCGAGCAGCTTCATGCCGGACATCGCGCGGATGCGGTTGAACTGCGGTGTCCAGGCGGCGGCAGCGTCGATCTGGCCCGACTGAATCGCACCCGGCAACTCCGGCGCGGGCACGTTCAGGACCGTCACATCGTTCGACAGACCGGCGTTGCCGAGCAGGTCCAGCACCAGCAAGTGCGCGCTCGAGGCAAACGTCACGCCCAGCTTCTTGCCCTTCAGATCCTGAAGCGAATTCACGCCGTCGCGCACAAACAGTCCTTCCACGCGACCGAAGCTTTCCGGCACCGCCACAATCGAAAAATGCTTCGAACCGCGCGCCATCAACGCCAGCGCCGACACAATGCCCGTGCAGGCGATGTCGATGCCGCCCGAGAGCACGGCGCTCATGCGGGCAGAGGAGGTGCCGAACGACTGCCATTGCTGATCGATGCCTGCGGGGGTAAAGGCCCCCGTCTTCATCGCCAGATATGCCGGATAGTGGCCGAGCCAGGCCGAGCCGCCGTACTGCACCGTGGTGGCGTCTGCGGCGCGGGCCATGCCCGGGAGCGTCATGCCACCGGTGGCGGCGACGGCCGACATGGCTGCGCTCGTGTGAAGAAATTTGCGTCGTGAAAGGTTCATGCGTGTCTCCGTTATCGGGTCTGTGTTATTCGCGGTGAACAAAAGGGGCGCACTTCAGATGACAGACATCCGGCCCGGCGCCCGGGGCTTGATCGGCAATCGAATGCCGGGATTCAGCAAAGGGCCAGACGCTCTCCCAGCCACGGCATCAGGCGGCGCAATTCCGGGAACGCTTCCTGTGCGAGCGCCATGCGTCCGGCGAGGAAGCACTGCGAGGCCATCTCCGACACTTCGCCCTCGCGCGATACCTGATAAATCGTGCGTGAGAGCGCGGGGCCGGGCAGCGGCAACGCGGCCACTTGCGAGAGCGAAGCGCGTCCTTGAAGCAGGCAGAGCGGGGTGGCGATCGTGAAACCGAGATCGGCGGCCACCATCGACATCACGATGTCCGACGTATCGATTTCCAGATGCATGCGAGGGGAGTGGCCGGTGCGGCGCAAATGGCGTTCGATGACGGCGCCAAAGTGCGAGCGTCCGGAGAAGCGGATCAGCGGCGCCGAGCGAATCAGTTCGCTGAGATCGGCGTTGGCGAGATCTGCCTCGCGGGCCTTCGGCACCACGACGATGAACGGTTCCGTAAAGATCGGGCGGCGCACGAGGCGTTCCATGTCGTGCATCGGGTCGCTCGTCACGATCAGATCGAGTTGTCGCGCGAGCAGTGCCTGTGCGTGGCCGTTGGCCAGTCCTGACCAAAGGAGCAGTTCGCTCGTGCTGCCGGACATTTGTCGAACGATGGAGGGGCCGACGGTGGCGGCGAACGAATCGATCATGCCGACGCGTACGGCGGCGCGGCTGGCAACGTCGGCGTCCTGGACTTGAGCGATCAGGCGGTCCATGTCGTCGACGATCTGGCGTGCGTGACGAGAGAGGGCGAGACCGGCGGGCGTGAGCTTCAGGGGGCGACGCGAGCGGTCGAGCACGCGGGTGCCGACCGTTTGTTCGATTTGTGCGATGGCTTGCGAGATAGCGGACTGTGTGACGCCGAGGGCTTCGGCGGCGCCGGAGAGGCTGCCTGCGCACGCGACGGCCTCGAAGATCCGCAACGATCTGACGTCGAGGTCTGCGCGTTTCTTCATCGGCTTGTCTCCAGTCCGGCGACGCAAGTCAGAAGGTGAGAAAGTCCTTTCTGCTGCGCCGCAATGAATCGGTATAAGAATTTCTGAGGATTGTAGGGATGAGGCCGCAAAAAACAAAACCTAGTTAAGTAAAACTAATACTTTGTATTAGGCGGCGGGAATCAAGAGGGGATGGGAAGGGGAAAAAGGCGATGCTGGTCTCACCAGATGGAATTGGGAGGTCGTGAGGGGTCTGGCTGCGGGAGTGGGAAGCGGGGTCGGGAGTGAGACGAGAAGCGGAGGCGGAGGGGAAGCGAGGGAAGAAACGGGGTGGTCGGAATTGTCCGCCACCCGGGATAACAGCAGGAAGTGAAATCAGAGCAACCGATATGCCAACCGGGCGGCGACGCGTGCGCCGAAGCCTTGCGGGTCGAATCGCGGGTTGTATTCGGCGAGGTCGGCGACACGAAGTTTGCCGGAGCGACGCACATGGGACACGATGGCTTCGACGACCGGCATCGGCACGCCATAAGCGGCGGGCGCGGACACGCCGGGCATGACCGGTGCGGGCAGCACATCGAGGTCGATCGTCAGATAGACGTGGGCGACATCGGCGATCAGGGCGTCGATCTGTGCGAGACGCGCATCGAGATCGCGATCCTGCATGTCGGTGTCTTCGACGAAGGTCACGCCGAGCGCTTGGGCACGTTCGAAGAGCGATGCCGTATTGCTGAGGCGGCTCACGCCGAGGCAAGCGTAATCGAATCGCAAGCCAGCCGACTCACACGCATGCGCGATCTGATCGAACGGTGTACCCGATGAGCCTGGACGTGCCGTCCGAAGGTCGAAGTGTGCGTCGAGGTTGAGGATCAGAACGCGCTCGCGGTCGCCTTTTGCATCCAGATGCGCACGCAATCCCTGCCACGTTCCCCAGGCGATTTCGTGACCACCGCCGAGCACCACCGGATGCGCGCCTGCGTCGAGTTGACGTTGCACGGCGTCGGCCAGCGCCTGTTGTGCCGGTTCGAGGGCGTCACCGTCGCAGACCACATCGCCGGCATCGAACAACTCGGCGATATCGTGCGCAGGAAGATTTGCCAGCGCGCGCCGAATCGCTTGCGGCCCTTCTGCGGCCCCCACGCGACCCTGATTGCGTTTTACCCCGGCATCGCAGGCGAACCCGAGCAGCACCGGCGCACCGGCATTCGGTGCTTGCGCGTGCGGATCAATCTCGCGAACGACGTTGAAAAGGCGGCGGGTGTCTCCCCGCTCGCCAGCATCCGTCCTGCCGTGCCACACCGGGGTGTCGCCCGTAACAGGCTTCAATTGCGTAGCCATGAGTATCAGTCTCCGTGCGTCCTGATTTTCGACGTGTTCAACCCGCGACAACCGACGCCAGATCGCGCCACTGCCCGTTACGCACCGTGCGCGACGGCAGTTCGCCGCCAAGCCAATAGGCGAGTTCCGCCGGACGTTCGATCTCCCACGCCACGAAATCCGCCGTCTTTCCGGCCTCGATCGTGCCGTGCGTGTCGAGCATGCCGAGCGCCTTGGCCGCGTTGCGCGTAACCCCTGCCAGCGCTTCTTCCGGCGTGAGCCCGAAAAGCGTGCAGGCCATGTTGAGCATCAGGCGCAGTGACAGGGCAGGCGAGGTCCCCGGGTTCAGGTCCGACGCCACAGCGATATCCACGCCGTGACGTCGCAGCAAATCCACCGGCGGGCGGCGCGTCTCCTGCAGCATGTGGAACGCGCCCGGCAGCAGCACGGCTACCGTGCCGGCGCGGCCCATGGCGGCGGCGTCATCCGGCGTCATGTACTCGAGATGATCGGCTGACAGCGCGCCCAACTCCGCTGCCATGCTCGACCCGCCGAGCGGGGAAAGCTGCTCCGCGTGAAGTTTTACCGGCAGCTTCAGCTTCTGTGCCTTGAGCATCACGCGCATGACTTGCGCGGGCGAGAACGCGATCGTTTCGCAAAACGCGTCGACCGCGTCGACCAGATGCTCTTCGGCGAGCTTGGGCAGAATCTCCGAGCACACATAGTTCACGTACTCGTCGGCCTTGCCCGCGAATTCCGACGGCACCGTGTGTGCGGCCAGACATGTCGTCTTGACCGTCACGGGTAGCGCTTCGCCCAGGCGGCGCGCCACCCGCAACATCTTGCGCTCGCTGGTCAGGTCGAGGCCGTACCCCGACTTGATCTCTACCGTTGTGACGCCATCACGCATCAGGGCGAGCAACCGTTTGCGGGCCGACGCGAAGAGCTCGTCTTCCGTGGCGTCGCGCGTATGCCGAACCGTATGTCGGATGCCGCCGCCGGCTGCCGAAATTTCCGCGTAGCTCACGCCCTGCAGGCGTTGCTCGAATTCCTGGCTGCGATTGCCGCCGAACACCAGATGCGTGTGGCAATCGATCAGCCCGGGCGTGACCCACGCGCCTTGCAGATCGATGCACTCGTCGGCACCGGCCGCCGGGCGCTCGCTACGCGGGCCAACCCACTCGATGTGCTTGCCATGCGTCACGATCACGGCATCTTCGATGGCGTTGTAGCGACCGTCGCGCATTGTCGCGACATGGCAGTGCTTCCAGAAGGTACGTTTCATAGGGGGCTCATTCCATGCTCATCTGGCGGCGCAATTGCGCTTGCTTGGGTTTGACACCGAACTGGTACGCAAACGACATCAATACGATCCAGCCGGCACCGACATAGAGAGCAATGCGGGTGTCTTCCGTGTAACCGAGCACGCCGATCACGAACAGCATGAAGGCGATGGCGAGTGCCGGACCGACCGGCCACAGCGGCACCTTGAACTTGAGAGCCGCCACCTCCTGCGCCGACAGACGACGGCGCATGGCCACCTGCGAGAGCAGGATCATCAGCCATACCCAAACCGTGGCGAACGTCGCAATCGAGGCAATGATGAGGAAAACGCCTTCCGGAATCAGGTAGTTCAGCACCACACCACCGAGCAGGGCCGCCGTCATCACCAGCACCGTGACCCAGGGCACCCCGTGACGCGACGTTGCCGAGAAGGCCGCAGGCGCCTGACCGTGTTCGGCCATGCCGAACATCATGCGGCCCGCGCCGAAGATGTTGCTGTTGATCGCCGAGATGGCGGCCGAGATCACGATCAGATTCAGGATCGCGGCGGCCGACTTGATGCCCAGCCCCGAGAAAATCTGCACGAACGGGCTGCCCTGGCTGCCGATGCCGGTCCACGGGAAGATCATCATCAGCACGCACATCGTGAGCACGTAGAACAGCAGAATGCGTGCCGGCACCGCGTTGATGGCGCGCGGAATCACCTTCTCCGGATTCTTCGCTTCGCCACCGGTAATGCCGATGATCTCGATGCCGCCATACGCGAACATCACCACCGCCAGCGACGCGATCAGCCCGCCCCAGCCATTGGGCAGAAAGCCGCCATGCGCCCACAGATTGCTCACCGCCGGCGCGTGTTCGCTGTGCAGATGCACGCCGGAGAACAGAATCACTCCGCCGCCGACGATCATCGCGACGATCGCCAGAATCTTCACCAGCGCGAGCCAGAACTCCATCTCGCCGTAGACCTTCACATTGCACAGATTCAGGCCGCAGATCAGCATCACGATGCCGAGCACCCAGATCCATTGCGGCACGTCCGGGAACCAGAAGCCCATGTAGATCCCGAAGGCCGTCACGTCCGCCAGACAGACGATCACCATTTCAAGGATGTAGGTCCAGCCGGTAAGGAACCCCGCCAGCGGGCCGAGGTTGTCGCGGGCGTAGCGGCCGAACGAGCCGGAGACGGGTTCGCGCACGGACATTTCGCCGAGGGCCCGCATGACCATATACACGGCGGCGCCGCCGATGATGTACGCAAGAATGACCGCCGGACCGGCGAGTTGAATGGCCGACGCCGAACCGTAGAACAGACCGGTGCCGATGGCGGAACCCAGCGCGAGAAAGCGGATATGCCGCGCGCTCAGATTGCGTTGCAGGTTTTTCAAGCTGTCTCCTGAATGCGTGATGAGCCGGCCCGCGTGCGCGGGCGGCCAAGAAAATCGGGTTGTACGGCCGGCAGGTGCATCGGCATGCCGATGGACCGTCGCACGAGGGGGCAACCCCAGCCCGAAACGCCGCTGTGCCGGAGCGCGAATCACTGTTCGTTTCGCCCCGGCAGGGCGAGAATCAAACGCGAATCAAACGCTCGGCAACGTACCGGACGGCACGAGTGCGCTCAGCTTGCGCTGCGCGATCAGTTCGCTCGCACCCTCGATGTCCGGGGCGAAATAGCGATCCTTATCGTAGAACGGAACCGTCTGGCGCAGCAGGGCGCGAGCGGCTTCGAGCGCCGGCGTCGTCTTGACCCCCTCGCGGAAGTCCAGTCCCTGGCAGGCGCCGAGCCATTCGATCGCCAGGATGCCTTCGACGTTATCGGCCATCTCCCAAAGCCGCTTACCGGCGTTCGGGGCCATCGACACGTGGTCTTCCTGGTTGGCCGAGGTCGGGAGACTATCAACGCTGGCCGGATGTGCCAAGGCCTTATTCTCGGACGCCAGGGCGGCAGCCGTCACCTGCGCGATCATGAAACCCGAGTTCACGCCGCCGTTGGCGACCAGGAACGCAGGCAATTGCGACATGTGCTTGTCCATCATCAGCGAGATGCGACGCTCGCTCAGCGCACCGATTTCCGCCAGTGCCAGCGCCAGATTGTCTGCCGCCATCGCGACCGGCTCGGCGTGGAAGTTACCGCCCGAGATCACGTCGCCCTGTTCCCAGAACACGAGCGGGTTGTCCGAGACCGCGTTGGCTTCGACGGCGAGCACCTCGGCGGCCTGGCGGATCTGCGTCAGGCACGCCCCCATCACCTGCGGCTGGCAACGCAGCGAGTACGGATCCTGCACTTTCTCGCAATTCGCGTGCGACTGGCCGACTTCGCTGGTCTCGCCCAGCAGATGACGATAGAGCGAGGCGGCATCGATCTGACCGCGCTGGCCGCGCGCCGCGTGAATGCGGGCGTCGAACGGTGCACGCGAGCCGAGCATGGCTTCCACCGTCAGCGCCCCGCAGACGCTGGCCGCCGCGTAGAGGTCTTCCGCTTCGAAGAGACCGCGCAATGCGTAGGCCGTGGAGACTTGCGTGCCGTTGAGCAGCGCGAGGCCTTCCTTGGCCGCGAGCGTCATCGGTTCCAGGCCGGCCACGGCGAGCGCTTCGCGCGCGCTCATCCATTGACCGCGATAGCGGGCCTGGCCCTCACCGAGCAACAGCAGCGACATATGGGCGAGCGGGGCGAGATCGCCCGAGGCGCCGACCGAGCCCTTGAGCGGAATGCGCGGGTAGACCTCGGCGTTCACCAGCGTGACGAGCGCGTCGATCACCTTGCGGCGAATGCCGGAGAAGCCGCGAGCGAGGCTGTTGATCTTGAGCACCATGATCAGGCGCACCATCGCGTCGTCGAGCGGTGCGCCGACGCCGGCCGCGTGAGAGAGCACCAGCGAGCGCTGCAGATTTTCGAGATCCGCGTGGGCGATGCGTGTCGAGGCGAGCAGGCCGAAGCCGGTGTTGATGCCGTAGGCCGTGCGGCCTTCGCTCACGATGTTCTCCACACAGGCCACGCTCTTGTCGATGGCTGCGTATGCCGATTCGTCGAGCGTCACGGTGGTGGGGGTCTGATAGACGTCGCGCAGTTGCGCCAGCGTGAGCGTACCGGGCGTGACAAACAGCTTTGTCATGGACGTAATTCCTTGATTCGACATATTCGGGGGTGTCTTGCGTATTGGGTAGTGGTGTCGTGTCGACGTCGCGTTTACTTTGCGGTGCCCAGCATGGGCAGGTGAAGGCCGTGCTCGCGGGCGCACTCGACAGCGATGTCGTAGCCGGCGTCGGCGTGACGCATGACACCGGTCGCCGGATCGTTATTGAGCACGCGGGCGATGCGCGCAGCGGCGGCGTCGGTGCCATCGCACACGATCACCACGCCGGAATGCTGCGAGAAGCCCATGCCCACGCCGCCGCCGTGGTGCAGCGACACCCACGTTGCGCCGCTTGCCGTGTTCAGCAGGGCGTTGAGCAGCGGCCAGTCGGAGACGGCGTCCGAGCCGTCGCGCATGGCTTCCGTTTCGCGATTCGGGCTGGCAACCGAGCCGGAGTCGAGGTGATCTCGGCCGATCACGACCGGGGCCGAGAGTTCTCCCGAGCGTACCATTTCGTTGAACGCCAGTCCGAGCTTTGCGCGCAGGCCGAGGCCGACCCAGCAGATGCGGGCAGGCAGCCCCTGGAAGCTGATGCGCTCGCGCGCCATGTCGAGCCAGCGATGCAGGTGCTCGTCGTCGGGGATCAGTTCCTTGACCTTGGCGTCGGTCTTGTAGATGTCTTGCGGATCGCCAGAGAGCGCGGCCCAGCGGAACGGGCCCACGCCACGGCAGAACAGCGGGCGAATGTACGCGGGCACGAAGCCCGGGAAATCGAACGCGTTGGCCACGCCTTCTTCCTTGGCCATCTGGCGAATGTTGTTGCCGTAGTCGAACGTGGGCACGCCCTTCGCCTTGAATTCAAGCATCGCCTTCACGTGCACGGCCATCGACTGTTTCGCGGCCTTCACGACCTCGGCGGGCTTCGAGCGGGCGCGCTCACGGTATTCGTCCCACGTCCAGCCGATCGGCAGGTAGCCGTTGAGCGGATCGTGGGCGCTGGTCTGGTCCGTCACCATGTCGGGACGCACGCCGCGACGCACCAGTTCCGGCAGAATCTCGGCCGCGTTGCCGCACAGGGCGACGGAGACGGCTTGACCGGCGGCGGTGTACCTGGCGATGCGGGCAAGGGCGTCGTCCAGGTCCTTGGCTTGTTCGTCGACGTAGCGCGTGCGCAGACGGAAGTCGATGCTGGTCTGCTGGCACTCGATATTCAGAGAGCAGGCGCCGGCAAGCGTGGCCGCAAGCGGCTGCGCGCCGCCCATGCCGCCCAGACCGGCGGTGAGCACCCAGCGCCCCTTCAGATTGCCGCCGTAGTGCTGGCGGCCCGCTTCCACGAACGTTTCGTACGTGCCTTGCACGATGCCCTGGCTACCGATGTAGATCCACGAGCCGGCGGTCATCTGGCCGTACATGGCCAGCCCCTTGGCGTCGAGCTCGTTGAAGTGCTCCCAGTTCGCCCAGTGCGGCACCAGATTCGAGTTGGCGATGAGCACACGCGGCGCGTCGGCGTGCGTCTTGAAAACGCCGACCGGCTTGCCCGACTGCACGAGCAGCGTTTCGTCGTCGCCCAGCGTCTTGAGCGTTTCCACGATCTTGTCGTAGCACTCCCAATTGCGGGCGGCGCGACCGATGCCCCCGTAGACCACGAGCGCGTTCGGATTCTCGGCGACGTCCGGGTCCAGGTTGTTCATCAACATGCGCAGCGGCGCTTCGGTCAGCCAGCTGCGGGCATTGAGTTGCGTGCCGCGCGGGGCGCGGATCGTGACATCGCGATATCGGGTGAATTGGCTCACGGTAATCCCTTTCGTTCTGAGCGGTGAATGGCTTGTACAGTATTGTATATACAACTTACCGTGAACTAGGGTTTTCACGCAGAACAGCGCGGCGGGACGCGGTAGGACGGGGTGTGACGGGGGCGGTAATTACTCGGCGTCGCCGAAACGGCCTTCGAGACGATGACGCGAGCCGGGGTGGAGCAGGCGGGCAACGGACACGACACGTTTTCCGGTCCATGTGCGGCGCCGGATGAGCAGGCAAGGCTCGGTTCGCTGGATCTGGAGCATGTGCGCTTCGTCCGGCGTGGCGGTCACGGCTTCCACGACATGCTCGCCCGATGTAAGCGGAGAGATGCGCTGGAGATAGGCATTCGGCGTGAGCTTGGTGAAGTCCTGCTCGAGATAATTCGGCGCGAGCGCCGGATTGACGAAGCGATCCTCGATCTGTACGGGCACGTTGTCCTGATAGTGGACGATGACCGAGTGGAACAGCTTTTCGCGTTCCTGCAGGCCCATGGCGAGCGCGCGCTCCGGACCGGCCAGTTCTTCGCGCAACAGTTTCACTTCGGCGCGATGGCGATGGCCGTGCTCGGAAATTTCGTCGGCAATGTTGTTGACGGCGAGCAGCGGGGAGTGCGACTTCGGTTCGGCGACGAAGGTGCCCACGCCCTGCATGCGCACGAGGCGTCCTTCGGCGGTGAGTTCGCGCAGCGCCCGATTGACTGTCATGCGGCTCACGCCCGAGAGATCGACGAGTTCGTTCTCCGAGGGCACGCGATGGTGCGGGGGCCACGCGCCACTATCGATCTGACGGCAGATGAACTGCTTGAGTTGCAGATAGCGGGGCGCGGGCCCTTGCTCATTGAGCGCTTCGACAGTCGGCTGGACGGTTTGACGTGACACCTTGAGGGGCTCTCCGGACACGAGCGTGCGGGTGGAAAGCCTGAAGGATAAGCCAATCGCCTGCCTGAGACGAGAAAAATGAGGCGTGTGCGAAACCCGTCGGGCTCACCAGCCATGCAATCGCGACCAGACTGCCAGGTCGTGCCCGGGATCAATCGCGTGGTACTCGGGGAACTGCGCGCCGGTGGCGCACGCATGATTCGGCATCACCCGCAGCAACGTACCGATGGGAAAGCGCGTGACGATGTCCGGATCCGGATCACCTTCGCGCGAGAGAATCCCGTGTTCCTGATTTGCACCGCTCAACACATAGCCGGGCACGACGCTGCCGTCGATCCGGCAGACCTGACCGTAGCCGAAGTCGCGTTTCTGCTTCTGCGTGCCGCGATCGCGGCTCATCGCCATCCAGCCGGCATCGACGATCGCCCAGCCTTTGTCTGCCTGATGCCCGATCACCGTCGTGAGCACGCTCAGCGCCAGTTCGTCCGTCGTGCAGACGCCAACGTTATGCATGACCAGATCGAAGAAGACGTACACACCCGCGCGCACTTCGGAGACCCCTTCGAGTTGTGTCGCGGCGAGCGCGGTCGGCGTGGAGCCTACGCTGACCACCGGGCAGGGCAGTCCGGCGTCGCGCAGCCTCGTGGCGGCCAGCACGCATCCGGCGCGTTCCTGCTCCGCAATGGCGGCGAGCGCTTCGGGCGTGTCGTAGTCATAGCTGGAGCCCGCATGGGTCATCACGCCGCCGAGGGTCGCGCCACCTTCGTGGAGCACGCGGGCGACGTCGAGCAATGCCGCCTCGTCCGGGCGGATGCCCGAGCGGTGGCCGTCGGTGTCGATCTCGATCCAGACCTCGAACGTCTCGCCGAACTCAGCCCCGAAGGCGACGATGGCCTGCGCCGAAGCCACGCTGTCCGTGATGATCTTCAGATCGCAGCCACGACGACGCAGCGCGAGCGCGGCGGGCAGTTTGCTCGCGACCATGCCGACGGCGTAAAGGATGTCGGTCACGCCCTCGTCGAAGAATCGCGTGGCTTCCTTGAGCGTGGAGACGGTGACGCCCGTCGCGCCTGCGGCGATCTGCGCCCGGGCCACTTCGACGCACTTGCTGGTCTTGACGTGAGGCCGAAAGCGCACGCCGAGGGCGTCCATGCGGGACTGCATGCGACGAATGTTGTGCTGCATGCGCGGCACGTCGATCACGGCGGCCGGGGTCTCGAGCGTTTGCAGCGAGGCGAGGGGGACGTTGTGCGTGGAAGTCATGATGAGTCTCGGTGTCTTAGTTGACCGTGTGGAAGCTTCGGAGCCAGCCGAGCGCGGGAGCGAGCGTCGACGCTTCGCGCTCTGGCGCAGGCGCACCGTCGGGGCGCGTGAGTCCGACCCGGTTATGCCAGAACGTGCGCATGCCGACGGCCGACGTGCCGAACAGGTCGTAACCGGAACCGGCGACGAAGGCGGCATCGACGGCGGCGACGCCGAGCTTGTCGAGCGCCATGCGGTACGGACGCGGATCGGGCTTGTAGAAGCCGGCTTCCTCCGAGGTGACGACGACATCCCAGTCGACGCCGAGCAACGCGGCGGCCTGATGCCCGAGCGTCGCGGAGCAGTTCGTGACCACCGCCAGCTTGCAATGGGGCCGCAATGCGGCGAGCAGTTCGCGCGCGCCGTCCCAAACCGGGAGCGTTGGCCATTCGGCTTCGAGGGCGTGCGCCGCACTCGGGGGCAGGCCGACATGTGCTGCGGCCTCCCGGACAAGTTGCTCGTAGCTGACGTAGGCGCCGCATCCATAGGTGCGACGCAGATACTCGACGCGCCATGTGCGTCCGGCGGTTTCGCTTCCCGCTGCCCGGTTCCAGACGGTCCACGAGTCGAGCAAGGCGGTAAGCAGATCGAACAGCACGGCACGAGGCCAGGCGGCGGGTTGCTGGGCGGAGGTATCGGACATGGCAGGCTCGGTGATGAGGGGTGGCGCGGTTTGCGGCCGTTGTCATGAGCAGCAGTGTAGGAAGGAAACGATGTGCCGTGGTTAAATGATGCGACATCGAACATTAAGCACAAGTTAATGATCCAGATCGAGGATTTGCGTCTGATCGAGGCGCTCGCCCAGTCGCCGTCGCTCAGCGCCGCGGCGCGCATGCTCAACGTGACGCCGCCGGCGCTGTCTTCCCGGCTTCGCAAGCTGGAAGCGACGCTCGGGCTCGCACTGGCCACGCGCACGTCGCGTCAATTGAGCCTGACGGCCGAAGGAGAGCGGCTTGCCCGCGAGGGATCGGCGTTGCTCGCGCAACTCGACGCGCTGCCAGAGTCGTTCCGTCGTGAAGACAAGCGACTGACAGGCAAACTGCGAATCGCCGCGCCATTCGGTTACGGACGTCATCACGTTGCCCCCGCGCTGGCGCGTTTCGCGTTGCTGCATCCGGATCTGAACCTGCAACTGGATCTGCGCGAGACACCGTGGCCGGACAAACACGATTCGGATGCCGTCATCCACGTGGGGGCGGTCAGGGACTCTTCATGGATCGCGCGCACGCTCTCGCCGAACGAGCGCTGGTTGTGCGCGAGTCCCGCCTATCTCCAACGGCATGGAACCCCGGCCGAGCCGCATGATTTGCTTCGCCATCGTTGCATCTGCATTCGCGAGAATGACGAGGATGCGACCCTGTGGCGATGTCAACGGCGGTCGAATCCTCCGGCGCCACCGACCGGCCGACGCACGGCCGCGCGCGACAACGTGCGCGTGTCGCCCGCGTACACGAGCAACGACGGTAGCGTGGCGCGGGAATGGGCGGAACAGGGGCTGGGGTTGGTGTTGCGCTCGGAATGGGACACGCGCGACGCGGTAGCGGCGGGCCGGTTGGTGCGCGTGTTGCCGGACTGGGCGTTCGAGAGTGCACCCGTCACGTTGCTCGTGCCCACACGGCGCGGTCGCACGGCAAGGCTGCAGGCGTTGATGGCGTTTCTGGAGGATGCGTTGGGTGTGCCGTCACCGGCCCCGTCGCGCCGGCCACGCCGTCCTGCGCGTTGACCGGCGATGGGGCGGCGTTCAGCCGACGTGAGCCGGCAGTGTGGCGTCGGCCACGCGAATCGGACGCGGGATGAGCTTCAGTTGGAGGAACGCGTCCGCAATGCGTTGCTGCGCCTGCAGTACAGGATCGGAAACCGGTTTGTACACATGCGCGTAGTGACGCAAACCCTTCTCGATGATCTTCGCGTCGAGCCCCTGGATCGGCGCCAGCCTGGCCGCCGCACCCGCATAATCCGCGCGAATTTGCTGCCCCGTCTGACCCAGCGACTCGAGCGTGGCCTTGATCACCTCGGGCCGCTTCGACGCGAACGTGCGCTGGCTCAGGAAAAACTGGTGGTGGTCGGCGGCGCCTTCGGCGTTGGCGAGCAGACGCACCGGGCTCTGATCGAGTACGGCGGTGAGGAACGGGTCCCAGATGGCCCATGCATCGACCGCCCCTCGCTCCAGCGCGGCGCGCGCGTCGGCGGGGGCGAGGTACACGGGGTCGATATCACCGAAGTCGAGTCCGTGCTTGCGCAACAGCGCGACCAGGAACCAATGGACATCCGACCCCTTGTTGAACGCCACCTTGCGGCGCTTGAGATCGGCCACGGTTTTGATCGGCGAGGTATTGGCGACGACGACGCCTTCGGCGAGTGGCGTCGGCACCTCGTAGGCGCTGTAGACGAAGTCTGCACCCGCCGCCTGTGCGAAGACGGGCGGCGCCTCACCGACATAACCGAAGTCGATGGCGCCGACATTCAGCCCTTCGAGCAGTTGCGGCCCTGCGGCGAACTCGGCCCAGGTCACTTCCACGCCGAACGGCTTCAAGCGCGCTTCCAGGGCACCGTTGGCCTTGGCCAGCACTAGCGTGCTGGCGGCTTTCTGGTAGCCGATGCGAAATTTGGTCGCGTCGTAAGCGGCGCGCGCAGGCAGCGCCAGCGACGCTGCACCGGCGCCGAGTACGGTCAGAAAATGACGGCGAGATAGCTGGTCGAGCGATGTCATGCGCGTTGCCCCGGGTTGGTTTGGCGGAATCGTCACGATTATCCGGACCCGCGCGCGGCGGGCAACGAAGCGTTTCTGCTTTGGATATTCACCGCTGCGGTGCGATGTACATGACGCACAACGGCACTGGCGGCGCGTTGCCGTGGTACGAGAACGGAAGCGTCTCCTGCACGTCGACGGCGAGCGTTGGCCATTGCGCGAGGGTGCGGCCGACACCGGCGCGGCGGCACGCATGGCCCGGACGGCCGAGCAGCAGTGCGCCGTGCTCCCGGACATCACGTTCGTCGATGTCCTTCGTGTAGATGTTGGGCCGGTTTCGATCCGTCCAGCGCATGAGCAGATGCGGATTGCCTGGCGCATAGAACGTGAGCCAGGTCGCCAGATGATCGTGGCCGACGTAGCGCAGCGGCGCGTGATAGCGCGTCTGCCATCGTTGCTCCAGAGCGACGCTCAGCGTCTTGATGCCGGTGAACTTCTGTCCCGCGTTGCGAAGGTTTGCCGTCAGTGCGACGACATAGCCCGCGAGTACGACAACACCGACGACCGGCAGCCATCGCGCAATGCGCCCCGCGCGGACGCTGCTACCCGGCGCGACGCACGCCACGAGCAACGCGGGCAATGGCACGGCAAACGGTTGCAGCCATTCGGAGATGCGTCCGCCGTTGTGGCATGTGAAGTACGCCAGAATCGGCAGCCAGGGCGCAAGCATCACCCACGCCGCGACACGGACCGGTGCGGCCGGCCGCGTGAATCGCACCCCCGCGAGGCGCATGATCAGCGCCAGCGTGGCAACCGGATAGAGCGCGGTGAGCGCACCGGTGAGTGCGCGGGCGTTCAAATGTGGCTTGATCTGGTCGCCGACCCATCGGAACGCAGCGAAGTCGTGCTGCGCGAGCCAGATCACGTTGGGCGCCACCAACCCGATGAAGATTGCCACGCCAACGAGGAACGCCGGGCGGCGGCAATGCGCGCGAAAGGCCGGTGTGCGCATCACGACGACCGCCATCGTGCCGAGCAAGGCAAACGTCGAGTACTTCGTCATGGCCGCGAGTCCGGCGACGACCGCAAATGCGGGCCAGAAGCGGGGGGCGTCGAAGAGGGCGCGCACGAACAGCCACAGCATCCACGGCCAGAGCATGACGAGGAGGTAATTGTCGTTGTACGGGAGGATATCGATGTTGATCGCGCCGGACAGGTGCAGGCTCAACATGGCGAGCCACGCCAGACGACGCTCTCCGGACAGTCGCAGCGCGAGGTGCCAGACGCCGAGCATGCCGATCGCGACGCCCACGAAATGCGACGCGTACCAATACATGGCGAGTGCTTCGCCGCCAAGCCGCCCGAAGCCCACCATCGGCCACATCGAGATACCGACGAGCCACGGATTCTTCGGCGTCCCCCATTCGGCGTTGCGGGCCCAGTTGAACGCCTCGACCGCGTCGAACGGCACGGTGGGATCCAGCGAAGCGCTGACGAGCGTCCAGACGACGCCGTAGATCGCGACATACAGCGCGGGCGAACGTTGCGCGGCTCGTGCGAACCATCGAACGTATTCGCCCGGCGCGGGTGGCGCGGGGCTCAGGTAGCCGGAGTCGGGAGCGGAAGCGTCATGTTTTTGCATGCGCGCTTCGACTCGAAGTGCGCAGGCGTGTTCTTGTCGTTATTTTTCGGCCCGAAACAATTCGAATGGACGAAAAATCATCGTAATCGATTGATTGTTTTGGGTTTCCTGTGTGGTTTGACGCTTCGTCATCCTGCCAATCGGCCGATTCCGAACATGTCGGTTCACAAACGGGAACAAATCAAAACAAATGAAAACGGAAGACAACAAGTCCGCCGGCGCCTTTTGCGCGGCGTTATGCGTTTTCCTGAAGCGGGGCGTCGACGATCAGGGCCGGATCGATCGCACGGATCCGTTGATCGACGAAGTAGCCTCCGCCTTCCTGATAGCGCATGTAGAGGCGTCCGCAATCGCGGCAGCGGCAGACGTTCGCACGGTTGTAGGGAAAGTAGCGCGGGGCAATCGGCGCGTTGGCGGCCCAGTAAGACGTGCCGTCGGGGTGGTACTCGCTGAATGTCGGCTCGTGGGAATCGTGCAAGGCCATGAGCGTGCCGACGACTTCCAGCTGATCGTCCGGCAGGGAATTCGGCAGGCTGGCCCAGCCGTCGAGCGACGTTCGGGTGCAGACACAGGTGGCGGTGGACGCTTGCACCGATTGGGCGAGCGCGAGCAATGCCGTGTAATCGAGGTACGGAAGGTCGTTCATTGGACGGTTGGGAAATACCACGGTGTCCGACATGGTAGCGCGCCATGGGAAGAATGTAATGAAAGGCGGCGACGAATTCCTCTCCCGAATTTCATTTCAGATGTTAATCTTTCGGGCGTTCGTCCACGATGACGAACGATTGGTATAACGAGACAAAGTATTCCCTCAGGAGGGTCTGTGTTCCAAATGTTCCGTCAATGCAGCAATGGTTTCGCCCGACAATTCGCCGCTGGCGTGGTCGCGGCCGCCGCGCTGGTCAGCGTATCGGCCAACGCGAGCGAAGTGCTTTCGAGCGAGGTCTACAGCAAGAACCTGTCGCGTCCGCTGACCTATAACGTGTATCTGCCGACGGGCTATGAAGCCAACGGCAAGACCACCTATCCGGTGCTGTATTTGCTGCACGGCAACGACGGCGTGAAGAACGACTGGGTCGTCAAGGGGCACATGCAGAACACGATGGACAAGCTGATCGGCCACGGTGACATTCCCCCGGCCATCGTGATCATGCCGGACGCCAATACCAACTGGTATGTCGATCTCAAGGAGCGCATGGAGACGGCGTTCTTCAGTGAGCTGATTCCGCACGTGGAGAAGACCTATCGCACGATCAAGACCCGCGACGGGCGTCTGATCGGTGGCCTGTCGATGGGCGGCTACGGCGCGATGCGCTACGCGCTGAAGTATCCGGAAAAGTTCAAGGCGGCTGCGCTGCTCAGCCCGGCGATCTACAACCCGGAGCCGCCGAAGGACTCGTCGGCACGTTTCGTGAAAGTGTTCGCCGAGCCGAACACGAACGGCGAGTACAGCGCGCGTGTCTGGCAGCAGAACAACTACCCGGCGTACTTCGACGAGTTCCTGAAGAAGGGCATCAAGGTGCCGATGTACATCAACTCGGGCGATGACGACGACTTCAACATCGAAATGGAAGCCACGCGCTTCTATGAACTGCTGCGTGCGAACAAGCAGCCGGCCGAGTTGCGTATTGTCGACGGCAAGCACGAGTGGCCCGTGTGGTCGAGCACACTGGCCGACGCCCTGAAGTACATCTTCCGCGACGTGCAGCGTCCGCAGCAAGGCAACTGATCCGACGGGCAGGCTTGAACGGCCGTCAGGCCGTCATGCCGCCAAAGCCATCGCCCCGCGACGCCGTGCAGGCATTCGCGGGGCGATGGCGTTTTGAGACCGGGAAGACCGCGAAAGCGGCCGACGCGATCAAAGCGATCGTTCGATGGCTTGTCCGAGCAGCGACAGCCCGAGGTCGATCTCGTCCTCGCTCACGGTCAGCGGCGGCGCAATGCGGAACACGCCGCCCATGCCGGGCAACTGGACGATGTTCATGCTCAGGCCGAGATTCATGCACTCGCGCGTGATCTTGGCGCCGAGGCCGTCTGCCGGGGCTTTGGAGCGTCGGTCCTTCACGATCTCCATGCCGAGCAGCAGGCCGCGCCCGCGCACATCTCCGACACAGTCGAAGCGTTCCATCAGGCCGAGAAGGCCATTGCGCAGCCGCTCGCCCATGACGTTGGCACGCGCCACCAGGTTGTCGCGGGCAACGACATCGAGCACGCGCAGGCCGACGGCTGCCGGAAGCGGATCGGAAACGTGCGTGGTGTAAAAAAGGTAGCCACGCTCATGGGCACGCTCCTCGATCTCTGCGGACGTCACGATGGCCGCGAGCGGCAGCCCGGCGCCCAGCGTCTTTGACAGCGTGAGGATGTCAGGCGTCACGCCGTCGCGCTCGAACGCGAACATGGTGCCGGTGCGTCCGATGCCGGTTTGGGCCTCATCGAGTATCAGCAACATGCCGCGTTCCTCGCACTTGCGCTTGAGCGCGGCGAGATATCCCGGTGGCAATTCGATAATGCCGCCCGAACTCAGGATCGGTTCCGCGATGAACGCGGCGAGATTGCCGCTCGACTGCCGGTCGATCAGGTCGAAGGCATAGTCCAGTTCCGCGAGGTAGTCGTACTGTCCGGCCGGGCCGAAGCGCGGGCGGTAGGTGAACGGCGCTGGAATCGCGAACGATCCGACCGCCGACGGCCCGACGCCTTTGCGTCCTGCACTGTACGTGGCCGAAGCCGCCGCCCCCGTCATGCCGTGCCAGGACTGTGCGAAGCCCACGATCTCGTATTTGCCGGTCACGAGTTTCGCCATGCGAATGGCGGCTTCGTTCGATTCGGCACCCGTCGAGAGCAGCATGACGCGATCGAGACCCGGCGGCGTGATCTCGGCAAGACGAGTCGCCAGATCGACCACCGGACGCGACAGCATGCCGCTGAACAGGTGGTCCAGCGTACCGATGCTCTTCGTCACGACGGACACGATGTCCGGATGGCTGTGCCCGAGCACCGCACTCATCTGGCCGGAGGTGAAGTCGAGTATCGCGCGGCCGTCGGCGTCGAAGACGAAACTGCCTTGCGCACGCTCGATGATCATCGGCTCGAACGTGCCGCCATAACGAATCAGATGTTGCCGGGCATTGCGCCAGAAATCGGCGTCTTGGTTCTTGGACACGAGGGAATCTCCGGGAGAGGGGCAACCACTGCTTGCAGTCTAAGCACGGCTCTGCTTTCATTGAAGCGAATAATGCTAATGCGAGATAGCAATGAGGCTAATACCTTGAGTTTGTCCCTGGAGATCGACCTGCTGCGGTCCTTCGTGGCGATTGCGCAAGCCGGATCGCTCAGCCGGGCTGCGCAGCGCGTCGCCCGCACGCAATCGGCGCTGAGTCAGCAGATGAAGCGTCTGGAGGAGGTCGTCGATCAACCGTTACTTCAGCGCACCGGACGAGGGGTGGTACTGACTAGCCCGGGCGAGCGCTTGCTCGGTCACGCCCAGCGAATCCTGCGAGCGCATGATGAGGCGATGGCCGACATGGCCGGCGGCGGACTGACCGGCACGCTGCGCTTCGGTTGTCCCGACGACTACGCTGCGGCGTTCCTGCCACATTTGTTGCGGGAATTCGCGGTGGCGCACCCGCATGCGCAGGTGGAGGTCATCTGCGAGCCGACGCCGCGTCTGCAAGCCCAACTGTCGAGGCATGCGCTGGATCTGGCGCTGATCTCGGTGCCGGAAGGCGTGGACGACAGTAACGTCATTCGCCGCGAACCCCTGGTTTGGATCGGGAGCGCAGGCCTCGATGCCGTGCTCGCAGATCCCGGTCAGCCGTTGCCATTGGCGCTGTCCGATCCCGACACGCTCGACCATATGGCGGCCTGCGAGGCCCTGACCCGGGCCGGCCGGGCGTACCGCCTGGCGTATGCCAGCAGTAATCTGGCCGGGCTGACGGCACTGGCCCGGTCGGGACAGGCATTTGCCGTCATGACACAGACAGCGGTGCCCTCGGATTTACGCATTGTTACAGCTGATACGCTGCCGCTATTGCCGTCGGTCGGGATTACGGTAAAGTTCGATCGCGCCCGCCCGAACCATTTGAGCGTCGCGTTCGCGGAGCACATCCGGCGAACGCTGGCGGTGTTGTAGCGCGACAACGCCCGCCGACGTCCTTTGGCGGGGAGTTTGTCGCACAATTGCGCGTTGTTTTGCGGGGCGGGCAGCAGTCCCTGCGTCGCACAAGAAAAAGTCGGGTTCCACGCCATCGGCAGGTTGGGGAGGATGGAAACCCGGGGTTACGTTGTTTTTTGGATCGAGGTTGATATGTTGGCGCGTTTCGTGGCGTTTTTCCTGGTGGTCGGTTCGCTTTTTGCGCTGGCCGGTTGCAATACCGTCGACGGCGTCGGGCAGGACATTTCGGGCGCGTCGCGCGCCGTCAGGCGAGCGCTGTAAGCGGACTTGCCGGGCGGAACCTCTGCCCGGTACACCTCGCGTAGTTTTCCGGGCATGTGTCGTCGCTACGCAGCCCGTTTCTCCTCTCGTCCGTGCCCGGTCTGGCGCATGGATGACGACACGTCTCCCAATCCTTTCAAGCAGCCTTCCGTAGATCACGCGGCAATGCATCGTATATGTCGCGTATATCTCCACAATTCGGGGCCAATTTAGAAGAAAACGACGACTTGCCCCGTCCATTCTCAAGTTTTTCGGATTCGGGCCGTTGGAGGCGGATAACGCTGTCGTGCGTTCAGGAGTTCGGGGCTGCACGACGGCCGGTGACCGCCGGTGTCGGCGGCCACGCTCTGGGAAAGAAAGGCGGAAGCGCAAATGTTGAAGAATTGGACGATTCGTTGGCGGCTACGTGTGGCCGTGGCCGGTTTGGCCGGGTTGGTGTTGGTGATCGGAGGCCTCGCCCTTGTCGGATTACGCGACACCGTGGGCAGTTTGCGCGAAGTGTACGGAAAGGAATTGGCCAGTACCCGATTGCTGGGGGAGTCGGAGATTCATATCGGTCGTGCCCGGGCGGTCGTGCTGCGCGCGCCACAGGCGCCGAGTGCGGAGGTGAAGGCGGCCGACGTCAAGAAGGGTACGGAATACTGGGACGAGTCGGAAAAGGCATGGCAAGCGTATCTTGCGTTGCCTGCCGATGCCGAGGAGAAGCGACTTGCCGCGCAGGTCACGAGCGCCCGGCAAGCGCTCAAAGACGCCTTCGTGCTGATTCAGGGCAGCATCGCCGCGGGAGACACCGGAGCTTACTACCCGCAAGCGGCTGCGCTCGGCAAGCGCTATACGGCATACGTCAATGCCAACGACGCCCTCAAGCAGTTCTACGACGGCAGCGCCAAGGCGAGCTTCGATTCGGCGGTCACGACGTATGACCGGATGTTCGCCGTGACGCTTGGCGCCATCGCTTTCGCGATGCTCGCGGCATTCCTGACGGCGCGCTCGCTCGACCGGGCGATCACGCGTCCGCTGGATGACGTGCTGGACCACTTCAAGGAAATTGCCGACGGCAACTTGCAGCGCGACGTCCGAGTGAGTTCGACCGATGAGATGGGACGTCTGCTGGCGGCGCTCGGCAACATGAAGACGCAACTGAGCGAGACGGTCGCCCGGGTGCGCAAGAGCGGCGAGGCGATTGCCGCGAGTGCGCGAGAAATCGCGGCGGGCAATCTGGATCTGTCGGCGCGTACCGAGCAGCAGGCCGCGTCACTCGAAGAGACGGCGGCGAGCATGGAAGAGCTTACGAGCACCGTGCGTCAGAACATGGAGCATGCGCGTCAGGCGAATCAACTGGCCCGTCAGGCCAGCGACCAGACCGGGGCCGGCGACGGCGCGATGACGCAAGTCACCGATACCATGCGCGACATCGACGCCGGTTCGGCCAAGATCCGCGACATCATTGCGTTGATCGACGGCATTGCGTTCCAGACGAACATTCTCGCGCTCAACGCGGCGGTGGAAGCCGCACGGGCAGGCGAGCAGGGGCGTGGGTTTGCCGTCGTCGCCGGGGAAGTGCGCACGCTCGCGCAACGCTCGGCAAGTGCGGCCCGCGACATCAAGACGTTGATCGAAACGTCGGCGGAACGCTCGGCGGCAGGCAGCCGGATCGTCGGCGAGGCTGGTGCCGCCATGCAGGAGATCGCCACCAGCGTGCGACGCGTGACCGACATCATGGCCGAAATCTCGGCAGCGTCGGAAGAGCAGACGGCGGGTATCGATCAGGTGGCGCGTGCCGTCACGCAGATGGACGAGGTGACGCAGCAGAACGCGGCGCTTGTCGAGCAGGCGTCGGCTGCGGCGCAGTCGCTCGCCGAACAGGCGGAGTCGTTGAAGCAGGCCGTCGCCGTCTTCCGGTTGGCCCATCGGAGCGAGGCCGCTGACGCCGCCGGCTTCGGCGAGACGGGCAGCGCCGTGACGGCGCGCACCCGGCTGCACGCGGTGCGCGGCTGATTCTCGGCGCGGGACAGGGAAAGCCGGTAACCTACGGCTTCCCTCCCTTCGTCGCCCATCCGGCGCAGCCCATCCATGAGCCAGCAAAAGCCTGTTGAGTACGCATCCGCCACGCCCGAGGTCCGGGCCGTCTTCGACGACATCAAGGCCACGCGCGGCGTTCCCGACGTCAACAATTTCTGGAAGTACATTGCGCAGCATCCGGCGACTCTCGAGCGCACGTGGGACAGCCTGAAGGGCGTGATGTCGCCCGGCGCGCTCGATCCGCTGGTCAAGGAATTGATCTACATCGCGGTGAGCGTCACCAACAATTGCGGCTATTGTGTGGCGAGCCACACGGCGGGCGCCCGGCGGGCGGGCATGACTGACGAGATGTTCGGTGAGTTACTGGCCGTGGTCGGCATGGCCAATGAGACGAACCGGCTCGCAGTGGGGTACCGCGTGCCGATCGATCCGGCGTTCGAATAGGCGTTGATCCGTCAGCGTTGCCGGGAGACGGAAGCTGTCTGCGTCACCACGCAGCGCTCCCGTCGTGACGGTGTTGGTGTTACTCGGACCAGACCCAGCATTCGTTACGTGTCTTGTCGTACTGCACATCGTGTCCCTGATACTGAAGGGCGCATGCCGTACCGCGGAATCGCACATCGGCGCGGGTGCGAGCCGCCATCCAGCTTTCCTCCGTCCCACCGGCACGGATGTCGGCCGCCCGGTCGGTGGGCTTGCATCCCTTGCCTTCGCACCAATGCGCCTGCACGCTTTCGCCGCACGTGTTCGCGATGTTGTACCAGTACATGTCCTTGATATCGTGGTCGAGCCGGACATCGACCACCTTCAGACAGTTGGGGTACTGCTTGAGCACGAGGCGCCTTTTGCCGCCGCCGTTTCCGAATTCGGAGACCGACCGGGCCGCGATGTCGTCGAACTTCGACTTGTGGGCGGTCTCAACGGTCTGCGGGCTCCAGCCTACCTGTTGAAGCCGTGCGGCAAGCGCGCCGGACAGGCAGCGCTCGGGAATGACCGTCTTCGTTCGTGCGATTTCCTTTCGCAGCGCGGCGGCGTCGTCCGTCTTGATTCGCTGGTACTCGTTTTCCCAGACCGAACGCGCCACGGTGGCACTCTGCTCGGCGTTGAATCCCGGGTTCTCGCGGGCAATGTACTCGCGCAGCGAATCTTCGCAGTTATACCCGGCGTCCGTGACCAGCACTTCCTTCTCGGCCACCGGCGGACGATAAGTCTGTTGCACCGGCTGCGTTGCGGGCGCCTGATACGAAGACCCCGATGAACTGTCCGTGTTTTGTTGCTTCGACAGCGCATTCAGCGTGTTCATCAGGATCTGCGCATTGATGTTTCCGCTATTGCCGCTGTTCGTGCCGCCACTGGTTCTGCCGCTGTTGGGACTGGATTGCGGTTGAACGGTGTTTCCTGTAACGAGGCCGCCGGCTGCTAGCGCCAAGCCGGTGGACGACAAGACAAGCGTGAGCGCAAACGCCGCTGCGAAGGCGGCGAAATTTCGTGACGTATTCATGACTTTCCCCCTGAGTTCTTTTGTTGCGATGCCAGCGCTGGCGCGTGCATCGGCCGGGGAATTACATCATGCGGGGTAATCCCGCTACATCCACCAAATGGAGGATCGTGTTCCGCCGCGTCAACGCGGAGCAACACGTGTGATCCACTGGCGGTATTGCCGCGTCTGGCATGCGGCGCCGAGTTGCTGCAACAGAAGCGCTCGCGCGGGCGATACCGACGGCAGTGTGCGACGGCCTGCGCTCAATCGGACGAGCTGAAACTTCACCACCGCCATATTCGCGAGCGACCCGAGCGCCTTGTTCTTCCAGCGGATCGGTGCCAGACGCGGGGCCGTGTCGTTGCCGCTTCGCCATTGGTTTGGCAGTGCAGGGTCGAGCGAGAGTGCCGTGGCGATGCCGACCATGGCGGTGCCGCTGTGCAGCACCGCTTCGGCCACTTCACGACGGCGGATGCCGCCCGTCACCATCAGCGGCATCGCCGCGACCGCCACCATGTCGCTCGCGAACTCCAGAAAGTACGCTTCGCGCGCGAGTGTTCTGCCGTCGCGCGCTTCGCCCTGCATGGCCGGCACTTCATAGCTGCCACCGGAAAGTTCGACGAGATCGACGCCCAGTGGATTCAACATCTGGATGACGCGACGCGCTTCCTCCGGGCCGAAGCCCCCACGCTGAAAATCGGCGGAGTTCAGCTTGACGGCCACGGCGAAGGACGGCTTCACTGCCTGGCGCACCGATCGCACGACGTCGAGCAGCAAACGCGCCCGATTCTCCAGACTGCCGCCCCAGCGATCCTCACGCTTGTTCGTCAGCGGCGAGAGAAACTGACTTAGCAGATAGCCGTGCGCGGCATGAATCTGCACGCCGGTGAATCCGCTGTGCTCCGCCAATTGGGCGCTGCTGACGAAACGCGCCACGATGTCGTCAATGTCCGCCTCGGTCAACTCGCGGGGCATGGCAAAGCGTTTCGACAGCGAGCCCAGTTCAAGCGGTACTGCCGAGGGGGCCACCGTCGGCTGGCCAAGCGCCGCTTGCATCTGACGCCCGGGGTGATTGAGCTGCATCCAGACCTGTGCGCCATAGGCTCGCGCCGTATCGGCCCAGCGCCGGAACCGCGCCAACTGGGTATCACGCTCGAGTACGACGCCACCCGGGCCGGTCATCGCGCGGGCGTCGATCATGACGTTACCGGTAATGATGAGCCCCGCGCCGCCGCGCGCCCAGGCGTCATAGAGGCGCAACAGGCTGTCCGAAGGCGCATGGTCGGCATCCGCCATGTTCTCCTCCATCGCGGCTTTGGCGATGCGATTGGGAATCGAAGTGCCGTTGGGCAGGGAAAGGGGAGTGAATAGCGGCGTGTGAAGCGTCATGATCCGGGCCTCGAATGTCGTTGACGATGGCACGACCATAACCTTAAAGTTCACTTTAATGTCAAGTGTCGGGAGGCGGACGATGAAGATTGGGGAACTGGCGCAGGCGAGTGGGGTGGCGGCGTCGAGAATCCGCTTTTACGAGTCGCAAGGATTGTTGCCTGAGGCGCAGCGACAGGCCAACGGCTATCGCGAATATGACGACGATGCGCTAACGCGGCTCGACATTATTGGCCGCGCGCAGAACGCGGGGTTTTCGCTGGACGAGATTCGCTCGATTCTGCCGCCGGATCTTAGTGCGTGGCCGCATGAGAAGCTGCTGACCGTGCTGCGACGCAAGGTGGAGGAGATCGATGTGCTGGCAAGCAATCTTGCGCTCGCCAGGCAGAATCTGACGACGTTGATCGACACCATCGAGAATCGCGTCGATGGTGAAGATTGTGAGATCGCGACAAAACGGGTACTGACGAAGGTGCGCGAGTCGACGGTCGGACGGGACGGGGAGGACGCGAAGGGAAGAAATGGCGTGGCGCCCCGGCGCACTTCCGTGGGAAAGCGCGCCTGAACGCCGGCGCAACGTCAGCAACCGGAGAGAATCTCGTTCGCTTTGGCGATGACCGGGGCATCGATCATCTTTCCGTCCAGCGCCACAGCGGCGCCACCGCTGGCTTCGGCGGCCGCGACGACACGGTGCGCCCACGCAATTTCGTCGTCGCGCCACGCGAAGGCAGCATGTACCGCTGCGACCTGACGCGGATGAATGCAGAGCTTGCCGCGAAAGCCAAGCGCGCGTGCGCGGCGCGCGCAAGCTTCGATGAGTGGCGCGTCGTCGAGGGCGGTCGTCACGCCGTCGACCGGTGCGGCGATGCCCGCAAGCCGAGAGGCGAATGTCAGTTGCGAGCGGAAGTAGAGGAGTTCGTCGCCGTCGCCTTCGATACCGATATCCAGCTGGAAGTCGATGGTCCCGAACATCAGGCGCTCGACGCGGGGTGCCGTGGCAATCTCCGCGAGTGCAGCAAACGCCTGGGCGGTCTCGATCAGCGGCACGAGTTTCAAGGTCGGCGTAGCGCCTTGCGTTGCTCGGGCAAGCGTCGCCGCATCTTCCGTTTTCGGCACGACCAGGCCGCTCAGTCCGGGCAGGCCGGCGAGTGTGGCGATATCGTCCTCGAACCATGCCGTGGCAGCCGCATTGATGCGCACATAGACCGGCACGGCGGCCAGTGTGGTATCGAGACCGCATACCCATTGACGCACCTGCTCGCGCGCGCTGAGTTTGTCGGCGAGGGGGACGGCATCTTCGAGATCGAGAATGATCGCGTCGGCTCCCGACGTGCGTGCTTTCTCGAAGCGCTCGGGACGATTGCCGGGAACGAACAGCCAACTGCGAATGACGGGGCGTGTCTGCATGGCTTACACCGCCTTCGCTGCGTGCAGCGCTTCGATCTGTGACGTCGTACGGCCAAGTTCGGCGAGGATGGCGTCGGTGTGCTCGCCGAGCGCCGGAATCGGGTCCATGCGCGGCGTGAAATCGGGCCCGGCGGATGGCATGCCGGGCGGAATCGGCGCTTTGATCGTGCCGCCCGGTGTGACGACATCGGCCCAGCGCTCGCGCGCGGCAAGCTGCTGATGCTGCCAGACATCGTGCATGTCGTTCAGGTTCGCGTTCGCGATGCCCACGGCGTCGAGACGCGCCACCAGTTGCGGTGCGTCGAGCTGCATGAACACATCGCGGATGATGGCGCGCAGTGCGTCGCGGTTTTCGAGTCGCAGCGGATTCGACGAAAAGCGTGCGTCGTCGGTCAGCGCGGGTTGTTCAAGCACCTTCTCGCAGAACGTCTTCCATTCGCGTTCGTTCTGGAGGCCGAGCATGACCGTCTTGCCATCGCCGGTCTCGAACGGGCCATACGGGAAAATCGTGGCGTGTGCGGCACCGGCGCGCGGCGGCGGCGATTGATCGTCGACCGAGTAATAGAGCGGGAAGCCCATCCACTCGACCATGCACTCGAGCATCGAGATGTCGATGCGGCTGCCGTGTCCGGTCTTGCCGCGCTGGATGAGCGCGGAAAGGATGTTCGTATAGGCGTACATGCCTGCCGCGATGTCGGCGATGGAGCAACCGGCCTTGGCAGAAGCTTCGGGCGAGCCCGTGACCGAGAGGAAGCCGGACTCGCTCTGAATCAGCAGGTCATAGGCCTTCTTGTCGCGATACGGGCCGTCGGGCCCATAGCCCGAGATACCGCAGACGATGATCTGCGGATAGCGTGCCGAGAGAGCGTCGTAGCTCAGGCCGAGCCGGTCGGCGGCACCGGGGGCGAGGTTCTGCACCAGTACGTCGGCGTCGGCGAGCAGGTCGTGCAACACGGCTTGTGCGGCGTCCTGCTTGAGGTCGAGCGTGAGGCTTTCCTTCGAACGGTTGGTCCACACGAAGTGCGACGACATGCCGTTCACGCGGCCGTCATAGGCGCGGGCGAAGTCCCCCGCGCCGGGGCGCTCGATCTTGATGACGCGCGCGCCGAGGTCGGCCAGTTGACGCGTGCAGAACGGTGCCGCGATGGCGTGTTCGAGCGCGATGACCTTGATCCCGTCCAAGGGCCTCATGACAAAAATCTCCGAAATGAATGTGCGTTGGCTGTGCGGTGACGGCGCAGCCGGTCAGACGATCTTGGCGAGCACGATCAGGGCCAGCGTGATCGTGATGGCGCCGCCGATGCGCGTGGCGATCTGGGCGAATGGCATCAGTCGCATGCGGTTGGCCGCCGTCAGGATGGCCACGTCGCCGGTGCCGCCCATGCCGCTGTGCGTGCCGACCACGATGGCGGCGTCGATGGGGTGCATGTTCATGCGGCGGGCCACGATGAACGCGGTCGCCATGAGCGTGATGACCGTCGCGATGATCGTCACCAGTGTGGGCACGTTGAACGATGCAACGACCTTCTGCCACGGCGTGATCACCACACCGATGGCGAACAGCAGCGGGTACGTCACGGCCGTCGCGAAGAACTTGTAGACGACGCCGGCGCCGGCTTCGAGCTTGGGCGAGAAGATGAAGCCGATCTTGGCGGCCACGGCCAGCACCAGCATCATCACCGGGCCGGGCAGGCCGAGCGTGCTTTGCGCGAGCATGCCGACGAAGTACAGGCACACGGCGATCATCCCGGCGGCGGCGATGTCGGTGGCGTCCACCGGTGCGCCGGGTTGGCCGTGTTCGCTGTGGATGTCATGGGTGCCGATGTCGTCGTTGCCCGAGCGCATGAGCTGGCCGTTGCCCGTGAGCGACGGATAGCGCTTGCCGACGGCGTTGAGCACGCCGGAGAACACGATGGCGCACACGTTGCCGAGCATCACGGCGGGCAGTGCCTGGGCGAGCAGGTCGCCGGGGCTCTGGTGCATGACTTCCGAGTAGCCGATCGTCAACGGAATCACGCCTTCGCCCAACCCGCCGGACATCACCGGGATCACCACGAAGAACACCGTGTGAAAGAGGCCCATGCCCAGCATCGTGCCGACCAGGGTGCCGACGATCCCGGCGAGCACGGATCCGACGGCCAGCGGCACGAAGATGCGCAGGAAGCCGCCGATCAGAATCTTGCGGTCCATGCTCAGAATGCTGCCGACGATGATGCCGGGGATAAACAGGTACAGGAAGTTGCTTTGCTTCCAGAAACTGACGATGGGCTGCACGACCGACGGCGGCAGCGCATGCGTGAACACCAGATACGACGGCAGGAACGTCACGAGGATCACCGGGCCGCCAATGCTGCGGAACACGGGAATGCGCTGCCCGATTTCCATGCAGGTGAAACTGCAGACGGCGAGCAGCGCAATGATCGGGGAAAGTTCGGCGGAGAGCTTGCCAGTCGTGAACACGGTGATCACGATGGCCGCGATCAGCACCAGATGGACAGGCAGCGGCACGATCCCGACGCGCATGTCCATGAGACGCCACCAGGCATCACGCAGCGGGTGGTGGGGCTGTGCCGTCGACGAGGTCTTGCCCGGGCCCTGGCCGCCTTGGGCGGCAGTGGCAGAAAAACCGTCTCGCATTCTGTTGTCTCCGTCTGTGGATTCGAATTGGTTTGTTGACGGGACTATAGGCGCGCACCACGCCGGGGAGGAAATACCGATTTTGGATGTGGGTATAGGGTGAAGCTATGGCGTGGTGTTTCGATTCGTTCTCGTCAACCGGGAATCGCGGGTTGCCGGGTTTTGGTGGCGAGGGAATCAGGGTTTTCGAGAGTGTCATATAGGGGTACGCTATGGCCTTTCCTGCGCGTTGGTGGCCGGACCGTCGCGAACCTCTCGTGGATCTCTTGTGGACGTCAGACAGCTTCGAAATTTCGTGACCATTGTCGACAGCGGCAGCGTGTCGAAGGCCGCCGAGCGGTTGCATATTGCGCAGCCGTCGTTGAGTGCACAGTTGCGCGGGCTGGAGGATGAATTGCAGGCGCAATTGCTGGTGCGCAGCGCACAGGGTGTCACGCCGACGGAAGCGGGCAAGGCCCTGTATCGCCACGCCCGCGTGGTGCTGCGTCAGATGGAGCAGATTCGGCAGGAGGTGCGCGAAGGCGGCGGCAGCGAATCGGGGCCGGTGGCCGTGGGCTTCCCGACGACGATTGCCGCGATCCTGGCCGTGCCGCTATTTGCGAGAGTGCGCGAGCAGTATCCGGGTATCCGGCTCCAGATCTTCGAGAGCATGAGTGGCTACATCGGTGAGTTGCTGGCGAACGGTCGTCTCGATCTGGCGATGCTGTTCCGCGATTCGGAGACGCGCGGTATTTCGGTGATGCCGTTGTTCGACGAGGCGTTGTACGTCCTTGGCGGACATCGGGCGTGCCCGGCGATCTACGAAGGCGCGTCGCAGCAGACGTGTGCGCTGGCGACACTTGCGAACGTACCTATCGTGGCACCGAGCGGGACGAATGGCTTGCGATTGCTCATCGAGCGTAGCTTTGCGCAGGCGAACGTGGAGTTGAACATCGTTGCGGATATCGATTCGTTGCCGACGCTGATCGACATTGCCCGTTCGGGCGACGCGTGCGCGATCCTGCCGGCGTCAGCGGTGGCATCGCGCGACCCGGCGCTACGCCCGCCTTCGCGCAGAATCGTGGCGCCGCATCTGCAACGTCCGGCGAGCGTGTGCTGGTCGAACTCGCTGCCGGTGGGTTCCGCCACGGTCGCCGTGCGGCAAACCATCGCCGACCTCATCCGCGAATTGCAGGCCGATGGCCATTGGACGGGGATTACGTTGCGGGCGGGGGAGCGTCAAATGGCGGACGAGTAACCACGTCACTGCCGCATCCCGATCGCCAGACGATTGAACGCGCTCATCAGGGCGACGGCAAAGCTCAGGTCCGAGATTTCGGCGTCGGAGAAATGCTCTCGCAGTGCCTCGAAATCCGCGTCCGGCGCGTGCGTCCGGTCGATGGCCACGACCGAATCGACCCATGCCAACGCCGCGCGCTCACGTGCGCTGTAGTGCGAGCTGACATGCCAACCTGCCAGACTGTCGATCTTGAAGTCGGGCATTCCATCCGCGCGCAGCGCCTTGGCATGCATCTCCAGACAAAACGCACAGCCGTTGATTTGCGATACCCGTAGATAAACAAGATCGATCATCGGCTTGCCGAGGCTGCTTTTCTCCAGCGCCTTCTTCGTCGTCACGAACCCTTGATAGGCCTCGGGCGACAGCGTGAAATAGGGCAGACGAAGGGTGCTCATGCGATTTCTCCAATAGTGTCGGAAGGGCGAATGCGAAAGAAGGCACTTGTCGCAACGGGATCAGTTTAGGAAAATCATGTCCTAGCCGTCAGATGCAAGAATCGACGAAATGAATGGGACATCGCGATGGAATTTCCTTACCTGAAGCCCGGCCCCGACGACACCGCACCCCTTTACCTCCAACTGTACCGACGGTATCGGGATGCCATTGCCGCGGGCAAACTCGCGGCCGGCGATCGCGTGCCCTCGGTGCGCAGCCTCGCCAGTGAACTGAATCTCGCGCGAGGCACTGTCGAACTCGCCTATCAAATGCTCACCAGCGAGGGCTATTTCTCGCCACGCGGCGCAGCCGGCACGTTCGTCTCGCCGCAGCTCACGCATCTCGCAGACACCACGCCTGCCAGCGAGGTGTCATCGCCCGTGCAATCTTCGCCGTCGCCCGACGAGCAGATCGCCATTGGCCTGCCGCGTCCGTTTCAACTCGGACTGCCGGCGCTGGACGCCTTCCCGCGCAAGACCTGGGTGCGTCTGGCCGGTCGGCATCTGCGCACGATGGACATGACGTCGATGGCCTATCCCGATGCCTCTGGCTACGGTGCCTTGCGCGAAGCCATCGCCACCTACCTCGGGATTTCGCGGGGCATCGTGTGTACGGCATCGCAGGTGTTTGTCACGGCCGGCTACCGGTCGGCGCTCGATCTGGTGCGCCGCACGCTGCTCAAGCCGGGCGACGCCGGCTGGTTCGAAGACCCCGGCTACCGCTTTGCCCGCCAGTTTCTTGTCAGTGCGGGCATGCATCTGAGGCCGGTGCCGGTGGATGACGAAGGGCTGAGGGTGGACGAGGGGATCCGACGCGCGCCAGACGCCCGTTTCGCCGTCGTCACCCCGACACACCAGAGTCCGACGGGCGTCACGCTGTCGCTGCCCCGGCGGCTTCAGCTACTCGAATGGGCGGCCCGGCAAGGCGCATGGATCGTGGAAGACGATTACGACAGCGAATTCCGCTATCACGGGCGTCCGCTACCGGCATTGAAGAGCCTCGACCGCGACGACCGCGTGCTCTACACGGGAACGTTCAGCAAAGTCCTGTTTCCCGGGCTGCGTCTGGCGTATCTCGTGGTGCCGGCAGCGCACATCGAAAAGTTCGCCGACGCGGCGCGTCAGTTGGGCGGAGCGGGCGCCATCCCGGTTCAGGCAACGGTCGCCGATTTCATGGCGCAGGGGCATTTCGCGCGCCACTTGCGACGCATGCGCGCGCTCTACGCCGAACGGCGCGAATTCCTCGTGGCCGCGCTCTCCGAAGTCTTCGGCGACGACTTGCATGTTCAGCCGCAAGCGGGGGGCATTCACGCGCTGGCGTATCTCGGCGGCGCGCTGACCGATTGCAGCGATGTGTCGATTGCCGCCGCCGCGCATGCGCAAGGGCTCGCGGTCCACGCGCTGCGGCATTGGCGGGTGCGTCAGGGCAAGACATCAGGCCTGCTCATGGGCTTCACCAATATCCCGGATTTCGCGACGGCGCTGTCGCTGAGCCGCCGGCTGAAAGCGGCGATCCCGGCAGACTGAGCCGTGCGGCGGGGAGCCTGCCGCATAACCACGTCGCGACAGGTGGCTTGGAAACCCGCTATCCTTCTCGCATTGGCGCGGTTCGCGCCCCCATTTTTTCGTGCCGAACGACCCCACCGTCTTTCGGTATGCGCATTTCAGGAGTTCACCTCGTGGCAGCGTTCGACATCGACGACATTGTTTCCTCCCTGCATGGCGCACGTCTGCGCTGGCGCGACGGCCAGCGCCGTCTGCTCGAATCGGGCGGGCGCGACCTGCCTTCGCGCGAACGTCTGGCGGGCGTGATGGTGCAACTCAAGGGTGTGCTGTTTCCGATGCGTCTCGGGCCGCTCGACCTGCATCAGCAAGGGGAGAACTACTACGTTGGCCACACGCTCACGAGCGCACTCAACGGCCTGGCTGAGCAAGCCCGTCTGGAATGGCGCTACAAGGCACGCCACAACACCGAAATCACGGCGGCATCGATCGAGGAACGCGCGCATTCGGCGATTCAGCAGTTCGCCAGCAAGCTGCCCGAGATCCGCGAGCTGCTCGACGCCGATGTGCTCGCGGCATATCAGGGCGACCCGGCGGCAGGTAGCGTCGACGAAGTCCTGATCTGCTACCCCGGCATCCACGCGATGATCCACCACCGGATTGCGCATGAACTCTACCGACTCGAATTGCCGTTGCTCGCCCGCATCATCGCGGAACAGGCGCACTCGGACACCGGCATCGATATCCACCCGGGGGCACAGATCGGCGCGGGCTTCTTCATCGATCACGGCACCGGTGTGGTGATTGGCGAGACGGCAATTCTCGGCCAGCGAGTCCGTGTCTATCAGGCAGTGACGCTCGGCGCAAAGCGCTTCCCGGCGGACGACGACGGCAACGCCCGCAAGGGGCTCGCACGTCACCCGATCGTGGAAGACAACGTTGTCATCTACGCGGGCGCGACGATTCTGGGGCGCGTCACCATCGGTCAAGGCTCGGTCATCGGCGGTAATGTCTGGCTCACGCAAGACGTGCCGCCGTACAGCAACATCACGCAGGCCCGCTCCCGTACCGAAGCCGGCTCGCCGCCGGTGTCGGGCTGCGACAGCGATCCGTCCTGACTGTGAGCTGTTGTCCGTGCCGGCGGCAGCGACACGCCGTCAGGCGATGGCTGGCGGTGCCGTCGCGCCGGTGACCCTTGCGCGGACGTCGGGCGACGCCAGGCACGTTGCCACGGCTTCGAACCCCGGCGCACCGGGATAGGGGGCCACTCTTACCGGAGGGCTGTGGTTGGCGGGGCAGAGCACGATTGCCTCGTCAGGCCCCACCGCCGTCAGGTCGAGCATGGCGGACGAGCGCGTCATGAGGAAGAGCGGCGAATGGCGGGTCGTGCGCGCCCGTTGCCGCAGATAGCCGATCAATGCTTCCTGCGTGTTCTGGGGCAGTTCCTGTTCGATCATGTCAACGACCAACACCCCGGGGCGTTCGGTCGCCAGCGCTGTGAGCAATACGGTGAGCGCATCACACTCGCTCGCCCCTTCGTCTCGTAGCCAGACCATCGCCTGATCCACCCGCTCACGCAAGGCAGGATCCCGCTCGAGCGACGAGAGGATGGCGGCACGCCCCGTCGTCAGCCGATCGAGCCCGAGGAATGTGCCGCCCGGGAACGCCTGCGCAAGCGCCATGGCCAGGCGCGTCTTGCCGCTTCCCAACGAGCCAATGAGATAGTTCAGCGCCCGAACGTCGCGCATCTCGAACCATTCCCCGCCCCACGGCCACGGTAGCGCGAAGGCAACGCTCGGCGTCGCCTGTTCCATGACCGCCGGCAATTCACCTTCAGCGGGCATCCGGCCTGCCGCCAACTCGGAGCGCAGCGTTCGCACGCGCTCCAGCCGGTGCAGGCGCTCTCGTATCTCCCGGTCCAATGTCTGTTCGTGCGCCCCGAGGGCCGAAGCGAGGGTCTGCGGATCACCGACAAGCACGCGTGCCACCTGCGCGAGACTCAAACCCAACGCCCGAAGGGCGACGACTTCCGCTGCCCGCGCCATCGTCTCGGGGGCGTAGACGCGGTAACCCGCCGCCGTTCGCGTCGGCGCGATCAGCCCGTGCTGCTCGTACAGCCGCAGCGCCTTGTTCGATACGCCCAACTGTCGCGCGGCGTCGGATGCATTGAGATGGGCGGTGGCGTTCGTCATCGTTGACCTCGTTGAGCGTGGACGGGTGAAAGCCATCGTGAGGCCGGCCCCAGGGGGCAGGTCAAGCGCAATGCACGTTACTTAACATATCAACGGTTGTCGAATTAATTAACCGACCGGTCGGTTTTTGTCATGTTAGGCTTTCAGGCGCTTCCCCTCGAACAAGACTACGGAGACATTGATGACTTTGATTTCTCGTTGGCCCGGCATGGCAATTTCGACATCGTCGGCGCCGCGTGCGCGCGGCGTGCATTTTTCGAACAAGCGGGTCGTGGCGAGCGTTGCCGCATCGTTGCTGAGTGCTGCGCTCGCCATGCCGATGGCCGCCACGGCGGCACCGGGGGAAGGCGGCGCGCGTCCCGCCGCGACGGCATCGGAAAAGGTGCCCGGCCGGGCTGACGTGACAATCAAACGCGACGAGTTCGGTGTGCCGCACATCTACGCGTCGACGACGTACGCGCTGTTCTATGGCTACGGCTACGCCATTGCGCAAGATCGCCTGTTCCAGATGGAGATGGCGCGACGCAGCACGCAGGGCACGGTCGCCGAGGTGCTCGGCGAGAAATTCGTCGACTTCGACAAGTCGATTCGTGGCAACTATTGGCCCGCATCGATCCGTCGTCAATTGGCCGACCTGCCGCAACGCGAGCGCGACATTCTCGACGGTTACGCTGCGGGCATGAATGCCTGGATCGCGCAGATTCGCGCGCAGCCTGACAAGCGCATGCCCAAGCAATTCAATGACTTCGGGTTCCAGCCGGTGAACTGGGACGCCTTCGATGTGGCGATGGTCTTCGTCGGCACGATGGCCAATCGCTTCTCCGATGCCACGAGTGAAATCGACAATCTCGCTCTCGTCACGGCGCTCAAGGACAAGTACGGCGCACAGAAGGGCATGGCGCTGTTCAACGAGTTGAAGTGGATCAGCAACCCCGACGCACCGTCGACCGTGCCCGCGTCGGAAGGCGTCTACCCGGTGAAGGTCGGCCCGACGGCGCAGGCGCCCATGCAACCGCTGGCACGCTACGACGGCCCCGCGCCGATGTTTGCGCGCCTCGCGCGTGGCAGCGACGGCGCGTTGCTGCATCAGGACGCCGAGACCAACGCGGCCACGATGCTCGCGCAGTTCGCCGCATCAGGCCAGCCGGGACTCGCCGGCTTCCCCACGACCAGCAATATGTGGATCGTCGGCAAGACCAAGGCACGCGATGCGCGCGCCATCATGCTCAACGGCCCGCAGTTCGGCTGGTTCGCACCCGCGTACACGTATGGCATCGGTCTGCACGGTGCGGGCTTCGATCTCGTCGGCAATACGCCGTTCGGTTACCCGTGCATTCTGTTCGGCCACAACGGCAAGATTTCGTGGGGTTCGACGGCCGGTTTCGGCGACGACATCGACATCTACGCCGAGAAGCTCGACCCGGCCAATCCGAATCGCTACTTCCACAATGGTCAGTGGCACGACATGGAGAAGCGCGTCGAGATCATCAAGGTGAAGGGTGCGGCGCCGGTGGTACAGGAGGTCTATCGCACGGTGCACGGCATCGTCGTGCAGCGCGACGCCAAGCAGCCTGTCGCCTACGCCAAGGCGCGTGCATGGGAAGGGCTCGAAGTGCAGTCGCTGCTGGCGTGGACGCATCAGGCGCAGGCGCAGGACTGGAAGTCGTGGACCGCGCAGGCCGCGCGTCACGCGCTGACCATCAACTGGTACTACGCCGATGTGGCGGGCAACATCGGCTACGTGCACACGGGGGCTTACCCGGCACGTCAGCCGGGACACGATCCGCGACTGCCGGTGCCGGGCACTGGCGAATGGGACTGGAAGGGGCTGCTGCCGTTCTCGACCAACCCGAAGGTCTACAACCCGAAGCAGGGATGGATCGCCAACTGGAACAACTCGCCGCAGAAGGGCTACCCGGCGAGCGACCTGTTTGCGTTCGTGTGGGGCGGGGCGGATCGCGTCGTGGAAATCGACCAGCGCATTGAAGCGCATGACAAGCTCGGCGTCGACGACATGTGGCAGATCCTGAAGGACACGAGTTCGGTGGACGTCAACCGTCGTCACTTCCTACCGTTCATCGAGCGCGCGACCGCCAGGCTGCCCGCGACCGACGCACGTCGCCAACTCGCCATGCAACTGGCCGCATGGAACGGTCTGAGCCTCGATCCGCAGCACACCGGCCACTACGACACCGCAGGTCCCGCCGTCATGGACGCATGGCTGAGCGCCATGCTCAAGCGCACGCTCGGGCAGGTTGTGCCGGCGCCTTACGACAAGTGGTTCCTCGCGAGCGGCTACGCCGCACCGCAGGACGGCCCGACGGGTTCGCTCAATATCGGCAACGGCAGCAAGGTGCTTTACGAGGCACTGCGCGGCGACAAGTCGGGCGTACCGCAGACATTCGACATCTTCGCGGGAAAGCCGCAGGACGACGTGATCCTCGCCGCGCTCGATGACGCGATCGCCGCGTTGAAAACGAAGCTCGGTCCCGACATGTCGGCGTGGCGCGCGCCGACGGTGCCGCTGACGTTCCGTGCGAACAACTTCTTCGGTGTGCCGCAGGCCAACGCCGACGAAGCGGTGCGAACCCCTGTCTATATGAACCGGGGGACGGAGAACGACCTGATCGTGTTCGGCCCGAAGGGAGCGGCGGCCAAGGTGCTGGCGTATGACGTGGTGGCCCCGGGCCAGAGCGGTTTCGTCGCCCCGGACGGCACGCGCTCGCCGCACTATGCCGATCAGGTGGAGATGTACACGTCGTTCGGGCGCAAACCGCTTTGGCACGACGCCACTGACGTCTCGCGTGCGGCGAAGTCGGTGGAGCACCTGCGCATCGAATAGGCCCGGTGAGGCCCGGTGTCCCGGCCGATGCCAGTCGGCCGGGCCGTCAGAGGATCCCCGTCGCTCCCGCGACAGCACAGAACGCGACCACGGCGAGCGGCGGGGTTTTCCAGCGGGTGAGCAGGACGAACGCCACGGCAGCCACTGCGAAATCGGCGGCGCTGTGCACGGCGCTCGTCCACACCGGCGTGTACAACGCCGAGGCGAGAATCCCGACCACGGCGGCATTCACGCCCGCGAGCATCGCCGCCGCCGAGGCCCGTTCGCGCAGCGCTTGCCAATGGGGGAGCGCTGCGATGACGAGCAACAGGCCCGGCAGGAAGATGGCGAGGGTCGCCAGCGCCGCGCCGAACCACGGATGCGACGGGCCGCCGGCACGCCATCCGAGGAACGTTGCGAAAGTAAAGAGCGGGCCGGGCACCGCCTGCGCTGCGCCATACCCGGCGAGAAAGTCATTCGCCGACACCCATCCCGTGGCCACCGTCTGCTCCTGAAGCAGTGGCAGCACGACATGCCCGCCGCCGAACACGAGTGCTCCCGACCGATAGAAGCCGTCGAAGATCGACAGAAGGCGTCCGCCGCAGACTTGCTGGAGCGCGGGAAGCCCGGCGAGGAGCAGGCAGAAGAGGACGAACGCCGCGGCGCTTGCGGTACGGGAAATCCGGAACCCGAGGTCGGGCGACGAACGTGCTGCCGCTATCGGCGGCGCGGAGCGCAGCAGTGCGTAGCCGAGGAGCGCGCCAAGCGCGATGACGAACAGTTGCGCGAAGACGCTTGTCGTCAGTGCCAGAACGACGAGCGCGACTAGCGCGATCCCGGCGCGACGCATGTCGGGGCAAAGGCGTCGTGCCATGTCCCAAACGGCTTGCGCCACCACGGCGACGGCGACGAGCTTGAGGCCGTGCAGAACGCCATCGCCGACGGGGCCGCCCAGATGCGGTGCCGCAATGGCGAAGGCGAGAAGCAGCAGCACCGACGGCAGGGTGAAACCGCACCAGGCGGCGATGCCGCCAAGCCATCCGGCGCGCAGCAGTCCGATGGAGAAGCCCACCTGAGAGCTTGCCGGTCCGGGCAGAAACTGACATAAGCCGACCAGATCGACGAAGCTCGCATCGTCCAGCCAGCGACGTCGCTCCACGAACTCACGCCGGAAATAACCGATATGCGCGACGGGGCCGCCGAAGCTGGTCAGGCCCAGCTTGAGAAACGTGAGCAATACCTCCCGGACAGCCCGCGAATTCGGGGCGGCTTGCGTAACGGGTTCGATATCGGTTTTCACGGCGCTGTGTCGCGTTGGTCGGAGGGTAAAGGCGCGTAAGCATAGCGCTAGTGTAGTGACGTCGGCGTGACGCGACACGGCGCGGCGACGCCACGACTGCCACGGGCTATTCGCAAGCCCACAGACGGCCGCCCGTTTCGGGAATCGCGCAGGGTCACGTCACGCTAACGTCGCTTCCCTGGTCGCGAGACTCTTGCGTCGTGTCGACGCGAGAGAATCTCACGACGGAGTTTCGGGAGAAACGCTCAATGACACGAATGCATTACGCACCGCATCACACCCATCGACCCGTCGTTCACGTGTATCAGACGGCATCGCACACGTCTCGCGCCCGACACGGACCGTTTGCCGGCGATTGGCGCGCCACGGGCATGACGCCCCGTGAAGGACCAAGCAACAGACGGCACGCTTCGACACATCGTGCGTCCGCCGCCCAGCCGCATAGGGGCGCAGTACTACGCGACGCCAACGGCGCATCGAGCCGTGTCGTTTCCCGGACGTCCCTGGCGTTGACGTTGCTGGCGGTCGCCAGCGTTGCGAGCGCGGGCGCGGTGTCCGCCATGTCGAACGTGCCGCCGTCCGCGCTGCGAACGCGCGGCAGCAGGCAGGCGCCCGTCGTTTCCGATGTGGCGGTGACAGCCATCCCGAGCCTTGCACCGGGGGCGCTGTCGCATGCCACTGCCGTATCCGGTATTCGTGCGCTGATGCGGGGATCGCCCGTGGCGGCCGACGACGATGGTGTGATGGCGCAGTGCCTGCCCCCGAATACGCTGGCGGACGGCGAGGGCGCGGAGCAAGACGGGCGCATGGCGTATCGGGCGGACCTTCAGCGTGTTGTCGTGGCGATGATGCGCGATGCGGTTGCGGCTTCGGACGACGCCACCCGCGAGGCCTTTGCCCGCGCCGAAGTCTTGCAACCTCGGCACATGATGCTTCGGGTCCGCCGCGCAGACCCCGATTCGCCGCCGAGCCTGTACTTCGCGCCATATGGCATTGCACTGCATCTGCGCGACGAATTCGGTCGGTGGCGCGCCTTTGCGTTGACACTTTCGGCAGAAGCGCCGTCCATCATCACGCCGATTACGCCTTGCGGTGCTCGTGGTCAGGCGGCCATGTGGTGTCTGGCCAAAACCCTGGGGCCGACCTTCTGGGGCGACTGCTGGGCGGCGATCGAATCCGGCATCGGCGAGCACGACGACGCGCGCTTTTCCTCGACGCGGGCGGGGGCCACGGTGTCGCCTGGCTGGCCGACGCCGGACACGTCCGTGCTCGATTCGCCGGACATGGAGGAGGTGGCCGAAGTGCTGCTCGAGCGGGCCATTGCCCGTCCGGTCTGCGCCAACGGCCGGATCCGCTCGCGTCCGCGGCGACAGGTGGCGAACCCGGCGTCGGCCGACACCGGTGGCGTGCGTGCGCTCGCGTCCCGGATGACGCTCTCCGGGCTGGAATGCCTCGCCGCCGTGGTGCGCACGGAAAACCTTCCAACGGACGCGATCACGTTGCTGCAGCACTTCTGGCCGAGCGCGCTGGCGCCGACGTCGGTGGAGATGGCGACGTTGCCGCCGCCGACACTCGCCACGTTCGCGCACGAACCCTTCGGCGGCCCGCTCGGACGCGGGGTGCAGTGGTCGTTGCCCCCGGGCGTGCGTATCGAATACCTGCCGGATCTGACGCAGAACGGTGTGCACGTGTTCGACATCGACGGTGCGCTGTACGGCACAACGGTGGCGCGCACGCGAAAACACGCGTCGGACCTGCGCCCGCTGGCGGACATTCGCCGGGCGCTTGGCCCGCTCACGCTGTGTCGCATCTCGCGCGGTGTCGGTATCGACGTCGACGGAATGTGCCTCGAATGTCACACCGAACGTGAGGGGGAGGTATCGGTCACCGAGCAAGGGGCGACGATCACCCAGCATCAGGCACAGGAAGCCTCGCCACTGGTCCGTTTGCGCGTGGCGGTCTATTCCCGTCCATTTCCGGGGGAGGATGGCAATCAGGCGTTTTACGCGTTCGGTCGCCTCGGTGGTTTCGACGAGCACGGGGTGCCGGTAGTGACGGCGGATTCCCCGGTTGTCGATGCATCGGTCTACACGCCCGAACTCGACGGCGAACTGACCTACTATGAGCAGGCGACGACTGCCGGACCGGTCGGCGGACGACGCGTGCGTCTGTCGTTGGGCGGCATGGAGGTGGCGGCACCGTTCGGCACTTATCGCGACCGTCACGGCACGTTGAGAGGTGTGGTGCAAGTGGCGAACGACATGTTCTATCGCTTCTCGCTGCCGGCGGGCGACATTGCGGCCACGTCGCCACAGGTGCGTCTGCATCGCCGTCGTGCCGACGACCACGACATTCGCGAATACCGGATTGCGCAGCGGCATCGCGCCACCGCCGAGAACGCCATCGTGCTGCCGACGATATCGTTCGGAGAAGTGCGCACGTTGCTGCAGTTGTACCTCGGCGCGTGGCAGCGCGCGCCATCGCCGGCCGACGTCTGGCGCGGGCTGGAGGAAATTCCGCTGTCGGTTGGCGAAGCGCGTACGGCAATACACGCGCTTACGCGGGCCATCGAGCAACGCGTAACGGCAAGCCGGGCCGGCCCCGATGCGTCGGCCCCGCCCGCCATCGATCCGGCGCTTGTGCCGGCGTTCAACCGATTGTGGCGGCATTGGCAGCGCTTTCCCGTGGACGCGGACGGCTTTGTGAACGCCATTGCCCGCGACTTCGTAGCGCGTCCGTCGCCCATCTCGGTGTGGTCGCAGTTGCCGTTCGTCGGCGATGTGCAGACCACGCGTGACGTGCTGTCGATCTTCGAGACGGTGTTTCCCGGCATGTCCGGCTTGCAAGCGCTCGTCACCGGGCAAGCCAGCGACGCACGGGACGTGCAGAACCGGATGCAACGCGTATCGCGCCGTGCCAATGTTGCCGTTGCCGAAGTCACGCTCGTCGATGGCACACGCACGATCTATTACTGCATGTCGGGGCTCCAGCGCGGGCGTCTGCAAACGAATCGGCCTGCCGTTCGGATCGTCGACGCAGGGCGCGCCTACGCCCAGAGGGCAGGCAACGTCATTGCCCAGCAAAGGGTGCTGGGCGACGCGCAGATGCCGTCGTTGCCGACCGAGTCACCGGCGCTGAGGCTCGTCATGGCCGATGCCAATCTGCCGACGTACAACACGGCGTCGGGGCAAGCGAAGTCGCGAACGCTGGATACCGAACGCATGATCCTTGCACAGATCTACGCCGATTTTCCCTCGGGTGAGAACGTCGTTCGTTCGATCGTGATGTGCTCTCGCATGCCGTTCTGCGATTCATGTGCCGTAAATCTGGCGATGGCTCCGTATCACTATCCCGATGCGGAGTTGCGCTTCTATTACGTCGCGCCGTCGCCCCGGTATCTCGACGAGACGGTCACCACACCCTTGACGGACGAAGCGCAGGGGGCAGTGGGCGGCGTACCGGAAGAGCGCCATCCGTATCCGCGTTCGAGCCTGTAGGCGTGCCTGCAATCTTGCCTGTAAGCAGGACACCTGAGCGAATTTCCCCTATATTGACCGCTCTCGACGCCAATCCCGGCGCATGACCCGTGACCGGGCCGTCAGGACATTCTGCGGCCCGGCGCCTGTGCCGAACGACACGGCAGGCAGCCCAGGCAAAGGAGCGATCAACGCATGACGTCGCAGGACTCTCCATCGCGCACGCAGGCCGTCGGACTCGGCAGCGCAGCGCGCGACCTCTACCGCGCACTCTGGCGCCACGCGCAAGGCGTGCGCCTGCATTTGCTCGGCGCCGCAGGTCTGTTGTCTGCCGCGCAACTGCTGCGCCTGACCATGCCGTGGCTCGCGGCGCAGGCGATCAATGCGCTTCAGCAGGACGACATGACGACGGCCGGCCGCTGGATCGGTTATCTCGTGGGCATCTATTTGCTGTCGTGGCTGCTGCACGGCCCGGGCCGGATTCTCGAGCGCAATGTCGGCGTGCGCGTGCGTGTACGGCTCGCCGACCAGTTGTACGCACGCATTGCGGCCGCGCCGCTGGCCTGGCGCGACGGACGTCACTCCGGCGAACTTCAGCATCGCGTGGTGCAGTCGAGTCGCGCGTTGTCGGACTTCGCGCAAAACCAGTTCGGCTATCTGCAGAGCGCGTTCAATTTCGTGGGGCCGCTCGTGGCGCTGGCGTTGCTGTCGCGCACCAGCGGCACGATTGCCGTGACGGGCTATGTCGTGATCGCCGTCATCATCCTGCGATTCGACCGCGTGCTGATGCAACTCGCGCGCGCCGAGAACGACGCGGAACGGCGTTATGCCGCAGCGTTGCTCGACTTCGTGGGGAACGCCGCGACGGTAATCGGTCTACGCCTGCAAGCGGCGTCGCGCAAGGTGCTGGGCAAACGAATCGAGGCGGTGATGGTGCCGCTGCGACGTACCGTCACGGTCAACGAAGGCAAGTGGTTTGCCGTCGACATTCTCGGTATGGGCCTGACGTGGATTCTCGTGGTGGTCTACGTGCTGCAATCGCGCGAGCCGGGGCAGGCCGTCATGCTGGGTACGGTGTTCATGATCTACCAGTACGCGCAGCAGGCGGCGACGGTGGTCGGCGCCATGGCGTCGAATTTCCAGAGCTTCGCGCGCATGCATACCGACTACGGCAGTGCCGAGCCGATCTGGGAGGCGCCGGGAGATCCTGATGCCGTCGTGCCCGCCGTGATCGCCGACGCGCCGTGGGAGGCGCTGGTGCTGCATAACGTGTCATGGCACTACGCGGACGACGCGCGCGGTGGCCTGCGCAGTGTCGAGCTTACGTTGCGGCGAGGGTCGCGCGTCGCGCTGATCGGCCCGAGCGGCGGCGGCAAGAGCACGCTGTTGCGCACGCTCGCGGGTCTCTATCTGCCGCAGGACGGAACGCTGCTTCGCGATGGAAACGCTATCGACTGGCCTGCTTTGCGCACGCTCGCCACATTGATCCCGCAGGAGGCCGAGGTGTTCGAGGCGAGCGTCGAGGAGAACCTGACGTTCGGTGCATCCGCCGACCCGCAGGCGCTGCAAGCCGCCGTACACGCCGGTGTGTTCGACGATGTTCTCCGGCACATGCCCGACGGCCTTGCGAGTGCGCTGAACGAACGCGGCGGCAACCTCTCCGGCGGGCAACGCCAGCGTCTCGCACTGGCGCGCGGCGCACTTGCGGCGCAGGGCAGTTCGCTGCTGCTGCTCGACGAACCGACCAGCGCGCTCGATCCGCTGGCCGAGGCGCGGGTGTTCGACCGCATGTACGAGGCGTTTCCGGACGCGTGCATCGTGGCCTCCGTGCACCGGCCGAGCCTGCTGGAGCGGTTCGACACCCTCGTGGTGATGGAGGGCGGCCGTGTCGTCGATGCCGGTCCGCGGGACGAGGTGCTGGCACGGCGCACCTAGGTCGCACGCCGGTCGGACCACCGGGCGTCACACATTCGCCACAGTTTTCCGACGCAAGCGCACGGCAGCGGGGAACCGGGCTATGATCGCGGCATCGACCGACTGGTGCTGTGCTGCGCGCGATCATGATCCGCTTTGCCACCCACGACCTTGCCCCGCAGGATCGATTCGACCACTGGCGTGAAGTCCGTGGCAAGCATCTGTTCGGCGTCACCATCGAGATGCCTGCTGCACGACGTGCGGGCTTTCGCGGCACGTTCAGTGCGCGTCCGATCGGGAATGCCATCGCCTCCGAACTGCGTGCGTCGGCCTATCAGGTCAGTCGCACGCCTGCCGACATTGCCCGCGTGGCCGCCGACAGCCTGTGCATCGGCTGGCAGATTCACGGCGCCGGGATGTTCGATACCGGCAGTGGACACCATCAGTTCGTAGGCAATGGCGACATGATCGTCAATCATTCCGATCAGCCATACCGCGCGACACCCGCCACGACAGACGACTTCCACTTTCGTCTGCTCAAGATCCCCGTCGACGACACATTGATGCTCGGCCAGCCGGTCGATGATCTGTTTGCGGCCCGCTACGTGGCGAGCGAGGCGTTTTCCCGTCCGTTTCGCGCGCTGTTCCGCGCACTGACCGCCAACGACGCGCACCTCGACGATCCGGCGGCCGACCTTGCCCATGTGACCCGCCTGGCATTGGTGGCACGGGGGCGTCTCAGACCCGGCATGACGGAAGTGCGGGCGGCCCTGCGTGCCGGCCAGCGATACGCGGCACGCGAGATCATGGCGCGCCGCCGGCATCAACCCGACCTCACGCCGACGATGGTTGCAACCGAACTCGGCATTTCCGTACGTCAGTTGTTTATCGTCTTCGAAAGTGTCGGTCAATCCTACCTGCAGACGCTGACGCTGTTACGCCTGGACGCGGCACTGAACTTGCTCGCTGCGCAGGACACTGTGTCGGTCACCAAGATTTTCCAGATGTGTGGCTTCGACAGCCTCGCGACCTTCTATCGTGTCTTCAAGCGTTATCACGGCATGGCGCCCGGGGAATACCGGGAGCAGCAGCTTGCGATGCAACGCACGAGCATGTGACGCAGTGTTGACGCTCGGCTTTCAATACGCTAGTCGCACCACCTTGCCGTGGCATGTCATCGGTTGTCATCTGGCAGTCATGCTCGGGGCAATCGCTATGACGTCATAAATATAGCGGCCCGAATTAAAAGGCAAAGCGTCCCGTTGAAAATCACGAAATACCCGCGTTTTCAAAGGATAAAACGCCTGTAAACCCAGACGTGGCGCGGCTTTCCCTGGGGGGCGCCGTGTGAAATTTCGAGACGTGTTGAGCCAACGCAAATTGTGAATGCGACGCGCTTTACATGACATGTTCGAAGGGCAATAATCGCTCCGTAATCGAAGACCCGACTGCGCAGTCGTTACCAAAAGTCAGCGGGAACCGCCCCCCAAATCATCGGAATCGTTCGGCGTTCCTGCTTTCGCTCGCCCGCCGGTGCCCCGTGCATCGGCTCAAAGCCAGGGAAACGCCATGAGTCACTTCGTTGACCGTCTTCGCTTCTTCACGTCGTCGCGGCCGCAGTTCTCCGAAGGCCACGGTGCAACGACGGACGAAGACCGTCGCTGGGAAGACGCTTACCGCCAGCGCTGGCAATTCGACAAGATCGTGCGCTCCACGCACGGGGTGAATTGCACCGGGTCCTGCTCCTGGAAGGTGTATGTCAAAGGCGGCATCGTCACTTGGGAAACGCAGCAGACCGACTATCCCCGCACCCGTCCCGACATGCCGAATCACGAGCCGCGCGGCTGTTCCCGTGGCGCGTCGTATTCGTGGTATCTCTACAGCGCCAATCGTCTGAAGTACCCGCTTGTGCGAAGCGCGCTCGTGTCGCGCTGGCGTGAAGCTCGCAAGTCGCTCGCGCCAGTCGAGGCGTGGGCTTCCATCGTCGAGAACGAGTCGTCGCGCCGCGCGTATCAGACCCGGCGGGGCCTGGGAGGGTTCGTGCGCGCGTCGTGGGACGAGGTCAACGAAATCGTCGCGGCAGCGAACGTGTACACGGTCAAGCGCTACGGTCCCGATCGCGTGACCGGTTTCTCGCCGATTCCGGCCATGTCGATGGTGTCGTATGCCGCCGGCGCACGCTATCTGTCACTGATCGGTGGCGTGTGTCTGAGCTTCTACGACTGGTATTGCGATTTGCCGCCGGCGTCGCCGCAAACCTGGGGCGAGCAGACGGACGTACCCGAGTCGGCAGATTGGTACAACTCCACGTTCATCGTGATGTGGGGCTCGAACGTGCCGCAAACCCGCACGCCCGACGCCCACTTCATGACCGAGGTGCGCTACAAGGGCACCAAGATCGTTTCGATCTTCCCCGACTACGCGGAGGGCGCCAAATTCGGCGACCTCTGGCTGCACCCGAAGCAGGGCACCGACGCCGCGCTGGCCCTCGCGATGGGGCACGTGATCCTCAACGAGTTCCATCTCGCAGGCAAGAGCGATTACTTCATCGATTACTGCCGTCGCTTCACCGACATGCCGTGCCTCGTGCGCCTGGTGCCGCATGGTGACGGCTACGTGCCCGAACGCCAACTGCGTGCGGCCGATTTCGAAGGCGCGCTGGGACAGCCGCACAACGCCGACTGGAAGACGGTCGTGATCGACGAATTGAGCGGTGATTACGTCGCTCCGGTCGGCTCCGTCGGCTATCGCTGGTCGCAGGGCGACGAGGCGAATCAGGGCAAGTGGAACCTGCGCGAAGAGGGGCCCGACGGCAACGCCATCAAGCCCCGGCTCTCGATGGTCGAAGGTCACGACGAGGTCGTGACCGTGCTGTTCCCGTACTTCGGCAACCAGCCGCATGCGCACTTCACCTGCACGTCGCACGCGTCGACCCAGCGTCGCAATGTCGGCGTACGACGCGTGAAGACGAACGAAGGCGAGGTGCTGGTCGCGACCGTCTACGACCTGTTCGTCGCCAACTACGGTCTGGATCAGGGCCTGGGCGGCGAGCACATCGCACACACCTACGACGACGATGTGCCGTACACCCCGGCGTGGCAGGAAGCCATTACCGGCGTGAAACGCGAAGACGTGATTTCCGTCGCGCGTCAGTTTGCCGAGAACGCGCACAAGACGCAGGGCAAGTCGATGGTCATCATCGGCGCGGGCATCAATCACTGGTTCCACATGGACATGTCGTACCGCGCCATCATCAACATGCTGGTGATGTGCGGTTGTATCGGCAAGTCGGGCGGGGGCTGGTCGCACTATGTGGGACAGGAAAAGCTGCGTCCGCAGACCGGCTGGACGCCGCTGGCATTTGGCCTCGACTGGCATCGTCCGCCGCGCCAGATGAACGCGACGTCGTATTTCTACGCCCACACGGATCAGTGGCGCTACGACAACAGCGACCCGTCGGGCCTGCTGTCGCCGCTTGCCGACAAGACACCGTTTCATGGCCGTCCCATCGACTACAACGTGCGGGCGGAGCGCATGGGCTGGCTGCCCACGGCACCGCAGTTGCAGACGAACCCGCTGGACGTCGGGCGCTCGCTCCCGGATCCGGCAACGGCAGGGCAATACGTGGCGGGTGCCCTCAAGGACGGCTCGTTGCGCATGTCGTGTACCGACCCCGATCACCCGGACAATTTCCCGCGCAACCTGTTCGTGTGGCGCTCGAACTTGCTTGGGTCGTCGGGCAAGGGCCACGAGTACTTCCTCAAGCATCTGCTTGGCACGACCCACGGTGTGCAGGGGGAAGACATCGGCAAGCAACACGGGGCGCGCCCGGAGGAAGTCAAATGGCGTGACGAAGCGCCCAAGGGCAAGCTCGATCTGCTCGTGACACTCGACTTCCGGATGTCCACCACCTGCATGTACTCGGATATCGTGTTGCCCACGGCCACGTGGTACGAGAAGGACGACCTGAACACGTCCGACATGCACCCGTTCATCCATCCGTTGTCGGCCGCTGTCGACCCCGCATGGCAGTCGCGCAGCGACTGGGAGATCTTCAAGGGCATTGCGAAACGCTTCTCCGAACTTTGCGACGGTCATCTCGGCGAGGAGACCGACGTCGTGCTCGCACCGATCGCACACGATGCGCCCGGCGAACTCGCCCAGCCTTACGAAGTGAAGGATTGGGGCGCCGGGCAATGCGATCCGGTCCCGGGAAAGACGGCGCAGGGCGTGGTACTCGTCAAACGCGATTATCCGAACACGTACAAGAAGTTCACGTCGCTCGGACCGCTGATGGACACGATCGGCAACGGTGGCAAGGGCATCAACTGGCAGACGCACGAAGAGGTCGATCTGCTGGGACAGCTCAACTACAAGGTCGACGAGCCGGGGGTGTCGCAGGGGCGTCCGCGAATCGATTCGGCGCTCGACGCCGCCGAAGTGATCCTGACACTCGCGCCGGAGACCAACGGCGAAGTCGCCGTGCGTGCCTGGGAGGCACTCTCGAAAGCGACCGGACAGCCTCACGCCCATCTGGCCGACGCCCGCGCCGACGAGAAGATCCGGTTCCGGGACATTCAGGCGCAGCCGCGCAAGATCATTTCGTCGCCGACGTGGAGCGGGATCGAATCGGAGCACGTGTCGTACAACGCCGGCTACGTCAACGTTCACGAACTGGTGCCGTGGCGCACGTTGAGCGGGCGCCAGCAGCTCTATCAGGATCACCCGTGGATGCGGGCGTTCGGCGAGTCGCTGTGCGTGTACAAGCCGCCCATCGACACGGGCAGTTACGCGCACATGCTCAACCAGCGCAGTAACGGCAACCGCGAGAAGGTGCTCAACTTCCTCACGCCGCACCAGAAGTGGGGCATTCACAGCACCTATACCGACAACCTGTTGATGTTGACCATGTCGCGCGGCGGGCCGATCGTCTGGATGTCGGAGGACGACGCGCGCGAGCTCGAGATCGTCGACAACGACTGGATCGAGTGCTTCAACGCGAACGGCGCGCTGTGCGCCCGCGCCGTGGTGAGCCAGCGGATCCCGAGCGGGGCGGTGATGATGTATCACGCTCAGGAGAAGATCGTGAACACGCCGGGTTCGGAGATCACCGGCACGCGCGGCGGCATTCACAACTCGGTGACCCGCATCAGCGTCAAGCCGACCCACATGATCGGCGGCTACGCCCAGCTTTCGTACGGTTTCAACTACTACGGCACGGTCGGCTCGAATCGCGACGAGTTCCTGGTAGTGCGCAAGATGAGTCGTATCGACTGGCTCGACGATACCGCCGACCAGGTGCTCGTGCCCCCGACCGGAGAACGCCAATGAAAGTCCGCGCACAGATTGCGATGGTGCTGAATCTGGACAAGTGCATCGGCTGCCACACCTGCTCGATCACTTGCAAGAACGTCTGGACCAGCCGCGAAGGCATGGAGTACGCGTGGTTCAACAACGTCGAGACCAAACCGGGCATCGGTTATCCGAAGGACTGGGAGAACCAGAAGCGCTGGCGCGGGGGCTGGACACGCAAGGCCAATGGCAAGCTCGAGCCGCTTCAGGGCGGCAAGCTGAAGTTGCTCGCGAGCATCTTCGCCAATCCGCATCTGCCGGAGATCGACGACTATTACGAGCCGTTCACCTACGACTACGGGCATCTGCAAACGGCTTCGGACGCCAAGGCGATGCCGGTGGCGCGACCGCGTTCGCTGGTGACCGGCGAGCGCATGGAGAAGATCGAGTGGGGGCCGAACTGGGAAGAGATTCTCGGCGGCGAGTTCGCCAAGCGTTCGCAGGATTACAACTTCGAGGCAGTGCAGAAGGACATCTACGGCCAGTTCGAGAACACCTTCATGATGTATCTGCCGCGCTTGTGCGAGCACTGCCTGAATCCGGCCTGTGTGGCGTCGTGTCCGTCGGGCTCGATCTACAAGCGCGAGGAAGACGGCATCGTGCTCGTGGATCAGGACAAGTGCCGCGGCTGGCGCATGTGTGTCTCCGGCTGCCCGTACAAGAAGATCTATTACAACTGGCACAGCGGCAAGGCCGAGAAGTGCATCTTCTGCTACCCACGCATCGAAGCGGGGCAACCGACCGTATGTTCGGAAACGTGCGTGGGCCGCATTCGCTATCTCGGCGTGCTGCTGTACGACGCCGATCGCATCAGCGAGGCCGCCGGTGTGCCGGACGAGAAGGATCTCTACGAGGCCCAGCTCTCGGTATTCCTCGATCCGAACGATCCCGAGGTTATCGCACAGGCCCGGCGTGACGGTGTGCCAGACGCGTGGATCGAAGGCGCGAAAGCGTCGCCGGTCTACAAGATGGCCATCGACTGGCGCATCGCGTTCCCGCTCCATCCGGAGTACCGCACCTTGCCGATGGTGTGGTACGTCCCGCCGCTCTCGCCGATCAATGCCGCCGCCAACAGTGGCGATCTTGGCATGAACGGTTCGCTGCCCGACGTGGCATCGTTGCGCATTCCGCTTCGCTATCTGGCGAACCTGCTCACGGCGGGCCACGAGGCGCCGGTCAAACTCGCGCTCGAACGCTTGCTGGCCATGCGGGCCTTCATGCGCGCCCGTCACGTCGACGGCGTGCAGGCCGACGATGTCCTGCAGCAGACGGGCCTGTCCGTAGCGCAGGTCGAGTCGATGTACCGGTATCTCGCCATCGCCAACTACGAAGACCGGTTCGTGATCCCGACGGCGCATCGGGAATATGCGGAGAACGCCTTCGAATTGCATTCGGAGTGCGGCTTCTCGTTCGGCAACGGCTGCTCGCCGGGCACGGACACCGGCAACCTGTTCAACCCGGTCAAGAAGAATCAGCGGACCATCCCGATTCAGGAGATCTGACATGTCCGCATCCGATATCACGCTCGGCCTGCAGTGCCGCCTGCTCGGCGCGCTTCTGCATTACCCGGGCGAAGACCTTCACGAGGCGATGCCGGAAATCGAGCGCACGCTATTGGCCAATCCGCGCCTGGGCGGTGCGGCACGGCGAGATCTCGACGCATTTTTCACCTACTGGCGCGAGCGCGATTTGCTCACGCTGCAGGAGAACTACGTCGCGCAGTTCGACCGTGGCCGTGTGACGTCGCTCTATCTGTTCGAGCACGTCTATGGCGAATCGCGCGACCGTGGGCAGGCGATGGTGGACCTCATGCAGACGTACGAGCGCAGCGGCATCTATCTGGCGCCTGGCGAACTGCCCGACTATCTGCCCGCGTTTCTGGAGTATGTCTCGGTCCTCTCCGAGACGGAGGGTGTGGCGCGTCTGAAGGACATCGAGCATCTGCTCCAGGGCATCGACGCCGGGCTTGCGAAGCAGGGCTCGCCGTATGCCGGGCTCACGCGCGCACTGCTCTGGCTGACCGGTGCTTCGACGGCACAACGCGAGGCGAAGGCCGCGCCGGCGCATGTCGACGACGCGGCGCAGATTCCGCAGGCGAAAGATTACGAGGCGATCGACGCGACCTATCAGGACGCGCCCGTGCGCTTCATGGGCGCGGGCCATCCGGGCGGGCAGGGCAACACCGTCGGAGAACCGATCCAGTTTCATGCGCGCCGTCCCGGGCGTTGAGTTCGGAAAGCAAGGAGTGTGACCATGCAAGCTTTCTTTCATCAGTTCGTGTTCGGCATCTATCCGTACATCTGTCTGACGGTGCTGCTCGTCGGCAGTCTGATCCGCTTCGACCGCGAGCAGTATTCGTGGAAGAGCGATTCGTCGCAGTTGCTCAAACACGGCATGCTGCGCCTGGGCAGCAACATGTTCCACTGGGGCATTCTGGTGGTCGTGGCCGGGCATTTCGTCGGGTTTCTGGCACCGCACTGGCTGGTGTCGCCGTTCCTGTCGGCGTCGCAGCATCAGCTGCTCGCCATGGTCGGGGGCGGGGCGGCCGGGGTCGTGGCGATCATCGGTCTGACGATCCTCATCATCCGCCGCATCGGTACGCCGCGTGTGCGCGCCACAAGCCGCACCTGGGACATCGTCATCGTGTTCATGCTCTGGTTCCAGCTCGCACTCGGGCTGGGGACGGTGCTGCTGTCGATGCGGCACATGGACGGCGCGATGTTCGAGCAACTGACCGACTACGTGAAGGGCATCGTCACGTTCCAGCCGGGCGTCGCGGTCCTGCTCGAAGGCGTGCCGCTGACGTATCGGGCGCATATCGCGCTCGGCTTCACGATATTCCTCGTGTCGCCGTTCACCCGGATGGTCCATATCTGGAGCGGTTTGGCGTCGGTCGTGTATCTCATCCGTCCGTATCAACTCGTGCGCAAGCGCTGAAGTCGTTGTCTTTCACGTCATAACGCCAAGGACTTTCCTTATGCAAACTGTGATGGCAGAGGCGCGCGCACCGCTGCGCGTGAACGGCGTCGAGATCGAGGCGAGTGCGATCGAAGAAGCGGTCGCGGAACTGGCACCGGAGACGCCCGGGAGCGGGAACGAACCCGATGCTGACGCCGAGCAGACGGCGCGCTACGCCCTCGCGATTCGCGAGTTGCTGCGTCAACGCGCGGTCGAACTGGGACTGACGGTGGATGCCGGGCGGCTCGACGCCCTGGCCGATGCGGTCTTCGCCCGGGAAGTCGCCACGCCGGTGGCGACCGCGCAGGAGGCGCGCCGGTATTACGACCAGCACCCGGAGCGCTTCACGAGCGGCGAACTGGTTCACGCCAGTCACATCCTGTTCGCGGTGACCGGCCGCGCGCCGCTCGCGCTCATGCGGGCCAAGGCGGAGGAGACGCTCAACGGCATTCTCCAGAACCCCGATCAGTTCGAAGGCATGGCGCGCGAGTGCTCGAATTGTCCGTCTGCGCAGGTCGGCGGCAGTCTCGGCCAGCTCGACCGCGAAAGCGTGGTGCCGGAGTTCGCGCAGGGTATCTTCGGCACGTCCGAGACGGGCGTATTGCCGCGCCTGATCAAGACGCGCTTCGGTTTCCACCTGGTGCGCATCGATCACCGGGTGCCGGGCACGTTGATTCCGTTCGAAGCCGTCCACGACGACATCGCCACGATGCTCACCGAGCAGGTGCGCCTGCGTGCCACGCGTCAATATGTGCTGCTGCTCGCTGCACAAGCCGATCTGGAGGGCGTGACGTTTGCGCCAGCCGACGGGCCGCTGGTCCAGTAAAGGAGAGGGCATGGATACCGCACGCGTTGCCGCATCGCCGGCCGTTGCCGATAACACGCCTGCGCCGGGGCCGAAGGCCTATTCGGTGCTGTTCGCCAGCACACTCGCGTTCCTCGTGTGCTTTGTGGTCTGGATGATGTTCGGGGTATTGGGCATCCAGTTGCGCGAAGACCTCGGCCTGAACAGTACCGAGTTCGGCCTGCTGACAGCCACGCCGGTACTCACGGGCGCTGTAATGCGCCTGCCGCTCGGCATCTGGACCGACCGCTTCGGCGGGCGCATCGTGATGACGGTGCTGCTCGTCGCGTGCTCCGTACCGGTGTTCATCGTGAGCTACGCCACGCAATTGTGGCAGTTCCTCGTCATCGGGTTGTTCCTGGGGTGTGTCGGGGCGTCGTTCGCCGTGGGCACGCCGTATGTCGCCCGGTTCTTCCCGCCCGCAAAGCGTGGCTTCGCGATGGGCTTTTTCGGTGCGGGCACGGTCGGCGCTGCCGTCAATCTGTTCATCACACCGACCTTGCAGGCGGCCTACGGGTGGCGGATGGTGCCGCGCATCTATGCGGTGGCTTTGATCGTGACGGCAGTGATTTTCTGGCTGGCGTCGGCACCGGACCCCGGCGCGGGCAAGAAGGGCGGCTCGATTCTCGAGTCGTTCAAGGTGCTGCGCAATGTGCGAGTCTGGCGGCTGTGTCAGTACTACTCGATCACGTTCGGCGGGTTCACGGCACTTTCGCTGTGGATTCCGCAGTACCTCAAGGCGGAATATGGCATGACGGTGGTGATGGCGGCCGCCGTGGCTGCCGGCTTCTCGCTGCCGGGTTCGGTGCTGCGCGCGGTCGGCGGGGTACTCTCGGACAAGTTCGGGGCGCACGCGGTGACGTGGTGGTGCCTGTGGGTGGCGTGGATCTGCCTGTTCCTGCTGTCGTATCCGAAGACGGACTTCGTCATCTACACGATCGACGGCCCGCAGACATTCCACATCAGCGTATCGGTCGTTGCGTTCGTGCTGCTGGCCTTTGTACTGGGCGCGGTCTTCGCGTTCGGCATGGCCTCGACGTTCAAGTATGTCGCCGACGAATTCCCCGAGAATCTCGGCGTTGTCACGGGCATTGTCGGTCTGGCCGGCGGCCTTGGCGGCTTCCTGCTGCCGATCATGTTCGGCGCGCTGCTGGATATTCTCAAGATCCGGTCGAGCTGTTTCATGCTCATGTACGGCATCGTCTGGGTGTCGCTGATCGTGATCTATCTGTCCGAGGTGCGAAAGGCCCGGGTGATGTAGGACGCGGGGGAAGGCTGCCGAAGGAAGGTGTGGCTACAAGGGCACATCCTTGCGTGTTCATTTAGGGCAAAATGGCGTGACGATCGCGGTGTCGTCACCCCATCCATCACCCTGTGACGCCTTCATGTCCATTCCGGCAGTCTTCATCAGCATAGCGATCCTATCGTGCGTCATGAGCGTGGCGGTGCTGGGCTCCCTGTTCAAGGCAGAGGTGCCGGGGATCCGCCTGTGGTGCGTGGCCAGCGGTCTGCTGGCCGTGGTGGCGGGGTTGCTCCTGATCGGCACGTCGAACGGGATCGTGGTCGCGGCGAGCACGTTGCTGATGGTGGCCTCGATGCTCGGCCTGCGCGGCTTTCGCCAGTTCCTGAAGACGCGGGCATCGGTGCCCTGGGAGTTCGGCGTGTGCGGCGTGATCTTCGTCATGCTCGTCTACTGGACGTTCGTGTCGCCGCATGTGGATGCCCGCAGTGCCATGATTTCGGCGTTCATCGCCTATGTGCGCTTTCAGATCGGCTGGGAAGTGCTGAAGTACCGGCCCGCTGGGCGTCCCAAGTATGCCTATTACTTCGTGTCCGTCGCCGCCATCTCCGGTGCGGTGATCCACGGGATCCGGGCCGTTGCCTACGCGTCGGGATTGGCGCACGAAACGGTCTTCCTCGAACCGACGCCCCTCAATGTCGTGTTCCTCGGCATGGCAACGCTCACGCTGCCATGTCTGTCGGTGGGCATGGTGCTGCTGGCGCACGACCGACTTGCCGACCGGATGGAGCGTCTGGCGACGTTTGACGACCTGACCGGCGTGCTGGCGCGACGCGCGTTCATCGCCCGCGCCGAGTCGGTCGCCGCCGCCACGGCAGCCGGGCGGCCCTCGTTTTCCATCGCGATTCTCGACATCGATAACTTCAAAAGCATCAACGACCGTTACGGGCACGCGGCCGGCGATTGTGCGCTGGCACACGTTGCATCGCTGATCGCGCATGCCGTGCGCGATCGCGATATCGTCGGCCGGATCGGCGGCGAGGAATTCGCGTTGTTGTTGCCGGCGGAAACGAAGGAAGAGGCCGGGCGCGTGGTCGACCGGTTGCGAGAGATCGTGGCCGTATCGGGCTCGTGCGTGCCGGGCAGGGAAGTCGTGGCGACGCTAAGCGCCGGTGTCGACGCGTTCTGCGAAGGCGATACGCTGGCGTCGGTGATGGCGCGCGCCGACGCTGCGCTATATGCCGCGAAAGCGAATGGGCGCAATTGCGTCGTGGTCGCGCCTGCGCACGTATTGCCGGATCATCAGGATCCGTCGCCACCCGACTGGGGCTCGCACTCGCAGCGGCTGGCGTAGTGCGGTCTCGCTCGCGGCGTCCGGCGCAGGCGGTCAGGCCAGCGTGATCTGCGATACCCTCGATTGAAGGGCTGCAAAGGCCTCGGAATCCTCCGCTTTCTGATTGGTGATGAGCCGATCGATCCGCGCGGTGGCGCAATAGCTGATCCGGCTGCAAAGGCCGATCTTGCTGTAATCGGCAAGAATGAAGGTCTGCGTCGCATTGGTCACCATGGCGCGCGCGACTTCCGCTTCCTGATGATCGTAGCTCGTTGCACCGTAGTTCGCGTCGACGCCAACCGGCGACAGCAGCGCGACGTCGGCACGATAGCGATGCAGCTCGGCAATGGTCGTGTCACCGAACGTCGCGGGCAAACGGGCGCCGAGCGCCCCCCCGAGCACGTAGACCTGGTTGCCTCGCCCGTCGTCCCCTGCACGTTGCATGTTCAGGGCGACATCGAACGAGTTGGTGATGATCGTCAATCCCGACAGTGCGGCGAGCGCTTCGGCAAGAATGGCGGTGGTGCTTCCCGCGTCGAGGAACAGCGTCTGCCCGTTGCTCACGAGTGACGCGGCAGTTTTGGCAATGGCGCGCTTGTATTTGATTCGCGTGTTCGCACGCTCGGCAATCGGCGGTTCGTCCTGCACCCTCACGGCGCCGCCGTGCACGCGCTTCAGTTCGCCCAACGCCTCGAGTTCGAGCAGATCGCGCCGGACGGTTTCGCGTGAGACATCGAGGTCCGCAACGATACGGTCCGTCGACACCCGCGAGTAGGCCGAGAGCAGTGCCCGAATCCGGGTGAATCGTTCTTCCTGCCACATTATGCGGCCCCCTTTGCGCCGAGCTTCGGGCTCAGTTTGCCGAGCGCCGCGCGCATGATGAGCAACGCGGCACCCACAACGGCAATGATGATCGTGGAGAAGGCAGCGGCTTGCGACACGAAGCCGGATTCGTCAAGGCGCATGACCGAAACGGACGCCACGTTGAGGGTCGGCGTGACAAGGAAAATCACCGCCGAGAGCGTGACCATGGAACGCATGAACAGAAAGAAGAAGACGGACAGCACGGTTGGGACCATGAATGGTAGCACCGCGTCGCGCAGCACTTGCCCCATGTGACCGCCCAGACAACTGGTGACTTCCTCGAGCGCAGGCGGGACGGCGCGCATGCCGGTGACCATCGTCAGGAATCCCTGCGTGTGATAGTGGTAGAAGTTGCACAGTGCGATGAGTACCGCGCTGCCATAGAACCAGTACAGCGGAGTGCCCGGCACGTTGAAAGCAAAGATGTACGACAGACCGATCACCAGCCCGGGCACGCCGACGGGCAGCACGGCCAGCAGATACACCGCTTTCGACAGCCCGCCCGGCAGTCGCTTGGTGCCGAAGGCGAGCGAGAACAGCAGGATCACGCCGATGAGTGCGGCGGCGATCGAAATCTGAAGCGAGGTCCACAGCGGCGTGTAGCCGTCGGCCAGCGTGATGTCGTAGTTCGCCAGCGTGAGCGTCATGCGGTACGGCCACAGCTTGACGAAGCTCGCGAAGACGACCGTGCCGACCAGTCCCACGATCAGCAGCGCGACGAGCCAGGCAAACCCGCCGAATGCGCCATCGCGAACCCGGGCGGGCGTCGGGCGAACGGGAATCAGGCCTTCCGACGCACTACCGAACTGGCGTTGCGACGCCACACGTTCGATGTAGATCGACACCAGCGACGGCAGCAGCAACAGAATGCCGACGACCGACCCCATGCCGAAGTCCATTTGTCCCGAGACCTGACTGTAGATCTCGGTCGCGAGTACACGATAGTCGCCGCCGATGACCGCCGCGTTACCGAAATCGGTCAACGTGACGATGAACACGACGAACGCCGCGCTCAATACACCGAACTTGCAATTCGGCAGCGTAATGTCGAAGAACTGCCGCCAGCCGGAGGCGCCCATGACTTCGGCTGCATCGTAGTAGCGCGCATCCGAATTGCGCAACGAGGCCTGAAGAATCATCACGGCCTGCGGCAGCGCGTAGAAGACGTTGGCAATCAACAAGCCCCAGAAGCCGTAGATGTTGATGTCCCAGCCGGTCCACTTGTGGACCAGCCCGTTGCGCCCGAGCACGAACAGCAAGCCCAGCCCCTGTACCAGCGAAGGCGCAAGCAGTGGCAGCGTCAATGCCGCGCGAATCACGCCGGTGCCACGCATGCGCGTGCGCTCCAGGGCGAAGGCCACGAGGAAGCCCCCGACGATGCACACGAGGGTGGTCGCAAAGCTGACGGACAGGCTGTTGCGCGTGGCCGTCAGGATGCCCGGGGTGGTGGCCAGTGCGGCATAGTTGCCGAGCCCGAACGAACCGTCCTTGAGAATCAGGCTGTGCCACGCAATGGTGAGCAGCGGATACACGAAGAACAGCGTCAGGCCGGCAAGCGGTACCAGAATCGACACGGCAACGAGCAGTTGCTCGGCGCTGCGCCCGGCCGGGCGCATCAATTCCGGCGTGCGAGGCAGACTGGCAGGCGTGGCACTCATACGCTCACCCATGCGCAGGCGTCGTGGTCGGCTTCGATGCGCACGGCGTCGCCGGGTTGCGCCGCCACGCCACGATGACATTCCGCAATCAGGTGCTTTCCACGCCAGTCGATTCGCAGGCGGCTCAGGTTGCCGAGATAGGTGATGTCGCGAATGCGGGCGTCGGCACCGGGGTCGCGGTGGACGACAAACTGTTCGGGCCGGATGCACGCTTCGAAGTGGCTGTCGTCGCCACTTGGCCGGCTCTGCATCAGATGCGGCAGGGCGTCGCGCACCCAATCGGTTGGCAGCAGATTGCTGATGCCGACAAAGTCCGCGACGAATCGTGTCGCCGGGCGCGAGTACAGCTCCTGCGGCGAACCGATCTGCTCGATACGTCCGTTGTTCATGCAAACGACCTTGTCGGCCAGCGTGAGGGCCTCTTCCTGATCGTGCGTCACCATGATCGTCGGAATGCCCAGGCGACGCTGCACTTCGTGAATCTCGGTGCGCATCTCCGTGCGCACGCGCGCGTCGAGCGCGGACAACGGTTCGTCGAGCAGAATCAGGGCGGGATCGACCGCAAGGGCGCGCGCCAGTGCCACGCGCTGTTGCTGGCCGCCGGAGAGTTGCCACGGATAGCGGGCTGCCAACTGAGGCAACTTGATGAGGGCGAGCAGTTGCTCGACGCGCTTGCCGATACGGTCGCGCGATTCGCCGCGAATTCGCAGGCCATAGCCCACGTTTTCGGCGACGGTCATGTTCGGGAACAGCGAATACGACTGGAAGACGATGCCGAATCCGCGCTTCTTCGCAGGCACCGATCCGAGGTCCTTGCCGCGCAGCGTGAGCCGTCCGCTGTCAAAGGGCATCAGTCCTGCGATGATGCGCAGCAGCGTTGTCTTGCCACAGCCGCTCGGGCCGAGCAGGCAGACGAACTCGTGCTCGTCGACCGAGAGATTAATGCGTTCGAGCGCAACGAAATCGTCGAAACGCTTGCAGATGTCCGTGATTTCCAGCGACATGTCGGCTTCTCCTTGTCCTCATCGTCCTGCGCTCCGAGGTGCCCGATGCGGCGCAGTGGGCCGCATCGGTAGCACCGGGGGAATGGCCGTCAGCGCTTCATCGAGTCCTGCCACGTCTTGATGGTGCCGTCGCGCTCGGCAGCCGCTTGCGGGAAGTTCACCGGGTAGAGCACCTTGGTGATGTCCTTGGGCAGGCCGGCATTGACGGAGGCTTCGGACGGCGTGATGCCCGGCACCGTCACGATCTCCTTGTACTTCTTGTAGAGCGGCGTGACGTTGTTCGAGAGCGTCCAGTCGAGGAAGCGCTTGGCGTCGGCCTTGTTCTTCGACGTCTTCATCAGGCCGGACGCTTCGAGTTCATAGCCGTCCCAGTCGGTGGGGATCACCATCTTGATCGGGTAGCCGGCTTCGATCGACTGCATGGCGGGGAAGGCAAACGACGCGCCTACGGCGTACTCCCCGGTTCGCGCCATCTTGCAGGGCTTCGAGCCGGAGTCCGTGTACTGGGCGATGTTCGTGTTCAGTTGCTTGAGGAATGCCCATCCCTTGTCCTTGCCCTGGCCTTGCAGAATCGCGGCGATTTGCAGATACCCCGTGCCGGACGCCGCCGGATTGGGCATCACGATTTCGCCTTTGTAGATGGGCTTCGTGAGGTCGGTCCACGATGTCGGCATCGGCAGGTTCTTCGCCTTGAGTCGTTCCGTGTTCACGCAAAATGCCGCCATGTAGCCCGTTGCGGCAAACCATTTGCCGCTGGCATCGCGATACTGCGCGGGCAGCACGTCCACGCCTTTGGGCGAGTACGGTTCGAGCAAGCCTTCGATGCGCTTGTCGAGCATGTTACTTACGGCAAAGCCCCAGATGACGTCGTTGCGCGGATTGTTCGACTCGGCCAACAGGCGGGCACCGAGATCGCCCGTCGACAGGCGTAGCACGTGAACCGTAACGTCCGGCATGGCTTTCTTCGCAGCTGCCAGGTAGGTGGCGATTTCGTCGTCTTCCAGCGCGGTGTAGACGGTGATTTCACCCGCATGCGCGGCGGTGCTCACGAGCAGCCCGAATGTCGCGGCGAGGGCGGTGGAAACGGCAAGTTGCTTGATACGTCGCATGGCGAACTCCAGTAGATGTTTTCGCAATCGACGGGGCGGCGCATGCGTCAAGAACTGCCGTGTTCGCCGTGGGCCCGTGTCCCTTCAGTACACAACTTATTTTTGTTATTTTGTGCATATTTGCAAATTTGTGTATCTGTGTCTAGACTAAAAAAAACATTTTTCACGGGCCAATGTCGTCGCTTGCCGACGTGCCATTGACCGGGAAACTCAGCCGGTTTCGCCACAGTGTCGACGCGTCGTCGCACGCGTCGAATCTCTTGGGAGTTTGCCAATGCCTACCATGTCGGGCGCCGCTATCGAGCCGTCTTTGCAGGCCCTCTCGGATTTCGCCGAAACGCTGGCAGACGAAGTGCGTCCGCTATCGCTAGGGTGGTTCCGGCGTCGTCTCGAGATCGACCTCAAGGCCGATGAGAGTCCGGTGACGATCGCGGACCGCAATGTCGAGCAGGCCCTGCGCCGACGCATTGCCGAGCGGTTTCCGACGCATGGCATTCTCGGCGAGGAGTTCGGTAGCGCCCACGCGGATGCCGAATTCGTCTGGTCGATCGATCCCATCGACGGCACGCGGAGTTTCATCACCGGATTTCCGCTTTGGGGCACGCTCCTCGCCGTGCTGCATCGGGGCTCGCCGGTGGTCGGTGTCATCGATATGCCGGTGCAGGCCGAGCGATGGGTGGGTCGATACCGGCAGGGCGCGTGGCTCAATGGCGCTGTGTGCACCACCAGCAAGATCACCCGGCTGTCCGATGCCACCGTGTACGCCACCTCTCCCGACATTTTTCAGGGCGCGGAAGCCGATGCCTTCGCACGATTGTCCGGCGCCGTGCGCAGCCGCCGCTTCGGTGGCGACTGCTATGCCTATGCGCTGCTGGCGAGCGGCCATATCGATCTGGTGATGGAGGCGAGCCTGCAGCCCTACGACTATCTGGCGCTCGCGCCGGTCATCGAGGCGGCCGGCGGGGTCATCACCGACTGGGACGGCCAGCCACTGACGCTGCATTCGCGCGGCAGGGTGATCGCTGCGGCGAACGCCGAGCTGCATCGTGAAGCGCTGGCGGTCATCGGCTGCGTGGCGCCCTGAGGCTCGGCGCCCGGTGCGGCGCGACAGTTTTTGCAAGCGGGTGCGCACCGGTGGCGCACGGGTTCACAACAACGTCTAGTGAGTAGAACGATGCAAGAACGCGCGGTGAAAACGGTGGCAGACGCGGTTGCGCTGGTCGAGGCGAGTGCGTTGTCGCATATCAAGGTGGGCCTGTCCGACATCGATGGCGTCATGCGCGGCAAATACCTGCGCAAGGACAAGTTCCTGTCGGCGCTCAAATCGGGATTTGCCTTCTGCAATGTCGTCCTGGGCTGGGATCTCGACGATCATCTGTACGACAACGTCAAATACACCGGTTGGCATACGGCGTATCCCGACGCGCAGGTACGTATCGTGCCGGAGAGCTGCCGTCGACTTGCGCTGGAGACCGGGCCGGGGGGCGAGCCGATGCTGTTCTTCCTCGCGGAGTTCGAAGGCGATGCGGCAGACGTCTGTCCCCGGCGGTTGCTACACCGGGTGCTCACGCGCGCCGACGAGATGGGGTTCGACGCCTACGCCGCGCTGGAGTACGAGTTCTTCATGTTCAACGAAACGCCGCAGTCGGTGCGCGAGAAGGGCTATCGCAACCTCGAGAACTGGACGCCGGGCAATTTTGGATACTCGGTGCTGCGCAGCACCGTGGCCTCGGATTTCTACCGCCAGCTCAACGAGATGTGCGAGGGCATGGACATGCCCATCGAGGGGCTCCACACCGAGACCGGGCCGGGCGTGCTGGAAGCGGCGCTCGCCGTCGACCTCGCGGCCAACGCGGCAGACAAGGGCTTTCTGTTCAAGACGTTCACCAAGGCGCTGGCCCAGCGCAACGGTCTGATGGCAACGTTCATGGCGAAGTGGTCGCATGACCATCCCGGACAGAGCGGCCACATTCATGTCTCGTTACGCGACAAGAAGACGAATCGATCCGCGTTCTACGACGAGAGCCAGGCCTACGGCATGAGCCGGACGCAAGCGAGTTTCATGGCGGGTGTGCAACGGTATCTGCCGGAGTTCATGGCGATGTACGCGCAGACCGTCAACAGCTACTCGCGTCTCGTGCCCGGTTACTGGGCGCCGCTGGACGCTACCTGGGGCATGGAGAATCGCACCACGGCGCTGCGTCTGATTCCCGGCACCGACAAGT